>JBGARA010000102.1:0-11575 GCA_044230475.1 Pyrinomonadaceae bacterium | reverse complement strand
CTAGGCGACTTTAACAATGACGCAAAACAAGATCTGGTAACCGCAAATCGCTTTTCAAATAACATCTCCATCCTGATCGGGAACGGAACGGGCGGATTTGCATCCGCGTCAAACATTACGGTCGGGGGTGAGCCAATGGGTGTCGCAGTGGCTGATTTTAACGGAGACAGCATACAGGATATCGCTGTTGCTAATCATGCATCCGCGACTGTGTCGGTATTAAAAGGCAATGGAGCGGCCTCGTTTGCGGCCCCGGTAGATTTTGCAACCGGAGCCAGCATATACGCGGACGTGGTTGGAGATTTCGACCTGGACGGCAGGCAAGATATTGTGACGGCGAACTTTAACGGCACTGTTTCTATTTTGCATCGAGCGTGCGCAACCACACCGACGCCGACAAGCACTACGACTGACACGCCGACGCCAACACCGACAACCTCAGGCACTCCCTCTGTCAGCGGAGTTGTGACATACGGTAACTCGAACGCTGGGACCAAGTTCATTTCGAATGCGACGGTTTCAAGCACTGTAGGCTCGCCGACGGTTTCGACGACGACTGCCGCACCCGGCGGAACGGCTGGACAGTACACATTGACCGGTTTCGGATCGGGTTCATACACGATCGGTGTCACGAAGACGACGGGCCAGAACAGCGTTACGTCGAACGACGCGGCGCAGATAGCACAGCATGTGGCCGGAACATTGACGATCACCTCGAACACTAAGAAGATCGCCGCCGACACCAGCGGCAACGGAGCGATCTCGTCGAACGATGCTGCGTTGATCGCGAGGTTTGTTGCCGGATTAGGTGCTCCCAGATAGCACAGCATGTGGCCGGAACATTGACGATCACCTCGAACACTAAGAAGATCGCCGCCGACACCAGCGGCAACGGAGCGATCTCGTCGAACGATGCTGCGTTGATCGCGAGGTTTGTTGCCGGATTAGGTGCTCCTATCGGAAACACGAACCAGTGGAGATTCTTTGTTCCTAATCCGACGTTCCCTATCGGCTCATCGGCGACGACACGCAGCTACACCGATCCGATCGGTAATCCTATTGGGGAAGACTTCATCGGCATTCTGATAGGTGAAGTGTCGGGCAACTGGACGCCGAGCGCGGCGAGACCGGCAGAGGGAAGACAAGAGACGAAGGGAAGCCGCGGAGCCGTGCGAGGTATCGCCGTTGAATTGCCGGAGGTGACTGCTGAGGTTGGGAAAGATATCGTTTTGCCGGTGAATGTGCAGGTTATTTCGGGCAAAGATGTGATCTCCTATGAGTTTGATCTCAGATACGATCCTCTCGTTATGCAGCCTGCCGATGGTTTGGTCGATCTTAAGGGTACGGCAAGCCGCGGACTGTCTTTTGTTACTAATGCGAATGAGCCGGGACTCCTGAGAGTTGTGGTTTACGGAGCATATCCGATAGACGAGGACGGAGTGTTGGTGAATCTGAGATTCACCGCGGTTGGAGCGGCTGGTTCGGTCTCAGCGATCTCATTTGAGCGGATCATGTTCAATGAGGGTGAGCCGAGAGTGACAGTTGCCAACGGTAAGGTTGAACTGTTCTGACTAGCTAAAGAAATTTGGCCACAGATTTACGCAGATGAACGCGGATCAGAAACTGCCCTCTTGTTCTGATCCGTTTGATTCACGCTCCCCAGCTAAAAAGAACCAGTCGCTGCCACTCCCGGTTCTGACGGGAAAAAATGTGTGCGTGTCCAACGGCGGGCGAGCAAGGATGCTTGAGTCTGAGGTATCTGTTTGCATATTTTATTGATGATATTCGGTGTAAAATGCTAGAATCTCAGTGACCGGCTGCGTTCGCCGGCTTTTATTCTGTGTTACCGGCAAAAGCCTCTTACCTCGTCAGTTTTTCCGCGCTTTTTTTCGCTTAGATGAAGCATCACCTGTTTTCCGACAAGCCTTCTGGGTTGAATTTCGTTGCGATCGGCGGCGGGACAGGCCTTTCGATGCTGCTTTCAGGACTGAAACGTTTTGTAGATGCGGCTGATATCGAGCCCGTATGGCTTGATAATCTGTCAGCGATCGTCGCGGTTACGGACGACGGCGGTAGTTCGGGCAGGCTGCGCGAAGAGCTGCAAATGCTGCCGCCGGGAGATATCCGCAATTGCATGGTCGCTCTGTCTGAGGACTCGCATCTTCTTTCTAAGTTATTCAGACATCGTTTTAGCGGTGACGGAGACCTCGGCGGGCATAATTTTGGCAATTTATTTCTCGCGGCGTTGACCGAGATCACTGGTGATTTTGGCGAAGCCGTTAAACTTTCATCCGAGATCCTTGCCAGCAAAGGCCACATTTATCCGGCGACGGTTGCCGATGTCAGGCTTGCGGCTGAGTTGGAAGACGGTTCGGTCGTTCGCGGAGAAACTAAGATCTCGGAGCTTGGCGGCAAAATGAAACGCCTGTTTCTCGATCCAGAAGACTGTCAACCTATGCCGGAAGCACTCGCCGCGATCCACGAGGCAAATGTTATTACGATAGGACCCGGTTCGCTGTTTACCAGTCTTCTGCCGCCGATACTCGTCGAGGGCGTAGCCGATGCCATTGCATCATCGCGAGCCGTAAAGATATTTGTTTGTAATCTCATGACCCAGCCCGGCGAAACCGACGGCTTTTCCGCAAGACATCATCTCGAACTTGTACGGCAATACGCTCCGCAGATCAACTTTGATTACGTTATTGTAAATGATCATCCGATCAGCAAATCACAGTCAGAAATGTATGCCGGGGAAGGCGCTGAACAGATCGGCCTTCGTGGATCGATCTCGCCTGCGACTATTGAAGGCGCCGAGATCGTTTATGGTAATCTGTTGGATGACGGAGATAAGGTAAGGCACAATCCGGCAAAGCTCGCAGACGTCCTTTTACTATGTGCTTTACAGCCGCGAGAAAAGGCTTCGGTTGGCAATTAGAAAGATCATTTACCGTCCTGTAAAATTACCCTGTGAAATCTCAACTCGACATTCTCATTATGGCCGCAGGGCTTGGGACGCGGATGAAGTCCAACCTTGCCAAGGTGCTGCATAAGCTGGATGGCAGGCCGCTAATTAACCACGTTTGCGAAACCGCACAGACTCTTAACCCGGCTAAGATCTACGTCATCGTTGGCCATCAGGCAGGGGATGTCAAGACTGCTGTCCTAAATGAAAACGATGAGACTTTGGTCGACTTTGCATTGCAGAAACAGCAGCTTGGGACAGGTGATGCAGTTAATTCCGCACGAGAATTTCTAGAAGATAACGATTCGACTGTGCTTGTTCTTTCCGGCGATGTGCCGATGATAAGATCGGAAACTTTGCAGGCTCTTGTTCAGAAGCACAACGAACATCGTGGTCGCGGCGCAGCGTGCACGGTTCTGACCGTCCGTCTAAAAGATCCGAGCGGTTATGGCCGCGTCGTACGTGACGATAATGGCTCGTTCGAGAAGATCGTCGAACAAAAAGATGCAAGCGACGATGAAAAATTGATCGACGAGATCAACTCCGGTATCTATTGCTTTGATACGAAAAAACTATTCGCGGCCTTGTCGCAAATCGGCAACAACAATGCTCAAGGCGAATATTATTTGACGGACGTGCCGAGCATTTTGCGAAGTCAGGGGGATGACGTTGCAATATTTCTATGCGACGACCCGCGAGAAGTCGAGGGAGTCAACGATCGCCGTCAGCTCGCAGAAATGGAAACAACCCTGCGAAAGCAAACCATCGAAAAACTGATGATCGAAAGCGGCGTGTCGTTTGTCGATCCCGCCTCTGCATATATCAGTAGCCGTGCAAAAGTCGGACGCGATACGGTGATATATCCAAATGTCGCGATCGAAGGCAACAGTGTGATCGGCGAAGGTTGCATTATTCGACAGGGAACGCGGATCGTTAAATCAACTGTGGGGAACAGTGTCGAGATACGCGATAATTGCTTCATTACCGATTCGACCGTTGGTGATAATTGCACCGTCGGTCCGATGGCACATCTTCGTGGACATGCCGTTATGATCGAGGGTTCAAAAGTCGGAAATTTTGTCGAATTGAAGAAAACCAAACTCGGAAAAGGCTCAAAAGCCAGTCATCTGACTTATCTCGGCGATGCGACCATTGGTGAAGACACAAACATCGGCGCCGGAACTGTCACTTGCAATTACGACGGCAAAAACAAGCACGAAACTCACATCGGCAACAATGTTAAGATCGGCTCCGATACAATGTTAGTCGCCCCGATCAAGGTTGGTGACGGTGCCGCGACCGGTGCGGGAAGCGTAGTCACGAAAGATGTGGAACCAAATTCGCTGGTGGTCGGAATTCCGGCGAAACCCAAACCAAAGGCAGGTTCAGCATGAAGCTATTGCTATATTTATTAGCAGGCATCTTTGGATTGTTCGGCCTTTTGAGTGTTTTACGTTCTCTTGAAGTGTTTTTTACGGGAGGCCAGACGTCTCCGATGCAGCCCGTTGTTGGCGTTGCTGGCATTTTGCTTGGATTTGCTTTTTTGAAAAACGCCCGTAGGTTTTAGTTTCGATACATTATGTGTGGAATTGTTGGATACGTTGGAAACAAACAGGTTGTGCCGTTGATCATCGATGGTTTGAGAAAGCTCGAGTATCGCGGCTACGATTCAGCGGGCATTGCGGTGGTGGATGATCATCATCACATGGAACTGCGCCGTGCCGAGGGCAAGCTGCGGAATTTAGAAGAGGCGATTCGTCTAAGTCCGCTTGATGGTAATTATGGCATCGGTCATACGCGTTGGGCGACTCACGGTCGTCCGACCGAGGAAAATGCGCATCCGCATCGTGACCAATCGGGCAAGGTCGTTGTTGTTCACAATGGCATTATTGAAAATTATCTGACGCTCAAGGAGCGGCTACAAGATTTCGGCCATACCTTCAATACCGAGACCGACACGGAAGTCGTAGCTCATTTGATCGGGCATTACATCGATACGGAAAAACTTTCGCTAGAGCTTGCTGTTCGCAAAACAGTGAAGGAGCTAAGAGGAATATTTGCGCTCTCGATCATTTCGTCGGACGAACCCGACACCATAATTTCGGTTCGCGAAGGTCCGCCGGTCGTGATCGGGCTGGGTGATGGAGAATTTTTTGTCGCATCCGACATTCCACCGATCCTGCAGCACACCCGTGATGTTTTCTTTCTCGGGGATAGGGAAATTGCCGTACTAACAAAAGATGCGGTTCGCGTCACGGACTTTGACGGGAACGTCGTCGAGCCGAAACAGCAGCGTATCACTTGGGACCCGATCCAGGCTGAGAAGGGTGGCTTCAAGCATTTCATGCTCAAGGAGATTTACGAGCAGCCACGAGCTGTTCGCGATACCTCGCAGGGCCGCGTTTCTTTGGATAACGGCAAAGTTTATCTCGATCCGATGGATATTTCGGATGAAGATCTTCTCGGCATAACGTCGATCAAGATCGCCGCATGCGGCACTTCGTGGCACGCCGCGCTTGCTGGCAAGTATATGCTCGAACAGCTTGCACGCGTTAACGTTGAGGTCGATTACGCCTCGGAATTTCGCTATCGTGATCCTGTGCTGAGCGAAAATGACCTCATCATCGTCATCTCGCAATCAGGTGAAACTGCGGATACTATCGCCGCGATGCGCGAGGCAAAACAGGCAGGCTGCAAGATACTTGCGATCTGTAATGTTCAGGGTTCGATGATCACTCGTGAAGCTGACGGCACGATCCTGACACACGCAGGGCCTGAGATCGGGGTTGCTTCGACCAAAGCGTTTACTTGCCAGATGGTCGCGTTATATTTGTTTGCGATGTATCTCGGACGGCTTCGCGGGAAGATCGACGAGACGCAGGCGAAAAAGCTGGCGCAGGACCTTGCCGAGCTTCCGCTGAAGATCGAGCAGCTGTTGAACGATGCCGAAAAGATCGAGGAGCTTTCAAAAGAGTTCTTTCGCTCGCAGGATTTTCTCTATCTTGGCCGCGGCATAAATTTCCCGGTCGCTCTCGAAGGCGCTTTGAAATTGAAAGAGATCAGCTACATCCACGCCGAGGGCTATCCGGCGGGCGAGATGAAGCACGGCCCTAATGCTCTCATAGATGAGAAGCTGCCTGTTGTGATCGTCAACACTCGCGAAAAAGGTAACGAGGCGAGCGAACTCCGATACGAAAAAACACATTCGAATATCGTTGAAGTAAAGGCTCGCGACGGTATCATTCTCTCGGTTTTGACCGAAGGCGATACAATGAGTTGCAAAGTTTCCGATCACATAATCGAAATACCCGAGACGTCTGATCTGCTCGGGCCGGTTCTCTCGATCGTTCCCTTGCAGTTGCTTTCGTATCACATCGCTGTCCGGCGCGGATGTGATGTCGATCAGCCGCGAAACTTAGCGAAATCGGTCACTGTGGAATAGGAATTTTGTCCACGAAAGCTGCCAAGTTCACTAAACAATCATTTGCTTAGATGTATTTTGTTTGTTTCGTCGGTAAACTTCATTTATGAAAGCAATAGTCGTGCGCGAATTTGGTGCTCCCGAAGTAATGAAACTCGAAGAGGTTTCATTGCATCAGCCTGCCGGGACTCAGGTTCTTATCCGCATCAAAGCTGCCGGAGTTAACCCCGTAGATACATATCTCCGAACAGGGAACCATGCTCACGCTCCAAAGCTACCCTACACACCGGGCAAAGACGCCGCTGGCATTGTTGAAGCAGTCGGTGATGCGGTAACAAAATTTAAGGTTGGTGATCGCGTCTATACGGCTGACTCTTTGACGGGCACCTACGCAGAATATGCGTTGTGCGAAGAAAAACAGCTAGGAAAGCTTCCGGATAACGTTAGCTTTGAGCAGGGAGCTGGAGTTTGGACTCCTTACGCCACCAGCTATCGAGCTCTGTTTCAAAAGGCAAAAGCCGGATTGGGCGAAACCGTACTTATACATGGTGCATCCGGCGGTGTCGGAATTGCTGCGATCCAATGGGCAAAGAATGCCGGGCTTAAAGTAATAGGAACGGCAAGCTCTGAAGAAGGCAAGAAACTTGTCGCAGAACAGGGGGCCGATCATGTCATCGATCACACCGATGAATCTCATTTTGCAAGCATTAAAGACCTTACAGGCGGCAGGGGCGTCGATATCATTATCGAAATGCTTGCCAATATTAATCTGCAAAAAGATTTCGATGCACTTGCGATGTTTGGCAGGATCGTCGTGGTTGGCAATCGCGGCAGTTTGGATTTTAACCCGCGAGCTATCATGGGAAAGGATGCGACTGTTTACGGAATGTCTCTTTTCAATTCACCGCAGTCTGACAGAGATCAGATTCACACAGCGATCTTTGGCGGATTGAGCAAAGGTTTCTTAGGTCCGGTTATCCGCAAAATACTTACGCTGTCGGACGCTCCGATCGCTCATCACGGAGTCATCGAAAACAAGGCCTTGGGCAAGATAGTTCTCGTACCTTAGACGGATTCACCACAGAGACACAAAGAACACAAAGTAACATAACAGATGTTCTTTGTGGCCTTCGTGCCGTTGTGGTGAAAAATCTAAAGGCCGCTCGGTTCAGCTCTTAAACTCGTCAAGTGCCTCGAAAACTTGTAACGCATATTTTACGTTGCCAAATGGCGCCGAGACTTGCACTCCCTGGATCAGATCGCGAACCTCAAGTAGAGATTCGCGGGCGATGTTGATTCCTTCCTCGCGGGCTTCTTCCTTGCCTTTGTCCGACGCGATACGCATCCGTTCGAGTATCTCAGCCGTCACCTGAACGCCGGGCACTTCGTTGTGCAGGAACTCCGCATTGCGAAAACTGATCAATGGCCAAATGCCTGCAACAATTGGTATGCGAACGTGGGAGATCATATCGAGAAAACGTTTTAGCTGTTCGGTGTCAAAAACCGGTTGTGTGATCGCGTATTCTGCACCGGCTTCGACCTTCCACTCAAAGCGTTTTATCTCTTCCTCGATATTCACGGCGCCGGGATTAACCCCGACACCTATTGAGAACGCAGTTGGTTTGCCGATCGGATTATTGCCGAGATCGAGGCCGTGATTGAGCTTATTGACCATGTTGGTCAGACCGATTGCGTCGATGTCGAACACCGCAGTCGCGTCCGGATAAGGCCCCATTTTTGGTGGGTCACCTGTGATCAGAAGTAAATTATTTAGTCCTAAGGCGGCGGCACCGAGAAGATCGGACATCATTCCGAGCAGGTTACGGTCGCGGCAACAGTAATGCAGCACCGCTTCGATCCCGATCTCGCGTTCGACAAGAACCGCAGTCGCTTGGGCTGACATTCGCGTTTGTGCACGAGGCCCGTCAGGAATATTTACCCCGTCAACACCCGCGTCTTTTAGGAGTCGGATCGAGTCGAGCGTTTTCTGGGCGTCACATCCTTTCGGCGGGAGAACCTCGACCGACGTTACAAATTCGCCACGCGCGATCTTTGCCGACCAGCGCGACCGTTTTTCCTGAGGCACGACTTGAACGTCGTCAGGTTTCAATTCGGAGATCGTGACCGGTTCGTTTTTGAGAACGGCCTTTGCGGTCACGCGAGGGCTTATGGAACGTATGCCGTCGGCAATAAGTTTTATGTGCGTTGGGGTCGTTCCACAGCAGCCGCCAACGAATTTTGCACCGACCTGGACGAAACGCCGCGAAAACTCAGCCATGTATTCGGGCGAGCCCATATAGAATTGACGTCCTTGAACGTCGCGCGGCAGACCTGCATTCGGTTGTGCCGAAAGTGGCTTGTCGGTGACGGCACGCATTTTTTCGAGAGCATTGAGAAGGTGATTTGGGCCCATTCCGCAGTTCAGGCCAATGACATCTACTCCGAGGGCATCGAGCTTTTTCGTGAAATGCTCAGGCGTGTCGCCGTAGAGAGTTTTGCCGTCCATCTGGATCGTCATCTGTGCGAAGATCGGAAGGTCGGAAAGCTCGCGAACGGCGCGGATGGCCTGTTCGATCAGCGGCAGTTCGGAAAAAGTTTCGAGGATAAAAAGATCGACACCTCCTTCGAGCAACGCCTCGACCTGCTCCTTGTACATCTCGCGGGCTTCGTCAAAAGAGGTCGGGCCGAGTGGTTCAAGACGCAGTCCGAGCGGGCCGATCGCTCCTGCGACGTAGGCTTTGTCACCGGCGGCTTCGCGAGCGATCCTGGCAGCGGCGATATTGATCTCACGCAATTTACTTTCGAGGCCGTAAGGCTGCAATTTATGCCGCGTCGCGCCAAACGTGTTTGTTTCGATTATCTGAGCTCCGGCGTCAACGTACTCCTGATGAACTTCACGTACCAGATCGGGATTTGTGAGATTTAACTCGTCGTAACTGCGATTGATGTAAACACCCTTGTCGTAAAGGCGCGTGCCGACCGCTCCGTCAAAAACGTATATACCGTCGGAATCTAAAATTTCACGAAAATTCTTCATAAACAAAAAGCCTCGCCAAAACAGCGAGACTTTTCAAAATTGATTTGTCTGTTGGCTGTTTAGCAGTTTATTTAACGTGGTCGCAAGTCGCATTAACTCACCACGATCTTGTAACCATAATGTCCTTATTTCCTCATCGCGTCAAGTGATTATTTCGCATCTTTCGGGGAGCCTTGCTCCTCGTCAAGATCTTTTTCCCGGATAAAATTGAATTTTCCGGCATTCTCTGGACTTAGCGGAACTCCCATTTTTTCTGCGGCAACTGCTAAGATCGGGTCCATTTTTTGTTTGAGTGCTAAACCGGTTGGTAAGATCGGAAAATCGGGAGTTACACCAACTTTTTCAAGTCGGGAGCCATCACTCATAATGACATCGGATATCGTAACGCTCATTGCAAATAAGTTAGAAGCGAACACTGTATCCATGTCAAGCATTTGAGTGAAAGGTACAACAATACTTGTCATAACCGCACCTGCGCTAAAATCACCAAAAACTTTTGCACGTTTTTCTATCTGAAGCACACGTGCAGTTATTTCTGCGGCAGAAGCGGACTCAGAGTCAACTAGGACAGCTAGTTCACCTTTGTACCGGCGGTCAGCATCCAATACTCTCGTTTTTGAAGTTTCCGTTTTTTTCTTGGTTACCTCGTCGGCGACTTTGACCTCATGGTCAAAAAAATGACTTAGAAGATATTCTTCGATCGTAACTAGACCTCCGCCATTCTGCCGGAGATCAAGTATTAATTTTGGGTATTTCGATGCACGCTTCATCATTTTGTCAATATCGCCTTTTTCGACTACAAACGAATCCAATCTGCACGCGACCAATTCTTTACTGATTTCTTCACATTTGAAAGGTTGATACTCGTCCTTTTCCTTCCTCGCTTTGAGCTTTTCTTTTCTTTCTTTTATTTCTGCTCGGTATTCCTTGTCGGTCATGGTTTTCGCTTTGATGACAAGAGACTTTTCGGTACCGTCTAGCTTTTTTATCTTAAGCGACATTACTTTTGATGGATCGAGTTGATAGATGACATAACTCATCTTCCACAGGTCGGCACGGGTCGGCGTAAAATTTCGAATGGAGAGGATCTGATCCCCGACTTCGATGCCCTGAGCAAAGGCATCCGAGTCCTTCTTTACTTCGGTCACCAGACAACTATCACCGATCATCTGCCAGTCTATCCCGTAGCGAAAATGATCAGTCCTTGGCGGCAGCAAAAAAAACGTATGCGAATCATCCAATTCTACCAATACCTGGGCGATCACTCGATACATCTGCCAGTTGTACTGAAGTGTTTTTACACGTTCCTTGGCGGTCTCGATGCGGGTCTTGAGATCCATACCGTGATATTTTTGGTCATAATAATGTTCTTTCATTATGTCCTTGATCTCATCAAGAATGCTGAGAGCGTAAAAACGCGCTTGTTTACTTGCGTCGTTGAGCTTTGGTTTTTGATCTTTTTCCTGCCCAATCGACAGACTGGTTCCAAACACCACCAGCAGGATGAAAACGCTTGCAGAAAACGACAAGGATTTGAGCTTGGATTTCATATTATTCTTCTTATTCCTCCCGGATGTTCCGTAGAACATTTTTTTAACTCTAAGGAAAACGATATTAGATACTATTTTGTTTGACATTTACGACAGTAATATGTCGATCTTCCACCCTGTTTTAACCTAAGTATAGGCGATTTGCAAAGCCGGCAGGGCTCTCCTTCGCGGTCGTAAACCAGCCATCGCGGGTCGTCGCTGCCGCCGAAATAATTGCCTTCGAGATCTTGGGGATCGATCTTACGATTTGCTGCATAAGAAATAGCTTCATCAAGGACGGCACGAATGCTGGCATGCAGACGCGATGCCCGCGGTTTTGACAAGCGACAGGCTGACATTCGCGGATCGACGCTGGCGGCGAACATAGCTTCAGCGGCGTAGATGTTTCCGAGGCCACAGACCTTTGTTTGATCGAGCAGAAATTCTTTTAGATTGCGTTTTGAGGACTTTGTCGTATGGTAAAGATAATCAGTGGTGAATTCATTAGAGAACGGTTCAGGAGCTAGTTTCTTTAGTTCCTTTGCCTCGTGCAGCTCACCCGTTTTTACGATCTTCATCAACCCAAAGTGCCGCTGGTCGTCAAAGATCAGTCTCGTATCATCATC
>JBGARA010000101.1:0-12245 GCA_044230475.1 Pyrinomonadaceae bacterium | reverse complement strand
GTCGGAGTGAATGTCTCCGTAGCGGTCGGCGTCGGGGTATCCGTTGCAGTGTTTGTAGCGGTCGCAGTAAATGTTTCAGTTGCAGTCGGTGTTGGAGTATCCGTCGCAGTGTTAGTTGCAGTCGGAGTAAATGTCTCCGTAGCGGTAGGTGTCGGGGTATCCGTCGCAGTGTTTGTTGCCGTCGGAGTGAATGTCTCCGTAGCGGTCGGCGTCGGAGTATCCGTCGCCGTGTTGGTCGCAGTCGGAGTAAATGTTTCCGTTGCAGTTGGCGTCGGTGTATCCGTCGCAGAGTTACTCGGAGTTGGCGTCGCGGTATTTGTTGATGTGTTTGTAGGCGTACTGGTCGCGGTATTAGTTGCTGTTGGAGCTGCAGTCGATTGGTTACCAGTTGCCGGAGTCGGTTTATAGTTTGTTCCCTGGGCGTCTCCTGCGGTATCAACCGTTCCCTTGAACTCAAAGACTGCGACGTGATAAGTGACTCCAGGTGTCAAACCTGTAACGCCGACACTTGTACCCGTGCCTTTGTACATTACATAGCCGTCACCTATCTGCGTACCGCTGCCATATGCTGTGTTCGCGGTATAAGTGGTATATGTGCCGTCGGCAGGCGTGCCTGTCACGGCAGATCCGGCCTTAATCAGTACTATAACGCCATCACCACTGCCGCGGGTCCAGTTTACGTTCATTGACGTTCCGGTAACTGAACTAAAATTGACGCCCGAAGCCTGTGTTGCAGGTTCCGTATAGAAACTGCCGTCTGATGAATAAGCGATACCGGCTGCATTGGTCGCATAGCCTCGATAGTAGATCAAGGTTCCTGCGGTAAGGCCGGTTACTGACTGCGTAAATACACCTGTAGTCGTTCCGCCTTCGGCCACGCAATTTGTAACCGGAGCCGGAGTGGTTCCCCAGCAAGTTCCACGGGCAGTGATTCCGGTGCCTGATGTGACGTTTGCACCTAAAGTTGCGGTTGTATCTGTGATCGATGTTGCAGTTGGCGTCGTAACGGTAGGGGTATCGTTAATTTTTAGTCCCTGACTGAATTCAAACCAACCAGGGTTGGTTGTGTGACTCGTACTGCCGTCGACCAGGTCGGTTGCAGATGTGCCGCCATACCAAAGCGTGCCAACACGGTTACTGGCTCCCGGTGTGGTTGCCACATAGCCGACTTCGATAACGATTCGGTCTCCAGCCTGTGCGGTAACTGCGGTCAAATTCTTAGCCACTGAAGGGGCTCTTCCTGCCGCTGTTGTTGTCCATTCGGTGCCATCGTTGTTATTGGTAAGCAGGGTGCCTCTTACCGTTGTCCCATCATTACTTACCACGTAAGCGTGCAAACGGTAGGCCATATCGGCGTCGCCATTATTTTCCTGAGCACCTAACACCCAGTCAAGGGTCGAATTTGCTGCAATCGTTTGTGCTGCAAGTGGTTCGCCGACAAGTTTGTAAACCAGAACATTCGTAGTAGAAGTGGAGCCAGGCTGCACACCTCGGCTCGATACCGTGCCCGATTTCGTTCGTGACAGAACGAATGTAGGTGCTCCTGAAACTACGCCCCAGGTCCCCTGATTCGTTGTAGTAACACCAGAATTCACATTCTGCAGGTACAATCGGGTCGAAGTTATTGCGGTAATAGTCTGAGGATTTGTTCCGGTTACGCCATCAGCGTCGTTATACGTGACGCGAACATCGTAGCTGGTGCCATTTAAAAGTCCTGTAATGGTCGTGGTATAAGGTGACGCGATGTGAGTTGCCGCAGTGACGTGATTTGTCCAGCCGCCATTCGTCGGGCAGTCCGAAGATGTCAGGCAGTAGTCGACCGTATAGGTGTTGTCGGCATTGGCATCCTGTGTATAAGGCATCGATACGCTAATCGAAGTATTACTTGCTGCCGTTGCTGTCGCTGTGCCTGTAACGGTTTGATCCGAACTCGAAGCATTGAGAACGCCTGTCGAACTGGTGAAGTATGTATCTGTCCTGTGAGCGACCGGAGCAGATATCGCAGCCGTAGATCCCCAAAGTCCTGATTCCTGCGGAACACCTGCAAATGAAACCGAGTTGACCGCTATAGATAATCCAGCGCCAATGTTTGCTTTTGCCACGCTGTTCCCGATATCCAAATTTCGATTGGTCGACGTGCCTGTTGCGATGGTTTTTGCACCAGTACCCGAAAAATTCAGGAAGCTGTAAGTTGTCGCCTTTACCGCCTGGGCGCCGCCAGTGTAGTTGACCGTATTTCCAACCGCCGTTGCGGTAAGTGTGGTAATCGTCGGAACCGGCGTCGCACTGATGTTGAGGGTGCTCGTCGAAGTTGCGTTGTTAAAAGTTGTGATCGTGCCAGAGCTGTTAAGGTTAACCACGCCGCCGGCGTTGTTGGTGATGCCAGTAATCGTTCCGGAACCGTTTAGATTGATCGTTCCGGTATTTGTCAAATTCGCGAGAACAGTAGTCGTCGAGCCGCTACCTGTACGTTCGATGGTACCCGCATTGGCAAGAGTCGTAATGGAACACGCTCCGCTAAGGTTCAGTGTATTCGATGCGCTGTTGGTCAATGTGCTTGAACCCGCAAGAGTGCCTGAAACTGTCAATGCAGTGTTGTTCGTCGTTGTTCCGTTAATGGTAAGGTTTGGTATTGATACACCACTCGAACCATTTATCGAATTGCCGGTGCTGCTGAACGTGTGGGCGCCGATATTTGCCGTAAAGGTCCCGTCATTTTGGAGACTTTGTGAGGTGCCTGTGAAGTTGACAGCACCAGTCCCTGTCTCGTTCCAAGTACCGCCGTTATTGACCGTGACATTTCCGGTAAAGCTCTTTGCACCTGTTCCGCCGAGAACAAACGTGCCATCAACCGATGTTGTTCCCGTTACCCCAAGCGTAAAATTCGATCCAACGGTAAAGGTTGTTCCGGTTCCGACGGTCAGGTTTCCGCCGACGGTCAGGTTTGCTCCCGAAGTCGCAGTTGCTGTTCCGCTCACCGTCAGGTTTCCGTTGACCGTAGTGATCGCGCCAAAAGTTTCCGCGCCGCCACTCAAAATAAGGTGATGATAAGTGGTGACCTTAAGTGCTTGTCCAGTTCCAGTATAATTGACCGTATTGCCCGAGGCTGTTGCGGTAAGTGTGGTAATCGTTGGAACCGGCGTCGCACTGATGTTGAGGGTGCTCGTCGAAGTTGCGTTGTTAAACGATGTGATGGTGCCTGAGCTTGTTAGATTAACGACACCTCCGGCATTGTTCGTTATGCCGGTGATCGCTCCTGACCCATTGAGGTTAATCGTTCCGGTATTTATAAAATTGGCAAGAACAGTAGTCGTCGAGCCGCTGCCTGTACGTTCGATGGTACCGGCATTGGCAAGAGTCGTAATGGAACACGCTCCGCTTAGGTTCAGTGTATTCGATGCGCTGTTGGTCAAGGTGCTTGATCCCGCAAGAGTGCCGGAAACCGTTAACGTGGTGTTGTTCGTCGTTGTTCCGTTAATGGTAAGGTTCGGTATTGATACACCGCTAGTACCATTTATCGAATTGCCGGTGCTGCTGAACGTGTGGACGCCCGTATTTGCCGTAAGAGTGCCGTCGTTCTGCAAACTTTGTGAAGTGCCTGTAAAGTTTACGGCAGACGCCCCGGTCTCGTTCCAAGTGCCGCCGTTGTTGATCGTTACATTTCCGCCGAATGACTTTGTTCCGGTATTGGCAAGCGTCAATGTTCCATCGACCGTGGTTGCTCCGGTGACGGACAGCGTCCAAGCATTGTTTGAACCTGTTGCTAATGTACTTCCGCTGCCAATTCCAAGTGTGCCCCCGACCGAAACCACTCCAGCTGTCGTTTTGGTCCCGCTTCCGCTTGTGCGGAGATTCCCATATGTAAGAGCGCTGATGGTTTGAGTTGCCGAGGCATTGTAATCAACCGTTAAGTTAGTCAGTGTGTCAGTCGAAAAAGCATATTGGGAGCTATAGTCTGGGGTCGCAGCCGTTCGCGTGACCAGCACCGTTCCCGAACCGGTGATTGTGTTAGTTGTTCCGCCAATGACCACCGCCGCTGCAGGGACGAAAGTTGCATTTCCGCTTACAGTGAATGTTGTATTTACGTTGAAGTTAGTATTTGCGGTGATCGAAGCCGCCGCCGTAGGTGTAAGTGTTAGACTGTCGAAGGTCGTTGTAGCGGTTCCCCCCATTACCTGATCCCCGCCACCGTTGAAAGTGACGTTCAGGATGTCCGATCCATTTGTTGCGGTGAAGGTGCCGTTGTTCGTGAAATTTCCACCAACATTAAGAGTGTGGGTGTCCGTACCCGCGCCTCCTCCATCAACAACTCGGAGCGTGGCGCCGGTGTTAATCAGGACATCACCCGTAACTGTAAGGGCGAAATTCGTACCGCTATTAAATGTCAGAATGCCGCTAGTACCGCCACCCACCTGTACCTCAGCTACCGTTGCGTTAGCTGCAATTGTCACTGTATGTCCATTCGCTATACAAACCACGTCACTTGCCCCGGGAACTCCGCTAGGTGTCCATGTTCCAGCTGTACTCCACGTACCTGTACCCGTGCTTGTCTTGGTACAGGCTGCAAGAATTTCTAAGGGTTCAGTCGACCCAACTTCGTTCGTTTCTACCCCTCTTTGGGCGCTATTCTGCTCTGGTGATTCGTATCCGAAAAAGGATGCGATCGAGTCGATAAATGCGTAGCCGGTGCCCGTTGAGGCGTTGGCGGTCAGGGTCAGAGCTAGTCCAACGAAAACGGCGAATGCGGTGTTGCGGACTAATGAATAGCGAGGCGGTTGGTTGCGGTTCAACATAAATTTGGTCATTTCAGCGGATTTTCCGGCGGTTGCCTGAAAAAAAGCCCAATAAAAATCTGCAGAATTTCTGCTTTTTTGTTTGCTGAGACTGCTTGTTTACGCAGAATCAACAAAGAAAAACACTCCCAATTCAGAGGCTTTTCCAATAAATCAGGACTTCTGACGATTGTCTTTTATTCAAAATCCCCTCGTCCATTTGGACACTCAGGGTCGAGTAACAGAGCAAAAAACTGTTACTTTACGACCCTGAATTAGAGTATGCCTATTATTTTACTGTTAGATTGGGCCAAACGCATCAGGATTAACGACAGTTTTTCTGGCCAGAACTGAGGTTTTGTCGCGGCCTACTTATGAGACAAATGTGCCTGATGCTTGGCTAAATGTGGAAAGCGAAGTGGTCGGATTACACGTTATTTGTCGGAACGAGCCATGTCGAGAGTAATTGCGAGACGATAAACCGCGGCTGATTCGACTTCGATTTCCTTGCCGGCGGACTTATCCTTGTACCTAGCAGTGAATCGATATTTGCCATGACCTTCAGGCTGGCGAAAGGTAAATTCGCCTGCCACGTTTGTCCAAACAGCGGGAAATGAGCGTGTTGTGCCATCGGCATTTATTTTCTCAACCTCGACCTTAGCCCCAGTAACGCTCGTGCCGTCCTTAAAGAAAACACTGCCTTGTATGATCACCAGCGTGCCTTTATCGACGAGCAGGATGAGGCGGTCGCCAAGATCGACGGTCTTGCCGCGACGCACCTGGGTGGAATTACTAACCGCGGACGCATAGCCCGGAGCGTCGAAAACGAACTTGTACACCCCTGGTTCAAGCCCTTCGATCTTGAATTCGCCTTTAGCGTTGGATTTGACGGTGGAAACGTCCTTTGAATCGAGCCGGGCCGTTACGCTGACGCCTACAATTGCATCGCCGCGTGAATTACGGATCTTTCCTTTGGCTCCGCCGGTAGATTGCGAGTAGGCAATTGCTGGCAGGCAACAGATCGTAAACAAGAAAACAGCTTGCAAAAAGATTCGTTTACTAATTTTGTCCATGCACCTTGATTCGGGCCGCTTATCGACGCATTTCACCCGCAACATCATTGATGATGTCATCGAGGCTTCGGGTTGGCTTGTAACCGATCAGGCGGTTGGCTTTTTCGAGTGAGGGAACACGTCTCTGCATGTCTTCGAAGCCTTCACCGTAGGCCTCAGAGTAGGGAACATACTTGACCTTGCTGGTGCTGGATGTAAGTGCAATCGCCTTTTCCGCAAGTCCGTTAATGCTGACCTCGGCATCGCTGCCCAAATTGATCACTTGGCCAAAACAAGCCGGCGTTTCCATCATTGCGATCAGACCTTCAACAACATCCGCAACATGCCCAAAACAGCGTGATTGAGTGCCGTCACCGTGAACCTCGATCAGTTCATTTTTCAATGCAGCCTGAACAAAACGCGGCACAACCATGCCGTATTGTCCGGTCTGACGCGGGCCGACCGTGTTAAATAATCGAGCCACCATTACCGGCAGACGGGTTTCCTTGTAATGCGCGAGGGCCAGAAATTCATCGAGTGTTTTCGCACAGGCGTACGCCCAGCGGTGCTTATCTGTTGCACCTGTAAGCAGGTCGTCATCCTCGGTAAAGGGAACTGAAACGCCTTTACCGTAAACTTCCGATGTGCTTGGTATCAGAACCCGTTTACGATATCGCGAGCAGTATTTCAATATCACGTCCGTGCCATGAAATATGGTCTCGATGGTTTTTACTGGCTGCTCCATTATCAGGCGAACGCCGACGGCGCTTGCCATGTGGTAAACACGATCGCTCTCGCGGATCAGGTGTTCCATCAGGCTTGCGTGCAGAACGGTATCGATGATCGTTTTGAAATTTGGATTGTCATCGAGATGAGCGATATTTGAATACCGTCCAGTCGAGAGGTCGTCGATGACAGTTATCTCGTGTCCTTCGGCAAGCAATTTGTCGGCGAGATGGCTTCCAATAAATCCGGCCCCGCCGGTGATGAGGATCTTCATATTTCTCTATTTAGCATTAACGACCGACGCGAAATAAGCAACGGTTTTTTTCAGTCCTTCCGCAAGAGGTATTGTCGGCGACCAGCCCAAAAGTTTACTTGCCCTTTCGATATTGGGTTGACGCTGTTTGGGATCGTCCTGAGGCAGAGGTAAGTACTTGATCTGTACCGACTTGCCAATGGCTTTGCCAACTTCGTCCGCCAGCTCGTTCATTGTAAATTCGCCGGGATTACCGAGATTCACTGGCATGTGAATATCATCACCCTCTGCATTCATTAGCCTTATGATCCCGTCAACCAGATCGCTGACGTAACAGAACGAACGCGTTTGTTCGCCGGTGCCGTAGATCGTCAGTTCTTCGCCACGCAATGCCTGAACGATAAAATTTGACACTACACGGCCGTCATTTTCGAGCATCCGCTCGCCGTAAGTGTTGAAAATACGAACGATACGTGTGTCGACATCGCTCTGCCAATGATAATCCATCATTAAAGTCTCGGCGACACGTTTACCTTCGTCATAACATGACCGACGCCCGATCGGATTGACATTTCCCCAATAACTCTCGGTTTGCGGATGCTCAACCGGATCGCCGTAAACCTCAGAAGTCGAAGCCTGCAGCATTCTTGCCTCGACCCGCTTTGCCATGCCAAGCATGTTGATCGTGCCCATAACATTGGTCTTTACGGTCTTGATCGGATTGTACTGATAATGAACCGGCGAAGCGGGACAGGCGAGATTGTATATCTGATCCACTTCAAGCAAGATCGGTTCTGTCACATCGTGACGAACGACCTCGAAAGCGTGATCATCAAGCAAATGAGCTATGTTTGCTTTTCTGCCTGTAAAAAAATTGTCGAGACAGATGACCTCATTGCCTTCATTCAATAGACGCTCGCACAAGTGCGACCCAATAAATCCGGCCCCGCCGGTGACTAGTATTCTCATTGATCGATTTTATGTAAGACGTGAGACAAGTTTGCCCCGCGCCAATTTTACTACAATCATTGATCTGACAGCTAGCAATAGCTAAATCGAAAACCTAAGGTAGTTCGAGCGAAGCTGCACGTTTTTCTGTTTTTTCGGCATCTGATAGGGAGCCGTATTCGTAGATCGCACGTTCCCAGGTGCCATACATAGCATTCGGCAGCACGATGTATTGCTTACCAAAAAAGTCCTTTGCCTTATCGGTTTCGGCGAAGCGTTCCGCCACTGATTTCTTTTCGAATACACTCGAAACATCGTCTAAATTGTCACCTATCGACATCACGATGCGGTACTTTTGCAGGATGAACTGCCGCCGGGCCTCTTTGCTGCTTTCCTTTGTCTGGAGAAGTAGGTTAGCGTCCGAGACATCCGTAAACCCGACGCTTTTGAGATTGTCGATGGTAGCCTGCCTTTCCACTTCGTCGCGGTTTGAAACGAAAAACACCTTGACGCCTTTTGAATTTGCATAGTTAACAAAATCGACGGCTCCGGGAACAGCCTTTGCTTTTCTCATATTGGTCCACATGTACCAGTCCTTTTTGTTAAATGCGATGCGATTCTTTATCCCGTAAGCCTGCGAAGGCGAATTATCGAGCATTGTCTCATCGATATCGACCATTACCGCGCGCGGTTTTTTCTGCTCGGCTTTAGGCAGTTTCTTGATATTTTTCTTATCAAGATCAACGTCGAGCTGCCAACGTGCCATGTTGTAAGCCTGATATGCCAAAGCGCGATACTCGGCCGCCTTTTGCATAAAAAGCGTCGCGCCTGCTTGATACTGCAGGTCGGCGTTACCTTGAACGACAGCCTGCTGCGCGGTCGAGACCGTCGTAGAAACAGTAACGAAATATGTCGCTGCGATCGAACAGGAGACAAGGACGAACGTGTAAATATTCCTTTTTAATTTCATATTTCAAATTTGAAAGAGTAATTTGAGAAGATTATAGATGATTTATGCTGGAAACGCCGAAGCAAAAACCAAAACCCAAGGAATTAGATGCTTTAGGGGATGAAATAGACTCCTGGAGCGAAGATCAAAAAAAAAGAGACTACTATTATGACGACGCGTATGGTTATGAGCCCTACGATCCGGATAATGAAAAAGAGGAAGCTGATTAAGGTTATTTTTTCGGTCGCTCGTTAGCTTTCAAAACACGTTTTCTTAACCTGATAGCTTTTGGCGTGACTTCGATAAGCTCATCGTCAGCGATGAATTCGAGGGCTCGTTCGAGTGACATCTCGCGGACAGGGACGAGCCGCATTGCTTCATCGGCTGAGGTTGTTCGCATGTTTGAGAGTTTTTTCTCTTTGATAGGATTTACGTCGAGATCGACGGCGCGGGCGTTTTCACCGACGATCATTCCTTCGTAAACTTTCACCTGTGGTTTAACAAAGAGAACTCCGCGCTCTTGTAAGTTATAGAGAGCGTAGGTATTAGTCTCGCCAACGCGGTCGGAAACGAGCGAGCCCGTCTGACGCGACTTCATCTCGCCCTGCCATTTATCGAATCGCAGGAAAAGCGTATTGAGCAGGCCAGTTCCTTTTGTTTCAGTCAAAAACTCACCGCGAAAACCGATCAGCCCGCGCGAGGGAACTTCGAACTCAAGCCTGACTCGGCCCGAGCCGTTATTGATCATCTTGGTCATTTGGCCTTTGCGGCGGCCCATGGCTTCCGTAACAACGCCGATGAATTCGTCAGGAACGTCAACTACCACCAGTTCGATCGGCTCGAGCAGTTCATTTGTTTTTTCGTCGCGCTTGGTGATCACCTCGGGCTTTGAAACCTGTAATTCGTAGCCTTCGCGGCGCATCATTTCGATCAGAATTGCGAGCTGCAGTTCACCGCGTCCTGAAACTTTAAATTGCTCGGCGGCTTCGGTCTGTTCGACACGCAAAGCAACGTTGCCTAGCAGCT
The DNA here is from genome assembly GCA_044230475.1 of Pyrinomonadaceae bacterium. Lineage (GTDB taxonomy): Bacteria > Acidobacteriota > Blastocatellia > Pyrinomonadales > Pyrinomonadaceae > OLB17. The sequence continues at coordinate 2,519 of JBGARA010000101.1, read as the reverse complement.
CGCGGTCGAGACGCTCCTTGATCTGCCGCGAAGTAACGAACTTGCCATCGATACCCGAAAATGGCGATGTGTTGACGCCGAAGATCATCGCGATCGTTGGTTCATCGACGTTAATAACGGGCAACGGTTTTGGATTATCGACGGAGGTTATAGTTTCACCGATCTCAATATCGTCAAATCCTGCCAGTGCGACGATCTCGCCCGTGCCTGCGTCCGAGACAGTCGTTCGTTCCAGCCCTTCGAAAACGAACAGCTCTTTGACACGAGTTTTTACGACCGTGCCGTCGCGTTTTGCTACAGCTACTTCCTGATTCTTTGCAATATCGCCCGAGAAAATGCGTCCTATCGCGAGCCGACCAACAAACGGGTTGTAGTCGATATTCGCAACCAACAGTTGCAGCGAATCGTCACGCAGAGCATGAGGAGCCGGTATCGTTTCGATGACCTGATCGAATAGCGGGACCAGATTCTTGCCTTCATCCGCAAGGTTCTTTTTCGCTACGCCGTCGCGCGAGATCGAATAAAGAATAGGGAACTCGATCTGTTGATCGTTTGCTCCGAGGTCTATAAACAGGTCATATATCTCGTCAACGACCTCCTCGGGACGAGCGTCTTGCCGGTCGATCTTGTTTACCAGGGCGATGCAGGGAAGTTTGAGTTCGAGAGCTTTTCGCAACACAAAACGCGTCTGTGGTAAGCAGCCCTCTGCAGCGTCAACCAGCAGGACGATACCGTCAACCATCTTCAAAACACGCTCGACCTCGCCGCCAAAATCGGCGTGTCCCGGTGTGTCCAAAATATTAATTTTGTAGTCCCCATAGCGAACCGAAGTATTTTTCGCCATGATCGTGATGCCGCGTTCGCGTTCCAGGTCCATCGAGTCCATAACGCGGTCAACGACCTCTTCGTTGTCACGATAAGTGCCCGATTGTGCCAACATCGCATCAACAAGCGTGGTCTTGCCGTGGTCAACGTGAGCGATAATAGCGATGTTTCGTATCTTGTCTGAGGTGATCATAGTCGTTCGTGTCCGTAGCCCGCATGTGAGTAAGGGCTCTCTTTGCGAGCATCCTCAAGGTTAGGGCAAACGAGTATAATGACTGATTGGCAGACCAAAGGCAATGTGAGTGAAATACTAACTCTTGACAATACTAACATGTATCGTTACTATTAGTTTATGCCGATCCGTTCGTTCAAATGCACCGACACGCAGGCGTTGTTTGATGGCAAACGGGTAAGACGATTTGTCAATATCGAATCGGTCGCTATGCGTAAACTAGCGATGTTGAATAGGGCCGGAAGACTCGACGATATGAGAGTGCCACCGGGCAACCGTCTGGAGGCCTTGAAAGGAAACCGTATTGGTCAACACAGCATTCGGATAAATGATCAATTCCGCGTGTGCTTCGTATGGACTGCGGAAGGCCCCGACGATGTCGAGATCGTGGATTATCACTAACGGAGAAACATTATGCGAAAAATTCCATATCCGCACCCAGGTGAAATTCTGCTTGAAGAATTTCTTAAACCAATGGGCATAACTCAATATCGATTAGCCAAAGAAATTGGCGTTTCGCAGCGACGCATTGGCGAAATAGTGGCAGGAAAGCGCTCCGTCACAGCCGATACTGGCCTGCGTCTGTCACGGTTTTTCAATATGTCCGAGAGTTTCTGGATCGGTTTGCAAATGGACTACGACGCTGCCAATGCAAAGGATCTGCTCGCAAAAACGCTCTCCGCGATCAAACCGTGGACTATTGGCAAAGTTCGATCAAGAATGCCGGCCTGATCAAATACCTTATTAGTCCGCAGAGATGTCGGTTAAGAAAGTTTACATTGCGGTCGTGATACTCACAGTGCTTGGTTTTGGTCTTTTCCTGATAAATGTGCAGCTTGTGTATGCTTTGTATGGCTATTCCCCCGACCTTATCGGAAGCGACAACTTTGATGCAGTTCAAGCCGTCAGAGACACTTACCCAATGCGAGTCAGTATCTTTCAAACAGCGATCGCAATTGATTTTGTTTGTTTCATCTTTTCGCTCGTAGTAATTTTCCTGAGGCTAAAAATAAGTCCTATTTTTGCTTATATAACTTGTTGCTTGAGTCTGCTCCTGCTTTGTTTTTACGGCGTGGCGTATATGCTCGGACAGCTTGCGGGGGCCATATGCTGCTGACAGAAAAAGGAAAAATCTAATTTATGAAGATCATATTAATCGGTGCCAGTGGCACAATCGGGAAACGAATTCACGATCGCTTTGCTAAGAAGCATGAGGTCGTAACGGCAAGCCGCAGCGGCGGTGATGTTTCGGTCGATATTACGGACGCGGGTTCGATACAGAAAATGTATGAAGCGGTGAAAGATATTGACGCCGTTATTTGCGCTGCGGGGCCGGCGAAGTTTGGGGCGTTTAGCGAACTGACGGAAGAAGATTTTTATGTCGGTATTCGCGGCAAGATGATGGGGCAGGTCAATCTTGTCCGCATCGGGCAGAAATATCTTAATGACGGCGGGTCGATTA
>JBGARA010000100.1:0-12532 GCA_044230475.1 Pyrinomonadaceae bacterium | reverse complement strand
TTTGATCGCGAGTTGTCTGCGGGCGTGGATGATCAAGTTTCCATCTGGTACGAGGGCCGGCCTGTCGAGGCGCGAAATCCACCATGGACCGGAGGAGTTCAGTGGGTTCACGACGATCTCGGGAAATGGTTCATCAACACAACTTGTCAGGGAATCGGCGCAAGCATCTGGTGGCCGAATAAGGACATCGGCTACGACGAGCCTGATAAGGGAATGAACATCAACATTACCGTCCCGCAGGACCTTTTTGCCGTTTCAAACGGACGCCTGCAAAAGATCGATACGAACACTGCGCAGAAAACACGAACATTTCGCTGGAAGGTTGTGAACCCGATCAACAATTACGGTGTCAACGCAAACATCGGAAATTACGTTACCTGGACTGAGAAGTATAAAGGCGAAGGCGGCGTGCTCGATCTGAACTATTACGTTCTCGCACAGCAAAAAGAAGCCGCGATGCGGCATTTCAAAGAAGTGCCGCGGATGCTGAAGGCATTTGAGCATTGGTTCGGGAAATATCCGTTCTACGAAGATGGCTATAAGCTGGTCGCCGTCGAATATCTCGGAATGGAACACCAAAGCTCCGTCACCTATGGCAACTGGTTCATGAACGGTTATCGCGGCCGTGACCTGAGCGGCACCGGCATTGGCCTCAAATGGGATTTCATCATTGTTCACGAATCAGGGCATGAGTGGTTCGGCAACAATATCTCGATGAAGGACGCTGCCGACATGTGGATACATGAAGGGTTCACAAATTACTCGGAAAATCTATTTACCGAGTATTGGTTCGGTAAAAAAGCCGGCTCCGATTATGTGATCGGCACACGTGCAAATATCCAAAATGACTTTCCCATCATCGGCACATACGGAGCAAACCGCGAGGGCTCCGGCGACATGTATTACAAGGGCGGCAATTTGTTGCACACGATCCGTAACGTCATAAACAACGACGAAAAATGGCGAAGCATCTTGCGGGGGCTTAACTCCGAATTTTGGCACCAGACCGTCACCACTCAACAAGTCGAATCCTACATCAGTCAAAGATCTGGCATCGATCTAAGTAGAGTTTTTGATCAGTATCTGAGGACGACGAAGATACCTCTTTTCAAATACAAGATCGACGGCAACAAAGTCTCGTTTCAGTACGATCGTGTCGTCGAAGGATTTGCAATGCCGATCCGCGTCGCGATCAATGGAAAAGAGGTATCGTTGAAGCCGACCGAGACCATACAGTCGATGGACTTTTCCGACGCCGTCACGAGTGTCGTTGTGGATCGAAATTTCTACGTTGAGTCCGAAGCGACAAAATAATTCGGGGCTTGACTCAAGACTCGGAACTCACTAAACTTTAGTTTGTAACGTGGTGAGTTATTGCAACTTGCGGCCACGTAAAATAAACCGCTAAACAGCAAAGAGTCATCTCTTAAAGTTTTTTTGAACTCTGTGCTGTATAGGCACAGAGTTTTTTGTTGATGAGCACATTTCTCGATCTATTAAAAGAAAAGATCATCGTTTTTGACGGTGCGATGGGCGTGTCTTTGCAGGCGGCTAATCTCTCAATCGACGATTGGGGCGGGCCGAATTTTGAGAACTGCTCTGAAAATCTGCTTTACACTCGGCCTGATGTCGTTGAGAAAGTACACACAAGCTTTCTCGATATTGGCTGTGATGTGATCGAGACAAATTCGTTCGGCGGCAGCGAGGTCGTACTTGCGGAATTTGGCATTGCCGACAAGACTTACGACGTAAATAAGAAAGCTGCGGAATTAGCAAAAAGACTTGCAAGTGATTACTCAACGCCTGATCATCCGCGATTTGTTGCCGGTTCAATAGGCCCTGGAACAAAGTTGCCAACACTTGGGCACATTACTTATCACGATCTGAAAAACGCTTATGTCGAACAAGTTCGAGGGTTAGTTGACGGTGGCTCGGACGTTTTGCTGGTCGAGACCTGTCAGGATCTGTTGCAAACAAAAGCCGCATTGGCTGCGATCTTTGAGTATTTTGAGAAAACCAAGATTCGCATTCCGGTAATGGCCCAAGTTACCATCGAAGTTTTTGGCACGATGCTCAATGGTACTGAGATCGGAGCAGCTTTGACGGCACTTGAGCCGTTTCCGATCGATGTTATCGGCATGAATTGCGGTACCGGGCCGAAGCACATGACCGACAGCTTTCGCTGGTTGGCAGAGAACTCACCGTTGCCAATCAGCATTCTCCCGAACGCCGGTTTGCCCGAAGTGAAGGACGGACAGCAGCATTACGACGAAACGCCCGAGAGCTTTGCTGCACAGGTCGAGCATTTTGCAAAGGATTTTGGAGCGAACGTCGTCGGCGGCTGCTGCGGCACTACGCCTGAACATATCAAGCTGCTCGTCGAGCGTCTCGGTTCGCTTTCGCCAAAACAACGAAACGCAAAACTTGCTCCGTCAGCATCGTCGATCTACTTTCAGCAGCCTTACACGCAGGACGCCTCGTTCCTGATAGTTGGTGAACGCGTCAATGCGAGCGGATCAAAGAAGATGCGCGATCTGCTTGATGCCGAGGATTGGGACGGCCTTGTGTCTTTGGCTAAATCACAAGAGAAGGAAGGCGCACATATTCTCGATGTTAACGTCGATTTTGTCGGACGTGACGGTGTTGCCGACATGCATGAACTTGCGTTCCGGCTTGCCACTAACGTCAAGATTCCCTTGATGTTCGACTCCACCGAATGGGAAAAGATGGAGGCGGGCCTCGAACACGCGGGCGGCAAATCGATCCTCAACTCGACGAATTACGAAGACGGCGAGCCGCGTTTCTTGAAAGTTCTGACGCTTGCGAAAGAATACGGGGCGTCTGTCGTTATCGGGCTCATTGATGAAGAGGGCATGGCTCGAACTTCCGAGAACAAGATCAAGATCGCACGTCGTGCTTATGAACATGCAACTGAGTTTGGCATTCCCGGACATGATATTTTCTTTGATCCGCTTGCGTTGCCGATCTCGACCGGTATCGAAGAGGACCGTGCGAATGCGGATGAGACAATAAAAGCGATCCGCCAGATCAAAGCGGAGATGCCGGACGCGAATATTATCCTGGGTGTTTCAAATATCTCTTTTGGGCTGAGCCCGGCGGCGCGTGTTGTACTGAATTCTGTGTTTCTGCACGACTGTGTTGAGGCTGGTATGAATTCCGCGATCGTCAATGCGTCGAAGATCTTGCCGCTGATGCGTTTCAATGAGCTTGAGATCGATACCGCACGCGATCTGATCTACGACCGGCGAAAATTTGACGGCGATGTTTGCACGTACGATCCGTTGGTCGAGTTTACGAAGCTGTTTGAAGGCAAAACTGCGCAGTCCATCAAGCCTGACATTTCAAATCTGCCGGTTGAGGAGAGATTAAAGCAGCACATTATCGAAGGCGAAAAGATCGGGCTTGAAGATTCCCTCAAAGAGGCTCTCGAAAAATATCCGCCGCTTGAGATCATTAACAACATTTTGCTTGATGGTATGAAAACCGTCGGTGACCTTTTTGGCAGCGGGCAGATGCAGCTTCCTTTTGTGTTGCAATCCGCCGAGGCGATGAAGACTGCCGTCAAGTTTCTTGAACCTTTCATGGACAAGGTTGAGGGCGTCGAAAAAGGAACGATGGTGCTCGCTACCGTTAAGGGCGATGTTCATGACATTGGTAAGAATCTCGTTGACATTATCCTAACCAACAACGGTTACAAGGTCGTAAATCTCGGTATCAAACAGCCGATCGATGACATTCTGCGTGCGGCTGAGGAGATAAGATGTGATGCCATCGGCATGAGTGGCCTGCTAGTCAAATCGACGCTGATAATGCGTGACAATCTCGAGCTGATGAACGAACGCGGCATTAACGTGCCCGTGATTCTCGGCGGTGCTGCGTTGAACCGTCGCTATGTCGATAATGATTTAGTTCCGCTCTATAAGGGCCGGCTTTTTTACGCTCGTGACGCATTTGATGGCCTGCACGCGATGGATCAACTAACGCAAGTGTCTGCCGCAGAAGACATAGAGATAACGGGGAATGACCTGACCGTCGAGCATGACGCTGAAACGATCAGTGCGCCAACAGATACGGAAGATCTTGTCGGTGAAGATGCAAAGCTTGGCAGGGAAGCGTCGAGGGTTTCGGCTCGACACGCTGGCGATGTGACTCACACGACGCGATCCGACACTCAAGAGCTTGATGATCTGCCGAAGGCTCCATTCTATGGCTCAAAAGTCGTGGAGATAAAGGACCTGACGAAGGTTTTCGACTTCATTAATGAGACGGCGTTGTTCAAGGGGCAATGGCAGTACAAGCAGGGAAAGAAGTCTGCTGACGAATACAAATCTATTCTCACAGAGACGGTTTATCCGAAATACGCTGAGGTCAAAGCGACGGCGATACGAGAGAAGCTACTCGAGGCAAAACTCGTTTATGGCTATTTTCCGTGTCAATCGAGTGGCAACGACCTGATCATCTATCAGGATGATGAAAAGACCGAACGCCTGCGATTTACATTTCCCCGTCAACCGCTTGAGCAGCGCGGCGGTAAGAATCTTTGCCTTGCGGATTATTTTGCTTCGGTTGACTCAGGAAAGATCGACGTCGTTGCTTTCGATCTGGTCACTATGGGACGCAAGGCGAGCGAACACTCAGCGCAGCTCTTTAAAGCGGACAATTATACCGAGTATCTTCTGTTTCACGGTCTCTCGGTCGAGTCTGCGGAAGCTCTCGCAGAGATGTGGCACAAACGCATTCGCGAAGAGCTTGGTATTGCTGGCAATGATGCTCCTGAGATGGCTAAATTATTTCATCAGGGTTATCAGGGCTCGCGGTACAGCTTTGGTTACCCTGCATGCCCGAATATCGAGGACCAAACGAAACTCTTTGATCTGCTCGATCCGTCCCGCATTGATGTTGAGTTGACTGACGAATTCATGCTCGATCCTGAGCAATCGACTTCTGCAATAATTCTCCATCATCCACAAGCAAAGTACTTCAACATCGAATAAGTCGGTTCACATAAAAGAAAAGAGCCGGCGGAATCACTTCCGCCGGCTCGATCGTTAGCTAAGATAATATCCGATTACGGATGGTATTTACTTTGGATCGGTATGTCCGTGGGCAATCCATAGCTGACTCCAATGAAGGTCGAGTCTGTGAGATCCTGATACCAGATACCATTTCGGTATACCGCAACGTCGGCTTTCGAATCACCGTCGTAATCAGCCGGAACAGGAATGTCGCCGTTTATTCCAAACTGCTCACTCGCAAATTGTCCCGTTGTGCTAAAGATCGCATACCATGTGCCATTCGATGGCCGGAATACAGCGATGTCATCCTTGTGGTCTCCATCGTAATCAGCTGGAACCGGAATGTCACCATTGGTTCCCCACTGAACCGCGTCAAAGTTTTGAGCCGGAACACCAGTTGGCTTGGCAATGTACCATGTTCCGTTCGAGGGCCTGAACACGGCAAGATTAGCTTTACCGTCGCCATTGTAATCCATATACATCGGCAAATCGCCGCTGGCACCGAATGCGAGGGCCTGAACGCCTCCGCCGGTTTGCAGGATATACCAGAAGCCTGTTGACGGACGATACACGGTGAAATCGGCCTTGCCGTCTCCGTTATAATCGCCGGTTACAGGCACGTCGGTGTCCAGTCCCCAAAACGCGTAAGAAACGGTATTCGTGGCGCTGTTCAGAACAAAGAAATCGGGATGCGAATCAGTTGAATCGCCGCGGTAAACCGCAACGTCGGTTTTTCCATCGCCGTCATAATCACCGGGAACCGGAACGTCGCCATTTAATCCAAAATTGGTTGCCGTCAGTCCCAGGTTTGTCCGATTCTGATACCAGTTGCCCTGAGATGGACGGAATACTGAAACATCAGATTTGCCGTCGCCATCAAAGTCTCCTCGGACTGAACAATTGGGCAGGATCTGGCCGCGGATCTCGCCGCCCGAGAAGTTTGCCGAATGGACATTGAAGTAGAACAAGCCCGCCCTGAGCTGAGCGACCTGAGTCGGCGTGACGTTTACGGTCTGAGCCGGTATCGCTCCGGTTGTTGCAGACGGTACACCGGACAGTCCGAATAGTATCGCAGCGTTGGTGCCTGCGGCAGCCGGACCGTGGATATGGGCCGAGATCGCATTGCTCGTCAAGCCTGACCAGCTCAGATTTATCGTGATCTGAGTGTTATCACTGCTAAGCGTTACAGTTCCAATGCCGGTAGCGGTCGAGCCTGTCGGAGGAACTTCCTGCGAGCCGACAAGATTTGTGCTGGCTATGCACGAAGGCGTTGCCGTTGGCGAACCGGAAGGCGTGGCAGTCTGCGTATTGGTCGCGGTAGCGGTCGATGTTGTAGTAGGTGTGCTAGTCGCCGTATTTGTCGAAGTGGAGCTTGGCGTTGGAGTAAAAGTACTCGTCGGGGTTCCAGACGGGCCGCCTGCACAGGTGACCGGTGAAGACGACATGTTTCGGGGAACAGGAGCCGTTACAACGTCAAAGTCGTTGTTGTTGTTATTAGTGTCCTGACAGCCATTGACCTTTCGCACTCCGCCCTGGGTCGAGGTCATCGCTGTGTTGTTGTTAACAGATGTTCCCCCTTCACCGTTTCCGGGAGTGCCATTGCCGCCAACTCCATATGCTGCCCAATCAACGATAAAAGAGAGTTGCGTTGCATCGCACGGCGTGGCTGTCGCTCCGCAGGTATTTGTAGCAAGACCCGCTGTAACCAGAGCGATCTTTCCGCTTGCTCCGGACATGGTCAGATTGGTTGTAGTTGCATCTGGCGTGGGAAGCGGGGCACCAGCCGTTCCCGTTGGCCCAAGCTGTACCAGGAAATACTGTCCCGGCGCGAGACTGACATTTGGCAGAGCAAAAGCATTGGTAGCCGTGCTTGCGAAATTGCCTGTTGCCGAGCCGTAATACAACGATAGCCCGTTAAGCGACTGCGAGGCGTTGCTTACGTTCTTGATCTCGACGTAGTCGTTAAGGTAAGTTCCCGTTGCGCCGCCACCGCCGCCATCAAATTGGCTGATAACAAGCGTTCCACCCTGTACGGGGCTCGGGCTTGCTGATGGGGTGAATGTTGCTGTCGAGCTGGCAGTTGCGGTATTTGTAGGCGTCGGTGAACCCGTCGATGTTGCCGTAAAAGTCGGAGTCGGGCCGCCTGAGCAGGAAGTGGTGGTTGTAGTATTATGCGGAACGGGCGCTGTGATTATGTCGAAGTCCGCGTTGTTGTTGTCTGTATCTGTACAGCCATTGTTCTTTCGCACGTTCCCCTGAACCGATGTAAGCGAAGCTCCTGCGTTGGTCGATGCTCCGCCCTCTGCATTGTTTGCAGTTCCCCATGCAACAAGGTCGATAATAGCCGGATTAGGCAAAACGCAGGGTGTCGCGGTCGCACCGCATGTATTTGGTGCAAGTGCGGCGGTTACGAGTGCAACCTTGCCATTCGTGCCCGACATACTGAGATTTGTCGTGGTTTCGTCAGGTGTTACGGGTAAAGGAGCACCTGCAGTTCCAACCGGACCCAACTGTACAAGATAATACTGTCCGGGCTGAACAGTTCCACCGGTTAACGCATAGGCGTTGGTCGCCGAACTGGCAAATTGACCGGTCGCAGAGCCATACATCAATGACAATCCTGCAAGCGATTGAGGGCTGGATGAAATATTCTTTAACTCAACGTAGTCGTTCAAATACGTGCCGGTCGAACCGCCGCCACCGCCGTATGCCTGGCTGATGACAAAGGTCGTCGAGGCAGTCACTCGGTTCGAAGCGTCCAAACTGCTATTTGTCTGCTCAAGTGCAACATTGCTTGTTATACCAAAAAAACCCTTTACCGATTCGATAAGCGAGAGATCTGCGGCGCTTGCACCCGCAACTGTTAGTGTCAGAAATGCTGCCCCTATAAATGCTGCTATCGCCGACCTGGTCAGTGCTTTGCGTGTCGGCTTTCGTCCTTTATCCATATCTTTACGACTCCCTGTTATTATTTGCGATGCTATCTATTACTCAATAAAACTGTAAGATCCGTCGTCAGTAACTCACTCGTCACCCGACGCTTCAATTTCTCAATAGAACACTTGAGAACTCTGTCTGTTTCCTCGAATTATATGCTAACCAGGGTTGATTTCAAAATTAAGTTTGCGTTACGTGTTGGACTTGAACGCGCACTCCGGCAAGTTGTCCCGGGGCGGACGATTCTGACGGACACGATACACGAATTTGTCGTTGTCGCTTTAAGGCTAGGTGCCAGGTTTATGAACGATGTTATATGCGCAAGAAGCACCTCTAAATGGTTCCTGCGCGTTCCACAGCGTTCCACATCAGGGTGGAACGCTGTAACTGTTGTAATGAAATGGGTTAAGTGCCCTAGAAGGGCAGCGTTCCACGAAATTTACAAAAATTTGGCACAATGTGCCAAACTGCGTCGTAAATGTTGTGATCATTGGCGTTACGGCGTTCCGCTGATTTTCACACGGCGTTTTACCGTGGAACGCTATCGAACTTTCCGTGTCTCTGAAAAGATCTCTGCGGCCTCGGCGTGAACGTTAGGTGCACGCAGAAATCGCCGAGATTTACCCGGAGTCCGCCGAGTTTTAGAAGCGTAGCCCTTTAGGTTTTCCAGCCTCGCGTTATTACAGTTTTCAAAGAACAAACCAACTAAAATACATTGTTGCACATATAGTATATCACAAATCTCTAATCGCAGGTACAAAAAAGCACGAGCAGGTGAAATGCCTGCTCGTGCCTTAACTATGCCCGCAAAGTTTGCGGGCTAAATGCCGGTTAGTTACTCCTGATCGGCAACAAAGTCGGCATCGGCGATGTTGTCAACAAGGCTGAATACCCGTGTTGGCGTGCTGAACGTGTAACGTTGTGAAACAACGGTCACCACGTATGTTTGACCAGCTTGCAAGCCTTCAACTGAGTAATAACCGAATGCTCCTGTGGTCGCAACACGCGGCTCGGCAAGCGAACTGCCTGTAATGACAACCTTTGCGTTGCGAATACCTGCTCCGCCTGCGGTGGTTACACGGCCCGAGATGGATCCGTTTGCCGCCGTCGAATTCAGGAACTGTAACTGCCAGCCGCCGTTAACACAACCTGTGATAGCTGTGGACGGGACAAACAGTCCGGCATCGTCACGCATATAGAGGCTCCAGGTGCCGTTGGAGTTCAGGCCGCCGAAGTTGCCAAACAGTGTCTGTGTTCCGGTTCCGCCGACCGTGCTGCCCGGCTGATTATACGGGCCTACAGGTGCCGGTCCCGGGAAGTTAGCCTGTCCGGGCTCCCAAGTGGTCGGTTCGAATATACCTGTCGTTAACACGGTTGAATCAGGCAGTACCTGACCCGCGTTGTCATCGAAGGTCAGAGTCACGCCAGGCGTTGCCATTGGCTGTGCTCCACCCGAATCCGCCATCAGGATAAACTTCTGTCCGGTCGGACTGACCAGCAGGAAGTCTAGATTATCCGGCAGCTGATGCACGAGGTTGAACAGCGTAACGCGAACGGTATTGATCTGCGTCGGGCCGCCCGTGACGGTAATGTTGGACGGATACAGATCCGCTGTACCACCGAGGGTGGTGCACATCGCTGCGTTATTAGCAAATATCTGCCCGACCGGCGTGCCTGTCGGCGTTGCTGTAGCAGTATTCGTAGCCGATGGCGTGGTTGTCGGTGTGTTAGTCGGTGTGCTGGTTTGGCCGCCGCTAACCGTCAGGCTTCCGTTAGTCGTGAATGCCGGCGGATCACCTTCGTTCCACGCAAAGCCGGGATGGAATATCTGGCCCGGATCTGTGTAGTCGGCAAAGGTCAATGCCGTGTTCGATCCGGCTGCACCTACAACGTTGAATCTGAGATTCAACAACGTTCCTGAGCCTGCCAGATTGGCGGCCTGGAATGCTGAAATAATGAGGTGTCCCGAATTGTTCGAGTTCGGCGTGATCGACATGGCACTGCTCAGTGTGCCTGCAGCATCGAACTCCGGTGTTGCAGGAGTAATGACCGCCGGGTTGAAGCTAACCTGCAGATCGTACGAAATAATGTTCCGTCCAGTCGTGTCGCCAACCGTGATCGGTATTACCACCAATGATCCCGGCGATGCACTGACATTTGGCAGAGCAACTGTTACAGGCGGTGTGCCTGTTGCGGTTGCCGTCGGCCCGGCCGGCGTGCTCGTCGGAGTGAAGGTCGGCGTGTTTGTCGCCGTAGCGGTAAACACTGGCGTGTTGGTCGGTGTATTAGTCGGTGTGCTGGTTTGGCCGCCGCTAACACTTACGTTTCCGTTCGTCGTGAATGCCGGCGGATCGCCTTCGTTCCACGCAAAGCCGGGATGGAATATCTGACCCGGATCTGTGTAGTCAGCGAAGGTCAATGCCGTGTTCGATCCGGCTGCACCTACAACGTTGAATCTCAGGTTGATAAGCGTTCCTGAACCTGCCAAATTAGCTGCCTGGAATGCCGAGATAATGAGGTGTCCCGAATTATTCGAGTTCGGCGTGATCGACATGGTGCTGCTTAAAGTACCAGCCGCGTCAAACTCAGGTGTTGCCGGTGTAATCACAGCCGGGTTAAAGCTGACCTGCAGATCATACGAAATGATATTGCGTCCGGTCGTATCGCCAACTGTAATCGGAATGACGATCAATGCGCCCGGCGATGGAGTCAGGTTAGGCAGTGACACTGTTACAGGCGGTGTGCCGGTCGCAGTAGCCGTTGGGCCTGCCGGTGTATTAGTCGGTGTATTGGTCGGCGTGTTGGTATTCGTCGGTGTATTCGTCGGTGTACTGGTCGAGAATAGTGTCGGTGTACTTGTCGCTGTCGACGTAAATGTTGGTGTGTTGGTAGGCGTGCTGCTTCCGCAAGGGCCGATCAGTTCGACATTGCTCGTTACGGTGCTTGCCGTATCCAATCCGTCAGCTACGATCACTCGTCCATCTGCCAGCGTGCCCTGTGCATGGCCCGCGCGTGCGGTGAGCATGTTAGGACCGGCGGCGAATGTGCCTGTGGCTATCGTGAAAATACGCGTGGTGTTGGCAGCGACATAAGCCGTGGTCGCACCAGCGGTGATAAGCAGCTGTCCGTTGCCGTAAGGCGAGATGCCGCCGTAGTTGCCACGTGCACCGACCGTGCCTGCTGTGCCAAGGTTGGTCCAGCTGTTAGCAACAGGATCGTAGCGAAGCAGTGTATCGGTTGCCGTAAATGAAGCACCCGTCAATCCTCCGTAAGCATAGATCAGTCCGTTGCTGGCGGCTGTCGCATAGTTATTGGTACGTGCGTCAGGCAGCGTTGCACCGGTCGTCCATGTGTTTGAGGCTATGTCGTAGATGTACGTTGTATTCAACGCAGCGTTGAAATCGTCGCCGCCCATGAGATAGAGCTTGCCATTGACCACTGCACATGCGGCAGCTTCGAGGCCGGCTCCAGGTGTCGGTACATTTGCACCGCTCGACCATGAGTTTGTGGCGATATCATAGATACGCAGAGCGTTCGTCACCGCAGTACCGCCGAGGAAGCCGCCGGCGACATATATCTTGCCGTTCCACGCACCTAAACTGCCTTGACTGATGGCTGCAGGCAATGGAGCGAGCGTATTCCAGCTGTTGGTCGCCGGATCGAAGCGCTGGAACGTGTTGGAGATAACCGGCGTTGAGTCAGCTGTCTGGCCGCCAGCAATGTAGAACTTGTTATCCGAGCCAACGGCACCCTGCAGAGCATAGCCTGCGGGAAGAGCCGCCTGTCCTGCAACCCAGGCTCCGCATGGAGTCGCTGTCGCGGTTGCTGAAGGAGTGAAAGTACTGGTTGGCGTTGGGGAGCCTGTATTCGTAGCCGTAGGAGTCGGCGTATTGCCGCTACCGGCTACGATCGTGAAATTAGTGTTCGAAATATCAAAAAAGATATTGCCGACCGCTTCAACCTTGATTCGTGCTGTGGTCGAAGCCGTGTTCGGGATAAGCACATCCTGCGTTCCATCGTTTGCAGTGCTGGCTGCAAGAACCGTCGGGAACGTCTGGCCGCCGTCGGTGGAAAGCGAGATCTTTACGTTAGCTGCGTTAACCGGAGCGGCTGTTGTATTTGCAACGCTCCAAGTGACAGTCTGGACCGTGTTTCCGGTCCATGAAACATTTGTATTAGGAGCGGTAATGGCAAACGGGCCGCTGTTGGCGTCTATGGTGACGTTAGCAGTTGCAGAGTTGATGCCGCCGGTTCCCGGATGATTGTCGCGGGCAACGACCTGGAAAGTCATTGTTCGTGCTACGCTCGGCAGAAGTTCGCCTGTGAGGCATGGTGCGCCGACGCCGCGTCCGCAGTTATAGGTCGATGGCGGCACGTTTCCGTTATTGAGAATATATGTAAGCGACGGAAAATAGCGTGTTCCGCTTGCTGTAGGCGAATAAGGCCTGAAGATCGGCTTGATCCCATCAGCATCCGTATTCGGAACAGCAGTAGTAGCAGCTCCGAGATCGTATTCCTGCCAATCGTAGGTGATCGAATCCCCGACGTTGACATCGGAC
>JBGARA010000099.1:0-13023 GCA_044230475.1 Pyrinomonadaceae bacterium | reverse complement strand
CAAATTCAAAGGACATCGCAGTAATGCGCGATTGGGTCAAACCGCAGCTCGACGAACGGCGTAAGACCGATCCGTCCATTACGCCGGATGTGTTTTTGACGGTATCGCGATCGTTTGCCGCGGCGGTCGATGCGAGGCAGGCTGAGTTTGTCAAAAGGAGCATCGCAACCGCAATAGCTCGCCAGAAAATTACGACGGTGAAAACCGAAGCGGAAAAACGCGAGGTTTCCGCAGAATTGGAGAAAATCAAACAGTCGCTGGCGGATGAAACAACACTCAGGCTCTACGAAGACTATGAACGAGGGCTTGTTCTGACCTTTTTCTTTTCAGACAAACTGAAGGAGGTCGAAGAATCCGGATTCGACATCGCAGCCTCACTTGGTGAAATGATTGCCTCATTCGACGCTGCGAAGGAAAGCGGCCGCGCTGCCGCAACAGCCGACGCCAGAAAGCGGGCGATGGCCGCACGCGTGGATCGCAGGGCTAATCCTGAAAAAGTTGTCGTTCTTGAAGATCCTGTGACTGTGAGGCTGCGTGAAATTCAAAAAATCATCGAAGCGAAAGATTACGCAAAGGCGGCCGCCGACTTGAAAGAGCTTCAAAAACAGAACCCGGCTGAGCCGCTCATCTTTTACAACATCGGCCGCGTTGCTGCACTCGAAGCCACCAGAACCGAAGATCCCGACGCCCAAACCGAAAAACTCATCGAGGCAAAAGAAGCCTACGTCAACGTCTTAAACAACGCGGCTCCAACCACAGATCGTGCCCTGCTCTCGCTGACCTACGTCGCCCTCGCCCGCATCTACGAGCACTTCAACAGAAACGACGAAGCCATAAAACTCTACGACCAGGCCATTAAACTAGGTGAAATCGGAGCCTACAAAGACGCAACGGCAGGCAAACAGCGCCTGATCAAACAGCAATAATTACCTAACTTACGGAATTGGCAGCCGATCTGGTTACTAGCGAGCTTCGTTTTTAATTGTAAAAGATAGCTTCGGGGCGTAAACTATTCGCGAAATCACTTTAGACCGATCTGCTCTGTCCTATGATACGCAAATTAAGGTCACACATTATCGGCATCGCTTTTGTTGTAGTCGCTCTCGCGGCCGCGGTGGCGAGTGCCGCTTGGCAAAGTCGATCTGTCTTTGGTCTCTTCACCGACAGTGGGGCGAACGAAACAACGGCGAACGTTAGCGATCAAGTACCGGACGTTTCTTCGGTATCGGGCCGGGATGGAACGAGCTCCGCGTATAGGGTGAGCAGCATTCTGTCTATTGGCCAGGAGGCCTATCTCAAACCTGCCGCGGTCGGCACGACTCAGGCCGGAGATTTTTTTGGCGGCGCGGTAGCCGTCTCAGGTGACACGGTCGTAGTCGGAGCTCCCGAAGAGGGGAGCAACACAACTGGCGTAAACAGTACGCCAAACGACGGCGGTATTGGTAAATACGGCGCAGCTTACGTTTTTGTGCGCAATGCAGGCGGATGGATGCAGGAAGCCTATCTCAAGCCTTCCACCATGGGCTATAGGGACGAATTCGGTTTTTCGGTGGCGATCTCGGGCGATACCGTGGTCGTCGGATGTCCGGCTGAGGACAGCGATTCGACGGGCGTCAACAGTACGCCGAACGATAATACCACTGACTCGGGAGCGGCCTACGTCTTTGTACGAAACGGTACGACCTGGACCCAGCAGGCCTATCTCAAGCCGGCCACGGTAGGCAGCTCACAGGCATATGACAGGTTCGGCTATTCCGTAGCGATTTCCGGCGACACTATAGTCGTCGGAGCCCAATTTGAGTCCAGTAGCACCACTGGTGTAAATAGCACGCCAAATGAGAGTGCACTCTATGCCGGTGCGGCGTACGTCTTTAGGCGCAGCGGCACTACGTGGAGCCAGGAGGCGTACCTCAAGCCTGCAGTCGTGGGAGCCACTCAGGCGGATGATCGCTTTGGCTATTCTGTGGCTGTGTCGGGCGACACGGTAGCAGTTGGGGCGTATCTCGAGGCCAGCAGCTCAACGGGCATTAACACTCGTCCCAACGAAAAAGCCAACAGTGCCGGTGCCGCGTACGTTTTTACCCGCGATGGCAGTATTTGGTCCCAACGAGCCTATCTCAAACCCGCCGAGGTTGGTAGGACTCAGATTGGCGACTATTTTGGTTCCTCCATTGCCCTTGCCGGCGATACCCTCGTCGTCGGAGCTCGCGGTGAGGGCAGCCGCACTGCAGGCGTCAACAGCACACCGGACGAACACGCGAGCGGCGCGGGAGCAGCATACGTTTTTACTCGTACGGGCGAAGTGTGGACGCAGCAGGCCTATCTCAAGCCTGCCTTCTTCGGAGCCTTGCAAGGTGGTGATTCCTTCGGCTACTCAGTGGCTGTGTCTGGTGATACGATCGTCGCCGGATCCCCAGGAGAGGACAGCAGCATAACAGGTGTGAACAGCACGCCCAATGAGAACTCCAGTTCTGCCGGTGCAGCCTACGTCTTCACGCGCAGCGGCAATATTTGGACACAGCAGAGTTATCTAAAGCCCGCCGGGATCGGCAGGACCATGGTGGGTGATCAATTTGGCGGCTCAGTGTCTGTTTCTGATGGCACGGTGATCGTCGGAGCAGAATTAGAGGACAGCAGTTCACTCGGTGTGAACAGCAGGCCCAATGAGATCGCGCTAAACTCCGGGACGTCCTACGTCTTCGCGAACCTTGATTCGATACCGACACCTACTTTGACGCCGACTGGTACTGCAACAAATACACCTACCGCTACACCGAGTCCTACGCCGACTCCATGCGGAATTTCCGGCACGATTGATACGACATTTGGCGTTGACGGTACGGTCCTGACTTCGGTGGGCAGCGGCACCAATGACGCCGCTTATGGAGGTGCGATACAGCCGGACGGCAAGATTATTACTGCCGGCAGCACTAGCGATGGCACGAATTATTCCTTTGCTCTTACGCGCCACAATGCGGATGGCTCGCTTGATATGTCATTCGGCATTGACGGCAGGGTGGTTACGCAGTTTGGCACCGGCTACGCATATGCTTATGCGGTGGCGATCCAATCGGATGGCAAGTTAGTCGCAGCTGGGGAAACCGATGGTGACTTTGCTCTCAGCCGTTACAATTCGGATGGCTCGCTCGACGTATCATTCGGCGTTGACGGCAAAGTGATCACGGATATGAACGGCGGTGGTGACCGCGCGTATGCGGTTGCGATCCAAACGGACGGCAAAATAGTTGCGGCGGGCGATAGCTCGCGTTTTGCAATTGCACGCTACCTTCCGGACGGCTCTCTTGATTCGTCTTTCGGCGTTAACGGCAAGGTCATTACTCAGTTGGGGCTAAGCAGCAAGGCTAATGGTGTGGCAATACAATCTGATGGCAAGATCGTCGCAGCCGGTACTACCTTCTTCTATTCCAACTTTCCAAAACGTGATTTCGCCCTCCTTCGATACAATACCGACGGCTCGCTCGATCTTTCGTTCGGCAATAGCGGCAAGGTGATCACACGTGTCACGTCCCAAAATGATCAGATCAACGCGGTGGCCGTACAATCCGATGGCAAGATAGTAGCAACTGGGGGCAGCTATGGTACCAATCAGTTTAGCGACATTTTTGCTCTCATCCGGTATAACACCGATGGCTCGCTGGATGTGTCATTTGGTAGCGAGGGTAGGGTGCTCACGGCGATCGGCAGTAGTAGCGGGACCCACTACGACATCGCTGTTGCAATGGCGATCCAATCGGATGGCAAGATAGTGGCAGCCGGCCACACTACTAATAACCCTGGCGGATATAGCTTTGCACTTACCCGCTATACTGTCGATGGCTTGCTCGATACCGTTTTTGACACCGATGGCATAGTTGTCTCACAGGTCGGCACCGGCAACAGTTTCGCATCTGCTGTTGCGATCCAAACTGATGGAAGGATAGTCATAGCTGGCGTCGCAAGTAACGGCACGGATGGCGACTTTGCGTTAGTCCGGTACAACGGCGACACCCAATGTGCCAATCAGCCCTAACACCAAGGTCAAACCATTGACCGGCACCCAACAGCACCTTGTCAGACCGGGAAAATCAGCGGCTGTTTTTTGCGCATTGTTTATCGGCTGGAAAGTTGCGTCATATCGAGAAAACCACGTCATATCGGGAAAATTGGTATTCCAATTTGAGCGGACTCGTGCTAGGTTGATGCGCGATCGTTGGATCGGGTTGCGATCAGGCTATTTGAAAATCAGTTCAGAGTGCAGGCCTCAGTCTGGCCTTATGGTGCAGTTGAAAAAAAAACGCTGGGACAGTGGGACAGTTGGACAGTCGGCATGTAAACGTTGCAGATAAATGGCTTAAACCTGTCCCATAGTGTCCCATACTGTCCCATCCGTTTGGGACAGTATTAACAAGTATTAATAATTCATACTCTTGACACAAAAGAGGACTTGTTCACAAAGATCACTGCATTCCACAGGGCGGCGAACACCATAAGTCTAATGATCTCAACGTTTAATGAGTAAGCGGGGCTTGGTCACAATTTTTTTGTAAAAATCGTGGAACGCTGCCATTATAGGGCACTTAACTCATTACATTGCAGCAGTTAGCGCGTTCCACCCTTGAGTGGAACGCTGTGGAACGCCGGGCCTTGACGAGCGAGTAGGCCGATCTCGCACAGAGTTTTGAAAAAAACGCTGGGACAGTGGGACACCGGGACAGTTTATTAGGAAAACCTAATAAAATCAGCATCTTAGCTTGTCCCAACCGTTTTGGGACACTTTGGGACAGCCAGGTAAATCTGTTACCGTCTATTCGATGGGAAAGAAAGACTTTCGGAGCGGTTTGGTCGCGCTGATAGGGCGGCCGAACGCAGGAAAATCGACATTACTGAACCGCCTTGTCGGCGAGAAGATAGCGGCTGTTTCAAATAAGCCTCAAACGACCCGGCATCGCATCAAGGGCATTGTCACGCGTGACGACGGGCAGATCGTGTTTGTCGATACGCCCGGCGTGCATAAGCCCGGACATTTGCTCAATCGCAGGATGATGGCGGCTGTTCACGATGCAATTCTGTCGGTTGATCTGCTGGTGCTGATGCGTGACGCGAGCGTTTCGACGGGGAATGGCGACAGGTTTGTGTTCGAACTCGTGAAACAAGCTGCCAAACCCTCGGTATTGGTGCTCAACAAGATCGACAAGATCAGGGACAAGGGCAATTTGCTGCCGCTGATCGAGATCTATTCGAAAGAGTATGATTTTGCCGAGATCATTCCGGTTTCCGCGCTCAAGGGCGATGCGATCGACGACCTGCTCGGACAGATCGTGAAACATTTGCCGGAGGGCGAGCCGCTCTTTGACGCGGACGAGATGACCGACCAGCCGATGCGTACGATCGTTGCCGAGATGGTCCGCGAAAAGATACTGCAATCGACCGGCGAGGAAATTCCATATGTCACCGCTGTCGTGACTGAGGTCTTTGACGAGAGCGATCCGACATTGACAAACATCTATTGCGCGATCTACGTTGAGCGGCCTTCGCAAAAAAAGATCATCATCGGCAAGCAAGGCGCACGGATCAAAGATATCGGCACAAAGGCTCGTGTTGATATAGAAAAACTGATCGGCAAAAAAGTTTTTCTAAAATTATTCGTCAAGGTAGTCGAGGATTGGCGCAACCGCGAGCGTGACCTCGACGAGATGGGGATCAGAGAATGACGCTAAAGACGATACTGCTGTTGATCGCCTCAAACATCTTCATGACGTTTGCGTGGTATGGGCATCTGAAATTCAAGGAAAGTCCGTTATGGATCGCGGTCGCTTTTAAGTTGGGGACTCGCTTTTTTTGAATATACTTGTCAGGTTCCGGCAAATCGGATCGGTTCAGAAGTCATGAGCCTGACGCAGCTTAAGATATTGCAGGAAACGATCACGCTCGTTATTTTTACGATCATTGCCTATGCGTTTTTTGGCGAAACCCTTAAATGGAACAACGTTGTTTCGTATGTCCTGCTGATCGGCGCGGTGTATTTCGCATTTTTGAAATGATGGTTGGTGAGAAGCAGGAAAAATGGTTCGCGATAGATATTGAGGCTTTGCCCGACGCCGCCGAAGCGGTCGAGCATTTGTTCAATATCCTTGATGCCACGGGCATAGAGACAGATCTTATGCCTCGACCGGGTGTTCAGAACATTACGATCTCAGGATATTTTAACGAATTGCCCGCGGATGAAATTATCGACTCCGAGATCGAGGCAGCCCTTGATATTTACGGCTTGGAACGCTCGGCCATTGTTTCGACGACATCGCGTGAAGTTATATCCGAGGACTGGCTCGCCGAATGGAAGAAGCATTGGAAGCCGACGGCCGTCAGTCGTTTCGTGATCGCACCGCCGTGGGAAGACGTCAACGATGATGAAAAGATCGTCATCCGCATCGAGCCGAATATGGCTTTCGGCACCGGCACGCACGAGACGACACAGCTTTGCTTACAGGCGATCGCAGACAATTATCGAGATGGACGATCGTTTCTCGATGTCGGAACCGGAACGGGGATCTTGGCGATAGCAGCAGCGAAGGTAGCCGCGGAAGGCGCAGAGAAAGCTGAGATCTTTGCGTGTGACAACGATGCTGATTCGGTCAAGATCGCAAAAGAAAATGCCGTTCTTAATGGTGTCGGCGACCGTATCGAGTTTGTCTGCGGAGAATTAGAAAATGACGCTGCTGTCTTCGATTTTGTTTGTGCAAATCTAACTATCGATGTGATAGTCCCGATCTTGCCATTGTTGCTCGAAAAGACTCGCGAGAAATTAGTTCTCTCGGGCATCCTGGTTGAGCAGCAGGATATTATCAAAGCCGCACTCGAGAAATTTCAGATCTCAAATTTCAGATTTGAGACCTCAGGCGAGTGGATCGCAGTCGTTATTTCGATGGAGTAGATTTTGGTGTCGGCACTGCAAGCGGAATGTCGCCGTCGTCGGTGATCGTTACCAGCGGGACGCGTGCTTTAGGTTTTCTCGGTGGAGCATTCTTTAAAACCGGGCGTTCGTTCGGCGATTCCAATTTGCGTGGTGACAACGGCTCGGAGCGTCTCAATATTGTTCCGCCTTTGCCGGCGATCCACACATGGTTGCGTCCGCGATAGACAATTGCCTGAAGAACGCGGCCTGTGGCGTTCGGCTGGGTCAGCCACGTTTTGCCACTGTCGGTTGTCACAAGCACCGTTCCAAATTCACCGACCGCAACGGCGCTCGCGTTGCCGAAAGCCTGCACGGCAAAGAGGCTGTTTGCCGACGATGATTCCATGTCTTTCCAAGTCGAGCCGCCGTCGGTTGTTTTGAGAATAATGCCGCCCGAGCCGACGGCGTAGCCGTTCTTGTCGTCGGAAAAACTCACGGCGTAGAGATTTTCGCGAACGTTGATCTTGACTTTTTTCCATGTGGTGCCGCCGTCGTCCGTCGTGATTATCGTGCCGCTGTCGCCGACAATAACACCGCGTTTTTCGTCGAAGAATTTTACGTCTTCGAGCCAGAGTTTCGTGCCGGAATCAAGGCGTTCCCAAATGGCTCCGGCGGAAGTCGTTCGCAATACAACGCCGTTTGAGCCAACGGCGAACCCGACTTTGTCCGAGACGAAGTTCACGCTGAAAAGGTCTTCCGTAACGCCGGACATGTTGGCTGTCCAACTAGCGCCGCCATTGACGGTGCTTAGAATTGTGCCGCCGTCGCCGATTGCCCAGCCCATTTGGCCGTCGATGAATGACACGGCGTTAAGATTTGTGCTGGTGTCGCTGAAAACCGGAAGCCACAGTTTGCCACTGTCGTTAGTGATCCAGATTCGGCCGTTGGAACCGACCGCGACGCCGATGTCGTCGTTGAGAAAAGTGATATCGTTGACGTCCTCGCGACCGCCTTGCGAAAGGCGCTGCCAGCTGTAGCCGCCGTCGTCGGTGCGGAGAATCAATCCATTCTCGCCGGTCGCCCAACCGGTGAAAGCGTTGACGAAATATATTGCGACGAGCTTTGGATTTGTTCGGACGTTGAACGGCAGCCATGTGATCCCGCCGTCGCCGGTTAGCCACACCAAGCCGTTTGCGTCGGTCAACGAGCCGTTCTTGCTATTTGAAAAATTGATCGAGAGCATGTCGGCGCGGCTGAAGATATTTTGATTCGACCACGTTGCGCCGCCGTCGATGCTGCGAACGACACAGCCGTTGTAGCCCGCGGCGACGATAGTATTTGCATCGATGTAAGCCGCGCCGGAGATGATCGCGGTGCCGCAGGGATTCATGACCTGCCACGAATCTCCGCCGTTCGCCGTTGTGAGCAATACGCCGCCCAAGCCGGTGGCGACCGCGTGCGTATCGTCGAACGCGGCAACTTTCAGAAGGTGTTCGTTGGTGGTGGATGCTTGCGTTTTCCAAGTCAGCCCGCCGTCGCTTGTTTTGAGAATGCGTCCGTAGGTGCCGACGACCCATCCGACTTTCGATTCATTGCCCGCAAACGCGATCCCGTAAAGGTGGTCGCGCGCATCGACGGGCACGCTCTTCCAATAGTCGCCGCCGTCGTTCGTCGCGAGCACCGTGCCGCGCGAGCCGACGATAAACGCATTTTTTTTATCTCGGACAAACACGCCGGACAAAGTGACGTTGATCGGCGAGAACTGCTTCTCCCAGTGAAAGCCGCCGTCTTTGGTCTTCAGGATCGTCGCGTCCGAGCCGACGGAGTAGCCAACCTCGGCGTCCTTCGCAAAATGGATCGAATAAAGCGGGTTGCCCTGCGGCAGCGGGTTTTGCCACTCCCATCCAAGCCCCGTTTTCTGCGCAGAAACACTGAAATGGCCGCAAAAGAGCGCAAATGAGGCAAAAAGTAGGCAAAAAACGTCGGGAAACCAGTGTTTTCCCTCGGATTTACACCGCGCGCCGTCGGGCAAATGGTATCTGCCCGTGGAAATACGATTTCGGCGGAGTGATAATCGGGCGACGTGGTGCATTTAGATCTCTAAAACGCCTAGTTCGGCAACCGTTTCTTCCAAAAGATCCTCGTCAACGCGGCCAAGCTCGGCCATTTTGCGTGCCATCTTGTCGGCGACTTCCTGAACGTCGTGGCCAGCGTGACCCTTCACCCACTGCCAGGTGATCTTGTGCTTTGCGGCAGCGTCGTCGAGGCGCCGCCACCAGTCGTGATTGGTCTTGCGCTTCCAGGCGCCGCCCATCGTCTCGATCACGTAACGCGAATCCGACATCAGCGTAACCGTGCAACTCTCCTTCAGATTCTCAAGCCCGATAGCCGCTGCCGCGATCTCGGCCTGTTGGTTCGTCGCGTTGCCGAGGTATTCGCCGAAGGCCTTCCAATAGCCTTTGAAACCGAGCACCGCTATCGCCGCCGCACGCGGATTTCCTTTTCCGTTGCCAAGACTCGAACCGTCACAAACTATCGTTACTTTTTTCATCCTAATCGCCGATCGTTACCACATTATCGACATAGTGATCGAACGTGTCATCGTGCGAGATGACGAAAAGCTGGTCGAAATGTTTGATGCGGCTGATCTGCTGGGCGAAATTTTCGCGGCGTTCGGCGTCCATGTTTGTCGTGGGCTCGTCAAAGAACGCGATGCGAATGTCGCTCAACTGTTTCAGTATCGCGAGTCGCACCGACAACGCCGCCGCCATCTGCTCGCCGCCCGAAAGGCTCTGAAACGGACGATCGTAACCGTCCTCTTCGAGCATGATCGAGTAATCTTCGGTCCATTTCAAAGTTCGCTCGCCGTTGCCCGTGATCTCTCGGAACATCTGGTTTGCCTCGAGCGAGACGTGATAAACATAATTCCGCGCGACCCGCGGCGCCGCCTCTTTGAGCGTATCACGAATGAAGGCAGTCGTTTCTGAAACGCCTTCCAGCCGCTCCTTTTCCTGCAATTCAGCCTGGAGCGACTTTCTGATCTCGGTAAACCGCGCGAGCTCCGCCGCAAGCTGTTCCTCGCGCCGCTTTGCTGCATCGTGAGTTGCCTGAGTTTCCGCAAGACGGCGCTCCGTATTGACCAATTCGTTTCGCTCAACTCTGTGCCGCTCGCTGTCGTAACCGTCACCTGCGGACGCAAACGCAGCCTGAGCTTTTTCCATGTCAGAGATCGCAACGGCGATCCTGTCATTCGTCGTCTGAAATTCACTCCTGCGTGTCTCAAACAACGATGCCTCTGCCTCATTCGCAAGAAATATGCGATGAGCATCGATCGTGGCATCGCGGTCGCTCGTAAATTGCGACCATAGTTTATCAAGTTCCTTAAAATCGTCGAGTTGCTCGACCGTCAGCTTGCGTTCTGCGTCAAGCCGTTCGAGATTACTCTCAACGTTCGTTAACCCCGCTCGTATCTCGGGCTCGCGCACGAGGCTTTTCTCAAGAATCCGGATGCGTGCAGCGGGATCTGCCAGAGCTTTCAGGCGAGCAACAGCGGTGGCCATTTGCTTTTCAAAAGTGCTGAGTTCCTGCTGTTGTTGTTCGAGAAACTTCTTTTTCTCATTCAGCTCTTTTCCCTCGTCTTCCTGTTGGGCCTTCCGCTCTCGATAACTTTCGATAGCTGCGGCATACTGCTGTCCCTCCCGCGCCAGTTGTATCTGATCGATAAGCGCTGCAAGTTGTTCTTCGAGTCCGGAGATCTTCGCTCGCGAATCTACGGTCTGATGCGACAAAAACCCCTCGAGAGTTTGCCCCTCGCCAATATTCAGGCATTTCGCCGATAGAACCGGGCAAAACCCGTCGCGGATCTCATTCTTGAATTTCTCGTCCAGTTCAAGGCGGGCGCGTAGTTGGGCCAGGCGATTAACGGTCTCTTCATTGGCTCTTTCAAGTTCAGCCAGGTTCGTCCCGACATTCGATCGTTTTTCTGCCTCGCTCAGCTTCTTCTTGTTTTCGGCATACCTATCGCGCAGCCTTTCGAGTTCTCTGGTTATACTTGAAACTCGTTCCTCAGCATTTCGCGCGCGTGCGATATTGTCGCGTATCTCGTTGATCTCGTTCTCGACCCGAACTTGTTCGTCGGCCTTCGGCCTGAGATCGTGGATCTCTTGACGAGCAGTCGCGATGGCCTTCAGTTCCTGCTCGAACCTGCGATGCTCGGCTTTGACATTGACGATCGCGGCGTCGGTTTTTGCGAGCTCGGTGTTCAATTGATCGCGGTGTTTGCGTTCGCGTTCGAGTTCTGCCAGCTTGCCGAGAGCTTTCAGATGCTGTTCGTGACGAGTCCGAGTCTCAGCGACTCTGTCGGCAGCGATATTTGCGCGTTTTAGAGCGGCTTCGGCCTGCTGAACGATGATCTCCACTTTTTCTTTGTCTGAGCGGATTCGTTCGAGCGCAGACCTGAGATCGGCTACCTGCTTTTCCTTTTCGTCAAACAGTTTTACCCTTGATCGCTTTTCTGCAAGTTCTTCGGTGATCGTTTTGATCTGAGTATCTAGATCATCGATCCGGTCTCTCAGGGTATTGTGTTCAGCCGTGACCGATTCCGCCCGTGACAGCTCGCCTTCAGCACGAGCGATGTTCTCGCGCAAACCGGCGACACTTTGCTCCAGAAATCGTGAAGTGTCGCGAAGCTTTTCTGCCGCCTGACGATATTCCTCTACCTTTAGCAGTTTATCGAACGCCGTCTTTCGCTCGGTGGCTCCTTCGAGAAAGATCGCGGTAAAGGTGCCTTGGGGAACGCCGATGGCTTGGCGGAATAGGGATCGTAGATCCGTGCCGGGTTCAAGGCCGAGGTGCTGCCACAGGAAACGGTATACCTCTTCCTTCTTGTCCGCGATGCGTGTGTTGAGGCGGGGATCGGTAACGTGATAGCCTGCTCCGCTGTCGCGATACACGATATATTCGCGTTCGTCGAGGCTGCTTTCAAACGTTATCTTTACCCAGCCTTTTTTCTCTCCGCGACGAACAAAATCCTCTTTTTTGTATTCCAGCAGATCGAAAAGCGTCCATGCGATGGCCTCAATGATCGTAGTTTTGCCGGCGCCATTATCGCCGGTTATCGCAGTCGTACCACGAGAAAATTCGAATGTCGATGAGCCGTGAGATTTGATATTCTCAAGCTCGATCTTTGAAATGTGCATCGCAGTTTCAAGTTTAAAATAAATCCAATGAAACAGAAATATTTGAACTCTGATTTAACCAATCGACCGAAATCGGCGACAATTTGCCTATGAAGATCGAAACTGGAGACATCGTGATCGTTGTCCTGCACAGTCCGCGTGAAAAGCTGCTCGGAATAGTGGATGAGATAACCCCCTCAGGCATTTCCGTTCGCTCCATCGAACTGGGATATTTTGACGATTGGTGCAGATCGATAGCGGCGGGCGAAGTCCATCTGCAGATGGCCGATAATTTCTTTCCAATGTGGCGCGTCGAGCGCGTAACGAGGGACGAAGCAACCGACGATGTGCCCTCGATGTCCGATCAGTTTAATGCCCGCACCGGAAGATGGCTTTCCGATCAATAGCATCTAGATCGAGATAATTTTCAAAGATCTAAAGCCGTCCGGCAGCACCGCTTTTGCACTGTTCGCTGTAACAAAAAACAGGTGATAGTCGTCCCTTTCTTTAATTGCCCGCGAGAAGATCTCTGCATTTTCGATCTCGGAGAACTCTTCGAACAACTGGGGCTCGGCAAGCGCTAGACGTCGTAACGAGTCATGAAGGTGGGCTGGCCCCCGTCCAAACTCACCAATATCGGCGTTAATGACAAGGCGGATGATGGCGTTTTCGTCTGAGAACTTGGTGATGATCGCTGCGGCGATGCTCAAGGCTTTTTCGAATCTCCTTGAAATTACAACACCTTCTCCACGCTGTTCGGCATCGAGTTTTTCGCGAAGCGTCGGCCTGTTTTCGCCTGCCTGTGGAATCCGATCGTCAAGAATCACAGTCACTCGCTTTTCGTCCTCCGCAGCAAATTCGCGAACGGTCAGTTCCTGGGCTTTCGCGGTGGCTTTCCAGTCGATGTGCCGCAGGTCGTCATTTGGACGGTAATCTCGCAAAGCTAGCAGGTCC
>JBGARA010000098.1:0-13124 GCA_044230475.1 Pyrinomonadaceae bacterium | reverse complement strand
ACCAATATGTGCAGTCGTCCGTCGGATCAACGCTCATTGCACTGTAATCGCCCCAGCGAGTGTGTCCCGTTTGTACACTTCGGGTAACCCCGGGCAACATAGTCGTCTCCGTCTGTGCAAGGGTGCCGAGAGGGTCGGTGGCCAGGCGTCCCGCATACCGAATATCCGGCGTGAGGCTTGTGCTCGAAGCAGTGTAACCAATTGCCATATTTCCCTGCTTGTCCACCGCCAATGCTCCCATAAAACGATTGATGCCGTCGGCGGCGTTGTTGTAGATTTGTTGCTGAACAGGAGTTGTGTTTACCGTTCCTCCGGTAACATTTATCTGTGCCCATTGAATGCCGACAGGTGTTGTCGCAGAGGCGGTTCCCGTTGTGTGATTGACCCAAACGGACTCGACGCCACCGATGTTTCGATACTGAACCTGCATCATCATTCGGTCCGCAAGCGTATCGCTCGTTGTCCCGGGACTAACATTGGAGACTCCACCAGGCGCGGTCGAATAAGTGGCCTGAGAAACATTTGTCGGCCCCGTGTAAGTTGTGTTTGCAGGCGTTGCAAAATCAACGTGAAATTTGTAAACCTCCCACGCAAAAGCAGTTTGAGATTCGCCGACAAAATAATTCGTTGAATTTGCGGGGGGCGCCGTCCCGCGGTAATTGCTGGGCAGCACCGTGAAATGGGAGCTGGACATGTCAGCAAACTGGATATCATTTGCGGTCAGCGCGGTTCCATTCACCATTTTGTTGATGTTAAATGCGTAGGCTCGTGCTTTTTGGTATGTTGCGCTCGAACATGCAGCGTTCAGACAATCAAACATGTTCGAAGACATGTATAGAGCGTCGGGCCAAATGCCCATTTTGGGATAATCCGGCAGATACGGATTTGCCGCATCATCGGCCCTGATCGCATATAGCCACCAGCCGCCGCTCACCGGATTACTTGTTTTCGAAACAGCTACGCACTCGTAGTATGGGCCATTCTGAGTATCTGTCCATGCAAAATCCGCAACTATGAAACGGTCGCGACCCGGGTCGTAAATCACCGTTGGATCGCCCCGATGAGCAGTATCACATGGCGTACCCGTGCCACCACCGTTCGCGGTCCAAAATGCACCAAAAGTAGTCGTCGAGAAGGCGGCTCCGGTGCTTTTGTTATAAATGCCGATGGATGTATTTACAGCCTGAACGTAATGATTAGGCCCGACATCACCGACAGTGTCAGGCGGCCATCCGGCACCGTTAGAGTTAAAGTTCATAGCGTCAAAGCTAATGATCGGTGTTGGCATTGCAACCAACGGAATGTCAGGCACCGATGGATTTTCAGGCTCTACTGCCCCGGGCAGTGGCTTTTTGGCCTGACGATCCATTTCCAGTTCTAGTTCCGGCCGGGCCTCGAACATATCCCTTTCAGCTTGTGTAACGTATTGCGGAAGATCGCGCATATCACCATTGAACTCCGAGGGGACAACCGGTTCACCCAGGCTTATCTTTATTTTTTCATCATCGATACCGCGCCCTTTTGTCCGTATACGGACTTTCGTCTCCTTTCTTCCCGATCCGGTAGACATCGAAGGCTTGACCACCGACTTTTTCTTAACTGGCCGCTTCGTTGTTTGTCCGAATAATTCCGAAGGCAAACCTAAAATGGCGAGCATCATGCTGAAGACTATGGCCAGCAAGGCCAGGTGATGATACTTAGTTTTCAAAGTTCGGAGCGAGTGAAGTTCTCTCATATTATTTTTCAATTTCGTATTGATCGGATAGTACGCAAAAATACGTCGTTATGTCGGACGCAAATAGGAAGGTCAAATGAAACAACGCCAGCAGCTGACCGCAAAGCATTTTCGCGATTATACAATGCTCCTTCGGGAAAATGCTACAAAAAACTACTATGGGGCGTTGAGGTGTTGCGTAACAAAAATCTTGTCTTAGATCATCGAATAAATGTAAAATATGGGTTGGGCCTGAGCGCGCACGCTCAAATCGGTCTTTTATTACTTCTTCTACAGCCTACATTTTCGTTAGTTTTTTCTCCCTAATTTTCAGGTTTCATTGGCTCATTCCATGAAGGATTCTATTCGTCAGACTGCCGTGCATGGCTCACAGTCTTTGCCTGCGATCGCGGCAGTATTGCTGTTAGCTGGCCTCGGATTATGGGGAGTTTTTGCACTCGACTCACTCGTTTCGCGATTGACGACAGCGCTTCTGACCCTCGTTTTGGCGGTCTGCGTCTTTAGGATATTTCGCTTGAGCAGGTTAAATAAAGCACTCTCAATGACCCACTTGGAACGCCAGCACGCCACGGAACCTGCAGATGAAAAAGCCTATGATATCGTCACTGAATCCTCATCGGACATAGTTTCCCAGCTAACCCGTGCAGAAAATGAAGCGCGGGTCATCTTCGAGATCATTCACGGCGTCTCTACTACGTCAAATCTAGAAGAGCTGCTGAAACTAGTCCAAAAAGCGATCGGCAAGGTGCTGTACGCCGAAAATTTCTACGTCGCCTTATACGATAAAGAAACTGACCTTTTTGAAGTTCCGTTTTGCATAGATAAATTTGATACGGTTGCTCCGCCGCAAAAACTCGGCCGGGGACTTACGGCCTATACTCTACGCCGGGGGCTGCCAACACTGTTGACCGATCGTGACGTTCAGCATCTTTGCGAGATTGGCGAAGTCGAATCGGTCGGGACATCTTCTGCAATATGGCTCGGCGTTCCGCTGCGAATCCCGACAGGGATTATAGGCGTGCTCGTAGTCCAGCATTACGATGACGAAAGTGCCTACACCGAACGCGATATTGAGCTACTCTCCTCCGCTGCAGGCCAGATCGCTCTGGCGATCCAACGCAAGCGCTCGGAAGATAATTTGCGAAAGAGCGAAGCCAATTTCCGCGAGAGCGAATCAAAGCTCCGAACTCTGATCGCGAGCATGAACGAGGGGCTCACTCATGTTGATAACAACGAGGTAATTGAGTTTGCCAACGCCCGCCTCTGCGAAATGACCGGCTACAGACGTGAGGAAATGGTTGGCCGCACCACGTTCGATCTGTTTCTCGACGACGAAGGCCGCCGCATCATCGAAAAAGAAAACGAACAGCGAAAGAAAGGGATTTCCGGGCAGTACGAAGCACAGATCCGCAAAAAATCGGGCGAGATGATGTGGGTTTTAATCAGCGGGGCTCCCGTTACAAACGAAGACGGAGTCGTCACGGGCACGCTGGGAATGTTCATGGACATCTCTGAGCGAAAACGCGCCGAGGAGCAATTGCTGCACGATGCGTTCCATGACGGCCTTACCGGCCTGGCAAATCGAGCATTATTCATGGATCATCTGCGGATGACCATCGAAAGATGCAAAAGTCGTCACAGTAATCACTACGCGGTGCTGTTTCTCGACTATGATCGATTCAAGGTCGTAAACGATTCTCTCGGTCATGCCGAGGGCGACGAGCTGCTTAAACAAATAGCGCGCCGCCTCGAGCTTTATACCCGAACGGGCGACCTCGTTGCCCGTCTCGGCGGCGATGAGTTTGTGATCCTGCTTACGGAAATGCTCGAGCCCGAGGACGCGATACAGGTCGCTGAACGTATCCACGAAGATCTGAAGGCTCCTTTTGATCTTAATGGGAGAGAGCTATTTATTTCTGCAAGCATCGGCATTGCTTTGAGTATAGACGGTTTTAGAACAGCCGAGGACATGCTGCGCGATGCAGATATTGCAATGTATCGCGCTAAAACTACTGGGCGCGCCCGTCATCAGGTTTTCACCGAAGCAATGCGGATCCAAGCGACCACACGGCTTCAGCTTGAAACCGAACTTCGCCGGGCTCTTGAGCAAAACGAATTCGAGGTACATTACCAGCCGATCTTCAATCTGGAAACTCAGGCGATCAAAGGATTCGAAGCTCTCGTTCGCTGGCGGCACCCCGAACGCGGTTTTGTCCCTCCCGAAGAGTTTATTCCAGCCGCCGAAGAATCCGGATTGATACTCCCGCTCGGGCGCTGGATACTCCGCGAAAGCTGTCGTCAATTGCGGATCTGGCAAGGGTCAATGCCACAGGCTGAGTCATTTGTCATCAGCGTAAATCTCTCGGCAAAACAATTTCTACAGGCTGATCTTGCCGATCAGGTCGTCGAGGCTCTCGAATCAAGCGGCCTTCCATCGCGTTGCCTTAAACTCGAGATCACGGAAAGCTATCTGATCGAAAACAGCGACAAGGCAGTTAAGGTTATGAACCGCCTGCGCGAGATCGGTGTCGAGCTCAGTCTTGACGATTTTGGCACGGGATATTCGAGCTTGAGTTACCTGCACCGCCTGCCCGTAAATAGCCTCAAGATCGACCGTTCATTCGTCAGTCAAATGGCTGAAAGTGAAGAGCACAGCGAGATCGTTCGCACGATAGTGCGCCTTGCTCAAAATCTAAAAATGGACGTCATCGCCGAGGGCATCGAAACAGCCGAGCAGCTTGATCAACTCAATCAACTAAATTGCGGATTTGGTCAGGGATATTTATTTGCAAAGCCTATGGACGCAGAAACTGCGGAGGCTTTCATCGGCGAAAATAATTTAGGTCAAAAAGTTATTACTCATCAGCCGATCATAGAGTTGGACATCAGTGCATAGCCGTCGCGGTTCAGCTTGTATGATCCATCACTATCCGCCAGCCTTCTTTGAACTTACGAAACGTCAGCGTAAATTTGCCGTGAGGATTGTCTTTTTCGCGCTTTAGTGCCCAACTACCCAACACGATAGCAGCGTCCCTAGAAAGTATCGTAAACTCAAGATCGGAAAATGTCAGAAAGCCCATTTTCTCTTTTGAGTTGTAGCCTTTCTTATAACTATCCAGCGTCTGCTGCCACCCACGGGTTACATCGTTGCCCGAAATAAACGTCAACTTTTCCGACCGCCAGTAACCAGCCATAAAGCCTTCAATATCTCCGCGATTCCACGCTGCCGCCTGATCGTCCATGACCTTGCGGATTGCAACTTCCTGCTTACTCGCCTGAGCCGCAACTGCAAATGTCCATAAAACAATCAACACGACTGAAAATATAATCTTTTTCATAGCGTCCCCTGAAAAACAATACAAAGCAGAACTAGTATATTACAATCTCTCAGATGTCTCAAAGGATACTCACTCGCAGAGAGATGCTTGCGAAATTGACTGTCGGCTCGGGAGCGGCAATGTTGGGACTGTTTGGCTGTTCGCGGCCAAAGATCAATTTCGATAGCGACCTGACCGCTCTCAACCTTATTGATGCCGCAACGGCTGTCATGACTCGACAGGTGTCCCCTGTCGAACTCACAATGGCCTGCATCGAGAAAATCGGTCGAATTGATGAAAAACTGAATTCCTTCATAACATTCACGCCTGAGATCGCACTGGAGCAGGCCAAGGAAGCAGAAAGAGCGGTCATGAAAGGGAACCGTGTCGGAAATCTCCTCGGAATCCCTATAGCCGTCAAGGATAACGTGGATACCGCCGGTATCCTGACTACCGCGGCAAGTGCCGTATTCGCTAACCGAGTGCCGTCCGCCGATGCCGAAGTCGTCAAGCAGCTAAAGGCATCCGGGGCCGTCATACTCGGCAAGTTAAATATGCATGAGTTTGCCCTTGGCACCACATCGGCAATAAGCCATTACGGAGCAGTGCATAATCCATGGTCTCTCGATCACGTTGCAGGAGGTTCTTCGGGCGGGTCGGGATCAGCAGTTGCAGCCGGATTGTGTTTTGGGGCCGTTGGAACTGACACAGGAGGGTCTATCCGCATTCCGGCATCGTGCTGTGGAATAGTCGGTCTTAAACCGACATTCGGAGCTGTAAGCACTGAAGGCACAGTTCCAGTTTCAAAGTCATTCGATCATGTAGGACCGCTGTGTCGAATTGTGGCCGATGCGGCTCTTATGTTCAGCGCAATGACCGGACAGAATGGTGCAGTAGAATACGATCCGGAGTCTGTCAATTCTCTTTCGGGACTTAAAATTGGGATTTTGAAAACATCAGGTTCGGTTTGCGACTCTCCTGTAGTACCTGAGGTGCAGGTTATATTCGATAGAGCGACAAGTATATTTGGCGATCTTGGAGCGGTCATCACGGAAGCTGAAATGTCGATACCCGATCTGGGAGGCATCATTGATTTTGAATCCTATGCATATCATGCTGAATTTTTGAAAGCTAGTCCGGCCCTCTACGATAAACGAACTCGCGAAACCCTTCTTCCGGAAGGCAAGGTTTCAAGAAAAGAGTATGACCAACTGATAGCTCAGATAACTGAGCTTAGGACATCTATTGCTTCCTTATTTTCAGATATCGATGCTGTTGTAGTCCCGACTTTACCAAGCCTGCCTATAGCGCTCAAGGACGCATTAGAGCCATTTGCTCAGGATGCGTGCACATTTGGATTTAGCATTGCTGGATTGCCATCCATTTCAGTACCGTGCGGTTTTTCAGAATCTGGACTGCCTGTAGGTCTTTTGATCAGCGGGGCGGCATATTCCGAAGGAATGTTGTTAAGAATCGCCGGGGCATATGAAAAGGCCGCCGGCTGGGAAAAGCGACGGCCTCCTATCTGATGCGATACTCTCGCTTACTAGTCTTTTTTAGCTTCGTCATATGCCTTTTGGGCAGCGACGTTGGCCTTTTGTTTATCGTTTAGAGCGATGCCTGCTTTTTCGAGGGTGGCAGCGTTTATGCCGCCTGTTGCTTTGAGGCCATTTGCGTCCTGATATTTTTTCACCGCTTCTTTAAGGTCGTCGCTGCGTTCGCCGTCAGCATCCCCAGAGAATAGTTTGGCTTCTTTCAGTTTTGTTTGCAGAGCCTTGATCTGATCTTTAGTAGCTTGAAACGGTCCTGGTTTTTTTGGGTCATCGGACGACGGTGCCGTCGATGAACTCTTTGTCGTCGAAGATGCCGCTGACTTTGAGTCCGAAGCCGCGCTAGTGCCTTTTTGCTTATCGGTCAAAGGTATGCCCATTTTAGTCAGCGTCGCCTTATCAAATTTACCCGTTTGTTCTAAACCATTCTGTTTCTGATAGGCTTTGATCGCAGGTCGGCACTCGCCGTAAATGCCCGTCGCTTCGCCATCCCAGAGCTTCTTTTCTATAAGAACTTCCTGGCCTTTTTTGATCTGATCTTTAGTCGGGCGAAAAGCGGCCGGCTTTGTCGTTTCGCTGGTGGATGCCTTTGCATCGGTCTTATCAGTCTTGGCGGCGGCTCCCGAGTCGTTTTGGGCAAATATCCCCACAGCAAGTAAAAGACAAACCGACAGAACGAGCAATATCTTCTTAAACATATTCTTCTCCTGATTTTCTGTACTCAATTTTAGTAGAACGTGAAAAGTATCATCCTATTTCGGAGCCGTGTCAAGGTAGTTTACCGCACATTCGGAAATTTCTTACACAAAAACCTTGCTGAATGAATGCTCATTCAGTTATACTTTTAGCCGATTATGAATATTGCAAAAGCTGCAGTTTTGGGGGCAGGTACAATGGGAGCGGCCATCGCCGCGCATCTTTCCAATGCCGGGATACCGACTTTGCTGCTCGACATAGCTCCAACGGAATTAACACCTGACGAAGAGAAAAAAGGCTTAACACTGGAATCTACCCAGGTGCGTAACCGTATCGTCAATTCCCTTTTCGAGGCCGCAAAGAAATTGAAGCCCGCCCCATTCATGCTCGGCGACAATGCAAAGCTAATAACGACGGGTAATTTCACCGACGATCTGGTAAAGCTGAAAGACTGTGACCTCGTGATCGAGGCCGTCATTGAAAACGTCGACATCAAACATAAACTCTTTGCCGAGGTTGAAAAACATCGCAAGCCAGGTGCAGTTATCGCAACCAACACGAGCGGCATTCCGATCGAAGCCATCGCCAAGCCTTTCTCCGACGATTTCAAGCAGCATTTTCTCGGCATACATTTCTTTAATCCGCCTCGATACATGAAGTTGGTCGAGATAATACCCGGCACGCAAACAAGCGGCGAGGTTGCCTGCAAGATCGCGGGTTTCCTCGATCAAAGGCTTGGCAAAGGCGTTGTTCCGGCAAAAGATAGGCCAAACTTCATAGCTAACCGTATCGGCACGTTTGCCATGATGGCGACTGTTCACGAAATGCTCGAGATGGGATTTACACCGACCGAGATCGACCAGATCACCGGCAAAGCGATCGGCCATGCGAAATCGGCGACGTTTCGTACAAGCGATCTCGTAGGTCTCGACGTACTCGTTCACGTCAACAAAAATCTCTATCCCGCGGTGCCCGACGACGAGGATCGCAATGCCTTTCTCGTCCCCGACCTGATCAGTAAAATGCTCGAGAAAAAGCTGCTCGGTGACAAGACGAACGGCGGCTTTTACAAAAAGACCAAGAACGCCGAAGGAAAAACCGAGATACTCGAACTTGATCTCGAAACCTTCGAGTACAAGCCTCAATCAAAAACCAAGTTCCCTTCTCTGGACGCGGCCAAGCAAAATGAAGATCTTGAAAAACGCATAAAAATGCTTGTTTGGGGCGACGACAAAGTCGGCCAATTCCTCTGGAAAACAATGTCGAGAACATTTCGATATGCAGCAAACCGCATTCCCGAGATCGCTGACACAATTGTCGAGATCGACAACGCTATCAAGTGGGGTTTTGGCTGGGAGATCGGCGTTTTTGAGACTTGGGATGCGATTGGTTTACCAGAATCTGTCGAACGCATGAGCAGCGAAGGTCAACCGATTCCCGCAAATGTTGAAAGGATGTTGGCGGCCGGTGCGACCAGTTTCTACAAACATCGTGGCGGCGAACATGAAGCATACGATCTCGTAAACGGCGAATACAAAACCGTGCCGCCCCGGCCCGGCGTTCTGATCTTGAAAGACGTGAAAGAATGCACCGCGACGATCAAAACAAATCCGGGTGCTTCGCTGATCGATCTTGGTGACGGCGTTGCGTGTCTCGAATTTCACTCAAAGATGAACTCGATCGGCAGCGACACGGTCCAGATGATGAACTTCGCCATTGACGAAGTTGAAAAGAATTTCAAAGGCCTCGTCATCGGCAATCAGGGCGGCAACTTCTCTGCCGGTGCAAATATTATGCTTCTGCTGCTCGCCGCGCAGGAAGAAGAGTGGGACGACATCAACATGATGGTCGCAACTTTGCAGAAAGCGATCATGCGGCTGCGTTATTCTGCTAAGCCGGTCGTGACGGCCCCTTATGGACTGACGCTCGGCGGCGGTTGTGAGATCGCAATGCACGGGGATAAGGTTCGTGCGGCGGCCGAGACATACATCGGTCTTGTCGAAGTCGGCGTCGGCGTCATTCCTGCCGGCTGCGGCACAAAGGAGATGACAATGCGTGCTATGGACTCGTGGGCCAAAGCCCCCGAAGCCGATCCGCTTGCGTTTATGAAAAGAACCTTCGAGACGATAGGAATGGGCAAGGTTGCGACCTCGGCACAGGAAGGCCGAGCGTTCGGATTTCTTCGTGACTCTGATGCGATCTCGATGAACGGCGACCGCTTGATACAGGACGCTAAACAGGAAGTCCTAAATCTCGACGCGGCAGGCTACGTCCAACCCGTCGAGCGAACCGACATAACCGTCCTCGGCGAAGCTGCCGAATCTGCTATGAAACTCGCTCTTCACATGATGAAGCAAGGTGGTTTCATCTCAGATCACGATCAACTCATCGGTAAAAAGCTCGCCCACATAATGTGCGGCGGCACGATCAATCACAAAACGCAGGTTAGTGAACGATATCTGCTCGACCTCGAACGCGAGGCATTTGTATCTCTATGCGGTGAGCGAAAAACGCAGGAAAGGATCGCGGCGATGCTCAAAACCGGCAAGCCGTTGCGAAATTAAGAGTTAGCCATAGAAAATCATAGTTATCTTGAAGAACACTCTCTGTGGCCGGATGTGAAAAGCATGAAAAGATGCAGTTGGGCAACAAATGATCTGAATATCGCTTACCACGATACCGAATGGGGCGTGCCGCAGCATGATGATCAAGTGTTGTTTGAGTTCCTCATTCTGGAAGGCGCTCAGGCCGGTCTGAGTTGGGACACTATTTTGAGAAAGCGTGAAGCGTATCGCAAAGCCTTCGATGATTTTGACGTAAATAAAGTCGCTCGGTACACAGATGCCAAATGCGCGAAATTGCTTGCCAACGACGGCATTATCCGCAACCGTCTTAAGATCGCGTCGGCCGTATCAAATGCGAATGCGTTTTTGAAAGTGCAAAAAGAATTTGGCTCGTTCGATACGTACATCTGGGATTTTGTCGGCGGCAAACCAATTGTTAATAAGCTAAAAGGCGGTGATGTGCCCGCGACTACACCGATCTCAGACGCGATCAGCAAAGATCTTAAGAAGCGCGGATTCAACTTTGTCGGCTCGACAATTATGTACGCGTTTATGCAAGCGACAGGTATGGTAAACGATCACCTAGTGACGTGCTTTAGATATCGAGAAGTTTAGTCTTATGGAATATCTTGTCGGAATTTTCACAGCAGTCGCTCTTGCCGTTTTCGCGAGAACTTCGGGCTTTGAAAAAGACCGCTCGTTTTATCCGACGGTGTTGATTGTGATCGGATTTTTATATGTTGTGTTCGGAACTATCGACGGACGGCTTTTGGTGATATTGATCGAACTTTTTTTCGCCCTTGTTTTTTCGAGTGCTGCGGTCATCGGTTATAGAACGAGTTGCTTGATCGTGGCTGGCGGTATTGCGATGCATGGAGTATTCGATTTTGTACGGCACTTTTTTATCGAAGACAAAGGTGTTCCGGTATTTTGGGCCGGATTTTGCGGCTCTGTCGACGTGTTACTCGGGCTCTATGTTTGGTTTTTTGTTTGTCGACAACAGACCTATGTAAAGTCTGGAGGATCAGCCTAAGTTGGCAATGGACTACCCAATAACACCGGCAGTGAGATTTTTGAGGGAAAAGAAAGTAGATTTTGTTCCTCACCTTTACGATTACGTCGAGAAAGGCGGCACGGCGGAATCGGCTCGGCAGTTAGGCGTGGACGAACACGCGATTGTAAAAACTCTGGTATTTGAAACAAACGAGAAAAAGCCTTTGATAGTGCTGATGCACGGCGACCGGCAAGTCTCGACAAAAGATCTCGCCCGTCACTTAGGCGTGAAATTAGTCGAGACCGCAACACCAGAGCGTGCCAACAAATGGACAGGCTACCTAGTCGGCGGCACATCGCCATTCGGGTTGAAAACACAGATGCCAGTTTATGTGGAGAAAACTATCCTCGATCTTGAGCGCATCTACATCAACGGCGGTAAGCGTGGTTTTCTGATTGAGATAGACGCCGGAGTTTTGGAAATAACGATAAATCCCGAAAAAGTTGAGATTGGTGTATGAGAAAATCAGTTCCTAGACTCGGATTTGTAATTTTGCTTTCACTCTGTGTTTTCGGAATAAACGGATTTTCTCAGGCGCGACAACAGCAGAGAAGTTTTTCTTCAGGAGAGCCAATGGACCGACCTGTGCATGTGCCGTCATCATTTATCAGGTTAATGAGCAGAGAGGACAGGCGTAAACTAAATAAGTGTCAACGTCAGTCTGAATATCCCACGCTCCGCAAGAAGAATATTTACGACCACTTCCTGGGATCCATGCTCGATGTTCGAAATTCAAAAGGCGGACTTGACCTAATGGTCGTTCAAGCGGACTCTGGCTGCTTTTATGGAGCTCACAACACTATGTTTTGGATCTTAAGCAAAAAGAAAGGCTCATCCAGTAAGAATTACAAAAAAATATTCGAGGGACAGATGGATGGTCTGGATGTTGCAAAACGAACGTCGGGAATCTATCCGAACTTGGAAATAATAAATCACACAGCTATTGAGGCGTTTTCGACCACTTATAGGTATTTGCGAGGACGCTATCGAGCTGGAGAATGCTGGGCCTATAACATGGGCGATCCTAATTCAAATCAAAGTCGAATTCGATGCGAGAAATATAATTGGGAGTTTAGAAAATGAAAGAAGCAGTAATTGTGTCGGCCGTTCGAACGGCTGTTGGAAAGGCTCCGAAGGGCACGTTGAAAAATACGCGGCCTGACGATCTTGGTGCCGCAGCTATAAAGGAGGCGGTCAATCGCGTTCCAAATCTCGATCCGATGCAGATCGAAGACGTGATAATGGGCTGCGCATTTCCTGAGGCTGAGCAAGGAATGAATGTCGCACGCACGGCGATGATCGCGGCAGGCCTGCCGGTTGAGACGAGCGCGATGACGGTCATTCGATATTGTTCGTCGGGCTTGCAAACGATAGCTTTGGCGGCTGATCGCATTGCGACCGGCGGTGCTGACGTTATCGTCGCGGGCGGGCTTGAGACGATGTCGATGATACCGATGGGCGGCAACGTCTTGCGGCCAAATCCGGCACTTGTCGATAGATATCCCGATTATTATCTCAATATGGGGCTGACCGCTGAGAATCTTGCGCGCAAATACGAGATCACGCGTGAGCAGGCCGACGAGTTTTCGTTTAACTCACATCAAAAAGCTCTTGCAACGATCGCGACAGGAAGATTCAAGGACGAGATAGTTCCGGTAAATGTCTTTGTCGATGAGATCGATGAGAGCGGCAGGGTTCGACGTAAAGAGATCGTGTTTGCGCAAGACGAAGGCCCTCGTGCCGACACTTCGCTCGAAGGTCTCGCAAAACTACGAGCCGTATTTCATGCAAAAGGCACGGTCACCGCCGGCAATTCGTCACAGATGTCCGACGGAGCTGCAGCAGTCGTCGTTATGTCAGTCGATAAAGCAAAAGAGATCGGAGCAACTCCGCTTGCACGGTTCGTTTCGTTCGCGACCGCTGGCTGCCTGCCCGAAGAAATGGGCATCGGCCCGGTTTATGCAATACCCAAGGCATTGAAAATGGCCGGACTGACACTTGACCAGATCGACGTGATCGAACTGAACGAAGCGTTTGCCGTCCAAGGGCTTTCGGTAATGAAGCTGCTCGAAATGGACCCCTCGAAAGTAAATGTTAACGGCGGAGCGATCGCTCTCGGCCATCCGCTAGGCTGCACGGGAGCGAAGTTGACGGCGACATTATTGCAGGAGTTGAAACGAAGAAACGCACGTTACGGCATGGTCACAA
>JBGARA010000097.1:0-13166 GCA_044230475.1 Pyrinomonadaceae bacterium | reverse complement strand
GAGAACGGCGAGGAAATGTAATTGGCGAGGAAGTGGATGGATGGCGAGTATCGATCCGAAAGTTTGCGAAATAAGTCCCTCAAAAAAGCTCCTTTTCGCGGCCAAAAGTGGCCTTCGACGCCCCAAAAGCGGCATTTTGGAGGGCTTTGGCGGCGAGTCTGACGCCGCAAACAGTGTAAGTTGTTGATCTATAGATAGTTAAGGGTGAATTTCCTGAAAAATTATCCGATTTTCACCTATCCCGCCCGAACCGTCTGTCCCGAGGCTCATACTGGTTTTTTGACGGCTAAATCACTGTAAACAAAGACAAAACAAGGATATTTAGCGTCAGTCATCGCCAAATTTTGCCCGCCAGATCGGGGCGATCTCGGCCATTACCTTGCAGTCACAGTAACCGCCGTTGTCGTTCAGCCAACTCGTCAGCTTTCCAAAATCGAGACTGTTGTCCATCATGAAACGCATCGCGTATTGCAGGCTGTGGTTGCACTCGGTTTCGTACAGCTCATCCTCAATAAAATCAAGCATTTCGCTGATCGTCGCCTGTCCGGCAGGTAAGCTGTCGAGAAAAGCTCTTAGCTCTTCACCGCTCAATTGTTCGAGATTTTCGATCTCGCGCTTTCGTAAAATCGGCATAAATTAACCCACTGACACCCTGTTTTTAGGAACAACTTTCCAGATTCGACACGGTTTTCCCGATATGACATAACTTTCCCGATATGACATGGTTTTCCAGCCTTTGAACAATGTTTGTCACCAAGAAAGATCCGCACGACCCGCTTCGAGGTGCGGCACTGAACTTCTTCTAAAATTCCGCTTCGGAAACTCGCATCATCTCGGAGCGTTCGGCTTCCTCGATCTCTCTTTGTTTCACGCCTTCGCGGCCGTCGTACGTCGCAAATCTGGGCAAAAATACAGCCGAACCCAGCACAGCAACTACGCACAACGCTCCGCCGGAAACGATGGCAGTCTTAACACCATACCATTCTGCAACGATCCCCATTTTAGCACTGCCGAGCATCGGCCCGGTCAGGTAACTCATCATTTCGATACTTGCGAGGCGGCCGCGAAGGTAGTTTGGTATTGTCTGATTCCATATCGAACCGCGAAAAATGCCCGAGATCATATCGAAAAATCCGGCGGCAGCCAGAAACAACAACGCCGGTACGATGCTGTTCGCCAGGCCAAAGAAAATTATCGCAACACCCCATAAAACCGCCGCAATGATAACAAACAAGCCGTGTCGATGAATGTTCTTCGTCCAGCCCGAAGTCAGGCTCGCTAACAAGGCTCCCGAGGCTATCGCAGCCGGAAAGAACCCGACATATTTCTCGCCGTAAACCACTGCCAATGCAGGATATAACGCCTGCGGCATAGCAAAGAACATCGCCGCGATATCGATAAAATAGGTGCCGACCAGTTCTTGCCGGCTAAATGCGTATTTCCACGCACGCTTGATCGACTGAAAGCTTGGTTTCTCAGCATTTTCCGGCGACGGAACCGCACGTATCATAAACACCGCGGTCAGTGATGCAGCAAACGTTATCAGATCGAAGGTGTATGCGACCGTTGCACTAAATTGAGTCGCGATCAAACCTGCGACGGCGGGACTAACGATCGCTCCCACGCTAAAACGTATAGCGTTGAGTGCCATTACGGCCGACATCATTTCCGTCGGAATGACCTTTTGAATAAAGGATTCAAACGCCGGTCGCTGCACCGCCGCAAAGCCCGCGTGCATCGCTACCGCAAGAAACAAAACC
Organism: Pyrinomonadaceae bacterium; assembly: GCA_044230475.1. GTDB lineage: Bacteria > Acidobacteriota > Blastocatellia > Pyrinomonadales > Pyrinomonadaceae > OLB17. The sequence continues at coordinate 11,406 of JBGARA010000097.1, read as the reverse complement.
CAGATCTGAGGATTCGGTAGCAGTGAATTTATTAGCAAAACTGTGGTAGCCAGAGTCTGTCCGATCTCTGTCAGCCGCAGCATTTTCCGCTTGTCGAGAAAATCGGCCATCGCCCCGCCGACAAAGGCCAAAATGACCATCGGTACAAATTCCGCGAGGTAAATGTAGCCAACCATCGCCGACGATCGCGTCAGCTGGTACATCTGCCACGGGACGACGATAAACGTCATCATCGAGCCGAAAAACGACACAAGCTGCCCGATAAACAACAGGCGATAATCCCGCGAGGCTTTGAGAGGCGATAGGTCGAGAAGCATAAATTACTGCAAAAATAGCTTATCACAGCCGTTTTTTCGGCTTATTTTTGATACTCTATATTCAAGTTTTGGTCTGCTCTCACAACTAGAAATTAAAGGAGGATGCGGGGTTAACAGCCGTTTTTGTACATTACGGCTTTGATCCGCCCATATTTCAAGTGTTGGCAATATTTTATCTGGCAGTGATGTTTGCCGTCGGCGATGTGATCGGACGGCGTTTTTTCACATTTGTGTCGCTCGCTCATCGTGCGGCTTCGGCCTTTCTGGTCGGGCTGCTCTTGTGCAGCTGGTGGACGTATACGCTCGCGTATTTTTGTTCTAATGCGACATCACCGATGCTTTGGGGCAACCTCCTGTTTTTCATCACGGCCATCGGGCTGATCTTATGGCTCAACCAAAATCCGCCAAAACAAGAAGCAAGCACCGGACTTGATCTGGGCGACGCTCAATTTCAGCGCTGGGATTGGATCATTGCGGGCGTGTTTTTGCTGTTCGTAACGTGGATGATGTTCAAAACATTCTCGTTTAGCGACGGGACTCTTCTGATCGGCCACCATCAGAACGCAGATTTCGGCTCGACGCTGTCCATAATGCAGTCGTTCGCTCTGGGGCACAATTTTCCGACCGAATATACGCATTTCACCGGCGAACGCATTCGCTATCACTTTCTCTTCTATTTCCAGGCCGGCAATCTCGAGTACCTCGGTTTCCATCCCGTCATCGCGAACAACATACTCAGCATTTTTTCCCTGACGTCGATGCTGATTCTCATAATGACCCTCGGCGGCGTGCTTTTCAGATCTCGCATAGCAGGACGCATAGGAGCCGCGTTGTTCTTTGCGCACGGTTCGCTGGCGTATATCCCCTTCCTTCTTTCGCAACAGTCATTCTCGGGTTTTATCGAGGAATTGAACTCGATGTTTCAATTCCTGAAATCAGGCTTCCCATACCGCGGCGAAGCCTGGGGAGTGTGGTCGCTAAACGTGTACCTAAACCAGCGACACCTCTCCAGCGCGATCGCGATATTCCTCTTGATACTCATATATGTCGTCATCCGGCTCCGCACAAAAGATGAACTCGAACCTGAGCCGGTAAATGAGTTGACCCAGGATGAATCAGATGAAGGCAACGATGAAAGCTCTGAAAGCGAGTATGATGAGTCCGCCCCGAAAACCCTTGACTTATCCAACGACGAGCAGGATGAGCAAGATGATGAATCTGAAGATGATGCCGAAAGTGATACTGAAGATGAGGAAGATTCGGATGATGAGGAAAACGAATTTAGCCTTACTGATCACATAAAACAGAACTCTGTCATCGTATTTTGCGGTGTACTTCTCGGCCTCTTGCCGATGTGGAATGGAGCGATCTTTCTAGGCGCCGCCGTCATTCTGGCCGCTCTTATCGTTGTGTTCAAGCGGTTTCGTCAAGAGCTGATCACGCTCGCAGTAACGGCCGCGATCGTAGCGTTGCCGCAGATCATCTATCTCAAGACCGGCCACATGAAACCGGTTCAGTATTCGATGTTCCGGTGGGGTTTTGTTATTGACGATCCCGGTGTCTTTAATGTCCTTTGGTGGACGTTATACACATTCGGATTCAAATGGGTACTGCTCGGCATCGCACTTTATTTTTCGTCGGGACTGCAGCGCCGTCTCATGTTAGCCGTATCTATCCTGCTTCCGCTAACCTATTGTTTCCGGTTTAGCGAAGAGGTTCTTGCAAATCACAAATTCATCAACCTTTGGCTGGACATCGTAAATATCTACTGCGGGTATGCCGTCGTAAAACTCTGGAACTTAAAGACGGGCAAAAGCGTCGTTCCCACTCGTATTGCGGCGGTTGCACTGCTGGTGCTTATCGCTACTGGTGGACTGATCGACTTGATGCCAATTAAAAATTCCGACGACAGGAATTTTATCAAGTACAAGTATGACGATAATAAGTTGATCACCTGGGTCAAAGAGAAGACTGATCCTGCGGCGATCTTCCTTTCAGACCAGCATATCAATCACGAGATCCTCCTTGCCGGGCGGCGGCTATTTTATGGCAACTCGTACTACGCCTGGGGAACGGATTACGACACTGAAGAGCGTGAGAAGATCGTGCAGACCATGTTCGAATCAAAAGATGCGAATCAGGTGTTCAATCTTTTGAAAGAAAACAACATCAATTACATAGCTATGGATGATCGCATCCGCAAAGGTAATCCGGTTATCAAGAATCCGACAGAGGAAGTATTTTCCAAATATTTCGAGGTCGTATTCTCAGACGAAGGTGTTGAGTATGGCGGGCACATGAAGATCTACAAAGTACCCGACACGTTACCGTCTGGAGTGACAAATACATCCCCTGATCAGCCCGGCGATCAACCACCCCAAGAAGCCGCATCGGCAAACATCTTTCAGGGAACCGGCGAAGGAACGCTGCCGGGACAATTTAAGAATCCACGAGGCCTCGCGGTGGATGCAAAAGGATTTATCTTCGTAGCGGACTATTTTAATGCCCGCGTACAGAAATTTGCGCCCGATGGCAAATTCCTGTTGACATTCGGTACAAAAGGCGAAGATGCGGGCCAGTTCAAGGAACCAAACAGTGTGGTGGTCGATGACAGCGGCAACCTTTATGTTACTGATGGCTTATCGTACAAGCTGCTCAAATTTGACGGTGAAGGAAATCTGATAAAAGAATGGACAAAAACCAGCCAGCCCGCACTTGATTTTTACGGCCCGCGCGATCTGGCATTTGGACCGAACAAGAAACTGTACATCATCGATCAGGGCCATACCAACATCACCGTGTTTGATCTTTCATCGGAGAGCTTCAAAGTATTCGGCTCAGGAGGCTCCGGCGATGGACAATTCAACGAGGCAACCGGTATCGGAATTGGCGGAGGAATGGTGTTCGTTGCAGATAGGGATAATCACCGCGTGCAGGTTTTCGATCTCGACGGGAAGTTCATCCGCCAGTGGCCCATCGTAGGTTGGGAAAGATCTCATTTCCCCGACGTAGTTTTTGACGAAGTGAATAAACGAGTATATGTTTCAGACGGCAAATCCAATCAAATACTTGTGTTCGACGTGGATGGCAACCCGTTGCCGCCGCTCACGACCAGTCAAGGAGACGTTCTGAACAACCCATCAGCGATGGTTATCGTCGAGAGCGGAAAGCAGAGACGCTTATTCATTCTCAACACAGGCAGTGCAAAGGTTTCGACGATCGAATTGGATAGCAAAAAAGCAGAGCCGAAAAAAGGCAAATAGATAGTCAGATGATCATGCAGAGTAGATCTTTAGCTTAAACTCGTCATTTACGATATAGATCTCTGGCTTGCGACCTGAAAAAAGGTTCGACTGTCTAAGCACCATGGGCAAGCCTCCATGCGGCACGTTAATGCCGTATTCGCGACGTGTGAAGATAGCGGCTATCTGCGGATTCAGCCGCTGGGTGATGCCATAACGGATCGCTCTCGAAGCCGGCGGCGAAAATCCATTTGTTCGGCGCGGATTGATAAATTCGATTGCGTGATCATAAATATTTATCCTCGTGCGAATGTCTCGCAACGCAAGATCTCGATGCATCAGCGCGTTAATGATGCCCTCGACCACCGAATAGAAATGATAACTTCCACGAGCCTTAACAACCGGATCAGTAACGAGCGCAAGTTTGCGTTTTGGCTTTTGTGTGCTCAATTCGACATAGCGCCTCACGAACTCAAGGATCGTTTCGTATTGCGTAAGGAGGTTGCCCTTTACTTCAACCGCTTCGACCAACTGAGCCTGGCCGTTATCACCGGAAAACCTTGCAACCGTCACATTAGATCTCGGCAACAATTCCCCGACCCTATCGTTTTTTCCAAATAACAACAAAGCCGCAACCGTTGGGAAAAATTCATCGGTATTGCCAACCGCAAGCAGTAGATCTTTTCGCAAAAAATCGCTGGTTTGATAAAGATTAGCATTCGGGGCATTATCGTCGTACCCGCTCGCAAACGACCATAGCAACGCGTCGTCGAAATCTTCCTCGCTAACGCCCTGAAGCGGAATATTCTCAAACCCAAGCGGTCTTAGTTCATCGAGCCACGCTGAAAGTTCATCGCGCGACACTTCCCTTTTCTCGGCGCCAAAACGCAGATAGAATCTTCCGTCGCGAGTCCGGTAAGGCCGCCGTTTTCCATTTATGTCGAGGGCAACAATTCGCTTGCCGCTATCGAACGCGATCGTATCGATCATTGGCACGATCGGCGGCACGATCTCATCGCGGCATATCCTGATCAATTCCTGCTGCACCCATTCGGGATTGCTCACGCCCTCGATACGCAGTTGGTCATTAACTCCAAAGATGATCGTCCCGCCGTCGGTATTTGCGAGAGCGACAATCCCTTGAGTGATACGTTCGCTGTTCGAAAGTTTTACCTTGAGTTCTAGATAGGTATCTTCGCCGCCGCGGATCAGGCGCAGAAGCTCTGTCCGCGTCGTCGATTGAGCAGGCTGATTTACAAAATATTCCTGTAAGGATTGCTCGCTGGCTGGATCAAAACGCTGTGTGTGACGAAACCTTCTTCGCGGCATCAGTGTCTGGCGTCAGGATTTTATGTAAAGACGGCGACGCTAACCGCCCGAATGTCGTGAGACATTGCTGGATTTCAAAGACCGAACAACTCTATTGGAACATCGGATCCGCAAAAAGTAAATCTAATTGATGAACTGATCAATATATTGAAAACCCATAGTAAACCTGCTTTACAATCGTTACAGGCACATTATTAATCCTCGCCGGAAGAAAAACGATCTTCTTGGCCACGGAAACTGCCTCCTCGGTTAGGCCGTTGGGGAGCCCGCTGTCTACGGAAATGGCTCCGATACCACCATTAGCCAGAAAGGTCACTTTTAGGCGGACTTCTCCTTGGGTATTGCGTTGTCGTGCCAGATCTGTATACGGAGGTCTCGGCTTGTTCTTTAGGATAAGACCCTGTTTGCTTTCCGTAGTGGTTGGTTGAGAAGACGACTTCCCTTCAAACCCAATGTCACCTAATGTTATTGGACTTCCACTCCCGATCTCAATGCCATTGATAGATGAAAAAATGAGGGACTCCATAAATAGCTTTTCTTCCGGCTTCTTTTCGGGTCTAAAGCTGATCTGGACTTCACGCCAACGATTCTTGCCCATATCAGGTAGAAGCCAGCGGATAACCTTCTCATTTGGCGTCTCCCAGCGGAATACCTTAATTTTGCGCCAAAAAAACTCGGCCTCTGTTTCCGATACGGGCGGGGGATTAGAATTTCTAAGTTCAGTCAGACGACGGTCAAGAGTAACCTGCCCGAAGTCCTCCTTGATCAAACACGAACTCGGAATAGGTCGTGGAGCTTTCCCATAAAAGCGAAACTCGTAGACCACTTGGTCAGCGTAGGCAAAATATGCAAAAGCCTGAGTATCACGGCATAAGTCGCCTAGATTCGACTGAACCGGAAGTTTAGGAAACTTAATAGCAGTCTCGAAGTCGGAAATCTTATGGAGTTTCCACTCAATTGGAGACCCATACTTGTCTACCGAGTCTGAGCCGGGCGTGATTTTTTGAGCAGAAATGACCAGTGCAAAGCCTAGAATTGATAAAAATGTAAAAAGAAAAATTCTAGTTCTGGTCATGGCATCAAGAAATTACGGTCTCGGCATAAATACCCGGCTTTGCTCCCAATGGATAAGTACTCTCGTAGTTATGGGCGAGATTTAGCAGAACACCTTCGGACCAGAAATTACCGACAAGCTGGAGGCCGATGGGCAGGCCTTCGTCGGACAAACCGCACGGCACGCTGATCGCAGGAACGCCCGCGAGGTTTGCCGACACGGTGTAAATGTCACTCAGATACATTGCGAGCGGGTCGTCGGAGCGTTCGCCGATCTTAAAGGCGACCGATGGCGAAGTCGGCGTTAGAATGGCGTCACATTTTGCAAAAGCCGTTTCGTAATCCTGTTTTACCAGTGCGCGAACCTTTTGAGCCTTTGCGTAATATGCGTCGTAGTAGCCGCTGGAAAGCACATATGTTCCGAGCATGATGCGGCGTTTGACTTCGGCACCGAACCCTTCTTCGCGAGTGCGGAAATACATCTTTCGCAACTCGTCCGACTCTTCCGCTCGAAACCCGTATCGAACGCCGTCATAGCGGGCTAAATTAGACGATGCTTCGGCGGTCGCGATGATGTAGTAAACCGCGATGCCGTATTTAGCATACGGAAGTTCGATATCGACGATCTCCGCGCCGAGTGCTCGATAGTTTTCGATCGCGGCTTCTACTTTTTCTTTGACATCGGCATCAAGCCCTTCACCAAAAAGCTCACGTGGCACGCCTATCTTCTTCCCTGCGATGTCAGCATCAATTGCTGATGCATAATCAGGCACCGGAACATCCGCCGAAGTCGCATCATGCTCATCGCGTCCCGCAATAACACCAAGCACATCTGCGATGTCGTGCGAAGTACTGCCAAAGATCCCGATGTTATCGAGCGAAGAGGCAAAAGCGACAAGACCGTAACGCGAGATGCGACCGTAGGTCGGCTTGAACCCGACAATACCGCAAAGCGATGCTGGCTGACGCACTGATCCGCCGGTTTCGCTTCCCAAAGCCACACGAACAACGCCCGACGCGACAGCAACCGCCGATCCACCTGAACTGCCACCCGGAACCCGAGTTATGTCCCAAGGATTTTTCGCTGCACCGAAAGCCGACGATTCATTTGACGACCCCATCGCAAATTCGTCCATGTTTGTCTTGCCGACAATGATCGCTCCGGCAGCATTCAATCTTTCGATCGCAGTAGCGTCATATTGCGCTTTGTAGTTGTGCAAAATATGCGAGCCGCACGAGGTTCTAAGGCCCTTCGTACAAATGTTGTCTTTGACGGCGATGGCAAGGCCATTCAGCCTTGTTTCAGTTCCTGAATCAAGCACATCGGCACGCGCCAGAGAATGATCTCTCTCGATTGAGAGAAAGGAATTAAGTTGCGGATTGAGTTTTTCTGCAGAATCGAGAACCTTTTCAGTCTCTGTACGGATCGACATATTCTATCAATTAAATACCTTATTTATCAACCATTTATCGCCAGTCTTTACAGCTTCCACTTTAACTTCTTTTTGCTCGCTTTTTGTATCGTCTCGCCAGAAAAGAAGAACCTGAAACAAAGCCTTATTGTCCTGTTCCACACTACAGGATCCTACACGAAACGCCTTAGGATAATTGTCTGTTGCCGTAAAGTAATCCCTGCCAGACTCATGTGAAGCCCTAAGATCATTGACCAGCTCAGCAGTGAGAAAACTCTCGCGAGCCTTCAAATTTTCCAGCGACGGATGCATGTCGTTTCCAAAATGAAAAGAATAAAACCGCTTAACTGCATCACGGGCGGCTGTGCATTCCGGCTTTTCCAAGTTCGGCAGACTGCATGACGAGACGAAAATAACAATTACCAGAGAGAATACAGAGAAAAAAAGTTGCAAATTGCCTCTCTGTTCTCCGTGTCCTCTGTGGCAAAAAGAAATCATAAAACCTTAGGCACTTGGAAATGTCCCGCGACCGCCGAAGGTGCCTGATCGAGTGCGGCTTCTTGTCCCAGCGAACCGCCCGGTACATCTTCGCGTATCGTCACGGTCACCTGACCTTCACGCGTCAATCCACCGAGCATCGGCTCGATCTCATCTGTATCAAGCTCGTTCAACTGCTCGATGTACTTAACGATATCTGCCATCTGTGGAGTGTAAAGCTCTACCTCGGCTTCTGATATTTCCAAGTGTGCCAGTTTTGCAACTTTTCTAACGTCCATTATTTCTCTAGATCAACCAACTAATTGGTCAACGCGGAATTCTATAAATCTAACGGTCCCCTGCCCGAGTTCCTTATTGATCTTTGCAAGCATCTGTGGAGCAAGTTCTTCCAAATGTCTCTGCCACGTCTTGTCATCAACCGCAACAACCAGACGGTTTTCAAAAAATTCTATCGGTCTTGTTCTGTCGCTGAGTAATCCGCCAGCACATCGCTTCCACGCGGCAAAGACCATCGCCTCGTCCTTTTTTTCATTCGGCTCGAGTGAGTTCAGTACTGCTTGAATTGAACCGAAAAGCTGCTCCATTTGTCTTCTGCTGTCAATCAATTATCATTTTAGACGACAAGCATCAGAAATGCGAAACGAGCAAATTTATGATTGAGCTACCTAAACTTATCCTCGCCTCGGGCAGCCCTCGACGCTCCGAGATCCTTACATCTGTTGGCTGGGATTACACAAAACACGTCGCGGACATTGACGAAAGCGAACGGGCAGGCGAGCTGCCTGAGGATTACGTCGTTCGCCTCGCTCGTGAAAAGGCTGAGGCAGTGGCTGTAAGTTACTCTAACGATATCGTACTCGGCGCTGACACAACAGTTGTGATCGACAGGCAAATCATCGGTAAACCACTTGATCATGATGATGCCCGTCGAATGTTAAGTATGCTCGCGGGCAACTGGCACGAGGTGATAACCGGTATTGCTGTTGTAACAAACGGTGAAACAAATTCAGCAATGCAGCGAACTCGCGTAAAATTTGCGCCGATGTCGGAAAGTGAGATCAATTTTCTCGCCGAACGGGGTGACCCGCTCGACAAGGCTGGAGCATACGCCGTTCAGGCACAGGCCGCGCTTTTTATCGAAGGCATCGAAGGTGATTATTGGAACGTGGTTGGGTTACCGATAAAACTCGTCTATGAACTGATAATGAAAAAGCCCGGCGTTTGAACCGGGCTTAACAAATTACAGAAGCTTGTCGATCGCTCGCGATATTGGGGTGGTGATGTCGTACTTCGGATCGATACCGCCAAACGGTTCACTTGCCGATCTTCCATTCTTATCTAAGATCACAAACGAAGGCACTTGATCGACATCGAACTTTTTCAAAGTTGCCGCACCGTCAGGATCGCGCAAAACCGTCACGTTAAGTTTGTTGACCGTTGCAAATTTGCGAATGCTGTCATTGCTCGCAAAATTTTTCGAGCTCGTTTTGTCCGAGTCCGTCGCGACAAAATAGATCACGACATTTTTCCCCGAATATTTTTTTGCAAGGGCGTTGGTAAACTCTGCCTGCTTGTTCGAGAGCGGCAGCCAACTCGCACCTATCGCCAACACAACGACCTTGCCGTTCTGGCCCTCGACATTAACGCGTGTGCCGTCGAGCGAAGTAAGATTTGTCTGTGCAGAAGCCGCAAAAACAGCCGCGAGCATGATGCTCAATATTATGATGAAACCTCTTAGTGTTCTCATACTTTTGTGAAACGCCGATCTCGGCGATTTCGACTAAATTAGATGCAAGTTTGAGACCAGACTACTGCTTTCGATTAAGGATGACGTTATCGATCAGCCTGACACTTCCAAAATAAACGGCCGCAAGTATCAAGGCCTCTTCATCCCCAATCTTTTCAATGGGTTGCAGCGATTCACGATCTACAATCGATATGTAATCAAGCTTACCAATAGGCTCGCTCGCAATCCGGCTCCTAACAATTTCAGTAAGGTCCGACGCATTTCGTTCACCCTTTTTGAACGCTAGCTTTGCTTCCCGGAGGGCCTCGATAACAATAACGGCCTTTTCACGTTCTTCGATCGTAAGTAAAGAATTGCGCGAAGACATCGCCAAACCTGACTCTTCACGAACAGTCGGAACAACAACTATCTCAGTTTCAAAACCGAGATCGGTGGTCAAGCGCTTTATTACCGCAACCTGCTGGGCATCTTTTTGACCGAAAAACGCAAGGTCGGGTCGAACCGTATTAAATAAAATTGTCACCACCGTCGCAACGCCGCGAAAATGCCCAGGCCGCGATTCGCCTTCAAGACCGTCGGTTATTTTTTCGACATTTACATATGTGGAAAAACCGTCAGGATATATCTCGCTCGCGTCTGGGGCAAAAATATAATCGACGTCATAGTCGGCAAGCATCGCAGCATCCGCCGTCAGATCGCGAGGATATTTGTCGAGATCGGCTTTTTCGTTGAACTGTGTCGGATTTACGAAAATAGAAACGATAACAATGTCGCATCTTTGGCGGGCCTCTTTGACAAGTGCAAGGTGCCCTTCGTGCAGGGCCCCCATCGTCGGCACAAAGCCGACTGTCTTCTCCTCACGCCGCAGCTTGCGCGAGATCGAGAACATTCGTTGTCGGCGGTTGATTATTTCCATCGGCCAATCAGCCCGAAGCCATTTCTTTCTTGGTATCGTCAGTCAAACCATAAGATTCCTTGTCGTTCGGATACGCTCCGGATTTTACATCCTTTGACCAATTCTGAATGGCTTCGGTCATAGTTTGACGAAGATTTGCGTACTGACGAACGAACCGCGGCTGTCGGCCGAATGTCATACCAAGCAAATCGTGCAGGACAAGCACCTGAATATCACAATCGAGCCCGGCTCCTATTCCTATCGTTGATATCTTTAGTTCTTTTGTGATCATCGAAGCAACCTCACGCGGGACGAGTTCAAGTACGATTGCAAAAGCACCGGCGTCCTCAAGCACCTTGGCATCCTCGATGAGCATTTTTGCCTGCTCAGCCGTACGGCCCTGAACGCGGTAGCCGCCCATTTTGTAAACAGACTGCGGCGTCAACCCAATGTGTGCAACTACGGGTATCTCTTCGCTGACGAGTCGTTTTACCAATTTTGCGCGGTTGTGTCCGCCCTCGAGTTTTACACCTTCGGCACCGCCATATTTCATCAAACGAAGCGCATTCTTCACGCTCTCATCTTCGTTGACGTGATACGTTCCAAAAGGCATATCGGCAACGACCATAGCTCGCTCAGTGCCGCGTTTGACCGCGATACATGCTGACGTTATCTCGTCGAGCGAGACTGGAATAGTGTTGCCATACCCGTGAATGACGTTACCGATACTGTCGCCGACGAGGATTATGTCGACACCTGCTTCATCGACGATCCGCGCGGTCGGATAATCGTAAGCCGTCAGGCACACAAGCTTTTCGCCTCTTTCTTTTGCGGCACGGATCGCAGGGAGATAAACTTTGCCCTCTTTGTCAGGTTGGAGATACGCCATAAATTACCCTAAGTCTAGCGCATA
>JBGARA010000004.1:0-100045 GCA_044230475.1 Pyrinomonadaceae bacterium | reverse complement strand
AGCAGTTGAACTGTGCCGTACGTTACTGTAAACACCCCATGTGTTCGCATAAGTCTTGTTCAACGAGATCGTGTTATTTTGGATCGTGTTGTTCTGAGCGCCATCCGTGGTCGAAACATATAGAAGGGCCACACCCCACTCGGTCATATTATTAGAACCAGCCGGAGTATTGATGGTATTGGAACCACTTTCCGCCATCGTAAAGCCCTGGATCGTTATCCAATCAGCACCAACGAGTTTGAAAATGCCATCCACTAAAGAACCTGCGGTTAGGCCCGATGAAGCAGTAACAGTATTGCTGTTACCCGTGATGGTAACAGTGTTTGTCGATGAGGTAGCCGTACCGCCCGAAAGGATGGCCGAACCGGTTCCACCGATGATGTAACCGCCAACAGGCGCCGTTTGCGGATTTGCCGCCACGACATTGAACGTCACAGCTCCGGATACGCCATTTAGGTTAAGGTCAGTGATCGCCGCCGCAAGCGTCGCATAATCACCCGGAATGTTGTATGTCCCTGCCAAACCGACCATCATCGGAGCGGCCGGTTCCGGCGCGGTTGTGGTCGCTGTCGTTGTTTCGGTCGCAAAACCAAAGAACGAGGCAACTGAGTTAACAAAGCCCGTGCCGGCTGAGGCATTGATGGCGAGTGTTAGGACTAGTCCGATGACGAGGGTAGTGCTGATAATGCGGACGAACGATCTGCGTGACGACGATGATGGGTTTGACATATTTTTCTATGGGCTGAACCTGATTTTTTTGCGGACAGCTATCCTTGTTTGATTTCCTTTTTACAAATTTCCAGAACGCGCTAAGGTCCTGTCACTAAACGAGTTAGGCGACAGGCCAAATTTAATCTGTTTTATATTTCTCCAGCGTTAATCCTGCGATTATAGTCATATTCCGGCCATTGTCAAGCAAAAAATGACTATTTTATTCTCGAAGTCAGAACCACAGGAAAAGGCTTGTAGGTATTATTCCTACAAGGGTCCCGATATGGCACCCGACGATCGAAAGCTGTCCCAAATTGTGAAAGTTGCACCTCACGCCTCACGGGTTATAACGCTAGCGCAACTTTCGGCAAATTGATATACCAACTTTCCCGATATGACATGGTTTTCCCGATTTGACACAACTTTCCCGATATGACGTGATTTTCCCGATATGACCTGATTTTCCAGGCTTTATACCATGTTTAACACGTAGTGGGGTTTTTTGCGGTTTGGGAGCCGTTAACATCTGTGTTCACAGTATTTAGAGCTACTTTAGGATCTCGTTTATCGCCGCCTCATAGATCTCGACACGGCGTTTGGCTCGTTTAACCTCGACGTGCTCTGCGTTGTAGCTCCGCTGCAGCCTCGCGAGATCGGTCGCCAGCACTGCCTGATCGACCAGCAAACGGCCCAGCGCAAGCGTCAATTTGCCCGTTTCTGTTGGCTTTACGGCGAAAATGCGCTCCAGAGCTTTGTTGAGCGCGGCGAGCTCTGCCCGCAGATCGAGTATCTTCGGATTTGCCTCGGTATAGTCCGCCAGCAGCGCCTCGAGATCAGCTTGCAACTGTGTTTTACGTAGTAAAACTTCGGCATACGCGGGCGATGATTTGATCGGCCCTGCTTCCTGCGAAAACGCCGCAGAGGCAGTAAATATAAGGATCGCAACAAAAAATAGTGGTCGTATCAGGCGCATATCGTTTTAGGCATCTCTGTGATCTCAGTGTTGTCACCGGTAAAAAAACCCGGGGCTTCGCAGGACTCAAACTCCAAGTCTTTGTCGGCTTCGACAACACCATCGCCAAATGTTTCACGGCTCACAAGTGTCTCAAAATAGGTCTGTATATTGTCGAGAATTTCCTCGGCAGAATGCGAGTGATACAGCGTCTGCCGAAATTGTGCTCCGCCGACGAGGCCCTTTGTAAATTGGCCCGCGAGCTGTTTCATCTTGCCAAGACTGACGATCTCAGGCATCTCTTCTCGGCACATCGAGAAGAACTCGAGCAGCACGTCCTTCTTCTCTTGCAAGTCCGGTAAATAGGGCTCGCGGCCATTTAGCAGGTCATTGAACTGGCGGAAGATCCAAGGATTTTGCATCGCTCCGCGCCCGATCAAAATGCCGTCCGTTCCTGTTTCACGCCAGCGTTTCATTCCGTATTCGAGAGTCGTGATATCACCGTTGCCCGAAACCGGTATGCTCACGGCTTCTTTCACTTGTCTTATTAGATCCCAATTAGCAAGGCCTTTGTAGCCCTGATCCCGCGTGCGGCCATGAACCTGAATATGCTCCACGCCGCACTGCTCAGCCATTTTCGCAACTTCGACGACGTTGATGGTCGATTCGGTGTAACCGGTGCGAAGTTTGAGCGTTAGCGGTATCGTGATGGCCTTTTTGATCTCGCGAAGGATCTCTTCGAGACGAGGAATATCACGTAGCAGGCCCGAGCCACCGCCGTTTTTTACAACCTTCGGCGCTGGACAGCCGCAATTAACGTCGAGGATATCTGCTCCGACTTCTTCAGCCATTTCGGCGCCCATCGCCATTCGTGGAGCCTGTCCGCCAAAGATCTGCACCGCGAACGGACGCTCTTCTTCGTCAAAACGCATCTGGCGCTTTGATTTGGGATTATTGCGTGTGAGGCCTTCGACCGAGATGAACTCGGAAACAACGAGCCCAACGCCACCACGACGTTTAATTAGGCGGCGAAACGTATAATCCGTCACACCTGCCATAGGCGACAGTATTAGAGGTGGATCTATGTCGATGTTTCTGATCTTGAACGGCTTCATCGTTAATGGATGAGTTTATCACATTCAAAACCGGTGGAGACACTTTGCGGCGGCCCAGCCATGTTAAGAAAAAATCGACGAATTTAACACGATTTCAGTTGTATTACGTTGTGATACAAATTATAATTCCCGTGTTTTCATTTGCGTAACACAATAGTAATAGACAGTTAATTTGGTATCCGGCATTGCCGATGCATTTTGATATGAAGGCTAGCGGTTGGCTTATGAAAAGCTCACGTTCATCTATTCCAAATCTGTTCTTTCACTCTGCCCCGAACAAAAAGCATTCTTGTTCGGCTTTTAAAATTTACCTCAGGAGAAAAAAATGATGTTCAGTAAACATAAAGAGTTCTGGTTAAGAGCAGGCTTTTGTCTTGTTCTCACAGCAATGTGTTCTATTGGCATATTTGCCCAGGACATCACATCCGGCACGATTCAGGGAATCGTGACAGACGAACAAGGTGCGGTCGTCGCAGGCGCTACGGTCGAAGCCAAGAACAAAGGAACAAATTTTTCCAAATCGTTTACAACCGAATCAGACGGGCGTTTTACATTCCTTTCGATGCCTTCTGGCAGTTATGTTCTTACCGCAACAAAACAGGGATTTGCAAAATTGATCCAGGAAAATGTTGATCTTACGGTCGGCCGCGTTGTCAATTTGGACCTCGGTCTCAAGGTTTCCGGTGTGAGCGGCGAGGTGACAGTTTCGACATCGCCCAACATCGACACGGTTAAGACAGAATCCAGTTCGACCATCAATGCAAACGCTATCGAAAATACTCCGGTTTTGGGGAGAAAATTCGAGGATCTGCTTACATTGACGCCGGGTGTCAGTATCACCCAGGGACCGGATGGCGACGAGATCAACTTCGCAGGCCAGCGAGGCGTCTTTAACAACATAAGCCTTGACGGTGGTGACTACAACAACGGTTTCTTTGGCGAGCAGGCAGGCGGCCAGCGCGCAGCCATCGATATCTCAATGGAAGCTGTCAAGGAGTTCCAAGTTATTGCAACCGGCGCAAATGCAGAATATGGCAGGACCGCCGGCGGCATTGTCAACGCAATTACAAAATCCGGTACCAATAATGTGCACGGAAGTCTATTTCACTACCAACGCCACCGAGCATTATCGTCAAACACGTCTGATGGAAAAGAATTGAAGGACTTTCATCGTGAGCAATTCGGCGGAACCGTCGGCGGCCCGATAAAACAGGACAAAGCTTTCTATTTCTTTTCATTTGAAGGAATCAGGGACAATCTCTCCCGGCCAAATCTCGGTGATACGATCGGCACGCCATGTTCGGTGTCAAATCCAACCGTTCAGGCGAATGAGGCTGCGATCATCGGCAGCCCCGATTGCCAAAGACTCGCGTTGATCAGTTTTATCAGGACTTCGCGTGGCCAGGATGAAAGTTTGCCGGTAACCCGAAAGGTTCAGAACTATGCATTCCTCGGTAAGATCGACTGGGATCTCAATTCGAACAACAAGCTGAGTGCTTCTTATAACTTTGACCATTCGAAGAACACCAATCAAACATTCGACGTGCCGACATACGGAACTTCCGCAAACGGAACCGAAGGCCCGTCGAAGATAAACGTGTTCAACTTCAACCTTTTCAGCTCGTTTTCACCAACTACTGTGAATGAGGCTCACTTCACTTATTCCCGTGAAGAACGTCCCCGCTCTGCCACGCCATCGAACATCCTTGCTGATACCGCAATGGGATTTGGAACGACCTTCCGATTCGGAAATCCGTTCTTCCTCCAGCCGGGTGTTGACGAAACATTCTGGCGGACACAGATCCGCGACAACGTTTCTATAGTCAAGGGCAAACACAACTTCAAGTTTGGCGGCGAATGGCTGCACAGCCTTAACGATCAGGTATTTCGCGGATTTTTTAACGGACGCTACATTTTTGATAGTGTAAACGGATTTTTGCGTTACGCTTCGACGGCCGCGGCGAACGGCTTTGGCCCGAACGCAGCTCTTTGCTCTGGCGGCTCATGGATAACCGTTGGAGCCCCGTTTAATCAAACCTGTCCGGGAACGGAAACTTCCGCGACACCGCTGCTGCTCTTTTTGCAGGGTGCGGGTCGAACAGGACTTGCAACGGATGCGGCTGGAGCATCGAAGATCAAAAATGAGGACTATGCGCTTTTCGCTCAAGATCGCTGGCAGGTCACGCCTAACTTCACTTTGAACTATGGACTTCGTTGGGAAGCCCAGATATTCCCCGACGTCACGGTTCCGCCGAGCGATACTGCGTACGGTATTTTCCTAAACGACCCGCTGTTCACATCAGACGGCACACTTCCGAGCGACAAGAAGATGTTCCAGCCGCGCGTCGGCTTTGCCTGGGACATCAATGGCGACGGAAAGTCAGTTGTACGTTCAAGTTTCGGCGTTTTCAATGGCCGTCAGAATATGCTATCGCAAGTCGGCTCTATCACGACAAACGGAGTGCAGCAGCAGACGATCGCAGGCGGTTTGTTTGCTAATCCTTCGATCCGTCCGGCTTGGCCGGGCCTCGTGACTCCAACGGCAAGTTCGTGTACTTCCGGTACGCGAACAAACCCGTTCCCGTGCTTCAGTGGTGTTCGTGTTTTCGATCGCAATTACCAGAATCCGCGTATCTATACTTTCAACGCGGCGTTCGAGCGTGAGCTTGCACCGGACTGGGTAATGTATTTCGACTACACGTACTCAAAAGGCAAGCATCTGACACGGTTCCTGAACTACGGAAGAACCAACCATTTTGCTCCTTTCCTTGGCGATGTCTTTTTCACGACATCGATCGGCAGATCGGACTATAACGGCGTCACAACGGGTATGAGAAAACGTTTCAGCAACCATTTCCAGATGGAAGCGAACTACACGTGGTCGAGAGACAGAGATGATGATTCGAACGAGCGCGATCCATTCACAGATCGGTCGTTCAATGTCAATAACCCTGGTCTTGATTACGCTCTTTCGGACCGCGATATTCCGCATAAGTTCAACTTCTACGGTTATTTTGAACTGCCCGGAAAACTCGAATTCACGCCGCGTGTTCAGGCTCGCTCGGCTCAGCCCGCAACGCCTTCAACACTGGCGCAGATCGGAGCAAACAGAACGAACCGCAACACCCTGCGTAAGGACAACCAGTTTTACTCGATCGACTGGCGTCTGTCACGACGTTTCAAAATCACGGAGACAGTTAACCTTATTCCGCAAATTGAGATGTTCAATACGTACAACTCAAAGAACTATGTCAACTCATCGTTCCTTCCGGGCAACCAAAGCTCGCTCACCGCACCCAGCTTGTTCAATTTTGACGGCTTTCTGCGGCAAGGCATCGGCGACCCGCGACAGGTCCAACTTTCAGTCAGGCTGACGTTCTAAACAGTTTGGCAAAACAAAAAAAGCCCGGCCGTAAAAAGCCGGGCTTTTTGCATTTTCAATTTTTAACGACCTAGCTCGCCTTTTTCAGCTCAATTCCCGTCGCTTCGAACGAAACCTCTGTCACAGTGCCGTCAGCGTTACGATTCGCGAACTTTGCGCCGTCTTCCTCGATCATGTGATCGACCATCGCTTTGCTGAGCGTTTTGACCTGAAAAACGCCTTCGGCGCGGGCCTTGGCACCGGCGGATTCGAGCGGGATGAAGAACGCGTGGTCTTTCATCTTAACCCGAACGCTCGGAGCGTCTTTTTTTGACGCCATCTCGGCCCAGCAGCCTTCCATCTTGCACGAACGCACGATCACGCCCTCGACAAGCACCGACTTACCCGAAAACTTCGACGGGTCCTTCAAAACCTTGTCGAGCGAGACCTTCTCGGCCTTGCCGATCGCCGCACCGCGTTTCAACCAGCTATCCGCCGGGATCGCAGCTGTCTTGTCAGCCTCCGTCGGCTGCGCCTTTTCTTTCATTCCTTCCTGCGCAAATGCCCCAACGGCAAATGCCAATGTCAAAATCAATAAAAATAACGTTTTCTTCATAATCTTACTTAAATCTCCCTCTGCGTTTTATCTCGCTTCAAAAACTACCTTGCCGTCCATGATCGTAGTTAAAACCTTCGTGTTCGCAATCTTAACCGGATCCATTCTAAAAATATCATCCGAAATTATCACGAGGTCGGCAAGTTTGCCGACTTCGAGGGTGCCTTTTACGTTTTCTTGAAATTCGGCGTAGGCTGAGCCGTAGGTGAATGCTCGGACGGCTTCGTCAACTGTTATCTTCTGTTCGGGTATCCAGCCGTTCGGATTTTTGTCATCGGCAGTTTGTCGCGTGACGGCAGCATAAATGCCGTAGAGGACATTCATCGGGGCAACCGGCGAATCGGAACCAAATGCAAGCACGGCACCGCTATCAAGCAGAGTGCGAAATGCATAAGTTCCCTTCAGGCGTTTTTCATCGATGCGCTTCCACGCCCAACGGCCGTCATCGGGCAGATGGATCGGCTGCATTGATGCGACTACCTTTAACTTGCCAAAACGAGCAATGTCCTGCTGTCGTAGATGCTGAGCATGTTCGATGCGAAATCTCCGGTCTCTCGCTCCGTTCACTTTTTCAGCACTCTCGTAATAATCCAGCACTGTAGCATTCGCTCGGTCACCTATTGCATGCGTCATGACCTGCAAACCAGCCTTGTCCGCCGCGCATACGTCCTTTTGCATCGACCCATCAGTTATCGCCGCTCTTGCCAGTCCCGACGTTTTCGGATCATCCAAATACGGCTCAAAAAACCAGGCCGTAGTCGAACCTAGACTGCCATCAGCGTATTGTTTTACACATCCAACGCGAAGCATCGATGAACCGAACGCTGCATGAATGCCTGCATTTTCCCAGCGCTCATAGTCATCCATCATCGTGCAGCCGTAAATGCGGGTTTTCAGTTCACCGCGCCTCAGCGCTTCTTGAAAAACCGATACATCCGCATCGCCCATATCCTGCACGCTTGTAATGCCATTTGATGCGGCATTTTGGCTCGCGGCTCGCACATACTCCAGCTTTTCCTCAACACTCGGTTCGGGAATCGCGGTCCGAATGTAAGTTTCTGCGGCGTCCTTGAAAATGCCGGTCGGATTTCCAGATCTATCACGAACGATCAACCCGCCTGCGACATCTTTCGTGCTCGAATTAACACCGGCGAGCTTCATCGCAAGGCTGTTCGCCAGGGCCATGTGCCCATCGAGCCGACTTACAAAAACGGGATTATCAGGCGTCACCGAATCTATCATCGCGGCAGTCGGCAGATCGTTAGGCGTCCAGTTTTCATGGTCCCATCGCCCGCCGAGTATCCAACGGCCCTTTGGCAATTTTGAGGCAAACGTCTTTATTCTTTCGACAAACTCCTCAGGTGTTTTTGCACTCCGCAGATCAATCGACGAAAGCTGCTCGCCGGTTCCCATAAAATGCACATGAGCGTCGTTAAAGCCCGGCAGCACGAGTTTACCTTTTGCATCAATGACTTTCGTCTTGGCCCCGATCAAAGATCTTGTGTCAGCGTTTGATCCAACGGCAACTATCTCACCATTGAGCACTGCGACAGATTTCGCAACTGTCCGTTTTGCATCCATCGTACGAATGTTGCCGTTGATGATGACAATATCTGCTGTCACGCTTTGAGCAAAACCCGTAACCAAATTAGCTGCGACAAAAATGGTGATAAGCAGCAACGTTGCCAACCTTTTCATAGTTTTATTAGTCTGAATAGAGTACGTTCAAGAAATATTATGAAATTATTTAGGTTCCCTCTCATTTTAATATGCTTTACTACATTTTCACTAAACTCTTTTGCTCAATCGCCTTCGAAGATCTTGAAACAGGCTGAAAAAGCTCTGGGTGGCAAGGCATTGCAAACAGTACGAACCGTGACAAAAGCAGGAACGATAAAGCGGTTGGACGACGGAGCGACTGGTAAATTTGTTTACCAGTCATCGCTGCCAAATCTGTTGAATATTAGCTATGACATTGGCGGCTTTGAGACGGAAACCGGCTTCAATGGCCGTTCGGCGTGGACGCGAAATTCACGCGACGGCCTGCAAACCCTGACCGGAAAGACGACTGTTGATCTTCAGGCAAAAGCCGTATTTAGAAACAATCTCTGGCTAAGTCTTAAAAACGAAAAGTCGAAGGCTACCTCCGGCGGGCAACTTACGATAGACGGCAAACCGACAAATGTTGTCGTGATAACAACGCAGAAAGGCACCGTCATTAAACTCTACTTTGATCAGGCAAGCGGGCTTCTAATTCGCGACGAGATCCCGAATGGTGACGTGAACGAAGTGTCCGATTACAGCGATTACCGCGATGTGAATGGTACAAAGCAGCCTTTCACAATCCGTCTTGCCCTTGGTGAGCAGATCTATGAGATCAAACTAGACGCCGTGCGGATCAATGAAACGATTGCTCGGTCCGAATTCGATTTTCCCTTAATGTCAAACGAACCGTTACCGGATATTCCTGCTCTTTTGCAGGAAGTGCAGGCAAACGAAGACAAGATAGACAATCTGCTCGAATCTTACTCGTTTATCCAAAAAACAATAATGCGTGAACTTGGCAAGGACGGAGTACTCCGGGAAAAAGAATCCGAAACAAATCAACTCACGTTTTACAAGGGCTACCGCATCACTCGCCTGATCGAAAAGAACGGAAAACCGCTGAATGAAAAAGATCAG
This sequence comes from Pyrinomonadaceae bacterium, assembly GCA_044230475.1. GTDB lineage: Bacteria > Acidobacteriota > Blastocatellia > Pyrinomonadales > Pyrinomonadaceae > OLB17. Next base: position 90,608 of record JBGARA010000004.1, on the reverse strand, counting down.
GCAGAGGCGGACAAGGATGCTGCCAAACAGGTCGAGGAGATAGAGAAGAAGATCGCAAAACAAGAATCCCGCGAAGGCAAACTCGACTCGAAAGGTGCCCCGTCGGCCGACAGCCGCCGCATTTCGGTTGCCGAAGTGCTCCGCGCATCTAGGCTGATCAATCCGCGACGCGAACGTTTTCGCGGACGTGATTGCGTGGTTTTTGATTTTGAACCAAATCCTGATTTCGACACAAAGAACGCCAAAAGTGTCCTAAAATTTTTTGGCAAAACCGCCGGCGTGATGTGGATCGATGAAAAGGACAAACAAGTGGCACGCATCGAAGCAGTACTTTTTGAAAGCATCAACGTCGGTGGCGGCGTGCTCGCAAAGTTCAAAAAAGGAGCCACGTTCACGCTTGATAAGGAACGCGTCAATAACGAGATATGGCTGCCGTCGCAGGCCGATATTAATTTCTCTTTGAGGGTTTTCCTCGTAAAAGGAATAGATATTAATCAGATCCAGAAATTCTACGATTACCGTAAATTCGAGACCGAAGTAAAAGATGCAAAGGTAGGAAACGGAGACAAACCTTAGCGTTTCAGATCGATCTGCATAATTTTTCCGTCGCGACGAACGCGAATATTTTTGCCGCTGAAAGGCATTGCTAAAGTTGTCTTCTCAGACAGGTTTTGATCGTTTATCGCCTCGATAACATCACCTGCTTTTAGACCAGAACGTTCTGCAATGCTATTCTGAGTGACCACGCCTATCTTCCAGGACGCTTCGGAGTAAGTGGCATTTATCCCTAATTGTGTAAGCATGTCCTGCGCGGCAAGCCCGCTCGAACCAACGATCTGCTTAGGCAAGATGCGATGAGAATCAATGCCTTTCGGGCGAAGAACTGTACCAGGTCCCACGGACTCATCACGGAAACCACCGCCGCGGTTTTGATTAGTGCTTCCGGTTTTGGAAACCAACTTTTCGGGCATTACGACAGCGGTCTTTTCACTCGCGTTTGTCGGTTTCATACCGATCTGAGCAGTAAGCTCTTTGTTCGTGGACGCGGTTACAATTTCAGTTTGCACAGGCATCTCAATAACGGGGGCGATGTCGGGCTGTCGTACTGTATCTACTCGAGCAACCGGTTCTGTATTTGCAGCAGGCGAGTAGATCAATCGAAATCCAAAATAGCCTCCAACAAACAGTATCAGAACAAGCGGCACCGCAACTCGTAACCACGACGGAATCAACGATGCATTTCTAGCAGCAGGACGACCTTTAGCAATGCGTGCTTTGACATGAAAATCAAAATCACCAGGTGCTTCGACACGCTTCAGGCCGCCTAGCAACTGGCCAACTGCATCATCCTCGATCTCAACAAAATTTTGTTCTTCCTTTCTCATTATCGTTTACAAGTAATGCTGCAATTTTTCCTTCAGCAATCCTCTCGCCCGGCTGATCCGGGATTTTGTCGTACCGAGTCCAAGACCCATTATCTCGGCCACTTCGTCGTACGATCTGCCTTCGATATCGCGCAAAATTATCGGGATTCTATACTTCTCCGGCAGAGCAGCTATTGCCGCAGCGATTGTGCTGTCGCGTTCGCCATCGATAAGCTCTGCGTCCGGCAAAGGCTTTTTGTCAGGCGGTTGAAACTCCGTTGTCTCATCCCCTTCGCCCTGAAAAAGACCGGTCAACGACAGCAGTTTTCGACGTTTTCTCTTACGTATCTCGCTGATAGCGAGGTTTGTCGCAATACGATAAATATAGGTCGAAAACGCAAACTCCGTATGATACCGATCGATCGCGAAATAGACCCTGACAAAGGTTTCCTGCGCAAGATCGACAGCCTCTTCGTAATCATTCAAAAATCTATAGAGATAATTCGTTATCGGGTTTCGATAACGGCTCATTATCTCGGCAAAAGCAGTTTCATCGCCCCCTTTTGTGGCCTCGATGAGTGCATGGTCGGACAGTTTCTCCTCAGGCATCCGGTAAAGTGTCGCCTCCGTGCCCATGGTTTCGATCGTGTCGTGCGCCATACATCCATACTATTTAAAACAGAACTTTGCCAAAAAACCAAACCGCCTTGCCGAAGTAACTCACGTATTGGAATCAAAATTGTTGCAATAAATTGGCCGTCGCTGATCTTATCCTGGCGGCCTGTCGGGTATCGCAGCCCGAATTTTCTTGACAGGAATTAGCAATAAGCCTGATAATTTTATTATTACGTTGTTCTCCCCCACACAATTTCAAACAGTGTTCTTCGCCGCCTGATCGTTGACGCGGCCTCTCGGATCTTAGCCTCATAACCGCTTCCTGACCGGAGAATTATTAACAATGTCCGCACAAAAGAACTTGTATCGCTCTATTTTTGTTGCATCGATCCTGATCATTAGCACTGCTTTCGCAGTCAGAGCCAAGTGGATAGACGGCTTCGATTTCGGCTTGATCACACCTATTGAAAACCTCGACGAAAAACTCATTTCGCCGTCATTCATTCAACCTTCGGCTCTTGGCAATTATCCGAATACGTCCGTCGCGCTGAGCTTGAACACGACGATCACACCGGACGCCGCTCCGACCAATACAACGAGCATCAGCGCAGTCACGACAACCGGTTTCGTCGGTGAGTTAACAGCTGATCCGACGACCGGCGTGATACGTGTAACAAATGCGCGCCAGGCAAATGTGACTCCCGGAACCTACACAGTTACGGTGCGCGGTTTTGGGCCAGGCGGAACTGTGACAAAAACTTTCCAACTAACTGTAACGGATGGAACAGCATGCACGGGCGTTGTGGGTTTCAGCAACGCTGCAGATGTATCGGTTGGAAATAATCCGATCTCAGCAGCGGTCGGTGATTTTAACAACGACGGCAAACAGGACATTGCTGTCGCCAACACCAATTCGAATACGGTTTCAGTCCGCCTTGGCGATGGCCTTGGCGGCTTTAGTGGAACGACCGAAGTAAGCGTCGGCACCAGTCCGATTTCAGTAGCGGTCGCGGACATTAACAACGACGGAAAGCAAGATATAGCCGTAACAAATTCAACTGCGAACACCCTGTCCATTCGTTTGGGCGATGGGCTTGGCGGATTTAGCGGAACGACGAATCTCGCGGTGGGCGGCCTACCGATCGCGGTTGCGGATGGAGATTTCAACAACGACGGAAAGCTCGATCTTGCGGTCGCCAACTACACCTCAGGCACCGTATCAATTCGACTGGGCGACGGGCTTGGCTTGTTCACAGGAACAGCTAACGTAACCGTCGCGGGCAACCCAAATTCCGTAGCGATCGGCGATTTTAACAACGACGGAAAAGCTGATATCGCAACCGCGAATGACAATTTTCCCGGCACCGTCTCGATCCGCCTCGGTGATGGACTCGGTGCTTTTACCGGCACGACAAATGTCAGCGTTGGAAATAATCCTGTCTCCGTCGCTATCGGCGATTTTAACAATGACGGTTCGCAGGACATTGCCACGGCAAATTTTAGTTCGGACACGGTTTCGATCCGTATTGGTGACGGGCTCGGCGGGTTTAGTGGAACAACGGAAGTCTCCGTTGGCTTTGGTCCGGATTCGGTCGCGATCGGCGATTTCAACAATGACGGCAAGCAGGATATTGCCGCAGCAAATTACAAAACGAATACTGTCTCGATACGGTCGGGTGATGGGATTGGTGGTTTTAGCGGCTCGACAGAGATCGACGCGGGCACCGCACCAAGTTCGATTTCCATCGCCGATTTTGATGCGGATGGCAGACAGGACTTTGCTACTGTCAATCGCAACTCAAACGCTGCGCTGATCCGTTTAGGAAATTGCACAGCGGCGACACCCACCAACACGCCGACGGCAACACCGACTGCTCCGCCCGCAGTATGCAGTTTCTCGGAGGGATTCACAGACATCACAACACTCCCTGCGTCCGGTTGGGTTCAAACCAATAACAGCCAGCCCGGACCCGGCACATCCGGATGGTTTCAGGGCGAGTCGGCAGCTTTTCCGGCGCAGTCGCCAAGTCCGGTGGCTTCTCCGACTCCAGTAACTGCCGCCTACATAAGTGCCGATCTTAACAACGGCGTCGGCGTTTCAACCTTGAGCAATTGGCTTATAAGCCCGCCGCTCACACTTCAAAATGGCGCTCAGTTCACATTTTGGACCCGAACGGTGAATCCGGTGCAATTTGCCGACCGCCTTCAGGTGCGAATGAGCACAAACGGCTCCAGTTCAAATGTTGGATCGACCGCGACGGACGTCGGGGATTTTACGACGCTGATGCTCGACATCAATCCGTCATATTTACGCACGGGGCTTGGCAGTTATCCGATCATCTGGACGCAATTTACGGCAATAGTCAGCGGTCTGGGACCGCCGGTAAACGGACGGATCGCGTTTCGTTATTACGTTGAAAACGGCGGGCCGAGCGGCACAAATTCTGATGTAATCGGCATTGATACCGTGAGTTACATTTGCAATCCTGTAAACACGCCGACGAATACTCCAACAGCGACGGCTACAAGCACTTCGACATTTACGCCGACAGCAACACGGACGAACACGGCGACGAACACGCCCACGCCAACATTTACTGCAACGGCAACATTCACTCCAACTGCAACTAATACGGCAACGGTTACACCAACGCCAACATCCACCAACACAGCGACATTTACACCGACCGTTGCCCCAACTAACACCTCGACGGCAACCTCTACGCCGACAGCGTCACCGACCGCGATCAGCGGAACGGTCACTTACGCTAACGCAGCAGCTCCGCCAAAATTCATCTCGAATGTTACAGTCACGGGCACGGGTTCACCTAACGTTTTTACAACGACCGATCCACCCGGCGCGACCGCAGGCCAATATTCGTTAAGCGGATTTGGCGCGGGTTCATATACGGTCTCATTGTCCAAAACAACCGGGCAAAACAGTATAACCTCGAATGATGCTGCAAGGATCGCTCAACACGTTGCCGGCGTCAGCACATTATCGACGGACATTCAAAAAGTGACCGCTGATGTGAGCGGAAACAGCGCTATCTCGTCGAACGACGCTGCGTTGATCGCACGCTTTGTTGCCGGTATCGGTCCGCCCATCGGCAATACAAATACTTGGCAGTTTTACGTTCCGCCAGGCCCGACTTTTCCGATAGGAGCTTCGCCGACAAGCCGAACATATGCATCGGTTACATCCAACATCTCCGGCGAAGATTATGTCGGCCTGCTGATCGGCGAAGTAACGGGTAATTGGTCACCGAGTGCAGCGAGATTGGCAGTCAACCGTCAGCTGTCAGAAGGTAACGGCCCGGCACGAGAGATCGAAGTCGAGTTGCCAAGGATCGAAACGCCAGCCGATAGGGAGGTCGTCGTGCCGGTAAGTGTTCAGGGAGTTGCAGACGAAAATGTGATCTCGTACGAGTTTGATCTGAGATATGATCCGGCAGTGATACAACCTGCTGCAGATCCTGTAAATTTAGAAGAGACGGCGAGCCGCGGCCTTTCCATCGTCACGAATGCTAAAGAACCCGGCCTCTTGCGAGTGGTCATGTATGGCCCAATGCCGATAACGGAAAACGGCATTCTTCTAAATCTTCGATTTGTCGCTGTCGGAGCACCCGGCACGGCATCGTCGCTTACATTTGAAAGATTCATGTTTAACGAAGACATGACTCAGCCGAAAACAAACGACGGAATCATAGAACTCACTTGGCAATAGAACAAAGAGAGAGCGAATCTTAAGAAGTTCAGAAGGTTCAACCCTGTCCTTCGATAAATACGACCTCGTCCGCGCGGTTTGCGCGATAGTATTTCAGCAGCATTTGGGGAGCAAAACGCGTCAATAGCGAAACAACAGCCAGCTTTGAAGATCTGCGATAACTATTCGCATTGCGAAATGCGGCTTCGGCTTCCCGGAATTCACCTTTGAGTAAAAGAGCCTTTCCCTGTTCAACGGCAAGATCAGCTTCGAGTCCGTCGAGCCTTCTTTTGACTATGGCTTGTTGCTCTTCGTTCAATTCCATAGTTTTCGATACTCGTTCAAATGCATCGCGTTCACGCACCGCCCGGCTGATCGAATCTCCCGAGAGACTGTCTAAGCGAATGCGATATTTCAGCAACTGCGTTCTTTGATAACCGATCTTTGTTCCGGTCTTTGCCATGTGCAGCCACAGAATAAAATCGTGTGCTCGCACATTTTCCGTTTCAAACATGCCTGCGTCGATAATAGATTGTCTTCTGGCAATCGTTCCAGACGTAATAACATTGCACCGCAGATCGAGAATGCTCTCAAAGTTTGCTTCGCCGGTTGATGGAGCGGTTTCCATGAACGTACGCCGATAGGGCGATTGCATCCCAAAAAGCAGCGCGTCGCAATACACCATGTCATAGCCCCCGCGTTCGAGAAAGATGACTTGCGAAGCAAGAAAATTCGGCATCCAGATATCGTCTGCGTCGAGAAACGCGATGATGTCGCCTCGTGCCTGTTCGATGCCCGTGTTGCGTGCAACGCCGGCACCGGAGTTCTTCTGCTTGATGTAAATAATGTTTTCGATATATGGGCTGATCGCTATTTCGAGCTCTTTTGTGTCGGGTGAGCCGTCGTTGATAACGATTATCTCGTGCTCACGAAATTTCTGTTTGATCGCAGAATCGAGCGTCTCGGCTATGTATGCTGCCGAGTTGTATGCCGGAATGATCACAGATACGCGGGGCCGGATGGTCGAAACGTTGTTTCCGACTCGCTTATTGATGAGTTTTCGGCGTCTGTCTTCTGCCATAAACGATCAGCGAGCCTCCCGTATCGGCTCCCAGCGGGTGTACGTTTCGCCTTTCAGAAATTTGTAAAATGCCATCACCGACGCAAGATTAGCAAGGACAAAATAAAGCGGCATCGCAAGGATAAAGAGTCGTTTCCCAGCTCGCTCCAGGATCCAACCGATCGCTGCCATAAAATAGAAAAGGACATGTGCGAATAGCAGAGTTGCATAAAACGTTGATGACGCAGCAAGAGCTATGCTTGCGACGAGCAATGCAAGCAAAACGAATGGCACGGCGTATCGCAACACCTTGTGCGAGATCAGCTCGATGGCAAAAAAACCGCTCTTGAGCGGGTTCAGCATGTCGCGATTTCGCCAGAGGTCCGTAAAGGTCTGGGCAATCACGCGAACCCGCATTTTCATTTCATCAGACGCCCGGGCGTTTGTCTGTTCAAAGCAAACTGCGTCAGGTGCGAACACGCTTCGCAATCCTTTGCGGTAAATGTTCGTGCATATCAGAAAATCCGAGCAAGCCTCTGGATACATCGGTTGATACGCCGATTTCCTGACGGCGTAAAGACAGCCGGAGGCTCCGATCAGCGAACATGCGCGGCTTTCTGCGATCTTGATAAATGTTTCGTAACCCCAGTAACTTTTTGCTCCGCGACCGACTGTTGTGCTGTCCTCGTCAACGTAGATCAGACGCCCGGCAACACACCCGACACTCTCGTCGGCAAACGCCGGAAGCAAGTGTTGAAATACGTCTTCACGATATGCAGTGGTTGCATCGGAAAACAAAATAATTTCTCCAGTAGCACGCTCGACAGCATTGTTTTGGGTTGTGGTTTTTCCTACACGACCTTCCTGACGAAAAAGTTTCACGCCGCGTGACGCAAACTCCGCAACGATCGCATCAGTGCGATCAGTCGAGCCGTCAGATGCCACAAGTATCTCGAGCTTATCCGCCGGATAAGCGATCTGCAGAGTGTTCTCGAGTTTCTGGCGGATCGAGTCTTCTTCGTTAAAAGCGGTTATCAGGACGGTAACACTCGGTTCGATCTCGGCATGTTTTACGGCCTTTGGAAACAGGAGGCTCATTACATATACAAGCAGCGGATAACCAACGTAAACGTATCCGAGCACGCTGACGCATGTCCAGAAAAATACTTGTTCCGCGATTGTCGTCATGTGGCCTCGGCAGCCATCAAAGGCGCCGGTAATTCTTCCTCCGTACCTTTTTCTAGTGTATAAATGCGTCGGAATGCGACCGCATATGCGATCAGGTAATAGATAAACCAGTTGTATGCGACCGATGCGAAAAAGCTGGAAACCATGTACCCGATAATGCTGGCCTGAAGCCCGATCGCGAGGTAATAGAACCAGTCAAGCTCGTTCCTTTCGAACAATTTACGCTCGATCGCTCCGAGCTTTCGAAACGGGCTTATCATAAATATTAGATACGCAATAAGCCCAAGAATCCCGAGTTCCGCAGAGACTTGTGTAAATGCGTTGTGAGATTGCAGATTGCGTATACCGACGATCGGAAAATTGCCAATGCCGATGCCCCACGGGTTTCGAGCAGTGACGAGTAATGACCTTTCCAGCAGTTCCCTTCGTTGATCGCTCGATCCAACTGCATCGAGTCCCGGTATAAAGATCGAAAGCATTCGCAGGCCGTAATTTCCCGGTGCAGCGAGAATGGCAATACCGCCGACAACAACCGAAGCAATAGTTACGTTCAGGCGCTGTTTTCGACCGAGTTTCCATGCCAGAACGCCCATGCAAACGATCAGTCCCAAAAAGCCGCCACGCGAATACGTCACCATATTTGCGCCGATGAATATCGCAGCCATTGCAAAATAGACAAACCGGATCAGTTTATTCTTCGCTGCGATGCCGAGCGTTATCACAAGCGGCGTCATCATGACGAAGTGCATCGCCATTTCGTTCGGGTTGCCGAACATGCCGCCGACATCGACCTTGATGCGATAATCTTCTACGTTGAATTGGCCTTTCAGATAAAGATCGAGCGCCGCCGAACTGAGATAAACTGCGATGCCAAATGATAACCACATCATTCCCATCAACCGTTTTCGCGTGCGAACAACATTGACCAGCACGATGAAAATGATGACAGCCTTGATGTAAGGGTCATTGAATATTTCCCACGCAAGCCCGGGGTCTTTTGCGATCGGCATCGTAGCAAGTGCAATAACTGTCATCGCAAGTACGGCTTTGACCTCTGTGGACATCGTAGTCAGATTGCCCTCCGTGGCAAGCTGGCTCGGCACAAAAATGGCCAATGTCGCGATCGCAAAATAAAACGCCGTCGCCGAAAGGAACGACAACGCAGGTATCAATTCATAAGGCCGAAAAAGTACGAGTATCGAAAATAGATACAGGCCGAAATACGTAAGCGAATGCCCGTTTCGCGCAAGCCAGTGCTCGTTGCTCAGCAGCTTGCGATCTTTTTCGTCACGCTTTTCTTTTTTGGCGTCTTTGCCGTTTTTGGGTTTGTCGGCAGACTCACTATTTACCGATACGCGCGCGACATCATCCGCCTTTGCCTCGCTCTCCGTTTTCGAATGCTGCGTAGCCGGCTCGACATTATTTGCTTTAGTGAAATTAAGGTTTAGTTGGGTGGTGGATTCGGTCGAAACCGCACTTTTAGAGGTTCCCGATCTCTGCAAAGATGGCAGATCGCTTATAGCTTTGACGGAAACTTTACCCGATGAAAGCGGCTTGTAATCTTTCTCTTTTGAACGTTCGATGGACATTTACAGGGCTCATAGTAGTACGTCGTTTACGCCGCAACTTGTTCTTTTTCCATCGTGATCATGCCGCGAACTTTTGTCTTCAGCGCCTTTTCAAACTGACGGGCTTCATTGACTCCGCTGAATGAGAGCTGCTGCAGATTGGCTTCGATGCGTTTTCGGTAATCCGAGACCAGGGAGTCTGATACGCCAAGCATTTCCGCAACTTCTAATTGCGTTCCGCCGTCGGAGATCAGGTAGCAATGCCACAGAACATTGATCATGCGATCGTATTGTTTGGCCTTGCCGCGGACCGCTTTGTTAAGCGTCTTTAAAAAATTATCGACAAAACCTGCGGCGGCAAGCTCTGCTTCGTTTCGCAACACTCCTTCCTCCGGAGTTTCGCGCGTATCAGTAAATTCAAACGGCATGCGATCATCATCATCGCTGTCAGTTCCACTTCCGACAGGCACCAGATGAATGTCCATGATCGGCAGACGGGACATGACAAACGAACGTAGCGAACGAACATCAACCGGCGAATCGATCGCTTTGAAAACGCGAATGATCAGTTTTTCGAGCTCAGGATTGCTGATAACGATCTGCGCATCACCGGTGCAGCCCACCATGCGTGTATCACGGCCGAGGAATGAAACTGATTTCACACGCTCGTCCATCTCCTGAACGTCACGGCGTTCCTTCTTAAAGCTCCATGCCGCCAACCCGTAAAGCCTGTCGGCCAGGCGCCTGTGAACATCAGGATGGTTAATATTGTCAAAACGTTTGAATGCTTCGCTCGTCTGTATAAGTGTCGAAATTCGACGTGCCAAACGATAGCTTTCGGGGTAGCGTTTGCGAAGCTCAGCGGTGAGCATGTTCGTCAGCTCGATCTGGCTTATCTCAGCCTCGATCTCCGCATCGGACATTCCGCTGTCGATGTAATGTTGAAAGCGATCTTTTGAGAGCAGAGCAACAAACAGCTCCTGCGTCAGATCTGTATACGCGTTATGCTTGCCTTCCTCAACAAGAAAGCCGGCACGTTTCGACGCCCTTACCAAAGGATGAGAAGAAACAATACGATGCAGCTCTGTCCAGATCTGGTTTACGTCGGATGCCTTCAGGCTGTCGTTCCACTTGCCGACCTTGATCTGTCTGTGCGGCGGTCTGGACACCCTTTCCTTTGTTTTCAAATCGTTCATAAATTACTCTTTCCGATGGTCAAGTCGTCCTGCAAGCCGAAGTTCCGATCCTTCCAGTTTTCAGATGGCGAGCCACTGCCTACACTTCGGGCTTGAAAAGCGCTGTTGCGCTCTGTATGGGATGTCGAATTAAATTCGATTAATGGGAGTGAGCTTATTGGTAGTAAAATGTTGGCTAGATCGAAGAGTCGAGCTGAGTAGTCGATCCGAACAGTGGCAAGTGAGATGGTTGCCTCTCACTACCTACATTACGATAGTAGCAGGATTTCCAAATTTGAGCAACAAGTTTTTACATTGTTGGTATCTGCTAGATTCTGCATGTATCAACCGATACTTTTTTGCTTTTCACCCTTTATATCTCGCCTTTCTGGAACAGGACAAGCATTGCGGATTTACATCTGATTGTAACGAAGATATGTCTTCCCCGCCTGCCCCGCGGCCCTGTTTAGGACGAATCTCGGAAAATAATATAGTTGTCCTATGTCCTTAAGAAAGAATACCGTTTTCCGTAAATGCGATGAATGTCCTTTATCGAATGATCTGCTTGATTTTCAAAATTCGGTCTTGCCGCCTGAACTTTGCGACGAGATCCGAGATCATATTGAGTCATGCGAATTTTGCACGGCCGAGCTCGAATTCTACTCACATTACCCTCAGGAGGAAACTCCAGGCGAAACCGTCGAGTTGACAGGCATTCCAGGCCCCTTGTACGAGCTTGCTGAGGCTCTACTAAGAAATCGTCACGCGGACGCCTCCGCACTTAACACCCTGCTGGAATTAAAAAAGGCGGAGCCGCTCGCTTAGGCAAGTAGCCAGGCCGCCTAGTTAGATTTACCAGAACGTTTTAAGACTTTTTGTTCGATCTCATCGAAGTTTGACCGTTCCGTCTTTTGCTATTGCCCTCGGCCGGCCTTCGTTGAACTTCAGACGTTCCCACTTCAACGGGGAAACTGAGCCTGCCTTGCCGACCGCAAGAAATCTCAGGTTTAAGAGCAGTCCGTCACGATCGATCGGAAAAGCTCCGTAAAGCACGACTCTTAAGAGTCCAGGCTCCTGGGCATTCGTGACAACAGAAAGCGAGCGGCTCGCGGTTCCCATTACATCCACTGGTTCGGCACTTGGCTGGATAACACTTGGATCATACCTTAGACTGAACTCATACGCGATCAGATCTTTGTTTGCGGCGCCCTGAACGGTAACGGGTAATACGATCTCCCTTCCGATCGGAGCAAACAACGCCGGCAATTCCACAGATACAACTGATCCGGGCGTACTGCGCTCTACATCCTGTCCGCCATCCTCTATTTTTCGGACTTGACCGACTGGAACAACGCCAGGGACTCCCCAATTTCCGGAAACATCCCCCATCAGCAGAGCCGTAAAATTCTGTCCAGGAAGAAAACCAGTGATCGCTCCATATGTCTTGCTTGCCGGAACAAATCTCCATTTACTGGCAAACCCATGCGGATATGGACTCGCATTTACGAAACTGGCAATGAGGCCCGCGTCATACGAATTGACAAAACCGTTGGCGCTGACGTCTGCAACGACCAATGCGTTACCAGACAACCGGGGCAGAATGCCTATGACATGCTGCGCGATCAAAGCCGAATCAAAAGCGCTTAGAGCTCCGCTCGTATCATCTTCTTTCGACGGAGCCAGTGTATAGGCGCCTGCGCCGAATCCGGTTAGCACAAAATCGCCGTTCGAATTAGTAAGCGATGTAACACTTGGTGATCCGGCAATGCTGCGAACCGTTACACCGGGGACAAACCGTGTAGTCGGCGGACCGATCGCGTTGCCGTACGCGACCGCTCCCGTAACGGTTGGCCCGCTCGGCGTCGGTGTACTGGTTGCCGTATTTGTCGGTGTTCCGGTTCCAACGGCCACAGAGCCATTCGTGACAGACGCTTCGGGAACTCCTTCGTTGAACATAAAGCCGGGATGGAAAGTGTTAGCGGGATCGGTGTAATCAGCAAAAGTCAAAGCTGTCGATTGTCCCAGAGAGCCAATGACATTGAACCTTAGATTTATCAGCGTTCCCGAACCATCGAGCGGCACTCCCTGAAATGCTGAAATGACAAAATGCCCCGCGTTGCCCGCATTCGGCGTTATAGACATTGCGTTGCTCAATGTTCCCGCCGCGTCATAAGCGGGATTCGCAGGCTGGATTATCGCCGGATTGAAATCGACATTGAGATCGTAGGAAATGATCGCCTGACCAGTCGTATTACCAACGGTTATCGGTATCACGACAACCCCGGGCGTTGCATTAACGTTAGGTAGTACGACTGGAATGCCGGACGGCGTTCCTGCCGGTGTGGCCGTATTTGTAGCAGTAGCCGTTGCTGTACTTGTCGCAGTATTGGCCACCGTCGCGGTCGCGCTTGGCGTATTTGTGAAAGTCCCCGTCGGCGTTAACGTTGCTGTTGCCGTCGGTGTTGGGGTATTTGTTCGCGTCGGCGTGAATGTATTTGTTGCGGCCGGAGTCGGCGTGTTTGTATTCGTGGCCGTCGGCGTTGGTGTGAACGTGCTCGTTGACGTTGCCGATGGCGTAGATGTACTTGTGATCGTCGGCGTCGGTGTAAACGTACTAGTTGACGTTGCCGATGGCGTAAATGTACTTGTAATCGTCGGCGTTGGTGTGAACGTGCTCGTGATCGTCGGCGTCGGTGTAAATGTACTCGTGATCGTCGGCGTTGGCGTAAACGTGCTCGTCGACGTTGCCGATGGCGTAAATGTACTCGTGATCGTCGGCGTCGGTGTAAACGTGCTTGTCGACGTCGCCGATGGCGTAGAAGTATTCGTCGCAGTCGCCGTAGGAGTAAACGTGCTGGTCGCCGTAGTCGTCGGCGTAGATGTGCTTGTCGCGGTAACTGTTGGTGTAGGTGTAAATGTATTCGTCGCAGTCGCCGTAGGAGTAGAAGTATTAGTAACTGTCGGAGTCGGCGTAAATGTTGCAGTAAAGGTCGCCGTCGCCGTGTCCGTTGGTGTGCTTGTCGCTGTATTAGATGGCGTACTGGTGAACGTACTCGTAGGCGCACTAGTCGGCGTATTTGTAGGAGCCCCCGTCGGCGTATTCGTCACTCCACCTGTAGGCGTCGTTGTGGGCGTGGGTGTTCCTTCGCCTGCCGCAAGTTCGACTGCCCCTTTGTCACAAGCTGTGCCGCCCGGCCGCGTCACGCCGCGCTGATCGTTGGTCACCGTAGTGCCGCATCCGTTCGTTCCTGTCGGGACAGCATTTCTAACTAAAAATCCGGGAATTTTGGTCTGAGTCGGACCGCCATTGTTTGCCAACGGCGCCATCAAAAGATCGACATCGATAACATCGTGCGCAGCCGGGACAAACCCGGGATATGAATGCTCGATGTGGTTATAATCGCCGGAAACCTGAGCCGCATCGATATCGATCGCAGATCCTGCCACGACCGAATTGTCCGCCACGATCGAGTTTGAAAGAGTTGTGGTACTTATTCCGCTGCCGAAAACTCCGCCGCCCTCGTTGATCGCTGCGTTATTGGTTATGGTCGAAAAATTTATGCTGCCTGCGGCGTTATTTCCGGTTGTAAAAATACCTGCACCTGAATAGGAAGAATTGCCGTCAATGGTGGAATTTGTGACATTCAAACGCGCAGTCCCGCCTGCTGAAGCCATGTTGTGAATGCCGCCGCCTACACTCGATCCTCCGGGCAGGTTGTTCCCGTTAACAGTGGAACGGTCAACGGTAAGAGTGGCATTAAAAGCAGAGCTCGCAAGGTTTCCAATTCCGCCGCCTACGGCGAATTGATTAGCCGAAGTATTGTTGCTAACCGTGCTGTTAATTATGTCAAAGGTCGCAACAGCCCCTGTCGAAGCAAGATTTAGTATTCCCGGATAATATCTCGTGGATGTGTTGGCGTTAACCGTGCTGTTCGAGAGCGTGACCCGTCCCTGCTGGTTGTAAAATCCGCCGCTGTATCCGGTGAACGAGCCACTTAGCGACGTCGCATTGTTGCTGCTGATCGTGCAGCCGGTAACCGTAACGACCGCATTCAGAGCCCGAACAAATATACCGCCGCCGTACGAATTTGTAACGGAAGACTCTGCCTTATTATTCGAAATAACGGTGTTGGAAATACTTGCGGTCTGGCCGGCGACTGCAACGTTGTCCTCGGAATCGATCGAAATACCGCCGCCTGCAGATAATGAGCCAGCCACGCCACTTCCCGCCTGATTATTTGTGAATGTGCAATTGGTGACAGTGACACTTGCTTTATTGACACCGAGGCCCCCGCCGCGGCTTTCGGAAAAATTGCCCGTGACGGTCGAATCGCTCAATGAAAAATTCGTTGTCGCGCCCTCGGCTCGAATACCTCCGCCGCCGATCGCAGTCGCCGCTCGATTGACGCCGTTGCGAATGGTAACGCCGGTGATCGTCACCGCAGTGCCGCCCGTAAGGATATGAAAAACTCTTTCGTTTGCTGTCTGCGCCGCTGCGTTGGATTGAATGAACGTTGTCGCCGCACCCGCGCCGTTAATTGTGATCGGCGAAGTAATATCAAAATCGCCGCCCGCGTTTGCATTTTCGTTTGCACCAACAAGGGTTTCGGTGTAGGTCCCCGCAGGTAAAACAATTATGTCTGCACCCGCCAGTGCGTTCGCCTCGGTTATCGCCGCCCTGAGCGTGCAAACCCCATTGCCCGCCGCTGTTTCACAAACACCGTTCCCCGGACTCGCGTCCTGAGCGTCAGTTTGGCTGTTGACGGCAAATGTCGCAGCGTTTGCGGTTGAGGAAAATGCGATGATCGCTAGAAACGCGATCGAGCAAATAAACAATGGTCCGAAGAACCTTCGGGGTGATGAAGAACCTTTCGCGGTGGTGAGATATTTCATGCAATCAATCTCTGGTCGCGTTACTGCAAATACACCGTTTGAGGCTCATCAGACCCCAGGGTGGAACTCGACAGAGCAAAAAATATATCTGAGAACGAATTAGTCTAAAAGTCTAAACCCTAAATCCAAAATTTACAAGCAAAATCTTGGATTTAGCTGGCTCTCCTAGATCATTTTGTTGACGTTTTGTCGGACATGACCCACCGCTGCGGATCTAGTTCCATACTTTCGGGCCTCATTGGTAATTTGAACTGAAACGGCGTTTTTGGTCCGTAAGATTTCACCGTCGCATAGGCATATTTGTCCTGGCCAAACTTAAACAATACCGGCAGCAACATAAACCAATTTTCCGGCGTGTTCTCCTGTGTGATGTTGCCTGTGACCACTACACCGCCATCAGGGCCCGATCCGATCGTGTAATCCAATTTATAGGATGGCAAGGTCGTATCGTAAACATGCTCTTGAAAAAACCAATCGAGGTCTTTGATCCCAAACTGTTTCGCTAACGTTGACCTGGCAAAATACTCGTTTGCCACCACGCGGAAATCATCGGTCGACGCCACTTTGTCTCTATACCTATTTACAAAGTCCTTCATCATGTCGAAAAAGAGTTGGCCATTTCCGCTGGCAGGGTCGGTCATTAGAAAATGTACCATCCTCAAGACCAGCCCGCCTTTGTTATAAACCAAAGCACTGTATGCACCGTAAGTCTTCTTGGTTTCCAGACGGTGGCCCAAAATGAGCGGGCCGACATCAGTCAGCCTTCCTTTCCCGGGCCCCAAAACTGTAAGCGGGGGATCTTTTAGGGATTGACGCATGTCGTCAACGAGCTTACGTGATGATTTATCCCTCAAACCTGTGTATATAACCCCGGAATATTCGGCAAAGCCTTCACTTAGCCATTGATCGCGATACGACCTCCAAGAGACAATATTTCCCCACCATTGATGAGCGGTCTCGTGAGCGAGGAAACTGTAAGTATATTTGCTTGCTCGGTCGGTCCTCGGGATCGTAAGCATTGTGGCAAATCCCTGTCCAAATAGATAAGGATGAAAGACCGCACCAAATGTGTCATAGGGATATTTCCCGAACAAAAACTGAAAATTTCTAACGGCGTTATTCAGTTCCTGCAGGACAAAATCCTCCTTCAATGCAAGATCGCTGCCGGAAAGCGAATTAAACTCCATCGGCGTTGGTTTGTCGCCGCTTTCCCATTTTATCTCGCCCGAATGACGCTCGAATGGCCCCAGTGCAAAGGTTTGATTTGCAACGGGATAATTCATCACATATTTTGTGACCATCAGATCTTTGTTGGACGTGTCGGGCTGTTCGCTTGTTCGCGTACCGGTGCTGGCAACCTTGAGCTTTTTGGGATGAGTGAAAGTGAAATTGAAGGTTGCACGGTCCAGATAGCCCTGTTGGGGATACCAATCGTCATTAGATAGAGGGTAGCTGCAATCCGGGAAATACGTCGGTTGCTGGAGAAAATCACCTTCGAGATCGAAGTCAAGAGCAAAATCGTGAGCTTTGCCGACCGGATTTGGAAAAAAGACCGTAAACCCACTCTCCCAGTCCTCCTGGACAAATTCAAGGGTAGTTGAATCCATCCCCGCTGACTTAAGATGCATTTGTTTCTTCAATCTTTCTTTGTCATATTCACCAAGCGATTTACCTATCGTAAATGTGACTGCGCGCATTCCCTGTACCTTGCTTTGTAGACGGATCTTTGTCTTCAGGCCAAGTCGTTTCTTCGGCTCTCTCAGGTCGATGTTCATGTCATAGCTGATAATGTCTATCAGATCATTCATGTCCGAGTAAACTGCTGTATTTCGCTCGTAATCGGATAATGAGAAAAACGCGAGCCAGATGTCATTGTCGTCGTCGTCGGATTGATATTTAAATATCAGGCCGCGCTCGCCCGCATTGATATCGAAATAGTCCGTAAGGATGCGGGTTTGATAGTCTAAAACGTAGCTAAACCGCCCACGCCGCCCACCGTCAAAATTTGCAAAGAAAAAGCCGGGGTCTTCGTGATTTAGCAACGACAGGGCCACCCTCGACGACAGATTTGCCCCGGTTTCTTTTAAAATACGGCCGTTGATCTCATTGGCAAGCGTCTGAGCCTGCGGCGGTACGGCTCCCTCGGACTTATTTTTGCCGATGATATCCTCAGTATCGTCCGAAAATCTTAGAACAGCGGTTCTGAAATCCGACTCGACCACATCGACTCCCAGCAGCCGTTTCAGGTTAGCCTTTTCAAAATCGGTAGGCGGAGATTGGGCTCGGAAGGTTCCATCTCCGATAAAAACTGCCCCGGTAACTTTGCCGTCGATCGGACCGGTAAAATAAAACGTACCGTTGAATGTCATTTCGACGCGGTCGCGTTTTAAGGTCAACGCCGAAACATCGGCTTTTGCTCCGGTCAGTGAAAAGGCTTTTATCTGATTATATATAGCGAGCCCGCTTTGAGCGGAAGCTGAAATCGTGAGAATAAAAACCACGCCGATCAAGTATAAGACGCGTGTAGAGCGGCAAACTACTGAAGAGTTGGGCAGCATTAGAGGAGGCCTCCAGTTATTTAGAAATAGATTCGAAAAGCGTCAATAGCTTAATGCCTTGGTCCGGTATAGTCAAGAAACTCAGCCAGCATCTGCAACGGAGCAGAAAAATTGCGCCAAATCGAGAAAACCATGTCATATCGGGAAAATTGGTATTCCAATTTGTCTCGAAGTGCGCTAGGTTGATGCGGGATCGTTGGATCGGCTGCGATCAGGCTATTTGAAAATCAGTTCAGAGTGCAGCTTTGGTATGTCCTTTTGCGTGCTGTTGACGAAAAAAAACGCTGGGACAGTGGGACAGCGGGACAGTTAGCATGTAACCGTTGCAGATAAATGGCTTAAGCCTGTCCCATTGTGTCCCATACTATCCCAGTCGTTTGGGACAGTATGAATAAGTATTAACAAGTATTAATAATTCATACTCTTGACACAAAACGTGACTGTTCCACGAAGATCACTGCTTTTCACAGGGCGGTGAACACCGTAAGCCTAATGATATCAACGTTTAGTGGGTTAGCAGGGCCTGGTCGCAAATTTTTTTGTAAAAATCGTGGAACGGTGCCATTTTAGGGCACTTAACTCATTACATTGCAACAGTTAGCGCGTTCCACCTGCGAGTGGAACGTCGTGGAACGCTACGGAACGGAAACATTGTTTGTGGGGTTATTTGCGGCGGAAAAAATTGACGTCAGCTTCCGCAGATGTCGTCGATGGCGTCGGAGTATTTTTCGTCGATCACGGTGCGTTTGATCTTGAGGGTTGGGGTCATTTCGCCTTTGTCGATGGAGAATTCGCGGGGCAACAGGTAGACGCGTTTGACGCGTTCGTAAT
This sequence comes from Pyrinomonadaceae bacterium, assembly GCA_044230475.1. Lineage (GTDB taxonomy): Bacteria > Acidobacteriota > Blastocatellia > Pyrinomonadales > Pyrinomonadaceae > OLB17. Next base: position 71,650 of record JBGARA010000004.1, on the reverse strand, counting down.
CGCTTAGCTCGCGTGTGAGGGCGATGGCGTCGTTCTGAACCCGCTTGATGAACTGAGGGTTGTCGGCAAGCTCTTCACGGGTTCCGTCAGTTGCGATACCTTCGTCTTTCATCGCGTCTTTTAATGCGTCCCAATCGGGCACGATCAGAGCTCCGACCTGTTTACGGCCAGAGCCCACAACGACCGCCTGCGAAACGAGCGGGCTTTGTTTTAACAAACTCTCGACCTGAAGCGGTGCGACATATTTGCCGTTCGAGAGTTTGAAGAGGTCTTTAAGGCGGTCGGTGATGTAAAAATGCCCGTCGTGGTCAACGTAGCCAACATCGCCGGTGTGATAGTAGCCTTCGTCGTCGAGAGCGGCGGCGGTCGCTTCTTCGTTGTTGTAATAACCGGTCATCACGTTTCGACCGCGGATCAGGACTTCGTCAGAGGCGCCGATCTTCATCTCGATGCCGTCGAACGGCGTACCGATCGAACCAACCTTGTTGTCCTCGGGACGGTTCGCACATACAATGCAGGCCTCAGTCATACCGTAGCCTTGCAGGATCGGAATGCCGGCTGCCCAAAATGCGTAACTCAGCTTTTTCGACAGCGGCGCTCCACCCGAAACAAAGAATCGCAGGCTGCCGCCGACGCCGTCACGCCATTTTGAGAAGACTAGTCGATTAGCAACTGCGTGCTTTGCCGCGAGCACCGGCGAAATGGATTTATGTTTATCTTTTGCTTCCCAATATTGTTGACCGACACCGAGCGACCATTCGAAAAGGCTTGTTTTCCAGCCGCCGGCGGACATCCCTTTTTTGACGATCTTGTGATAGACCTGCTCAAAAAGGCGCGGCACAGCGGTCATTATCGTCGGCTTTACTTCCTTGAGATGCGACGCAAGCTGGTCGAACGCCGCACAGTAATGTATCGAAACGCCGTTCGAACAAAGCACATAAAAGACCGTGCGTTCAAATATATGCGACAACGGCAGGACAGCAAGGCTGCGGTCAGACGACCGGATCGGCAGCCCTTTGGAAATAGCGACGACGTTAGAAACAAAATTCTCATGCGTCAGCATTACGCCCTTGGGCTCACCGGTCGTGCCTGATGTGTAGATGATCGTCGCAAGGTCGTCCGTTTTGATCTCGGCAAGCGACCTGTCGAACACGTCTGCATCGATCTTTGACAACTCAACTCCCTTGTTCTCGATATCATCAAGCGAGATCGCGCGGCTGTTTTTTTCAGGAATGCCATCGCTATCGAAAAAGACGAGCTTCTCGATCTGTTCTACCGTTTGGATCGCGGCTTCGGCGTGTTTCCAGATCTTTTTGCCGGACAGAAACAGCATCCGGGCGCCGGAATTTTCTAGGATAAACCTGATCTGCTCGACAGCCTGCGTAGTGTAGATCGGCACGTTGACCGCCCGCAGGGACAGTATCGCAAGATCGACAAGCGACCATTCCGGACGATTTTCCGATATGATCGCAACACGGTCACCTGCCTTGACGCCCATGGCCGCGAGGCCCATCGCGATACGCTTAACGCGTTCGATAACTTCGCTGCCGAGGAGATAATTCCATGCGTCGCCGATCTTAAATGCCAGGGCGTCACGCTTGTTGTGCCGCCGAAACGCCTCAAAGCAAAAGTGTGGTATCGTCTGCGGGATCCTGTCGAATCCAATAAGATTATCGGCGGCCATGCGTGGTTTATTCTTGCAAATACAGGAGTTGAAGTCCACTTGACGCTTCGCCTTGAGATCAATATTTACTAACAATGTTTAATGTTGTTGACTTTTTTTGTTCACGGGTGTATTTATTGATCTATCCGACGGACATTAGTAGTAGAGTGCCAGTTCCGACCTGCCTTTCCCTAAATTAAACATGGAAACAAAGGAAACCGAACTAGTTCGAAAAGATCGCCGTTCATTTCTCTCTATCTTGCCTCTTGGCATCTTAGGTTTTGTAAGTGCCACGTTTGGACTTTCCGCAAAAAGAACGCTCGAGCCGCAACTAGCCACCACCGAAGAAAGCTGGAAAACCATAGGTGACATCGCCGAAATTGCAGGCGAAGAGCCCATAGAAAAAACCATTGCCGTCACATGCCGTTCCGGCTGGAGCAAAACTGTTGACGAGCTTTCGGTTTACGTTCTTCCTAAACACGAAAACAAAGTCCTCTCATCTGTCTGCCCGCACGAGGGCTGCCCTATCGTCTGGGACGGCGGCACAAAGAACTTTCTGTGCCCGTGCCACGACAGTTTTTTTAGCGAGAAAGGTGAGCGTCTGACCGGGCCGGCCACAAAAGACCTTACAGAACTTGAGACACGTATTGAAAACGGAAAGTTACAGATCAAAGCCTAACCATCACTATGGCTGCCGAAAACAAAACACACCAACTTAGTATAACTGCGTGGTTATCACGAATAACAGAATTTGAGTCAATAATATGCCGTTTAGCGGAACCGTCTGGTGACAGGCTCTCGGCCTGGACACGGACGACGAGCGGTGTTATCGCACTGCTCCTGTTTCTACAGGCTGCGACCGGCATCTTACTGGCCTTTCATTATGTCCCTGCTGTCAGCAGCGCCTACACAACAGTAGCGTACATAGAACTCGTCGTTCGCGACGGGACATGGATCCGCTCGGTTCACTATCATTCCTCTGTTTTGCTTCCGATAGTTTTAGCGCTTCATCTGCTCCAAATGCTCGTTCGCGGCGCATACAGCATAAATCGAACGGCGTGGAACTTCGGACTCGTGATGCTGGCTCTCGTTCTCGCAGCCGCTGCGACAGGATACGCTCTGCCTTGGGATGCTCGTGCGGTTAACGGGGTGAACATCGCAGCAAGTCTCGCTGGAAATGCCCCTTTGATCGGCAGTTCAATGAAGACTTGGCTGATAAATGATTCGGCTATTTCGACCCTGACGCTGTCACGCTTTTACGGCCTGCACGTTTTTGTAGTGCCGGTCCTCATCAGTCTGGTCGTGGTTGCCCGCTTATTCATTTTTAGGTCTAACTCCGGCGATCAAGATCGCGGCCAGGTTTGGACTTGGGCAAGAGAGCAATTCACTCGCAACGCGATCGTGATGGGCGTAGCATTTTTCGCGATCTCTATATTTTCAAGGGTATATCCCGCTCCTTTCGGCCCGCATCCGGTTGAATCGGCAACGTACCTGCCGCGTCCCGGACCGCAATTCTTATGGCTGTTTGAGATGCAAAAATACACCGACGGTCCGCTCGCAGCAATGTTGGCATTTGGGTTTCCAGCATTAGTTATCTGCGGGCTCATCGCGCTGCCGCTATTCGTTAAGCATGGAGTCGGACCCATTCGGGTAGCGGTCAGCGCGTTGTTTTTGATCGGCTTTGGCATCGTGGGAACGCTCACTGCGACGGCGATATACCAGGACGCCAGCGACAGTAGAATTTCTGACCAACTCGCCAAACAGCAGTTAGACGAAGATGCCTTTCGACGTTCAGCATTTGAACCACAGACCATTAGCCTTAATGGAAAATCAAAGGTGAGTGAGCCCTCGACCGAAAAACCCGAAACGTCCGCGGTCGAAATCGCGGCCGTTTCTTCCGTCTCGATACCCGCTCCCTACACAACGAACTGTGCAAAATGTCACGGCAAGAACGGTGAAGGGAAAGCTAAAAACCCATCGATCACCGACCTCACGACCCGCGAAGAAGACCAGCTAACCCCCGAAACAATTCTGGCCATCATCAACGATCCATCGTCAATGGGCCGAAGTTCGAAAATGCCGTCCTACAAGGACAAGCTGAGCGAGACCGAAAAACAAGAGATCGTTAGTTGGCTAAAGAATCTCTCGGTCCCGGCCAACTCAAATGCTGATATCCCTCAAACTGCCAAGTTAGAAGAACGAAAAAAACAATAATTAATGGAGAAATACAAAATGAACTCAATAAAAACAAAACTAGCTGTCGCTTCGATCGCTTCCCTTTTTGTCTTAGTTGCCATATTCGCCGGGTCACCAACCCAGGGCCTGGCAAAGATCGGGCCGGTCACAGATTTCAACACAAATTTTGACGGCGGGTCGGATTACGCCACGTATTGCGCCAGATGCCACGGTGGCGATGGCCGTGGACAGACCGCAAAAGGGCGACAGACCCATGCCGGCGATCTGACAAAAAGCACCGTAAGCGATGCAAAAGGTATCCGCATGATAACGAACGGCAGCGGTGAGATGCCAGCATTTAAGAACAGTATGAGTGCGGAGCAGATCAGGGGCGTTATGTCCTACATTCACGGTTTTAGGCGCTGAGTCAGATTTTAGATCTGTTTTTAAATGGTGGGAGGTATTAGCCATGAAGATCGATATACAAAAAATAAAAATAGCAGCGGTATTAGGTTTTGCCGGCTTCACAATTCTGTTATTCACTTTTAGTCACGGATTTGTCAGCAAGACGACCGCGTCGATCTCAGGCCCTCCCGCCGCCAGAACCGGAGCTCCCGGTGAATTAACTTGTACAGACTGCCATAACGCCTCGACAGGCGTCGGACAGTTCACGATAGTTGCCCCGGCCACATACACTCCGGGCCAGACATACCAGATCCAGGTTAAGCATGTAACAACCGACACTACCCGAAAGCGTTGGGGCTTTGAGATGACATCATTGGCCAACACCACAATGGCAGGGTCATTTGCCAATCTCGGTACAAACACAAAGATCATTTCCGGCAGCGGCAAAAGTTATGTCGAACATACTTCAGCAGGAACATTTCAAAACCAAACCGGCGGAGCAACGTGGTCTTTCAATTGGACGGCCCCAGCAACAAACGTCGGCCCTATTAAGTTTTACGCCGCCGGCATACAAGCAAATAACAACGGAAGCGAGAGCGGCGATCAGACCTACGTGACGAATGTCACACTTCAACCGGCGGGCCTGAGCCCAACGCCGACAAATACTCCGACGTCCACTCCAACTGCGACATTTACTCTTACCCCGACGCCGATAGCGACGTTTACGGCCACATTCACGCCTACGCCGACTGCGACATTCACTCTGACTCCTACCTCAACAGCTACGGCAACCTTTACTCCTACGCCGAGTTCGACGGCAACGCTTGCTCCAACTGCGACAGCCACTTCAACATCGACTGCGACGTTCACTCCAACAAGAACTGCCACGGCGACATCAACAGCGACATTCACGGCTACGCCGAGCGCTACCTCGACATTTGTTCCCACGGCAACAGCGACTGTTGGATTAACAGCGACCGCCACGTTTACACCAACACCTGCCGCTTCGGCAACACTAACAGCAACATCGACGGCCACCGCAACGTTTACGCCGACTCCATCAGTGATACGTCACCATGTCTTCTCAGATTTCGATGGCGACGGTAAGAGTGATGCCGCTGTCTATCGGCCTTCGCAAGGAATCTGGTATATAAATCAGAGTTCCACAGGACAATTTCGATCCGTCACATTCGGTATCGCGGGCGACAATCTTACACCTGCCGATTTCGACGGAGACGACAAAGCCGATATTGCAGTATGGCGGCCGGGTCCAGCCCTATCCGCAGGTTTTTATATTCTGCAAAGCACCACCAACACGGTCAGGTTTGAACAATTTGGCCAGACAGGCGACGACCCATCAGTTGTCGGCGACTGGGACGGCGATGGCAAGGCTGATCCGGCGGTGTATCGTGACTCAGCATTTGGTTCGCAAAGCTATTTCTTCTATCGCGGATCGCTTAACAATCCAAACGGAACGGTTACTTATCGCCCGTGGGGCTCTACCGGCGATCGTCCGATGCGCGGAGATTTCGACGGCGATGGAAAACAGGACCTCGCGTTGTTCCGGCCTTCGACTCAACTTTGGTACATATTGCAGAGCACAAATTCAACACCGCGTTACGAACAATGGGGACTCGCAACGGACAAGTTTATTTCCGGCGATTTTGACGGTGACGGCAAGACAGATCTCTGCGTTTTTAGAGGTGGCATCTGGTACATCCGTCAAAGTTCTAACGGGCAACCGCACTATGTTCAATGGGGCGTGAGCTCGGACACACCCGTCATCGGCGATTTCGACGGTGATGGCAGATCGGACACGGGAGTCTACCGAAACGGCATGTGGTACATCCTCATGAGCGGAACGAGTTCATTTGCTGCCAACCAGTTTGGAGTTGGTTCAGACACCGCGATCGAAGGACTTTTCATTCAGTAGTTTTAACAGTATTCACGGAGAACATATGTCAATAAGATCAACCACCAGATCAATTTCAACATGTTTCATTTCGATCCTCGTATTATTTTTTGCATGCGTGAGCATCTATGCTCAAGACACCGCAACTGCGAACAAAGTGCAATCGGAAAAGCCTTCGTCGTCGGGCGAAGTTAAGATAACCTTCGACGAAAAGGACCCGTCAATAATGTATGTCGAGTCGAACGGAAAGCGCTTTCAGGTAAATTCGACTACAAAAACTGTGGAGCAGATCACCGCTCAAGCTGCACAGACACAAGCCTCAGCGCCGACCACTCCGACTGTTGCGAAGGACGAACCGAAAGAAGACTTTTATGCTTACGATTCAGGTGACGAGCCGTTCGTTTATCGCCTCGTGAATGTTCCGACACCAAAACGAGTGCCTAAAGGAACATGGAATCTTTCATTCAACCATCGCTTCTCTCAGCCTCTGCAACCTGTTAGCGAAAGCGCGCCGGGACTCTTCGGCCTCGACAGTATGTCGACGTCATCATTTGGCATAAGCTACGGCATCACTGACAAACTATACTTTAATGGCTATCGTTCGCCGCTCTGTCAGAAAGGTCTGTGTCGCACGGTAGAACTTGGTTTGGGCTATCATTTCACCGACCAGGGCAAGAGATCGCCGCTCGGCATCTCGGCCTACGCCAGTGTCGAAGGCAACGACAATTTTACCGAAGAATACACATACAATCTGCAGGCGATGTTTTCGAGGCAGTTAGGCAAGCGCGTGTATCTGTTTTTCTCGCCGGCAGTTCATCTAAATTCAAACGGCCAGCATCGATTCAACCCGCGACCGGACGATTATTCGCCACCCGCAACTACTGCGGTCGAGAATTTCAAGCTGCCGACAAACGGAGTATCGTTCGGCATGGGCACGCTGGTACGGATAACGCCGAGCGTTTCGGGAATTTTTGAGTTTACGCCGCGCGCCGGTTTCAAACTCGGACACGTCGATCCCGTCTTCGACAGCGAATTCAATGTGATCGGATTTAATAATCAGTCGGAGCCAGAAATTGGATATGGCGTCCAATATAATATCGGAAAGCACGCGTTTGCACTGACATTTTCAAATACACAGACAACGACGACGAGCCGTTACAATTCGAGTAATCTCGTACTGTCGCCGCGTCATGTAGTGATCGGATTTAATCTGTTCAGACGTTGGTAGAGACTATTCGTATCGAGTAGTTCACCGGTTAATCTGACGAAGCAGCTCGGCAACGCTCCATGCTTGGGCGGCCGCACCGCGAGCATGGTGAGGCTCGTCCGCGTCGAAGATCTCGGCTACCTGACCAAGCATTGCGTCCAAAAGATGGGCTTCAAAACCCGCGAGCATTTGCGCGATCTGACGACGCGTTTTTGAATTCTGCGGGTGCGTTTTTCTGTAGGCTTCGATAAAAGGGCCGATCAGCCATGCCCAGACGGTTCCCTGATGATACGCAGCATCGCGCCTTTCCGGCGAGCCTTCATAGACCGGCACATATTGCGGATCGCGCGGGCTCAACGACCTCAAACCAACCTCGGTAAGCAACTCGGCCTGTACTTTTTCTACAACAGCGAGGGAATGTTCTTCGTCGAGCATCATGTGCGGCAGGCTGACTGCAAATATCTGATTTGGGCGTAGAGAAGCGTCTTTCTTATCGCCGTCCACAACGTCAAATAGGCAGCCTTCTTCGGCGTTCCAAAATTGCCCATTGAAACTAGCACCTGCGGCAGCGGCCATTTCGCGATACAGCTTGCCGTTTGACTCGTCGTTAAAACGTTTTGCAAGAACGGCCATTATACACAATGCGTTATACCATAGGGCCTGTATTTCAACAGGCTTACCAATTCGCGGAGTCACTACCCGATCACCTACCTTCGCGTCCATCCAGGTGAGTTGAACACCTTTTTCGCCGGCGCGTAAGAGGCCGTCCGTATCCACGCGAATGCGGTAACGCGTTCCACGGACGTGCCACTCAATGATGTCGACGAGTTTGTCGTACAAAGAGTCCTGAATAAAATCATAGTCGTCCGTTCTAACGGCATAGGCTCTTATCGCTTCAAAGAACCACAGGGTCGCATCGACAGTGTTGTACTCGGGCGTTTCGCCCTGATCGGGAAAGCGGTTTGGCAGCATGCCATCGGAAATATGATCGGCAAACTCTGCAATGATGCTCTTTGCGATCTCAGGCCGCCCCGACGCAAGCGTCAAGCCCGGCAAAGCTATCATCGTATCGCGGCCCCAATCTGAGAACCAGTGATAACCGGCGATGACAGTGTGTCCGTCACCACGCCGAACTATGAATTGATCGGCGGCGAGTACAAGCTGCTTCGAAAGATCGTTTTTGGCTTCCGAACGCCTTATCAACGATCGTCGCCGCTCGATCTCAGCTTTTTCCAAGGCTTCGCAATCGGCTATCTGTCGTGGTTCAGTCGAGGCGATTGCGATAGCCGATGAACTCAAGTCGAACGAAAGAACATTTGGCTGGAAAAGGTCTTCGGTAAAATCGAACCCGCGTTCTCGTTCTATGTCGTACTGAAAATTGCGATACCAATGGCCGGAAGGTTCATCTGCAACAGCATTGTGAACCAGATAGACCGTCGGATCGTCAGTGTTCGGCGTAAAGGAAATATATCCATCATGATTCCCGATCTCGATATTCAGGCTGTCCTCGTGACGTAAGTGATGATAATCGCGAAATGCGAACAACGGGCGCAGTTCGAGCAGGATCTGCCTTTTGTCGGATCGTTTTCTTTTCTTTACCGCCCATGAAGTAACAGTAGTATTCTCGCCAGGTGGCATAAATACCCTTTTTTCGATCTCTACTTTGGCGAAACTGAACGTCCAGATCGGAAACGGGTCGAGACGAAAACCTGTGAGAAAAAGATAGCCGTCAGGGTGTACTGTTCCGGGATATTGATTTGTCGAGAGTTCGAAACGCTCACCGTCTATAATGACGGTTTCCTCAAATTTCGACAGCAGAACCATTCTCCCCAGCGGAGGACGTGTTGCGGCAACGAGCAGCCCATGATATCGCCGTGTGTGAGCACCCGAAACTGTCCCCGAGGCATAACCGCCGATGCCGTTCGTCTCGATCCATTCTCGCGAGGTCGAAGCCTTAAGATCGGTCACAATATCTTTGCTGAGTTTGATCATTCCTCGTTCCGACTAGGTCCAGTAATTCCGATCAAGCGAACGATAATTTATCGCTTCGCTGATGTGCTCGGGTTGTATATTTTCACTTTCCGCGAGATCAGCGATTGTGCGGGCGACCTTCAGGATGCGGTCGTGGGCTCTCGCGGACAGGCCTTGCCTAAGCATCGCCTTTTCGAGCAGTTGTTCGCTTTGTTCATCGAGTGCGCAAAATGTGCGAATCTGTTTTGGAGACATTGCCGAATTTGAGTAGACACCATCGCCATTAAATCTTTCAAGCTGCACATTACGCGCACGCATCACCCGCTCGCGAATTTCGTCAGAAGTGTCACCCTGCGACACACCGCGCCCTCTAAGCTCGTTAAATTTCACGGCAGGCACGTCGATATGTATGTCAATACGATCCATGAGCGGCCCTGATATCTTGCCGACATAACGCTGTATCTGCATCGGTGAACATTTACACTCTCGCGAAGAGCCGAAATATCCGCACGGGCAGGGATTCATCGATGCAACCAAAGTGAAGTTTGCCGGAAATGTGAGCGATGTCGCTGCACGAGAGATCGTGACGCTTTTATCTTCCATCGGCTGACGCAGAACTTCGAGCACACTTCGGTCAAACTCGGGTAGTTCGTCAAGAAACAAAACACCGAGATGGGACAGCGAAACCTCACCCGGTTTTGGTATCGAACCGCCGCCGATCAAGCCCGCCTGCGAGACGGTGTGATGGGGCGATTTGAATGGGCGCTCGACGATCAAACCTGATTTGCCGGTCAGACCCGCGACCGAATGAATCTTTGTGATCTCTATTGCCTCCTCAAATTCCAATGGCGGCATGATCGTAGGCAGGCGTTTCGCAAGCATAGTTTTCCCCGAGCCCGGCGGGCCAATGAACAGGATGTTGTGTCCGCCTGCGCTTGCGATCTCTAAAGCTCGTTTTGCGGTCTGCTGGCCGCGCACTTCGCTAAAATCCAGCGAGTACTTATTCTCGCGCGATTTCAGTTCGGAGATGTCGAGTTTTAGCGGCTTGATTGCGGTATCGCGTCCTGTCTGCAGATCCTGCGTTAGCTCCGCTGCGCCTCGAAGGTCTTTGACGGGATAAACGTCTATGCCTTTGACAACAGCAGCCTCGGTCGCATTTTCTTCAGGAAGCAACAAGTTCTTAATGCCGGCCTCGCGTGCTTTCAGAGCGATCGACAATGCGCCCCGAACAGGCCGCACGCGACCGTCAAGAGACAATTCTCCAACGCTCATCGTATATTCCATCCCTTCGATCCCAAGGTCACCCGCCGCACCGAGAATTGCCAAAGCAACAGGTAGATCGAACGCTGCTCCTTCCTTACGAACATCAGCCGGAGCGAGGTTTACCGTGATCTTTTGTATCGGGAAAAAGTAACGACTGTTTGATATCGCTGCACGGATACGCTCGCGCGACTCGCGAATTGCCGTATCGGGCAGCCCGACAACTGTGAAATTTGGCGACTGATCATTGTCACCGCTTGGCGGGCGCAAGGCAACCTCGATGTCCACAACCAGAGCATCGATGCCATACACCGTCGCCGACTGCGAGAGGAAAAGCATAGAATTTGATTAGTTCAAAATTGACGTAAGTCTAGCATCAGATCATGAAATTGTCGAAGTACCTCAAGATACAAAAAGGCGGGAAAACCCGCCCGATTTGCATTTGTGAGTTCGCTCATCAGAATAGCTCGATCTGACCGTCAGTTGTTTTGGTGAACGGACTGCCATCATTAAGCATCATTCGTTCCCAAATCAAGGGTGAGACCGCTCCCTTTTCACCAATAGCGATGAATTTAAGATTGAACAAAACTCCGCTGCTGTCGATCGGATAAGCGCCGAAAACCGCTACTCGTAAAAGTCCCGGCTCCTCGGCATTGACGACAGCCCGGAGGCCGCGGCTGACTGTTCCCGACAGATCTACCGCGTTATTGCCGGGCCGGATCACCTCCGGGTCATATCTGAGGTTAAATTCATACGAGATGATACCCTTGTTTGCGATACCGTGAACCCCCACAGGCACGACGACCTCGTCACCAATCTTTGTAACCAGGCTCGGCGCGCTGATATTGATACTTCTTGCAGTGCTGCCGAAAGCGGCCCGTGAACCGGTATTGTTCCAGTTACCGGAAACCTCGCCTATCAGAATAGCCGAGTAGTCCTCGCCACTTATATTCCCGGACACCGACGCGTACGACCTGTTTGCCGGGAGAAACCTCCATTCACCGGTATGGCCGCCTACTGTCGTTACAACATACTGAGCGATCTGTGCGGCATCAAGTGAGGAAACGGTACCGTTTCCGCTTGCATCGGCCGCGATCAATTGGTTGGCGTTCAGTAGCGGCGGCAATCCTGCAACATGCTGCGCGATCCTTGCCGAATCAAACGACGATATGCCGTTCGCGCCTCCGACCTTAGAGGGTGTAACTACATACGAACCGGCCCCAAAACCGCTCAAAGTGTATGTGCCGGCGATCGGACCCGGCGCCGCCGTCGTTGTTGAAACATTCACCGAACCCGCCCCGCTGATAACAACATTTGAAACGAACATAGGCGGAGAGATCGCATTTGCATACGTCACTGTGCCCGAGATCGAATCTGCCGGCGTCGCGGTCGGGTTTGACGTTGGAGTACTCGTAGTGGTTGCCGTCGGGGTATTTGTGGGTGTCCTGGTTGGAGTTGGGCTCACTCCCGCTGAGAATTGAACGCGAAAAACTGCGCCAGCACCGCGTGCCAGATAATACAGGCTGCCGTCCGGGGCGACGTCAATGTCGATCGGCAAAGCTATCCCGGTTGCAAAAGTTGCCGCGTTGCCCAGAGTTGGAGGACTCGTCGGATCGATGTACTTTATCCAGCCGGCGCAGTAATCAGCAAAAAAGTACTTGCTTACGTACGAAGCCGGAAATGTCGCTGTCGCCGGATCATAAAAATCACCGCCGGTTATTGCGCATTCCGATCCGGAGGCGGAGGAATAGGTATACGCCGGATCGGTGAAGTTTGGATCATTGCAGGGCGTCGAGGTTCCATTCAGAAAAGGGCCCTCGCAAGTCGGCCAACCGTAATTTACTCCGCCGACACCGTTATCGATCTCTTCCCACGTAACATTTCCAACGTCGTTGATGAACATCCTGCCGGTTCCCGGCTGAAAGCTGAAAGTATAAGGATTACGCAGACCCACGGACCAGATGGCCTGATTGAGCCCCGTCGTCGACCCGGTGATTCCCGGAAAGGTCGCTGGATTATCGCCAGGAATCGTTCCGTCGGCGTTAATTCGGAGTATTTTGCCCAATCTGTTGGACAGCGATTGAGCGTTTGACGGAGCGGCGTTTTCACCGACACCCACATACAGTTTCCCGTCCGGGCCAAAATGGATGGGACCGCCGTTGTGATTTGTCGCCCCGCTTAGGTTATCGAGGTCCATCACAACGAACTCGCTTCCGGCGAGGGCGATATCTTCGTTGTTCGGATCGGCCGTGAAACGGCTGATGCGGTTATGGATCGCAGGGGTCAATACCGTGTAATACACATATACGTAGCGGTTGACCGCATAATTGGGATCAAATGCAACTGATAATAAGCCACGTTCACCGGTTGACGTCGTGCTGACCGTGACAAATGGGGTTGCAAGCAACACGCCGTTCTTTATGACCCGCAAAGCTCCCCCCTGCTGAGTGACAAATATCCGTCCATCTGGGTGAAGTGATACCGAAGTCGGGCTGGAAAAACCGGTTACTGAAGTTTCGGTAAAACCACTCGGCAAGGTTGCCGCGAAACTTCGAAATGGCAGGCTCATTGTGATTAAAAACAACGCAACGCAGAGAACACTGCCTGCCGTAAAACGCGGCAATTTTATTAAGCAAAACATATATGTGGAATTAAGACCTCTCCTGTACTTATGGAACACACTTGGGGAATGAGTATTATCCCTAATTGTATTGTGTCGGTGCCTATTTTGTCTACGTTTTGCATTTCCGCGAGTGTCTGTTGTCGGTTATCCGATCGCTTCCATCGGTTCACGGGCTCAGCAGACAACGTAGTCTCCAAACATCTGTGATTTCGCACCCTAGAAAGCGAAGAAGTGAAATTTTCCGCGGTATTTTGTATTATAGTCTTTCTGACAAATTCACTGCCGTTGGCTTTAGGGGAATTGATGAAACAGTCTGTAGTTAATCTGATATTATTTTTCGTTTTTTGTATTGCCTTTTCAGCATGTGGTGGCCCACAAGCCAATAATGGCAGTTCTCCCGCGAATTCATCCAAGACCGGTTCGCAAACTTCGGGAGCAAAACCATCGGATTACCCGCCTGTATCATCAGGCATCGCCGAAGGAATCATCCATCTTCTGGATGGCTCAAAAACTAAACTGTCCGATCATAAGGGCAAGGTGGTGATCCTCAATCTGTGGGGCATCTGGTGCGGGCCTTGTCGTGACGAGATGCCACATCTTGCTGCGATGCAGAGACAATATGCAGATAAGGGGTTGGAGGTTTTCGGACTCAACATAGGGGATCAAAGCGGCAATGCGGAGCCTGTCGAAAATATCAAGAGATTTGCCGAAACATCTAATCCAAAGATCGACTACACGCTGGCGCGGATCGAAAGCACAATGATCAGTCAATTCTATTTGCTGTCGAAGCAGCAAGTAGTTCCGCAGACAATACTCGTTGACCGAGAGGGCAGGCTGAGAGGGGTTTTCATTGGGGGCGGACAGAATAACTATAACAAGATACAGGAAACGCTCGACAAAACTATGAACGAGTAACGTCGCCAACCTTAGGTTCGACCAATATCGTTTTGAAGCTCGACAAACTGACCAATCCCGGTGCCGAACGTCTCGGCTTGTTAACAAATTTCTTCTGAGTGTAATTTACCGCAGCTTTAGGCTGTTTGCTGCCGCTGCTGTAAAAGGCTGCTAGTTGAGCTGCTTCTACCAGCGTGCGATTTGGGATGTCCTTGCGGTTCGGATTTCGTATGACGACATGCGAACCGGGATAATCTGCTGCATGCATCCACAGATCGAGCGAACGGGCGATTCGAAATGTCAGATAGTCGTTATCCGCGGCCTTTTTCCCGACAAGTATCTCGAAACCATCGGAAGACACAAATCGTCTCGCACCTTTGAAAGCGGCCTCATGTTTTTTCTTACGGCCAACCGGTAATTTTTGCCGCGGAGCTATGAGCGAAGATAAAAGATCCGCATCACCGGCCTCAATAGCGGCATCTATCTGCAACAATATTGCTTTGGCATCTTCTATCGCCGATTCTGCCTTCGAAATACGTTCGTGTATGACAACTTGCCCGTTACGCGCTTTTGTATAACGACGAAAATACCCTTCGGCGATCTCACTTATCGACGCATTTCCATCGCCCGGAATCTCAACAAGAGGAGCGGCTTCGTCGAAGTAATCGGTGACCACAATTCTGTCGCCTTTTCGGGTCGCAGTTCCGACGTTTGCCAACAACAGATCACCGTACTTTTTCCATATTTCCGGATCGCCATGTTTTTCAAGATCGCCATGAAGGTTGTTGATTAGCTTGCGATGCCTCGCTATCGACCCGGAAACTTTTCGTCGTGCTGCTACAGCCAGACGTTCAAATTCCGCTTCTTTTTCGATCTGTTTTGTTGTTTTGTTAAACGGCTCGGAACTCATCAAATTAAGTGTAAGCCATGCACAAGGCGCTCCGATAAGTGAAGGCGACACACTCAAGGTTTGAGTGCATCGCCCTTAGTAACAAACGAGCCAATTGTTGAACTTGCACGGACTAAAATTCGCGTACGAGGATCGTGCCGGAAACAAGATCGTGAAGGGCTCGCTTCTCTTCATTGAAGAAGACCGTCACGAACGGGGCTCCGGCAAAAGCAACTGTGGCCAGAAATACAGAGGAATTGACCGCCGCCTGACGAAGGGTGGGATATTCGTTTTCTGTGGCATCGACCAGTTCAAGCTGAAACAGGCGCATGCCCATCGTCTTGCCAAACAAACCAAGGCACGCAGTCATGTAAACAAAGCTAACCAGTGCCCAAATGCCCACAAAAGTTAGAAAGGCCGTGAACGTAAACCAGTTATCACTTGTAAACGCAAATGGCGAAAGCATGAGCATCGTGGCAAACCCACTGATAATGAAGTCAAAAAGGCCTGCTCCAAACCTCATTGAAAACGGAGCCAGGTCTTCGATATCGTCGATATCAACATCCTGTGCGTTGAATTCATCATTCCCTATCTTTTCCAACGTAATGTGAATTCGTTTGCTCTCTGTGATCTCATGAGGGAGCAAACCGCCATCGAACCGATTGACTGGTGTGAGTTTCTTACTAACCCGCTCGGCCTCTGAATGCTCCGCGATCTGCGGCAGCTTGTTTGTGTTGCGCTTTTCGGCAACGAACCCCTGCGGCGCAACTAACCTCGGCTTTTGCATCGGCAGCGCGGTAGCAGGTGCAGTTGCGACCGCAGTGCCAGTACTTGGCGAGATAACGCCAAACGGACGCATTGGTGTCCTTTGAACCGCGGCGGCCGATCTTGCGGGCGTAGCAGGTTCCGCAAAGAAGGTGTTGCGGGATTCCGCGATGCGCCGCACAGCGTTTGCAACCCTCGGATCGGAGGTCTGTGGACTGGTTTCGACTCGGGGTGTTGAAGTCGGTTCTGTCTTCAATGCAAGATTGCCGTGATTGACCGGCCGAATTTCCTGATCGGATACTGCCGTAACCGTAGTATCGTTTCGACCACCCTTGCGCTGTTGCACCGCATTTTGCAACTGTATCCGCCAATCGGGCAGCATTGCGTTTTTATTTTGAAATTCCACAAGTGTTGGGCTCGTCTTATGCGAGATCAGATTAGCAGTGACTGTCTTTTTTGCGGGTGGTGCCTGCAGCTCCGCCGGCTTTGGCAACGCAGGTTTGGGCTGAGTCGCCCGCGCCTCATTTTTCTCGTCCCGAACAAGACGACCGGACGATATTTTTGACTCAAGTTCTTCTCTGACCGAGTCGTTCATCATGGCACCACATGCAGGACAGATCGAAAGTGTCGGGGCTAAACTCCGTTGACAAACCGGACAGTTCATAAGCTTAGCAGTCTTCTGATTAAAAAATTACGTAGAGAGATTTCAAAAACTAAATGATCGTATCAGGATTTACTTTAACTGGTCAACTGTAAAGCGCAGAAAACTATGGATATCCTTGAAATAATTTTGATCGTAAGCGCTAGTAAGCGTCCGTTTAAGCATTTTAAGTAACGCGTTTCTTTAGAGCGGCTGCCTTCCGGCGAAACCTGCGTCGGTCTCATGCCACCATTCGATCTCTTCAGGTTCGCCTAGCTGCCAGCAAAGCAGAACTACACGATCACCTCTCATGCTGGGAAAATCGATCAAACCGCGTGTGTGATCTTTGATCTCGATACCGAGTTCGAGGATCTCAGTCGTCAGCTTTCCTATTTTGTAGAGTGTATTTATGTAAGCAGTGCCGCCACGCATTCCGCCACCGAAATTCGACGCTCCGGCCGCCGCCCGAGACTCTTCTCGCAAAGAATCTACCTTGATATACAAATTGCGGATCGACTCGAGTTTTGGAATGATCGTAGGCAGTGTGGCATTTGCTTCGGCCACGGTGAACAATTTCATATCCACCTTTCAGTTTGCCCGCCGGTCGTAGTTCGGTCAAGCATTTTTCCGCCGGAAGTGATAATATTGTGTTCTCCTGATCCAAAAATAACTTGTGTTCGACCCGGAATTTCAAACTGAAAACATCGCCTATGACCGGAATGAGATGACCGTTTGCGACGGTTGTGGCCGAACAAATCCGCCAAACCGCCTGAAGTGCCTCTACTGCGGCCATGGGCTCAATATACCTGTCGAAACGGCGTCTGCAATAAAGGTCAACTTACGCAAACTTGAACTGTGGGAGCGCGGGTTTAATGTGATCGCTATCGAATGTCCCGCTGATGTTGTTAATGAGAAAGTGGCGGCAGTTTTGTCAATGGAAACCGCCGACCTGAAAGCGATACTCGCCGCTGGCACGCCTTTGCCGGTCGCTCGTGTCGAAAGCGAAGCTGAAGCCGCGATCATACTGAATGATCTGAAAACACTTGGCATCAAATGCCAGGTCATAAGTGATAACGACCTCGCTACCGACAAACCTCCTGTTCGCTTGAGCAAAATTGATATTGTTGATGAAGGCTTGGCCTTGACAGATTTCAATACCGAAAATGTAACTATAGTTACAAAAGACGATCTGGCATTGATCGTGCCGGGCATTATTACTGCCGGCAAGGTCGATGTCATGGAAAAGAAACGGCGTGGAAAGGAAACAAAACTTCTCAGCGAAACGACTACCGCTGAGGACGAATCGATCCTTGATATCTACTCCCGCAGCGACGCAAACGGCTTTCGCATCAGGATGACAGGATTCGATTTCTCGTGCCTGGGAGAAAAGAAGGGGTTGCTCGCGACGGAAAATTTGCGTTTCCTGGCGCGTTTTCTGAAAGAACATTCCCCGAATGCAAAACTCGTGGATAATTACTCCGCTATTCGGCACGAACTCGGTATCGTTTGGGAGATCGAATCACGAAAAGATTCAAAAGGTTTGCAAAAGATCGGATTTGGTAAACGTGGGTTTGGCACGGTCGCAACCACGAACAACCTGAACCA
The DNA here is from genome assembly GCA_044230475.1 of Pyrinomonadaceae bacterium. GTDB lineage: Bacteria > Acidobacteriota > Blastocatellia > Pyrinomonadales > Pyrinomonadaceae > OLB17. The sequence goes on along the minus strand of JBGARA010000004.1, from coordinate 53,641 downwards.
ATTCACAAAATATTCGCGGCTGCAGTGGCATCTGATATGAAAACCAACCAACGGGATCGCAAAAATTTTGGAAGGCCGGCCAGAAACTCACCGCCTTCACCGGCACCATCTTTCGTAGTTTACGGCCTATTGCCCGTGCTCGAAGCGTTGCGTGCAGACAGCCGCCGCATCGACAAAGTAATACTTGCCGACGGCTCAAAAGAAAAACGGCTTTCCGAGGTCGTCGATCTGTGCCGTTCGCGATCGATCCCATTCAATTGGGTTCCACGCGAAACTTTTGCAAAACATCTCGATTCCGGTATTAATCACCAAGGCGTGATGGCGTTTACGGCCGCGTCGGATTATGTCGATACCGACGAAATTTTAGAAAATGCGAGCGACACCCCGCTCCTATTGTTGCTTGACGGCGTTGAAGATCCCCGGAATCTGGGTGCTATCCTTCGCGTGGCGGAATGTGCTGCCGTTGACGGCGTCATTATTCCCGAACGCCGCGCTGTCGGCCTGACCGATACCGTCGCAAAATCCTCTGCCGGTGCGATCGAATATGTAAAGGTCGCAAAAACGGTGAATCTGAACCGTTTTATCGAGGAATTGAAGGAAAAAAATGTTTGGGTTGTCGGCACTAGCGTTGATGCCGAGATGGATTATTACGATTGGGACTGGACGCGTCCGAGCGCTCTCGTTCTTGGCGGCGAGGGTAGCGGTCTCCACAGACTGGTCGCCGAAAACTGCGACGTGTTGGTAAAAATACCGATGTATGGAAAAATAGATTCCTTGAACGTATCGGTCGCCGCCGGCGTAGTACTCTTTGAAGCAAAGCGGCAGCGCTCGAAGGACAAGTAAAAATTATGTTTTGCCCAAAATGCGGAGGCCAAAATCCTGAAACCGGAAAGTTCTGCAGATCATGCGGAACCGACCTCGGCAATGTTGCAAGTGCTTTGTCGGCCACTAAACAGCAACCGCAGCGACTTGTAAATCACAAGGGAAAACCCATTCACCTCGAAGGTGCCATTACAAAGATATTTAGCGGACTTGCTTTCCTAACCATTTCGATCGCTCTTGCATTTTCAAAAATGGGTCAGGGCTGGTGGTTTTGGATGCTGATTCCCGCCTTTGGCTCGCTAGGGAGCGGCATCGCCCAGTATATTCAACTCAGGAACGCAGGAAAAGGACAAAACGTCTATACGCCACAAAACGAAATGCCCGCGATAGACAGCCCTCCAACATCAGCATTGCCCCCACAACAAACCGAATGGGTCGTCGCTCCAGAGTCTCGTTACAAAACTGGAGAACTAACCCCACCGCCCAGCGTCACCGAAAACACAACCCGCCACCTCGAGATCGACAGCGAGGGCCAAACAATGACTCTGCCCAAAAAATAGCTTTTTTTGTTCCATGTTCCATTCCGATCAGAGTGGAACACGAGCTCAGATCAATGCTCAATGACAACTTCTGTTTCTACTTGGACTGCATCGAAGAGTTCACGGATGTCTTTGTCGTCTAACGCAACACAACCCCAAGTCCAATCGGTTTCCGAACCGTTTCCGTGAATGTAGATCTCGCCGCCAAGCGCGGTTTGCTGAGGTGGCATGGCTTTTTTGTTGATAGCATCCACAATTTGAGCGTATTCGTCTTGGTTTATCAGCCCGTCACGAAGCCCTCGTTCTGCATCTTCGATGTTTGGATAGCTTAGGCCCAGAGACAGATAAAACGAACTTTTGTCATTTTTGGTGAATATGTAAAAGCTGCCTTCCGGTGTGCTGCGATCTCCTTCAATTTTCTTGTCATCAACCGGATTCGCACCCAAAGCCACTCGATATGTCCGAACCACTTCCCCGCCAGAATACAGCCTCAAGCGCCGCGTGCTTTTATTTACCACGATCCGAGGTTGAACCAATGGAAGCTGCAACGCTCGGTTATTTACATCGGACTCATTCATGTGGAGTGTTGGTCGCTTATCGGATTCGGAAGGCCGCTCGCTTGGGACCGACGAAACTGATGATATACATGATGCAGTAATAGCAGTCAGGCAGACCAGCATTGTGGGAATTAAGTTCATAATTCACATTCCGCACTTAACCAAGATGATCACTTTCTAACAACTTGTCTTGCGTTCCCAGCGTTTCCATTCACATCGAAAACCCGTAACGTCACAGCATATTCACCGGGATCCAAAAACCGAATGTCGATCGTGTATGTTTCACGCGGGCTGTCGGAAATTCCGTCGTCTGCATAGATAGCCATCCAATCCCCTCCATTGATGCTGTACTCGGCACGCGTCAGATAACTTGCCGCGTCCTCCGCGTAAAAGGTGACGGTGGCATGATCGCGTGGTGTAGTCGTAATCGGTCCATCTTTAGCTTTAACGATAGGCGGTGTGTTGTCGATATCGATCGGATCGGTCAATTTTTCGCCCGACAAGGCCAGCGCCGCAGGATTTGAAGGTTTGTCGCTGGCGACGATCTTAAAAACATATCGCCCGTCGGCAAGCGATTGGCCGTCTATTGCAAGAAAATTGTCGGTCAGTTCGCCGCGAAGCAATTTGAAATTCGAATCGCCGACCTCTTTGTAGTAGACGTCGTAAACGATCTTATCGCCATTGCGGTCTTCGGCGTTCCATTGCAGCGAGGTTGCTCCGCGCTGATAGACCCGTCGCGGCGGAACGGCAACATTCGGAATGCCAAAAATTACAGGATCAAGTCCGTTTATTTCAATGTTTGGGTCTATTTGTATCGGCGGATTTGCCGCGAGGCCAACATTGGTCGGCAGAACCTGAACTGACAAAACTTCGGGAGCGATGTTGCGAGCAACGAACGCAAGATTGACCTCCGAAAGTCGCGTTATGTCGGCATCAACGTTCGTAACCATTTTGGGCATTAATGTTGCCTTCCACTGAAAATACCTTGCTTTCGGACTTACAACCTGACTGCCTTTTGGATCTGTAAAACCTACACTCCATTCGCTCCACGTTTCATCAGGTTTTTCGGTATTACCGCTGCGAGTTTGAAGTGAAACATTTCCAGTGCTGTTCCACCAAATTCGACCCCAGGTGGCGGTCGTCTTTGCGTCCAAAACGGCGGACTCGTAGCTACCTTCAATGGATGAATCGGCAGTTATGCGATACAAGGTTCCCTGATTACTCGAGGTTGCAATTAAACCCGGCACGGCGCTGGTAATTGTAGAGATCTGATTTGCATCAGTTTGAAGAACAAGGGTATCTCGTCCATCGTTGCCGATATTATAAATGCGGCCTTTGTCTGAGGTTCCGAGCAAAACGCCTTTTCCGGTCTGGTGAGCGTACAACGAAAATCCGGTTACGGTTGTAGATGCCCATAAAATATCCGTGTTGCCGTCGGGCAAGATGCGATAAACGGCAGATTTTGCTCCTGTGACATCGTAACGGCTTTTTGCTGGTGGTTCAGGGTTTGCCGATGGCTTTTCAACTGAAACAGTTTTGTTTTCGGGCGAAGCAGCGGGTGAAGAGTCGGGTTTTGCCGAGGCCGATTCGCCAAGGGCGAGAACATAAACTGAGCCGTCCGGGCCAATGGAAATATCGTGGATTTCACGCAGCGGCGAATCGAGCAAGCCAAATGGTTTGCCGTCCGGCCCAAAACGCATCACCAACCCGCTCGAATCGGTTCCGGCATACAGATTTCCCTGTTTATCAGTTGCAAGCGAGATGATATGCGTCTCGCTGGTATCGAACATCAGCGAGGATTCGGGAGTTGCATTTGCCGCTTTCACTTTATAAAGCCTGCCGCCGTCACCGGTTGCGACAGCAAGACTGCCATCGGTTAAAACGGCGAGCGACCAGATGTATTTCTCTTTTGGTGCAAAATAAACTTCGGATTTTCCGTCGGAATTTATCTTATAAACTTTACCGTCGGGTGAAGTGCCAGCAAATAACTCACCGTCTTTGCCCATCGCAAGCGAAGTAACATTCATTTCGCTCAGATCAGTAAGCAGCGAGCCTTTTCCACTTGCATCGACCTTAAAGATCTTGCCGTCACCGCCTGTTCCTAAATAAACGTTGCCTTTTGCATCGACCGCACTCGACCAGATGTATGACTGCTCGGTCTTAAAAAGTTCGGTGAGTTTTGGCGCGAGCGTAATGGTGCCGTCAGACGCGATCGAGACGCCGCGAGCGTCCCCCTTTAAAACATCCGCACGCGAATTAACCGACCAGATCGACGGCCCGGCGGCAAGCGAACTGGCGGCAAAAAGGAAAAACATGAGTAAAGTCGAGAAAAGTTTGTTCATTTTATTGATGTAACACGAGGTGAATCTTTACGAGCATTATGATAGCAAATTGGCTGCCGCTACACGCAGGTTGTCCGACGCTGTCCCGGTGTCCCGGCAGTTTTTTTCCTCCATCTTCAACCAGTGCGTAGGCTCTGGTGGTACTGACTAGCGTTCCGAGCGTTCCACAGCGTTCCACAGAGGAGTGGAACGCTGTAAGTTGCTCTGTCTATTGGGGTTAACTGCACTTTTTGGGTAGCGTTCCACGAAATTTACAAAAAAAACGTTAACTGATGCAAATAGTACGCTTACGGAAACGTGGTCTGAAAACGCCGAATCCAAAGTGGAACGATCTCTTAATTTCTTTGCGTACTTTGCGCCATTGCGAGAGACGATCTTACGCAAAGACGCGGAGGACGCAACGAGCGGAAAAGAACTCAAACGACGAACGATCTTTCGCCTGTTTGCCGGGGATGAATTGTCAAAGAGTCTCACCATTCATGAAACAACGATGCACATGAAGAATAGCGCGATCGGTCCGAGACCGGAAGCACAACTTTCCCGATATGACATGGTTTTCTCGATTTGACGCAACTTTCCAGCGTTTAAATCCAGTTAAACACGAGTGTGGCGAGCGCTACATTTCGTCGGGATCGCCAGTGATGAGACGGGCGCTGCGTTCGCGTGTTAGGTAGGCCCAGAACCATTCAAAGAGAACAGCAAATTTGTTGCGGAAACCGATCAGGAAAAACACGTGCAGGAAAAGCCACATCATCCACGCAATAAAACCCTTGAATTTCAATCCGGCCAGTTGGGCTATGGCTTTCCGGCGACCGATCGTAGCCATGGTTCCCTTGTCCCAATAGACAAAATTTTCTCTGGTTTTTCCGTTTAGATCACGAAGAATATTTTCGGCTGATGCTGTTCCCATTTGCATCGCAGCGGGACTTACGCCGGGGACCGGTTCGCCATCTTCCTGAAGCAAAAATGCCATATCACCGATCACGAAGATATTTGGAAAGCCTCTTATCGACAGGTCTTTTTCGACAAGGACGCGGCCTGCTTTGTCAGTCTCGACACCGAGAGCTTTGCCAAGTGGTGACGCCGCAACACCCGTCGCCCACAGAACAACGTCGCAGTCGATCCAATCGTCGCCAACCTTAACTCGATCGGATTCAATGTCGGTGACAAAACTGTTTAGATGTACCTCAACGCCAAGCGACTCGAGCTGCTGTTTGGCACTTGTCGAAAGGTCTTTGCCAAATGTGCCTAGAATTTTATCCGAGCCCTCGAAAAGCATGACTTTTGCTTTGCGAGTGTCGATAGCTTTGAAATCTTTTGCCAGCGCCTTTCGTGCGATATCGGCGATCGCACCTGCAAGCTCGACACCCGTCGGCCCACCGCCAACCACGACAAAATTCAATTGTTTTTGCTTACCCGTTAGATACGCATCGCGTTCCGCGGTCTCGAATGCAACGAGAATGCGACGGCGCATTTCTACAGCATCTTCAATAGTCTTTAATCCGGGAGCATCGCGTTCCCAGTCATCATGGCCGAAATACGAATGCCGTGCACCGCCCGCGACGATCAAGAAGTCGTAAGAAAGCTGCGAGCCATCAGCCAGGATTACTCGATTATTTTCTTTGTCGAATGCAACGGCTTCACCGAGAATAACCTCGATGTTATCTGCCTTGTGTAGAATTCTGCGGATCGGCTGAGCGATCTCGCCGGGACTTAAAACAGCGGTTGCGACCTGGTAAAGCAGAGGCTGGAAAACGTGATGATTTTTGCGGTCGATCAGAGTGACGTCGACCGGTTTATTAGCGAGCGCCTTCGCCGCCCACAACCCGCCAAAGCCGCCGCCGATGATCACAATTTTGGGACGTTCGGTCATAGCGCTAACTCTATACTATCCGATAACATGGATAAGTTCATTCAAATCCTTAGTGTTATAATGTTCATATGGAAGCTGTTGACAGAAGCCATATGGTCACAAAACTTACGACGCATGAGGAAGCGGATGATGCGGGTGATCTTAGGGAAACTACCACGCCGCAGCAGCGATGGGAAATGACTTGGGAACTTTCGCGCAGCCTTTACGAATTCAAGGGGAAACCCGTTGCTGAACCTGGACTGCATAGACATATTACACGCCTTTTTAAGAGAGAAGACTGAATCAGGTAGATCCATTTGTTTCGAAGACAATGCGTCTCGTAGGTCAGTTCTACGAACCGACATAGCGTGAGTACAAAGAGCGAGCTGCAGAAATGTCGTCAGTGCCTTTTACAATCGCACGTCCGTCCCGGAAGACAGTGATTTCATTTTCACCGGACATAAATCTCAATAGATATTCGTTTTGTTTCACATCTGTCACCGAACTTATGCGTTTGGCGAGTAGAACAAGATCGATATTTGTCTGCGCGTGCGGAGCGATCTGAACTGCATTGCGGCCGCATAGCACCGCGGAAAACTCTTGAGTTTCCGCATCGAGAAATTCATAAATATGTTGGCCGCATGTTTTGCAATCGGGATTTGGTTCGCCAAGTTTTATGCGTTGACGATCGTTTGCCCACACATCAAATTGCATTAGCGAACGATGAAGTGAATCAATATCCCCAACAAGTATTTTCAGCGCTTCAGAAATCTGTGTAGCCGAAACCGTCGCTATGATCGGCATGATCACGCCTGCTGTATCGCATGTCGGAGCGGAGCCTGCGTCAGGCATTTCGTCAAAAATGCACCGCAGGCACGGCGTTTCGCCGGGAATGATCGTCATCGTGGTTCCGTAGCTTGAAACGGCAGCTCCGTATATCCATCTGACGTTGTGCTTGACACAAGCATCGTTGAGCAAGTAACGCACCTGAAAATTATCAGTACCGTCTAGCACGAGATCGCAGCCCTTGATGAGCGATTCGATATTCGAGTGATTTACATCGGCGATGATAGGTTCAACTTCAATCTCGGAATTTATTTCAGCGATGCGTGTTTTCGCAGCGATTGCCTTGGGCAAGCGTTCGACAGCGTCTGACTCCTTGAACAAGGTCTGCCTTTGCAGGTTGGTGAACTCAACAAAATCGCGGTCAACTATCCTTAGTTTTCCAACGCCCGCGCGGGCGAGCATTTCGGCGTGGGATGCTCCGAGTGCCCCACAGCCAACTAGCAGAACCCGCGAATTCAGGAGCTTTTCCTGACCGCTTTTGCCGATCTCACGAAATAATATTTGGCGGCTGTAGCGTTCGTTCATAGGTCGAACAGTTTGTTCAGGAACCCTTCAATGCCAGATCTTTCTTCCCGATCAGTCATGCTGACTGTGCCCCATTTTGCATCCATAGCAGCTTGTTTTCGCTGATCGTCGCGCAATCGATCGCGCGCATCCAGGATATCTATCCTTTCCTTTTCACGCGCTCGCTCCATGCCGCCTTTCTGGATGAACTCGATTATCTTTGGCAATTCGTCCAAATCGAACCACACTCCATGTTGTTTGCAGGTGTCGATTATCACGCCCGACGCGCGGGCAAAATTACTGCGATTCATTAATTGCTTGCACTTAGGGCACGGGACATAGCTGATCTTTGCGAGCGGCTCGGCGTTGAGATTACGCTCGCCCGTAAATCCGAGAACTGCGGATTGCTTTTCTCTGTCGGTACACACGTTTTGGAACGTCTCTACATCCGACCACATACCGCCGCATTTTTTACATTCGTCAAACGTAACATCCCCGATGTGCAACAGATCCATTCGCAAGCGACAGCGCGGGCACTCGCCGAGATCGCTGCTGTCCGCAGGTGCGGCCTGTACAGCTTTTGCTCCACAATGCCCGCAAAATTTGTTGCCGACGAACATCAAGCCAAAACACGAAGGACACGCCATCGTTTTCAGACGCGTCTTGCAAAACTCGCATTGCGTACTGTCGCTCGCGACACCTGCTCCGCAATTTGGACAATTTAAGGCTTCGACTGTCATTTTAGTGTCCTGTTTAGTTTCTTCCTGATGGCTTCCCTCATTTGTTCGAGCAGTGCTGCTTTTCCGGTCCAGATCTCAAACTGTTTTGCACCTTGATAGATCAGCATCTCAATTCCATTGATCGCCGGAGTGCCCGCCTTTTTCGCCTCGCGAATCAATGGTGTTGCTCCAGTCACGAGGTCGCACACAAATTTTACACCCTTAAGTTGATCTGCTGTAAAAAGTGATTCGTTTTCAAGTGGTCCTTTCATCCCTACAGGCGTTGCGTTGACGATAATATCAGCGGTCAGAGGTCGATTATCGCTGGTTAGTTGTTCTGATCGAACGCCAAATTCATCGGCTATCTGCTCAGTTTTTTTACCACGAGCAAAGACCGTCACGTCCGCTTTTTGCTCTTTTAATGCAACGACGCAAGCCCGTGCTGCTCCGCCGGCTCCGATCACAGCAACACTCGAGCCTTTTACATCGCCAAATCGCTTAAGCAAAGGAGTTATGAATCCAAAGGCATCGGTATTGTAGCCGACCAGCTTTCCGTCGCGGATGTTTACTGTATTTACGGCCCCGATCTTTTCGGCAACTGAGTCGATCTCGTCAAGATGCTTGATGATGGTCTGCTTATGCGGCATTGTTACGGCAAAACCGGCGAAATTCAGCTCAACTTCGCGCGTATCCGGCTTGACCATTCGACGGATGAATTCATCGAGGTCTTTGACCTGCAACGGAAGGAAAACTGAGTTGATCTGCTGATCTACGAATGCTGCGTTGTGCATGTATGGCGAGAGCGATTCCGAAACCGGATCACCGATCACGCCGTAAACTTTTGTATCGAGATCGAGTTCTTTAACGCGATAGACCTCGATCATGTCCGTGGCCGTGATCTGCCCGGGAGCGACCTCTTCTCCCTCATTTAACGAGGCATAAGTCAAAAAAGCACCGTGTGCAAGTCCCAAAATTCGCGTCCACTTCCCTGCTTCGCCCATTGCGATCGGGATGACTTGTTGCTTTCGTGTCGGGTTAAATAACTTCGCCTGATATAACTTTGCGTATTCGAGCAGCCTCCATACTGGTATAGCGTCGGTAATATCAGCTCTCTGAACAGCAATTTTTATTATGTCCGCATCCGTTAAAGCAATTTGCGTGAATATTTCCTCGAGATTATGCGGCACCCCCGAAAAATCATGATAGGACAAGATTCGATGGCCCCGCGCGCAGGACCATGAATCATCAACAAACCCAGCCTCTTCGACATCGCAATACTCTGTTTCGAATCCGCTGTTCCAAAAATCACGCCGCTCTTCCCACGTCAGTTCTCGGCAACCACCCTGATCTTTTGGACGAAATGTTGAGATTATCGGCAGATTGGTCGAATCAATTACCTTGTTTGAGGGACCACAACTACCCGGAATTCTAGCATGTAAATTGCTAAGCTCTGCTTTTTGAAGGCAATCGAAGCGCACCTCAATTATGTCCGCAAACTCCTCAGCCTGCTTGATCTTTGCGATCATTTCATCCGCTGTTGGGGCGCAGACTGAAACGCATATCGATCCGTTATTCACTGGTAGAATCCTTTAGGCTGGTGACAATGCTGCCGGATGTGACGAGGCAGGTGACAACCCCGAGAGCGGCTGCGACGACGATGGCTGTGTTGCCGCTTTGTTTTACGGCGATCGCGGTCAATGCCCATGCAACAGCCAGCGGAAATAGGTAATTTCTGAGCTTTAGTCGAACAATCACCGCAAGGGCGGCGGCAAAAACTATCAAAGCGGCTCCAAGAGCGTTCCAGGCCGAATTTGAGAGTTCAACGCCCTCAAATTTAAGAAAGATCGCGAAATTAACGAGAGTCGCGGCGGTCACCCAACCGGCATAGATACCGAAAGGCGCGGTTGTAAACACCGCCCCAGCTTCCATTTTCATTCTGTAAAACAAAATGAGAATTATGACGAGCGTCGCCAATAGGGCAAGAATGAAAACCAGGCACATGCTGATTGCTTCACGGTGCCAAAAGTATATCCAGCCGCAGTTCAACAAACAGCTAAATATGTACAGCGACCTGATGCTGCGAAATCGCAGCAAATTAACGCTCAGCATTTGATAGGCACTAAATGCCAGTATACCGAGATAGATCAGGCTCCAGATCGTGAAGGCATAGCCCGCAGGCGTCAAAACGGTCGGATATTTGTCAGAAATGACTTCCGGTGTAACGCCGTTGACATAGCCGGTTGCCGCAAGGCCGTTAAATACGATCGTACCCATCGTGGCAACTATAACAAGAATAGATCGCATCCGATCCTGGTAATTTGCTCCGGTCATGACTCAATTATCGCATCTTGCTTTGCCGAATTCACGATTTCGTATGAAAATAACGGAAAACGTCAGGGTTTATCACCATGATTAACTCAGTAGATTTGTTTCCAACCAATAAACGCCTTAGAGCGTCAAAAATCAGGTTGTGGCATTATGATTGCCTAACAAATATTGGGATTGATTTTTGTTGTCTCCAGAGATGACGAAAAAGACGGAAAAATGATGAGAGTTTTACAAAAGATATTATTCACGTTTTCGATGGTCGTTGGGCTTTCTGTTGCCGTTTTTGCTCAAAAGGAAGACGACAAGAAGCCCAAAACGCCGCCTAAATCCAGTCCCCCGGTCATTAATCCTGCTCCAACAAAACCCCAACCGACTAAACCGAAGAAATCGGATTCGGGAGTTGTGCTCTGGAAAGAAGATTAGGAAAAAATAGCCCTAAATATAGAAATGCGAGGCTGTCTGAGATCTTTTCAGACAGCCTTTTTTGCTAGTTTAGCTGCCGCTGTTTTAGCCATTCCCAGGCAGAGCGGATAATCAACCGCAGATCTTGAAATTCGGGCTTCCAGCCTAATTCACGGCTAATTCTCTCCGACGAGGCGATCAGAGTCGCAGGATCGCCGGGACGACGCTCGCACAGTGTTTCCGGGATAGAATGCCCCGTTACCTCGCGAGCAACATCGATCACCTCGCGGACCGTATAGCCCGTGCCTCCGCATCCCAGATTGTACGTGGCGCTTTTTTCTCTAGAAGAGTCGAGCGCGAGCACATGGGCACGAGCCAGATCGACCACATGAATATAATCTCGCACGCACGTGCCGTCTCGCGTGGGATAGTCTTCTCCAAAGACCTTGATATGGGGCAATTTGCCGAACGCGGCCTGCAAAACTAAGGGGATCAGGTGTGTTTCAGGATCGTGCCTTTCGCCGCAATTCTTGCTTGCCCCGGCGGCGTTGAAGTACCTGAGGCTGACATAACTAAGGCCGTTTTCTTCGTGGATTTGCCTTAACTCCCTCTCAAACTGGAGCTTTGATTCCCCGTAAGGATTTGTAGGTTCGAGCTTGTCCGTTTCGACGATCGGCTGCCTTTCGGGCTCGCCGTAAACTGCTGCAGTTGAAGAAAATACGAGCCTTTGGACATTTGCCGACCGCATCGCATCAAGCAGCACTTTTCCCGCGACGACGTTGTTTTCGTAATATTTTTGGGGGAGACGGACAGATTCGGCAACCTGAGACGAGCCGGCCATGTGGATCACGGCCTCTATGTCGTGTTCTATCAATGCTTTAACTACGAGATCACGATCTTTGATATCGCCCTCGATAAAATGTGAGCGCTCATCAACGGCATCGCGATGCCCTGTCGACAAATTGTCCAAAACGACCACCCGGTGGCTATTTATTAACAATTCCTCGACGACGACGCTCCCGATGTAACCGGCACCGCCGGTAACTAATACATTCATAAGCAGTTACGCTGGTTGCAGCATGAAGTTAAAGCCCATTGCAGAGATTAATAACCTCATACTTCATTCTAAAACATGGTCAAAGCGTAAATCAAAAAAATCACAATAGAGCAGATGTCGAACATTGCATGGCCTTAATTGCGATCTTTGATAATAATTAGTGTCCAAAATTAGCTACAAAATCAGCATAAATTTGGTCAAAAGAAGTCAAAGAAGTCGGATGTTAATGGCGACTATGTGGATAAATGGCGAGGAATATCCGAAAGCCTTAATGACGTCGCGATCTAATGCTAAATATATGAAATGACACGACTTATCGACGCACAAAGGAAAAGAAGCCATTTATCCGCACGTAAAAAGGTCATTTTTGCGCGTCTAGGGCGCACTTTTTGACGTAAAGGACCTCCTTTTGAGGTGTATTTTGGGGCCGATTTGGGCTGAGGGCCTCGCCAACGATCCACATTCTCGCCGATAACATTCTCTCGCCAATCGCGCCAATCTTACCAAAGTCGTCGTCTTCTTTGCGTTTTCTATGCCATCTTGCAAAACAGGTCAAAAGAGCGCGATCAAGATCCCCGATCATGCCGCCACCCGGAGAATAAAAATGTATACTTTCGCGACCCGTCAAGATATACTTTCCTTTCCGGTTAAGAGATGTGCAGATCAAGAGAAAAAGTACTGGATATTTGGAAATTCGGCAGTTTTTTCCGTATTAAACAATGAATTGGATGTGTTATCAAATATGACGATCTGGCAATAGCCGAACGACACGTCGTATTTGTAGACAGGAATTGGTCTGAAAAACAAGATCATCCAAAATACAAGCGGTCATAATGTGCCGTTGAACTTCAAACGCCTGTATACAGGTTTCCTCTCGCGGAGGTTGTTGCGACGCACTTGAGCGATTCGTAAAGTGCAGGATCGCGCCAGCAGATACAAACTACATGACATACCAGCAAAAAACTGATCCTACCGATGAGCTAATCGTACAGTCGCTTGCCAAACTGGACGGCCGAGCCTTGGGTATCGCCATCGGGCTGCTGACGGGTTTTGGCATATTCGCGGCGACCAACTTCCTCGTCCTAAAAGGCGGAGAGGTGATAGGAACCAATCTGGGTCTTTTGAGCCAGTTCTTTATCGGATACGATGTCGATTTTAGGGGCAGCCTTATCGGATTGGTTTATGGCATGATTGTGGGCTTTGTTATTGGCTGGCTAATCGCAGCGATCCGAAACTTTGTGTTCACGATCTACATCCACCTGTTCAAGTTAAGAGGCAGCATTTCCGCAGTAAACGATTATATAGACAATCCCTAACTAAAATGTCCGATCAATCCGACAACAATAAGAATCAAAAGAAAGTTGTGATCATCGGGGCTGGGCCTGCAGGCCTAACTGCCGCGTATGAGCTTTGCAAAGAAGGCGTGCCGTCAGTCGTCCTCGAAAAGGACGATGTAGTCGGCGGTATTTCCCGCACGGTAAACTATAAAGGATATCTGTTCGATATAGGCGGCCACCGTTTCTTTACCAAGGTTAAGGCCGTCGACGATATGTGGCACGAGGTGATGGGTGAGAAGAAATTCCTCCGCCGCTCGCGTTTATCGCGCATTTATTACAACAAGAAATTTTTCTTTTACCCACTGAAGGCGACCAATGCCCTGCTTGGTCTCGGCTTCTGGAACTGCTGCATGATGGTTGCAAGCTACGCAAAAGCGCAGATGTTCCCGACTAAGGACGAGCGGTCGTTCGAGGATTGGATATGCAATCGTTTTGGACGGCGGCTTTACGATACGTTCTTTAAGACTTACACGGAAAAGGTTTGGGGAATGCCCTGCAGCGAGATATCAGCGGACTGGGCCGCGCAACGCATCAAGGGATTATCGCTTATCGCGACAATTAAAAATGCGCTTTTATCCAGCCAGCCCAAACAGAAAGGCGACGTTATCAAAACGCTGATAGACGCGTTCGATTACCCTGAAAAAGGCCCCGGCCAGATGTGGGAAATGGTCGCGGAATCGATACAGCGGAAGCATAGCGAGCTGAAAATGCAGACCGAGGTCTCGAAAATCTTTTGGGAAGATGGAAAGGTAACCGCCCTCGAGATCGTGACCGACGGTAAAAAAGAAACAGTTTCCGGAACAGATTTTATCAGCAGCATGCCTATGCAGGAGCTGGTAAGAAAGATGGACCCGCCCGCACCGCCTGAGGTGCAAGCAGCGGCAGACAAACTTGGCTATCGCGATTTTCTGACGGTCTCGCTGGTGGTTAACAAAGCAGACCTCTTTCAGGACAACTGGATATACATTCACGATTCGGATGTTAAGGTCGGCCGTATCCAAAACTTTAAGAACTGGAGCCCGAACATGGTGCCCGATCCGAACAAGACTTGTTTAGGATTAGAGTATTTCTGTTTCGAGGGCGACGGCTTATGGACAATGAGTGACGCTGATCTGGTCGCTCTTGGGACCAAAGAGCTTGGAATTTTAGGACTCGTCGACCCCAAGGACGTCGAGGACGGAGCGGTGGTGCGAATGCCAAAGGCCTATCCGGTTTATGACGGCGAATATGTTACCGCAGTGGATACTATTCGCGACTTCCTGGCGGGAATGCCGAATATGTATCTTGTCGGACGCAACGGCATGCATAAATACAACAATCAAGATCATTCGATGCTAACCGCAATGCTTTCTGTAAAGAACATTCTCGGAGCGAACTATGACGTTTGGGGCGTAAATGTGGATAATGAATATCATGAGGAAATGAAGGAGGAGGACGTAAAAGACTCTGCCCTCTTGAACTCCACACAGCCTTTGGTGCCGAAACGAATTTCATAAATATGTCGACTCACGATCAAGTTAATTTGCAGCAGCCTGACGGCGATTACGCCGAGCATACAGTGGGCATTTTGGAAGAAGAGCAGATCCTGCGCAAGACTTTTGTTAAGTTGAACGGCCACATACTTGGTTTTGTCCTGGGAGTGATCGGCGCTGTCCTAATTTTTCTTGCTACAAACTTTCTCGTGCTCAAAGGCGGGCCGGTCGTCGGCCCTCACATGGGATTGCTGGATCAATTCCTTATAGGATATTCGGTCTCCTTTGTCGGAAGCCTTATCGGTGCCGCGTACCTATTCGTTATTGGATATATCAGTGGACTTTTCATCGCGGCTATCTACAATTGGGCGCTCTCGTTTCGATCGCACGACGGGTAAAGGCCGTCTCGCCGGGATTTTGAAAATCGTATGAAGATCGGTGTCGATGCCAGTTGTTGGGGCAATAAGCGCGGCTTCGGAAGATTTACCCGAGAGCTTCTCGAAGCTCTGATGCTGGTCGATAAAGAAAACGATTATCTTTTCTTTATAGACAGCGAAACCGCCGGAACGGACGACATCCCTGAACGCGTTCAACTCATTTCGCCAAAAACTTCGCAATCACAGGTAGAGGCAGCTTCGGCTGATGGAAGCCGTTCTATAAAAGACATCTGGGCGATGAGCCGTGAAGTTTACCGGCATAATGTCGATGTCTTTTTCTTCCCGGCTGTGTATTCGTATTTCCCTATTTTGAATCGCACAAAAGTTTTGCTAACGCTGCATGATGTGATCGCCGATCATCATCCATCGCTCATATTTCCAAATGCAAAATCAAAGTATTTCTGGAAACTAAAGCAAAGGGTGGCGATAAAACAAGCTGACATGGTCGCGACCGTTTCGGAATATTCAAAGAAGGAAATCGTCAAGTACTTCTCGCTGCCGGAATCGAAAATACGCCTTATCTCAGAGGCCGCTCGCCCTGTATTTAAAGTGCTTCCGACCAATAACGGCTTTGTAACGACGCTGGAAAAACATGGGCTGCGTAACGGCGAACGTTTCCTTTTATATGTCGGCGGAATCAGCCCTCACAAAAATTTGAACACTCTGATCGATGCGTTCAAGCAGATCGCGGATTCGGGCGACAACAAACTTAAGCTGGTTCTGGTTGGCGATTATAAGGACGATCCTTTCTTTTCGGCCTATCCTGACCTGAAAGCGAAAGTTTCTAAATTTGGTCTTGAGGATCGTGTGATCTTTACTGGTTTCATACCTGACGAAGATCTCGCATATCTCTATAACGCTGCGACGCTGTTAGTCTTTCCATCATTGGAAGAGGGTTTTGGACTGCCTGCCATAGAAGCTATGTCGTGCGGAACTCCTGTTGCGGCAAGCAAAACAGGATCACTTCCGGAAGTGCTCGGGCCGGTGGGACGTTATTTTGATCCGCTCAAAGCTGACGAAATGGCCGCAGTTATACGCAATGTGCTCAATGACGAATCTGCTCGGCAACAAATGAAAGCAGACGGCATTGAGAGGTCGCAAAATTTTCGTTGGAAACGCGCTGCCGAAGATACGCTTAAAATATTCAGGGAGCTCGCAAGAAACTAGATATTTCGATGGAAAAGCCTCTTAAGTTTTGCATGGTGTCCACGTTTTATCCGCCGTTTAATTTCGGCGGGGACGGCATGCACATCTATCGCTTGTCCAATGAGCTTGCCCGCCGCGGCCACTCTGTCGATGTTTTTTACTGCGAGGATTCGTTTCTGCTGATGAATGGGAAGCCGCCGACCGGCAATTTTCCAAATCATGAACGGGTAACAGTACGTCCGCTAAAAAGCAGTAAGGGCGTGTTGTCGCCGTTGCTCACGCAGCAAACCGGCATCCCGTTTTTTAAGAGCGAACTTAAAACCGCGCTGGAAAATAACAACTACGATGTCATTCACTATAACAACATGTCCCTGATAGGCATCAAGGCTTTGAGTTATGGCAACGCGATCAAACTCTATACCGCGCATGAACATTGGCTGGTCTGCCCGATGCACGTTCTATGGAAATATGACCGAGAGGTTTGTTCGAAAAAAAGCTGTACGATGTGTCAGCTTCGCGGCAAAAGGCCGCCGCAATTATGGCGGCATACAAGCCTGATGGACAGGATGCTGAAACATGTCGATCGTTTTCTGTCGCCGAGCAGGTTTACTTTACACAAGCATCTCGACATGGGTTTGGACATACCGATCGAGCATATGCCGTATTTTCTTCCGCGACGACCTGCAAACGATACTCAGGAAAAACCGGCTAAGCGATCGCGGCCATTTTTTCTTTTTGTCGGACGTCTTGAGTACATAAAAGGCGTGCAGAATCTGATCAACGCTTTTCGCAAAAATGATCAGTTTGACCTGATGATCGCAGGCGACGGCAACTATCGAGCTGCTCTCGAAGACCAGGCAAAAGATTGTCCAAACATTAAGTTTCTCGGGCGGCTTTCTCAGGACGAGCTTGCCGACCTGTACGCTGCAGCAACAGCAGTTCTCGTGTCGTCGATATGCTATGAAACTTTTGGGATAATAATTATCGAGGCCTTTTCGCACAAGACGCCGGTTATCGTCAACGATCTCGGTGCGTTGCCGGAGGTCGTCGATGACAGCGAAGGCGGTTTCATTTACCGTAATGAAGATGAACTTGTAGCCGCGATGAAAAAGCTGGCTAACGATCCGGTTCTTCGCGATGAGCTGGGCGAGAAAGGTTATCAGGCCTATCTCAAATACTGGAACGAAGAACCGCATCTGGAGAAGTATCTTGGCCTGATAGACGAAATTAAGGAGAAGCGAAGCCGCAATAAAAGCACTGCGGCGCTTGCTTCGCAAAACGGCTCGAACAGAAAAGCGGTCGAGTATGCATCTTGAATAAACAGTGCGAGTACCTATCCTCACATATCATTCTATCGATGAAAGTGGTTCCGTGATATCCACTTCGGCCGATGTTTTCCGTCGTCAAGTAAAACACTTGAGTGAAGCCGGTTACAGCTCGCTTTCGCTGCGTGACCTTGTTTCATCGCTAAAGGATGGACGTAAATTGCCTGAAAAGCCAATTGTTTTGACCTTCGATGACGGCTTCAGAAATTTCTATACCCATGCCTTCCCTGTTCTCAACGAGTATGGTTTTTGCGCCACAGTTTTTCTCGTCACCGATTTCTGCGGAAAGTATAATGATTGGGGTGGAAATCCGTCGGATTTTCCACGCAGCGAGTTACTTTCGTGGAGTGAGATCAAAGAACTGAATGCTGCGGGGATAGAGTTTGGATCGCATACCAAAACGCATCCTGATCTAACTAAGCTCACCCGTGCGGAAGCAGAAGATGAGATCGTTGCCTCAAAGTCAGCTATCGAAGATGCACTCGGGCACGACACAGTGACGTTTGCGTATCCATTTGGCAGGTACAATGACTCAGTGAAAGATATTGCTGCCGACAATTTCGGAGCAAGTTGTTCCGTCAGGCTCGGAAAAATTTCGCCGCAAAGCGATTTTTCATCACTCGAAAGAATTGACGCCTACTATCTAAAAAAGCAAAGCACTCTTGAGATGCTGCCCTCGGCGACTTTTGACCGGTATATGAGCTTCCGGCAGTTATTACGATCTGCAAAATCGTTTGTACAAGGAAATTAACCAAGGACCTATTGTTATGAATATAGTTTCACGCGTAGCCCGACACACAAAACTCTCGATGAAAGCGGCTAATTCCGGAAAGCGGCAAACGCCCCCTTTCATGATCGTTTTCATCAACTCGATATGCAATCTGACTTGCGAACATTGCTTCTACTGGAAGGAATTGAACCAGCGCAACGATCTCACGTTTGAGGAATTTGAGAAACTGTCGCTCGAACTTGGTGAGTTCGAGAACCTGAACCTTTCAGGCGGCGAGCCGTTTATTCGGGGCGAGTTTGCGGATATTTGCGAGCTTTTTATCAACAACAACAAGGTTAAGAATATCTATGTACCGACAAACGGTTACTTTACCGATCGCACCGAGAAACAGCTTCGCCAGTTGATGAAGAATAAATCGCTCGAACTATTTGTGTGCGAGATATCGCTCGACGGAATGCCGGAGTATCACAATAATTTTCGCGGCAATCCACAGTCGTTCAAAAAAGCGATGGAGACGTACGAAATGCTCGCGCGCTTGAACAAAGAAGATCCGCGATTCCGCATTCATTCGAACACGGTTGCGATGAGCGAGAACATGGATGAGATCTGGCAACTGACGGAATACCTGCATGACAATTGTCCGAGCATCGAACATCACAATCTGGCGATAATTAGAGGCGACCGTAAGAATCCGTCGCTGCAAGGGCCTGCGTTACAGAAATACAAAGACCTGTATCGGCATGTCGCTGAGGTTTGGAGCGATAGAGAAAAAACGCGTTTTGGGGCAACAGTCGAACCGCTGCTTCAGTGGGCAAAAGTAAAAACTATCGAGTCGGAGTCGCAGTACATTCCCTGCAAAGCAGGCGTGTTGACCGGCGTGGTTTATGCAAACGGCGATGTCAGTATGTGCGAACAGCATTTCCCTCTGGGCAATTTGAGAAACAATTCTTTCTTCGAGATCTGGGACTCAGAAGAAGCCAATAAGCTGCGGGAACAGATCAAGGCTAAAGCTTGCTACTGTACCAACGAAGTTTTCCTCTGGTCGAGCATCGTCTTTCAGCCGGTTCAACTTACTCGTGCCATCGTCGGATCAAAACGTGAAAAAGCAAAAAGCAACGCTCCCGCACCGGCTCAGGTCTGAATGTAGAATCAATGTCGGCTAACCCATACATTACGATCATCATCCCGGTTTATAACGGCGCGCATTTTCTGCCGACATGCCTCGATGCTATTACAAGCTCGACCTATCGTTCGTTCGAGATCATAGCTGTCGATGATTGCTCGACCGATGCCAGCGCGGAGATCTGCAAGAGTTACGGAGCCAGGGTCTTGTCGACTACTAAACAGTCAGGCCCCGGAGCAGCGCGCAACCTGGCAGCGGAAAGTTCTAACGGAGAAATTTTATTTTTCGTCGATGCCGATGTCGTTGTTCAGCCGGAAACGATAGGCCTCGTAGCAGACCGTTTTGAAAAGCAGCCTCAAATTTCGGCTCTGTTCGGCTCATACGATGACGAGCCCGCTGAAAAAAACTTTCTATCGCAATACAAAAATCTTCAGCATCATTTCGTGCATCAAAATTCCAGCAGCGAGGCGTCAACCTTCTGGGCCGGCCTTGGTGCGATAAGGCGCGATGTGTTTCTCAAATTTGGCGGGTTTGATTGTAAGAAGTTTGGGGCACCTATGATCGAGGACATCGACCTGGGCTTTCGACTCAAAAAGGCAGGCAATCATATTCTACTCGACCCGACGATTCAGGCCAAACACTTAAAGAAGTGGAAAGTGGTAGGACATTTGCGCACGGAAATACTATGTCGGGCACTTCCATGGTCACGACTCATCCTTGAAGAAGAAGGAATGATCAATGACATGAACCTGAAAACCCAGGACCGCCTGAGCGCTGTTCTGCTTGCCATCTCACTGCTCTTGCTTCCGTTCGCAATTTGGAAACCTGCGGTGTTCTTCGTTTTAGCCGCATGTCTAATAGCTATCGTCATTCTCAACAGACAGATACTCACTTTCTACGCGAGAAAGCGGGGATTACTATTCGCATTAATGACTGTGCCATGGCAGCTATTGTATTTCTTTTACAGTGGCGTGGTCTTTGTCCTCTGCTGGTTTTGGTATCGCATCCCGCGTATTCTAGGCATGAGGACAAGTCACGAAACCAATACCCTGTAATATGACTCCCGCAAACGAGGAACCCAGCACTCGTCCACGATTCTCTTATCTCTCCGGCGAAGGCCTTTTTCTATTGGCAAGCGTTCTGCTCGCCTTCCTTATTCGATATCTTTTCATTCCGCAGGAATCAGTCATCAACGGTGACGGAGCGTATTACACAACCCTCGGAGAGAAATTTGTGTCTGGCGATCTTGCCGGTGGGATCAGTGCCTACTGGTCGCCGATGTATTCGGTTCTAACCGGAATTTCGTCATTGTTTTTCGCAGAGCGTGATTTTAGCGGTAGGTTTGTATCGCTGGTCGCCGGCTCGCTGTTAATTATTCCCACCTTTTTTCTGATCCGTGATCTTTTTGGGCGTCCATCCGCCTATGTTGGTGCAGCACTCGTCATCTTTCATCCCTATTTGATCAAGTCCTCCGGCTGGGTCATGACTGAATCGTTTTATACTCTGACCCTGACCACCTGTGTGCTTTTAGGATGGCGTGCCTTGAGTAAACAGAACTGGCAGTTGTTTCTCACCACCGGACTTCTTCTGGGAATCGCTTTTCTAACCAAACCCGAAGCCATCGGCTATCTTTTGTTGATGTTCATATTGATGTTGGGTGCTAAATTCTGCTGCGCGAATGTTGGCGTTGTGCGTTCCGGGCTTAACTATCTGATTCTGCTTTTGGGGTTTGCCACTCTTTTTCTGCCCTATTGTTTGTTCTTACATCACAAGACAGGTAGTTGGACATTGAGTCAAAAGATCGCAGTCAACCTCCCGGCCGCAGATTTCGAAGGGTCGTTCCTCGGGTTGTCAGGTGACGGCCGCATGACATTGAAGGACAGATTGTGGGGCGATGATTACGAAACGAAATTTATACCCGACATTCCGGCGTCAACTCCGGCGACGACTAAGGCAACAACTCCGACTTCTTTCAATTTTCGCGGCCTATTGTCCGATGTTTACATACTTGGGGCGAAAGCAATATTTCTACTGAAATATCAGTTGCGTCGCTATTTTCCGGTGATCTTGCCTATACCATTTGCGCTCTTTGCGATAGTGGGATTTTTCTTTGGCCCTTGGACTCGAACCAGAGTAGCAAAAGAGCTATTTCTATTTTCGTTCGTGATGTGTACGCTACTGGGATATGCGGCATCAGCAGTGGAACTTCGATATTTGTTCCCGATCATACCTCTGTTGGTCGCCTGGACCGCGCGCGGAATTGCAGAATTCTGCGTGTGGCTGGCAAGGCTCTGGAAATCGTCTTTTCCAACTCGGCGGGAGCTTCGGCCAATCATTCTTAGCGCTTGTATTGTGATCTTGTTGTTGGTATTTTCGGCACCGAGGGCCCTTCTTGCTCTCAAGCCGGAAGATATTAAAAATGTGCCTTTCGAAGAAAAGGCAGCAGGTTCATGGATAAAGGAACATTCAGATCAGGAACATCCCATCGTCATATCCTCGCACATCACACCTGCATTTTACGCTAACGCAAAACACCTATATCTGCCCGAGGAAGAACTATCAAGAATCGTAGAATATGCGAGATCCCGGCGAGTTGATTACTTAGTGTTTAGCGAGCGGCGAAAGAGTGATGCTGCGGCTTTTCTGGCGGACAAAAATACTGCGTTGCAAGACCTAAAGCTTGTGTTTAGCGATCAGCAAGACCCCGGCCATCAAGTCCTGGTTTATCAGCTAGGTCATTAATACGCCGTCGATCATTACCTTGCGTATATGGTAATTACCCCCGCCTGAGGAATCGAGGTAGCCAAAGTTTGGCCAGTGCTCAATGAAATGTCGGCACGGTCAATATCGTATTGACTGCCGGTTGTGTACTTTATGCCATAAACCCCGGGTGGCAGCCCCTGGACGTTAAAACTGCCGCTTCCTCCTGCCTTCACAACCACAACATATTTCCCGTTAGCATTTACAAAAGCCAATGGATCGAAATTCGCATTACCTGTAAGTGCTTCGATCCTCTGGGCTCCGGCACGAATAAACTTAAAGTACTGACGCAGGAATTTGGTTTCGTTCCCCATCGTGATAACCGGCGAAGTCACGTTTGTGTCGTCAACAAGATAGTATCGGTCACCCGTATCCGGCCCCCAACTTGTTGGCCCGGCTAAACAGAACTGCTGCCATGACGAGTCACGTCCAAGTTTTAGGTCGGTGTGCAGCGTGTCGTAGTCGGCGCCGATCCACTCAAGCATTCCCGTTTTTTTGTTGTAAAGAACCGCGCGATTAGCGATCTCTGTCAGCGTTGCAGATGAGCCACCCGCATAGCGATGGTAAGAAAACTCTCCTACATATTGCATCGCGCCTGTTGTTCCAGCGATCTGATCTATGTAACCCGGTGCATTTGCTGCATTGGTGGTAGATGGAGATGTAAAATTTGGAGTAAATCCGTTGGCTAGCAGACGATCTCCTGCCGCCTTGATCGCGCTTGCAGTTTGTAAAGCCGACCAACCCGCTGACGTAGTATCAGGTTCAAGAATAACTTCCCATGAATCCGGCACCAGGCCAAACGTATTCTGCATGTGCTGATATGTCGCAAGCACAAACTCCGCATATTCTGCGGGATTATTCTTATGCTCAAAGCTCGACGATCCAAAATCGACATAACAAACGTTGACCCAAAGGGTTTCACCTCGGGCCTGTAAACGTTGTCGCATCGGGAGCACGATCTGATTGATCGTCGAATCAAAAGATGACCATTTGAACCCGTTCGGATTAATCGTGTTGGGATCACTGTTATCATTGATTATCTCGTAACGTTTGGCATTGTACTGGTCTTCATTGATTTGCCCAGCCTGCCATTGCGCAAAATAATCTACCGGATTCTCGATCCCACTCTTGACCTCCAGACGAATGCGATTGATTCCCAGATCATTTACGGCCTGATCAAGCAATGGGTTTTTATAGTTGCTCCATGCCGGTGAGAAGAGTTGGGCGGCCTCGCCAACTGCTTCCCATCCGCGCATTGTCTGATACACAGTAGACGGATCCAACACAATGTTATTGCCGGTCGGCGTCGAGATCGGCGTTGGCGGTAAAGTTGGCGTACTCGTAGGCGTCGCTGTCGCTGTACTGGTTGAAGTGTTGCTTGGCGTGCTCGTTGCCGTGCTGGTTGGTGACGCTGCGTTTATCCAGTTTCCAGAAACCTCTCCCATGAGCAGCGCCAGATAGTCCTGACCGTTGAATGCTCCTGGCACGGATGTGTAACTATTGCTCGCGAGAATAAATTTCCAGGTTCCAGTTTGTAGTGTATTTGGCAACCCCGCCGCGAATCGTGCGATCTGACCCGCGTCGAACGATGTAACAACTCCGTTTCCGCTTACATCTGCGACTGTCAATTGATATCCAGTCAGAAAGTTCAATCCACTGGCGTGCTGAGCCACCCTCGCCGCGTCAAAAGAGTTTATCGCCCCGTTGAGACCACCTGTCTTTGTCGGCGTAACCGTATATGAGCCTCCGGATATGCCGGTAAGCGAATAGGTCCCATCCGGGAAACCGGTCGTCGTAGAAATATTTGGCGAACCTGCGCCAACTATCTGCACGTTCGAAACGAAACGCGTAGCCGGCGAACCCACTGCGTTCGCGTATCTAACTGTTCCATTGATCGCAGGTGACCCGGTTGGCACTGCTGTCGGAGTGGAAGTCGCTAAAAACAAATTGCCCGACTTTTCAACGCTAACCGGATGACCATTATTAGCAGCCGCCACAAGGTTCTGCATATATGCTTCCACAAGCAGCCCAACAAACAGCAACACCCCGAAACATTGCGCGGACAATACTAGATACGATCTTGTTCTAAATGAACCCATTAGCAAAAAAACTTTTAAAGAGCTCCGATTACGGTATTACGAAGAAAAGGTGAACGCGAGATCCGAAGATAACAAGCAGAATCGTGAACGGGGCTAATTTATAATAAGAGCTGGCGCATGTCAAGATAAATTTTTTCGGAATAATTACTCCGTTCCGATGAGTTGATTGCAAATTAGGTCTTTGCGTTGTCCATGATTAATACGAGCCTCGTATGACTAAGCCCAGCGCCCCACTCTCTCCCAGGAACGAGTGGGACACGTTAATTTATTGATCTCATTACAGTTACAATGATCTTGCGCCACCACCCCAAGTTTTGCCAAGAAACTGTAAGGCGATGTCTAACAAACATGTAAGCTATTGAAATCAATGATTTTAACCCATATTTGCACATACTTGGACAATGATTGTAAATTGGCACACAAGGTTGCCTTATCGCCGCCCGATATCGTCAAAGAACCGCCGAAACATCTCACGCTTTATCCAACAAAAAATACCGCTCCGGTAGCGAAAGTATCCTAAAACATATCATCATTAGGTAATATTTTTATGCGTGCAACATTAACATGAGAGCGACGTGCGAAAAACCAGACCGAGACGGTGTTTTCTTCTGAATGCCTGTGAGGGCTTGGAGCGAAGTAAGTACTTAGTCGCGGGAGAGTCTAGAACGGAAATACAAAGTTGGGGAACAGCACGGTGTGATATATGACGATGGCATTATAGACCGCCCAGGCAGCGACAGTTATCATCAACGGCCTGTCTCGAAGAAGCATCTTACTGGGATCGCCACCATTTTCAGAGTGATCGATAAGAGCCAGATATCGCAGCAGTCCATAGATAACAAATACTGCTCCGTAGATCAATGCAGTCGTGTGAAACTTCTCTATCGTCTCGGGAGCAACCGTGTAAAGGGCATATGAAACGATCGCAGCCCCGATCACAATGATATTTGCTCTCTCGAGAAACGAGACGGTATATTCACCTAAGACTGCTCTGTGCCCAACGGCATCCTTCGACAACAGCACCAATTCCTGCCGTCGTTTTGAAAAAGCCAAGAATAATGACAGAAGAAATGCGCACGCGATCAGCCAATGGCTCGCTACCACACTGATCGCTACCGCACCGCCAACAACACGTAAAACGAATCCTGAAGAGATCGCAATACAATCCAGAATTATGTAGCGTTTCAGGCTGAGGCAATATGCCAGCGTAAGGCCGAAATAAAGTACAGCAACAAACAGAAATTGGAAACTGACGAGCGATGCAATGGCAAGTGCTCCTAAAACCAGAAACACTGAAGCAGCTAATGCAAAAGGTACCGGCAAAAGACCTGAGCTAAGCGGACGATTGCGTTTCAAGGGGTGAGCGCGGTCTTCTTCGATGTCGATCCAGTCGTTGAATATATATAGAGAGCTCGCCAGGAAACAAAAAACGACAAATGCCATTAGCGAATGCCCGAGGGCATCCGCCTCAAACATCCTCTTTGCAAACAGAAGCGGGATGACGACAAACAGGTTCTTCGACCATTGATATGGCCGCATGACCTCGACCAAGAGTCTTAGTTTGTTCTTATTGATCACCACCTCTCCCGCTGCATTGTTCTGCATAGTTGCAGATAATTGATCAGACATTTTGAACCCCCAAAAAACTTCCCAGTAAGCAAATATCGCTCACTAGAAAAAGGCTTTTGCCACTTTCAGAGCTCCCTGACTCCACGGCACTGTATGCGACGTGCCGGATTTGTTCTCAAATCTGGCCAGGTTGCTGCAATACCAGTCGTAATTACGTATCAGCGCATCCTTGTTTGAAAACCTTGGAGAATAGCCGAGCTGTTTCTGCGCTTTTTCGATCGAAACAAAAGATTCTTTATCAACCGTTTCATATATCCACTGATACAGCGGCGACAGGCGCAAGGCTTCCAATACTTTCAAACCAAATATTACAGGGCCGGATGGCACGGTTTTGATCCGCTTTCCAAATCCCGCACGATCCAGGACGGCCTGAAAGTCTTTTAGAAGCGTCTCATATTTCTCGGCCCCAATGTTAAACGTGTCATTAACCTTTTCTCGGTCGCCCGTAGCGGCCAAATAGATCGCGTCGCAAAGATCTTCGACATCGAGGAGCTGATAGAGATTTTGGCCTTTGCCGAGAATCGGAAAATTCTTTCCGTCATGCGCCCAATCGTATAACAACGCAAATACACCGAGGCGTTCGGGTCCGACAAAACTCTTTGGCCTGAGAATGGGAACACATAAACCTTTATCGCGGAGTTCCTGGCAAATTCCTTCGGCCAGGATCTTGGCCTCTCCATATGGACCTACTCCCTGAAGCCGGTCGGTCTCATAAAGCGGATGATGATCCGGTATGCCGTAAACCGCAGTCGAAGAGATATGAATCACGCGATCGACACCATGCTCAAGCGCGGATTCGAGAACATTTCGCGTACCGTCAACTTCGGTCGTCATGATGTCCTCTTTTGTGTCGAGTGGAAGTGCGGCCGCACAATGGACTACGATATCCATCCCTTCCATCGAGCGGTCGACAAATTCGCGATCGCGAATATCACCAAGAAGGATAGATGTGTCATCCCTGACGTCATCAAAAATAAATTCGGCCTTATCCAGCGAACTAACGGTCCAACCCTTTTTGAGCTGGTGTCTGATCAGGTTGATTCCCAAAAAACCTGCTCCACCAGTTATCAGACATTTCTTATTCATTTCAATTTTCTCCAGCTCTGAACTCGGTTAACTAGGCCGTTTTAAAACTGATGACGTCCTCGGTCGAAGATACCGTGTTACCGAACAGAATAAACAAGGTTGCCGGAATAATGACCAATGCCAAGTCTAAGAAAAGACGCGTTTCCTCGACTTTTCCATAAATAATATTCGCGATTATCAGCGGTGGAGCAAAAAGTGCCATCATCCAGCGAAAAGTGGCCGGAAGCCGCCTGAAATAAATGAGCGGGATGACCCACATCAGCGAGAACAGGAACAACGGCCAAAGACTCTCATAAAAATTGGTCACGAGCGGCCTATCCGGAAATCTTGGCCGGATACCAAAGACTCCTCGCAGAGAAAGCTGTACGGCGAGCCAAACCATCAGCAATCCAGCCGAGTGTAACAGAGTTTTCTTCCGAAAACCGAAAAAAGCCATATGAAGCGGAACGATCAGGCCAAAAGTCTCTCGATTTAGGGTGCCAACTATTGTTAACGGGTAAAGCCAGCCTTTGTATTCTCCGCGCGACATTAAATATGCCCCTGTCGTCAGGAGAAGAAGGTGCAGCGGTGAATCCGGTTGAAAGAAATAGCTTCGAAAAGTAAAGATGTGCAGTCCGGCAAGTATGAGCGTGCCGCTAAATGCTATCTCAGACGTAAACCATTTTGTTAGATACAAATGGAAAACGAGAAACAATAAAAAAGTTGCGATCAGCCGCTGCAGCAAGTAAAAGAATTCGCGAGTCAACGCGGCCTGCTTGCTCGTAGATAGCCCCAAGGTTTTCTCAGCCATTATCGACGGAACCTCAGTCAGCCATGGTGACAGAATGCGATATTGATACGGCGCATTGAAATCGCCCCGGATCACCCCCTGATGAAACTCGCGCCTATCCGGCAAAAATGGATAATCGATCGTTTGAAAATGATAGAAGCTCAACGTAAAGGCAAACGACAGGTAAATCACCCCTGCGGCTTTCAAGCTCAAGGGCAATTGTACGTTTGTCGTTTCCCCCATAATTACTGTAGCGTCGCCCCTTGCAGTGTGACGTTGCTCCATGCATTGAAGATCGAGCTAACAGTCCACTTGATCGTC
The DNA here is from genome assembly GCA_044230475.1 of Pyrinomonadaceae bacterium. GTDB lineage: Bacteria > Acidobacteriota > Blastocatellia > Pyrinomonadales > Pyrinomonadaceae > OLB17. The sequence continues at coordinate 25,439 of JBGARA010000004.1, read as the reverse complement.
AGGGTTTGTCCAGCTGATGCCGACTTAAAGTTGAGCGTGTAGACAGCGTTGCTAGTGTCGGTTGAATTCAAAAGCGTTGTGTCGAGATAAACCGGAGCACTACCATCGCTAAGGCTTGCCTCAAATTTTCCGCCGGCGGCCCACAGACCGACATACATCTTCAGCGTGCGAGCTGTCGTACCGGCAGGCACAGTTATTTGGAATCCATTGTTTTGGCCAATGACATAAACACCAGTTGGCGTGTTAGTCGCCGAAGTAGTCGGTGTTCCTGCAGTCCAGCTATAAAAGTTTGGATTGTTCGTATACCGCTGGATCGCTCCCGTACCCAAAACAGCATAATTGCTGATCTGCTGAGTGACGTTTCTCTTGTGATTGAAGGTTGTCGGTGTAGACAATCCCCAATGAGCCCAATCGACTGTTCCTTCGGTTGAGAGGCTAATATTTGTTGGCATCGCAGCTCTGCTCACTGAAAGTGAGCCGGATGGTGTGGCTGTTGCGGTTGCTGTAGCGGTCGGAGTGAAGGTGGCTGTCACTGTCGCCGTGGCAGTCGCTGTCATTGTCGAAGTGGCTGTCGGTGTAAATGTACTCGTGGCAGTCGGCGTCGGCGTAAATGTGTTTGTCGCAGTTGCCGTAGGCGTAAAGGTATTTGTCGACGTAGCAGTCGGTGTGAACGTTTCCGTCGCGGTCGGTGTAGGAGTAAATGTCTCTGTCGCGGTCGGAGTTGGCGTAAATGTTTCAGTAGCCGTACCCGTTGGCGTGAAGGTTGCGGTCTCTGTTGCGGTCGCAGTTAACGTCGGTGTAAACGTTTCCGTCGCGGTCGGTGTTGGCGTAAAAGTTTCAGTAGCCGTCGCAGTTGGAGTGAACGTCTCCGTCGCGGTAGGCGTTGGAGTGTCCGTTACCGTATAAGTCGGTGTTGGAGTAAAAGTTTCCGTAGCTGTGGCAGTCGGCGTGAATGTCCCCGTCTCAGTCGCCGTTGCAGTTGATGTTGGGGTGAATGTCTCCGTCGCAGTAGGCGTTGGCGTAAACGTTTCTGTAGCCGTCGGGGTAGGAGTAAATGTTCCAGTCTCGGTAGCCGTTGCCGTCGAAGTAGCTGTCGGCGTAAAGGTTTCTGTCGCCGTCGGTGTCGGCGTAAATGTATTAGTCGCCGTTGCCGTCGGTGTGAATGTACTGGTAGCGGTCGCTGTCGGCGTAAATGTGTTAGTCGCTGTCGCAGTCGGAGTGAAAGTACTGGTCGCTGTAGGCGTCGGTGTGAATGTGTTTGTCGCAGTTGGCGTCGGAGTAAATGTGTTTGTTGCCGTCGGTGTTGCGGTATTCGTTCTGGTTGGCGTAAACGTGTTCGTCGCTGTCGGAGTCGGTGTAAATGTACTGGTTGCCGTTGGTGTAGCCGTATTGGTTCTCGTCGGCGTAAATGTCGCGGTGTTGGTCGGCGTTGGTGTAAATGTTGCCGTCGCCGTAGCAGTTGCAGTGTTTGTCGGCGTATTGGTCGGCGTTCCTGTATTCACGACGAGTGTCGCTGCCTGTAACGTGACGTTGCCCCATTGAGTAAAGCTAGTATTGACCGTCCATTTTACAGTTAACGTCTGGTTTGCTGATGCCGCCTTGTAAGTCAATGTGTAAACCGCGTTGGTCGTTGAGCTGGAGTTCGATAGCGAGGTGTCGACGTAAACCGGCGCACTGCTGTCACTTAGACGTGCCTCGAGCTTTCCGCCCGCGGTATATAACCCGACATACACTTTTAACGTACGTGTAGTCGTACTGGCAGGCGCAGTTATCTGAAAGCCATTGTTAAGCCCAATGACGTAATCGCCCGTTGCAGTATTCGTCGTAGAAGCTGTCGGGGTGCCGCCCGTCCAGGAATATAAGTTTGAGTTGTTGGTATAACGCTCGATCGAGCCATTTCCTAAGGCCGTTAGATTGCTGATCTGCTGAGTAACACCACTTTTGTGATTGAAAGTTGAAGGTGTCGTTAATCCCCAGTGTGCCCAGTCAGCTGTACCTTCTGTAGATAAATTCACGTTTGTCGGAATTGCCGCCCGGCTTCCGGAGAGCGTTCCCGCGCCCGGCGTTGCAGTTGCTGTAGCGGTAGGCGTCGCTACGCCGCCTGTCAAGGTCGCTGATTGAATGTTGATGTTACCAACAGGATAGGTGTTACTCTCGATAAACCACCGCACCTTCAGCGTCTGTCCAGGTGAAGTCGCGGCATAAGTTATGGTGTACATGCCGTTCAACCCGCCATTTGGATAAACTGTCGAGAGCGAATTGTCGATGACCGGTGAAGAGCTGCCGTCGCTGATCTCCGCCTCGAGCCTGCCCGTCACGCGCCAAACCCCTACATATAACTTAAAGGTGCGTTGAAATGTGTCCGCCGGTAAAGTAAATTCAAATCCGTTGCCGACACCATAGACGTAAACAGTGGATGTAGAACTTTGCGATCCTGCGTTCGGTGTCCCGTTCGTCCAATTATATGTGACCGTCGGAACCCCATTGGAGCTGCTTCGCAAGGTGTTTATGGACCCGAGCCGCGTAAAATTGCTGATCTGAGGTGTGATACCGCTTTTGCGGTCAACACTTGTATCATCGGTAAAACCCCAGTGGACCCAGTCAGCAGTACCTTCGCTTGTAAGATCGACGGCACTATTCGGAACCGTTTGAGTTGCCGCTAGAATGCCTCCGCCACCGGAAATATTTACAACGATCCGCACGTCGTCCGAAGCCGAGAGCGCACCGTCATTCGCCGTCAAACGCAACGTATAGATACCCGCGATAGAAAATGTAGCAGTTGTGCTTGGATTATTTACATTTGCAAACGAAACGCTTCCAGGACCACTAACCTTCGACCAAGTCGAGGTAACCGACGGTGGGGCCGGAAGATTGTCGTCAGACACTGTGCCGGAAAGCACCGCGCCACTGACAACAGCCACTGTCTGATCGACACCCGCGTTGACGACAGGTGCGGCATTTGTAACTCCGCCACCCGATTGGGTAACTGTAAAAATGCGTCCGCCGATAAGCATCGTTCCCGTTCGTGCCCCGCCTGCTGAATTGTTCGAAACCGTGTAACTAACACTGCCCGCTCCGGCACCGCTGCCACCTGAGGGAGATGTTATTGTGATCCAACTGCTTTGGCTGATAGCGTCCCATCTGCATCCGTTCGAGGTCACGCTTACGGAACCATTTCCGCCCGCGATCGCAAAACTTGCTGAACTAGTGCCAATATTATGCGTGATCTCCGCACTTGAAGTGTTATACGCCGACCCGCATGAGAGCGGTTGTGATGCGACATCCGAGAATGTTACCGGGACTGACTGTCCGGCCATATCCGGTGTCAGCTGGCGTTGAAAATGTAAATGATCTCCGCAGCCGTTAAAAGTTCCGGTGACCGAACCCGTGTGCCCTTGCCGAGCTACATATTGTCCCTGACAAGCATTCGTGCCGACCGCAACCTGGATCGAATTTGTCTGAAGGTGCGAAAATACAGAATATGCCCCGTCTGCATGCTGAATGATAACCTGATTGCCCAGATAAAATCCGGGGCAGCCGGTCGCGCTGTAATCGGCACAGCCGGGCTGTGTGAAATTGCACGTCATCGAGGCACTTGTAAAAACAACAAGCCCGTCAGCAACCGCAAGAGCGTGTGCTCCGACCGTATTGTTCCGAAAATCATAGGCATAGGCCATGTTTTCAGAGTGTGCTGTAATATTGCAGTTTCCGGGTGAAGAATATCCATCGCCGCCCTGAACCATCGTCGAATTAGCCATGGGAAGGTTATAGTCCACCACGACTGTCGCCAGTTCGGTAATATTGCCGTTCCAATCTATGTATTCTGTTATGGTTTTAGACGGCTCAAACCTCTTTATGAGAATTCCATTGTTTAATACTTTAGAAAGCGCAACAGGGCCGAGAACAGTTGTTTGGCCAGTCGCGATGTTTTTGACGGTTATTTTACCAGTAGCGACCAGGTCGCCGCCGGACACTACATGAGAACCGTCAGCGGATCTGATCGAGAATGCCCTCGCTGTCGAAGTGCCATTTTTGTCAACATCCTCCGGCCTAAACTCAAGAGGAACACGTGAGTTACGTCCTACTTTTGGAAACCCTGCTGGTGTTTCAGAATCCGGGTATTTCGTCAGCCGCGTTTCAAGGTTGAACACCTGTGGTGTAAGCACCGTTTCATGTTCGTCGTGCGACGCCGTGAACAAAGTGCTGTCATTTTCCTGTCCGTTCTCGTAACCGGAAAAATCACGGCCGTCAAAGGTAGGTCGGAGCTTTAATGACTCTACCGGCGTAGTCGTAAAATATCTAACTGATTGGCCATCCTGATCCCATTCGACGAGTTCCGCAAAAACATTGCGCTCGACAATGACAGTATCGCTGCCCGTTTCCATATCTGCGATACCGAGTCCGAATCCATGTTCACTCGCCAGCGTGTAGGCGATCTTGCCTTGATCGACCGGCGACATCGATGCCGACATAACTATCTGGCTGGTGACTCGTTTGCCTACTCCGGTGTCCAGGTCTTCCATTAAAAGAACGCCGCTCGGACGACCTTCTTTGAGTGGGGAGTAAAGAAGCGTTTTACGATCGAAGGAAATATCAAACGCCTTGAATGCGGGCAATGAGGTCTTTAGCGGCAGAAAATTTGTGCCGCCCATATTCTCATCTATGAGCATTGCGACGCCGTTCGCCGCTGTTACATATGGTCTGCGGACATCCTCATGTTTTGCTCGCGGATCAATACCTCTTGGTGCCCCATCTGAAGGATTGGTTGCATTGCCTTCCGTTTCGTTGCTTGTTGAAGCGGCGAAAGCAGCGTCCCTATGAAAACCAGCAGCCAGCGCGCCCATTACAGCAATGCCTATAAGTAATACTAAAAATACCCTCTTATTAAACAAAAAACTCCCTCCAAGGCTGGCCTGCGGAGACACTCCTAGATCGATTTTCCGCTTTGTCATTATTCAATACTCCGAAAAAGTGACATATTCAAAAAAATGCTAATAAATTCATGCAAATATCCACCAAACTGATATGGTGGACAGCTTTGCGAACCAAGATTAACTGGTTTCACCATTGTATGTAATACTTACGTTCTCACACAAGTAAATTATGTGCGGGTACGGAAGCCAGTCGACGATCGGATACATTTCAACGCGGTTGAAATGAACCCCAAGCGTCTCGTAAAACCGTTTTTCACCCCAATACCACATATCAAAACTGTGGGTCATGACCACGTCCAAAGCCCATGTAAAGGCAATTTTGAAAAATGGATGCGTCGTCACATCCTTGACGATCAGCCGTCCGTCAGGGGACAAATGAGCCCTGCACGTCTCAAGTAATCTTGCCTTTGCCTCATCGTCAATATGGTGAAGCAGATCGACCATCAAAATTGCGTCAAACTCGTCGTCAATATCGATATCTCGAGCGTCGCCGACCTTGAATTGGACATTTTTCAAGCCGAGCTTTTTGGCGGCGCGGTTTGCCTGATCTACCCTGCGTTCGTTGAGATCGTAACCCGTATAAGTCATTTCCGGGTACATTGCGGCAAAGTAGCATCCAAAAAGGCCAAACCCGCACCCTATATCGAGTATTCGACGTTTTCCTCGCAAACATAACCCCAGCATCTGAAGTATGTTTATGTTGATGATCTTGAACCGGGCCTTGCAATATGCACGAATAATAAACGAATCGTAGACGTCGACAATATTCGACAGAAATCTCTGGTAGTCATATGGACGAGCATTCGACGCCTCGAAAGAAACACTTTGCTCAGGAACGATCAATTTCGCGGGTGAGGACAATATATCTTTGTTGTTCATTGGTGTCATTAATTTCGATTCGATCTGTTCAGTTCATTTCTTGAAGGAGAACGCTTGCGTCAACCGGTCCGCGAACTATCGAATAATTATCGTTCGTTAGAGTCGGACCATTGACGATCCAAATCGGCCTGTCGCCATAACTATTCAATAGTTCCAGATATATCTCCGAGCTCTTATCAAACGCGTAAACCGGCGCATTTCCATCAAAATTTACAGGATTATATACCCACGCGGATTGATAGTCAGGGTGTTCCGCTCCACGGACGATAACGAGGCTCTTTCCAAAATTGAATTGCTTCGCCAACTGTTCGATGCCCGGCTGCATACCCAGATAATGATAGTATTTGTCGGACGCTCTCCAAGGAATGTATGAAATAAGGCTCAAGATGCACATTGCCGCCATTGCCAAGCTCATACGGGTTTGGTGTTCCCGCATCAAACCGCCGAGCCATTCCATGCCTCTTACCGTCAAAGCGATTAACGGAATTATGCATAAAAACCAATACCGAGCTCCTAGATCCGGCCCTCCGTGATACCAGAAAAGACTGTACGCCCCGACAACAAAGACAACTACAGTAACCGCCCAAAGATCCTTCCTCGATATGCCTCCCGAAATGGCAAAAATAAAAGCTAGGATCAACGACCCAGCCGCCCATCCAAACAATTCGGTGTTAAGCAGAAAGACGTTTAGTGCCGTATTCACAATTGCCTCAAGTGGAGAATGTCCCGGAAATGCATCGAGTCCCCAATGCATACCGCGTTCCGGCCCAAATCCTAGAGCCATTACGTTTGGCCAGAAATATTTGTTGTAATATGCATCGCTCGGGGTTAGTCCGGCATTTCCCGTGACCGCTTGATTGTAAAGCAAGCCCAACGACATTGCTCCGGCGGTTCCGATGATAAGAACTATCGGTGTGGTCAGACGAGCTTTCCATGTTTCACTTTTGAGCAATCCCCAAAGTGCCAGAAGAACGCCAACGATCGCTCCGTCAAGCGGCCTTATCAGACCTACAATTCCAACAGCAACTCCAGCTAAAAGCAGCAACACGATCTTATTACGCTCCATCCCACGCAATAGCAGAAGAAATGCCGCCAACGCAAAAACGAGTGTTGCCATGTGGCTCATGTAGCTCATTCCCATAAAAATGAACCACGGCGAGCAGCACAAAAGCAAAACGGCAATACTTGCGATGCGCCGAGAATAAAGCCGCTGAAAAAGCAAATAGGCCATCAAAACGCACAAACCCGCAAGCAAAGGATTTACTATCCAGTTCGCTCCAACGATCGTTCCAAGCATAAGCAACGCCGGCCAACCCGGCGGAAAAAGCCCGAACCAGCGCGGCTCCTGTGTCGGAACCATGTACATTTCAAATGCTTCGGGAACACGAGGCGGCGTCACGGTCAATTGTCCGGCTGCCATGTAGTTCGCCTGGAAAATATATTGAGATTCATCAGGAACATGCGGATGCGCCTGATAAACAAAATAACTCAAGGCAGCAGAGAGCAAAACGACCCATAGAGTAGCGATCCAAACAAACCTATCAAGGCTTGCTCCCTCTGATTTGGCATCATCGTTAACAGTTAAGAACCGGTCAATTTTCTCTCGAATTGACTCAAGTACCGATTGCGGAATTGACGCGACGAGCAGGATGATATTCGCGATGCTGGTCAGTTGAACAAAGCCACCTATTGCGAGGCTTGTAAGATAAATGCTCGCGTCCGGCGTAACTGCAGCCGATGCGAACGTAAGAAACAAGAGTGTCGCAGCCAACTGCCACCACTTAAATTTCTTCAGCCAGTCGCCTATACCACCGCGACGCAACCACGTGCCAAAACCAACACAAACGAATTGCAATCCGAACAGCATAAGCGCGGTTGGATAGTGCTCAACTAGTTCTGAGATCGACCGATAATGCTGAAAGTGGATCAATCGTCCCGCATCGATCATTTGTAACGATGCAGTTTGGCCAAGCAGTATCAAACCGCTCCACGCAGCTGTGGAATACCATCTGCTTCGGACAAATGTGTCTACATGCTGATTGTCTTCCAAAGCGATGTCGTTAGTCCTCGACAACATGTTTCGCAAATTCTTCCCTATACGAATGCCACTTCGATTTGTCGAAAACTCCGTCGCTTTGCAAACAATCGACGGCCCCATATGCCATCGCTAACGCATGATGAGTGTTATCGTGGGCGAATAATCCCTGCCTGCCAAAGGTCAACACTTTATCAAGACTTTCCGCCCATTCATCCTGAATGCTGAACGGCTCTTCGTAACCTTCGAGATAGATCGGATAGGCAAACGGCAATCGTTTTGTGACAACACGAGAAACAGCGGATTTGATCGGCACATCGCACCGAGCTAGAGAAGCCTTGACACGTTCACCAAGATCCTCGTCCGATGCCGTCCATATTTCGTCACCCACATTGCATGGCAACTCACCGCAAAGTATTGTCCGGTCAGCAGGTTCGGCAGCCTCGCTGTAGTTCTTTGGTTCGGAAAGACGCGTCAATTCAATATCTGCTTCCGGAAAATAGTGAGCGTCAAACGGCGTCCACTGCGGCTGCTCAACTACGAGGTAAATGAGCACCATCGCACGATACGATATTCGATTACTTGCCTCGACAACCTCGGCCGGCGCCGACGGCTGCATTATTTTTGAAAGAATCGTCAAAGGGATCGTCGACCATACATGATCGGCCTCGATAGTTTCCTCCGCACCATTTTGCGTATACGCAATTTGAACTGTATCGCCAAGTGTTATTCGTTTGACGGTCGATCCCAGATTGATAGTTGCACCGAGTCTCGCCGCTTCGTCCGCCATTGCTTCGCTGATCTGCCCAAAACCTTTTCGCGGATAGTAAAATCGGCCTGCTCCGGGAGCTTTCATTCCCGGAACAACAGAGATAACCTTTTTTACCATCTTCCCTAACGAACCCGCGGCGACGCGTCGGCGTGCTTGCGTAGCAGAGAGTTCTTCAGGCGGAAGCCCCCATATCTTTTTTGCGTATGGAAAGTAGAAATCTCTGCAGATCGTCGAGCCAAGCCCTTTTTCTAGGACGCTTGCAAACGTTTCATGACCATTAGCAGAAGTGCCGTTCGGCAAAAACTTCCGTACTGCGTCCATCGCGACTCCGCTGCTGAAAGAAAACGGTAGGCGAAGCGCGAGGTCTTGGGGTTTTAGAGGAAAATGTATCCAACGCCCCTGTAGACGGATGCGTCCGTGTCGCGGCTGATCAAGCAGATCGTCACCAAGCAGTTGTTTCACTTCAGCAAGGATTTTCGGATCGCACGCCGGATGAAAGCGATGGCTTCCGTAATCGACACGCAGGCCTTCTATCTCAAAGCTGCCTGAATTACCGCCGACGACATTTTGCTGCTCCAGAACCGTGACCTCGGCCTTATTCTGCTTAGCAAGCTGCCATGCCGCACCAACTCCGGTAGGCCCTGCTCCTAAAATTGCAATTCTTGGTTTAGCCATTTTAATAAACGAATGGGATAAATCGCTTCGAGCGATTTCGATAAGCATCATAGCCCGACAATTCCGTTGCTAGCATCTCTTCTTCGCCGATCGCTTTTTTCATTACAACCGGAGCGAGTATCAAAACGCCAAGAACCAACCATGAATTTAATGCCAGCTCCAACCCTAACAACAGCAGCAAATCACCAACATAAATAGGATGCCTTATAAATCGATAGATGCCGTTTGCAACTACTTCCTGCTTAGTTAGCACCTGCCCGGTCTCGATATTTGCCCAGTTTTCGCCGAGCTGAAAGCGGGCTGCGAGTGCGGTCGCGAGTCCAAGAGTGTAAATGATCACTCCAGCGACTCTGATACCCATTGAATTATTTGCTATCGCTAACCATGTGGGCAACCATGTCTCCGGCACCCATATCTGCACCATTATTCCAACGAGGATGCCGACTTTAACGAGCTTAACGAGGCCGATCCCATTTGCCCTGGTCTCTGTTGGCTTTTCGTTCTGCTTCTGTCTCAGAAGCTCCCACACGACCTTGTGGAGGACAAGGCCAAATAACAAATATAGTTGAAGTGCCAGCATCATTGCTCGGTACCTCCCTGCATTTCAACGTACTCTTTCGGCCGGACGCCCAACGCGGAATTCTGATTAAATCGACCCAGTCTCGTCGCAACCGCATCGCCAAGCATACCAGTCAAAGCCATCGTCAACGCGCTCACGAATGCGAGTATCGCCGATGCTGATATGTTCTTGTCATGCAGGACTAAAATATCCGTGAACGCCTTTATCGTGCCGTACAAAATAGCGAGAATCGCAAGCGGAATGAAAACTCGCAACGGCCGAAACAACATTGCAACGCGCAAGATCAGAATCGCAAAACTTCCCGCATCCCACGGAACGATCTTCGATTTACCTTGCCGCTTACGATAATCGATAGGAATGTACGTGACGGCATAATTGTCGCAAAGCAAAGCCAGAGTGATCGTCGTCGTAAAACTGAATTGGTCCGACAGGATCGCAAAGTATTGCACGGCAACATCACGGCGGAATACGCGAAGCCCGCTGTTGAGGTCAGGGATTTTTGTGTTCGAAACGTAGTTGGCAATCACGCGTAAAAACCACTTCGCGGGCCTCCGCGAGAGAGGAATGTGAACATCAGCTCCTGTTCGCGAACCGACAACCATATCGGCGTGTTCGAGTTCGCTCAACATTTCCGGCAAGTATTTTGCAGGGTATGTTCCATCCGCATCCGTGATCGCGATGATATCGTACGACGCCGCGAGAATACCGGTTTTTAATGACGCTCCGTAACCGCGATTGCTCCTGTGCTGGATGACCCGAGCTCCGGCGGCTTTCGCCTCATGCGCAGTCTTGTCCTTTGAACCATCGTCAACGACTATTATCTCGGCAGTAATATCCGTGACCTCGAAAAACTTACGAAGCTCGATCACGCCTTCGCGAACAGCGCCTTCTTCGTTGTACGCCGGGATGACGATACTCACTTTTTTTATCGAACGGCCGTCCATCGGTTCGTTTTCTGTTGACATAGCTAATACATCAATACTGTTATTTGCTTGCATCATATTTCCAATTAGAACTTACACCTGCAGTGGCAGACGTTCCTTTCTTTTGACATACATATATCTCGCCGCCGTTAAGAGTGCCCGGAAAAACCTTGGTTACTTCAAAGTCCCGCTCGATCACCTGCCAAATGTCGGGCTTAAATGCTCTCAACTCCGGTGCGATTGTATAGACCAACCAAACGCGGTCATTGCTTTGCTGAAGATCCTCGAGTTCTTTGCCCGTTTCCGGCACCGGCCAATACGGAGTTAGATACCGGCTGTAAACAGTTCCAGCCAGACTCACAGCAACTCTCTTATCTGATGGTGAACTATGCGTTTCAACATAGTTCTTCGCTCCCGAAAAATCTTGTTTCGGAAGAGCATAAATCTTTGGCAAGGTCGCGGCGGAAGCTAGAATCAGTAACATTACGGCTCCGACTCCTGCGGCGGACGCGAAGTTGGGAATTTGCCGAAAAGGCTTAATAAACTTTTCTGCTAACTTTGGTAGTTCCATTGCACCATGGATCACGATTAATAATCCAAATCCCATCGAGAAGAAAAAGAAACGCGGCCATAAGTTGTGACCCAGCATCAACATCATGCCGCCCGCTAATGTTGCGGGAAGAACCATTATAACCGCCGCACGTCTGTTTTTTCGGAAAAGCATAAACCAGCCGAATGCAACAAACGCGCCACCAACCAGCACGACAGCGATTCCGGCAAAACCAATACTTAGAGACTTTAAACTCTCTGTGATCACCCACAGAGGATGGGTCCACTCCGATTCTTTGGACTCCTCATGAAGCCCAACCGCAAGAAACTCCGGCAGAGCGAGAGCAAATAGCTGCAACGTTACTGTGACACTCAAGAGCCATGTGATGATCGGCCTCAGCCCCGCTTTGCGTTCGAGCGACACTCCATTTCGATCACCACTCAATCGAGGGATCGCAAATAAAACCAAATAGATCATCCCTTGCACCGCAACCACAACAGCCATCGTTATGTTCGCCCACATTCCAAGGATGACAAACACCGCATAGGCGACCCACCATTTCACTTCATTCTTTTCAAACGCTTCGAGCCAACACCATGTCGCAAGCAGTGTGAAAAGTAAAAGGCCCATATACCCGCGGGCATTTTGCGAAAACCAAATGTGATGATATGAAACTGTCAAAAGAGCACAGCCTAAAAGAGCTTCTTTTTGTCCCAAGAGCTTCCGTCCCAGATAGAAGAACGCCCAGATGCTTCCAATACCAAACACCACCGAGGGCAGTCTCAATGCCCAGGCAGATTCGCCAAAAACGGTTGTCGTCAATTTTGCGAGAAGCGAAAATAACATGTGTTGATTCTGGCTCGGGAAACTCGTTACGATATGCCCGACCGGATAACGAACAAAATCCAAAAGTGTGAGCACTTCGTCGAGCCATAGATCCGAATTCAAGTTCCACAGTCTTAACACAAGTGCCAAGACGCTCAATCCGATCAAAAAGCCAATGATGGTTGGCGACGTTCTGACCTCAGAAACGCTGCCGTTAGTTTTATCCGAACTCGATCCCGACTGATTTCGCGTCCATCCAAAAACGATCAGTAAAATACCGTGAAAAGCCAAAAGTCCGCGAAACAATGCGGGCCCCCAGCTTAAGTCCTTATTCTCTGCCCCTAACAGAAACGGCCCGTAACTCGCGCTCGATACGGAGAGGGAAAATACGACGAGCGCACATCCAATCAATACGAGAAAAATTCCAATTGGTGTTCTCTTAACCATTAGATTCTCCGAGAGACTCACTTATCTTGGACTTCGACCCGACCGACCAGATCAGCAGAATCAAAATTGCCGAAATTAACAAAATAGGCAGCGCGAACGAGCCATTTACAAAGCCCATGCGCTCCAAGGTCGTAAGCCAAGGCAATCGAAAACCTTCAAGAGTTATATGTTTAATAGACTCAAAAATTCCGAATCCCTGCTCCACATCGCGGTACATCACGAGACACCACGACCAGTATGTTGCCACTAGCGCGATCAGCACAGCCGGAATTCGCGGCATTTTGACCAGCACATTACCGGCGAGCAAGAACATAAAAGGCACGACCGGAACAATGTGACGAACACCCGTGTTGAACTGCATACGCCCGTATTGATTGGCACTACAAAAGACAAAAAACAACACGATAAATGCAACGATAAACCCGAGTTCGCGTCTGTGAAAAAAGCCGCTCGATTTGCGCAGCCAAATCGGCACGGCAAAGGCCAACAGCAGTATCGGTGCAGAAGTAAACAACCCATATCTGATGCCAAACGCTGTCTCAAACAACAGATCCAACTGAGGCAAAGAAAATCCGCGATAGCCCATCTCGGTAAAATTCGCCATCGGCATGTAACTTTGTGCAGGCAGCATCGGATTCCCAAATGAGCTGTATTGGTAAGTCATCAGAGCCAATCCGCAGATCACGACACCCGACGCAAATCGCACTACGTCGGATATTTTTCTCTCCTCACGCGTGGTTGATAACCATCGTGCGACCGCATAACCACTCAACGCCGCAACGGCAACAAGCCCACTGTAATCCAAGACAACAGTCCAACCGCAGCAAAGCCCTGCAAGAAAATAAAACGGCTTTTTTTGATCGTCATCAATTTTTGACGGCCTCCATAAGAGAGCAAATGCAAACAAGGCGAAATCAGCAAGCAGCACGTTCTGATTTAACTGCGCCGTTCGGTAAAATATCGGGGTTGCGAATGCATAAAGCAATGCAAGTAACGCCGAAGTTCGTCTGTTTCCTGTCAGTGCCAAAAAGACCCAGAAGATAACGACCGCGCCAAAAGCCGAAATCGGGGCGGTTGCCAGTGCCTGCGTTATCGCCGCAGCCAATCCAAACTTTACGTCAAGTCCTTTCTCGCGTGATTTCTGATAAAACTCCTGAGCCATCGGATAGATGGTGTCGAACTTAGGCTGTTCCGCTTGCGGCTGATTAGCACGGCCAGTCTGGACACGCATGATGATCCTGTCCGTTATGGGACGTAAAAGCGTGTAAGGAATCGCTCCGATGATCGAAGCCCCCGGATTGTTATTGATGAACGTTCCGCGTCCGGGCATCTCAAAAATATCAGGATGAAGACCTGCATATTCCGTCACATCAAAGCTCAAATGGTCGCCGAGGCTCAGTGCCGGATATATCTCGCGCACCGTGTTGGTCGCAAAGTGCAGCGTAAAAACGAGCCAGCATGTGATAAAAATACGAGCTGCTGTCCCTCGTTCCGAAAACCCGCCAAATGAGATCACAGAGCAGCCTCCCGCATGACATCAAGTGATTCCTTCGCCGCTTGTGAACCTCCAGCGTTATGACTAAAAAGCGTTCGCCGGGCAAATAGCCATGAGAGAATGAGCACCACGATCTCAGCAAAAAACAGGACGGCTGCGGCACCGCTCGTTCCCGCTTTGAAATATCCAAGCGGAATCAATGCCAACGCAAGCAACGATCCCGCAGCGGTCGCATACATTTCGCGGTTCTGATATCGCGCGGCTATCAGGCCAAATCTGTAGTGCCCGCTTATCGCCGCCGCGATGCATGCGCCCGCTAACCACTGCAATGCCCCAGCACCCGGCAAAAAACTTGGTCCGTAAGCACTCGTCATTATAAATGGGGCCGCGAACACCCAGACGATGCCGACTATCAAACTTGCAAAGATGACTATCTTTAACGACCGTCTGATCAGCTCCGCCAACTTTGCCGAGCCTTGTTCCCAAGCCCGGGACATGGACGGAAGCATGTTGAAATAATAGAGGTAAACAAAAGTGTGCAGGGCGACATAGATTCGCATTGCTCCAGCAAAATAGCCTGTGTCCTCAGATGTAGCGACCAATCCTACGACAAAAGTCGCGCCGAACATTTTTATTGTCCAGAACATCTGGCTTAGACCGATGGGTATTCCTTCGCGGAAGAGTTTTGATGACAACGCCCAATGCACTTTGCCCCGCTCGCTAAAAAATCTCCGATACGCCCAGATGCTGACCAAGGCCGCCGCGGTCACGCCGGAAACTTCTGCTATCCCGACCCACAAAACGTTGTCCATGCCGCGAACAAACGCAAAGACCACGAGAACAAAAGTCATCTGCCTGATGATCTGAGTAATCCCGACGACATGCATCCGATCATGCCCCTGGAAAACCCACTGCAGCAAAAACGGCAAAGCCCAAAGGCTCAGCCCATAGACGAGCAGCAACTTAGTGATCGCAGGTTCGCGAACAAGCGAAAACGCGAAGATCGTTATCGCCGCGTAACTAATTACGGCTAACAGGATGCGTGCCGTCATTACCTCAGACACAAATTTCGCCGTCTCTCCAGGCGATTTGGCGATCTCTCGTGCTCCATATGAGCTAAAGCCCTGATCAACGATGAGGCTTGAGCACATTAAAACGGTTCCCGCCCACTCGACATAACCAAAACCGGCCGGGCCAAGAAGCCTCGCCAAATAGGCAAAAGCCGCAAAGGTCGCAATCTTTGTGACCACTTCGGCGCCGCTCAACGACAAAAAGTTTTTAAATAATGATGCTGTCAATTATTGTTGCTTTGAACCTTCAGCAGAAAGAGAATTTTTGCCAACAAATTGATCGTTTTTCTTAACCGGCTTTGAATCCGGCGGCCCGACAACATAGCCGAGAAACTCACCCCATGCCCAAGCCATCAACAGCATAGACGCGATAGGCAATGTTGAAAGCATAACGCCAATGGAACGCTGTTGCCGCAGCATATGTCGAAATACACGGCCAAGCATTACGACAGGCAGCAGAAACGCCCCCAACGCATACAGAAGGCGGCTGAACAGGCTGATCTCTTTAACACGCGTCTCGGCAAAGATCCGTCCCCAGCCGATCCGCTCATACAATGCCCTGCCAAGCCTTATCCCTTTGCGCGACTGGTAGACAACAGGACGGTCGTCCAAAAAGAGTTTTCTGCCATTCGCTCTCAACGTCCAATGAACCGTTGTTTCCTGATATGCATCACGCCAAATGTCCTGAACGGATAACAAAGCTCCCCTTTTATATGAGACGTTTACGTCGGAAACATAAGCGGCCTCCGCTTTCTCAAACGGCCGTCCATATCTTCCAAAATCGCAGTAATAAACAGCCCGGTTCAAGGGCGTATCGATGCCATTCTCAACCGCACCGCCTATAACGTCATACGGCTGCTCGTGAACCAACAGAATTTGCTTGACCCAATCATGGGCGGGCAGCGCGTGATCTTCAGTCATCGCAACGATCCGCCCTCGCGAACGTCCTAAACCAACCGCACGCCGTTTGTCATACAGACGATGCTCCTCTGCACTGCTTAGATTTGAGTTCGCTCCGCTGTCTTCAATAAAAACAAACTCTACCTGCGGAAACTCCGACATTAGATCGCCAATATCCAACGAAGGCCCGTCATATGGAACAATGACCTCGGCGTTGCCAAAATTTATCTGCGGTGTCAACGCCTTTAGATTTGCGCGCACCGCATCCTTACCGCTTACCACGGTCAGCACGATCGTCAATTCCAATTCAGGTTCAGTTCGCAGCACTCGAGTTAGGTTACTGATTGAGTGTTAATTGGTCGGGAAACAAAAATATACAAAAAAACGGCCAGCACGTTTGGCCGATAACACCCGAAGGAAACCACATCTGTGGCAGGTAAAATTCTGATCGCTACTACAGCTTTTTAACTATATGCCTAATACTAGCATAAATTAATATTTACAATGCGGCATCATCGGAAACGACCATATATCTAGGACATTTGTGTGCTTCATTTTATCGGAAAATAACGCCAGATCGAGAAAATTGGTATTTCACGCCCAGAAAAGTCAGAAAGCCAGCGACAGTAAGCTCTGTGACACAAAAAAAGGGCTGCCGTCGGCAGCCCTTTTTGATAAAAATGTTTTGCATGTCTTACTTACATGCACCACGCTCCTGTCTTCTGCAGACATCCAAACTGTTCAAAGAACATCCATTCTCCCTTCAATGGGTTTCCATCCCTGGTCGATATCCAAAGAAATGCATCCTTTGCGATGGCTCCTTTGGTCGGGTCCGCGATGACCGGCGCCATAACATAGTGTCCGATATTCGCTCCGTTTGGCGAATCCCCGTATGTCATGGTCACGTATTCTTCTGCGTGCAGCATTCTTAAGTCCTCGAGAGTTTTAATGAGCGGCATGCCGTTAGTCGCAAGTCCGTTTTTTCCGCCCATGTACTCCATCATTTTAACGCCCTCGGCAGTGTGTACTTTCGTGGTGTAGTTGACCAAAAAGACCTCCCGCAAACCGAGCGGATTGTTAGGTGCAACCAACCATGCCAGCGTGTTGTCCATCAACGGAGCCTGCCTGGTGTTTGCGATCGCGTTATACGTAGTAAATTTCTCATCCGGAAATATGTAGATCGGTAAAAACTTGGCCATCTGCATAGCCATAAATCCATTTTCGTCATCGGTAAAGCCATTTGCGGCAAGGGTTCCAAGCGGATACCAGAAACTCGGTTCGCCGCCTTGATCATATGTTGGAACCGTTGCAATTATACGGACATCCCGCTGACCGAAGACCTGTGCTTTATCGATAACAGATAGTCCATCCGCGCCGCTGCGTCGCCAGATGATCTCTCGTGCTTTAACGCCATGCTGGGTATAGAACCAGCCGGTGAAATCATAGGGAACCTGAACCGTTGAACTTGGTGGGCCGGGCTTTTGCGCTGCGGAAGAAAGTGGGAACAGAATTGTCAAAAAGACGAGTGTAACCAATATGAAAACTTGTAATTTTAGGATCCTGTTCATTTTAAAGTACCTCCTGATCGATCACGATCATGTAAAAAACCGTTTTACTTTATCGGCTTTCAATATGTATGAGCCTAACGGTTATAACTAAACTTAAAGCGTGCAATTGCCGTTCCCTTGCGGTCGAGGGTACGGTTGTTCGAGAGTCCGATGAATGCTGTATTGGACTCAACAGCTAAACGCAAAATCTTTTTGTTCTGTGGAAATTCACCCTCAAGGCGCGAGGATTTTCGGGGTGCCCGCTTATATAGATCAGCCTTTATTGAGGTCTACCTGGTATTAAGTTCTCGGTCGCTTTAGGATCAGATATTCGTGAAAGCGCGAGCCGCCTGAAATGGTTCCGACAGGTTCCCAACCGGCCGCACCCATTTTATTGAGTTCATGGGCACGCTCTGTCCGATCCTCATCCGAATGAATGATCTTTATCTCGAAAATATGGTACTCCCATTGCTGTACAGCGGCCGTATTTTCAGGCAGTTCCTTTTTTGGATGGGCATCCGGGACGAAATTTTCGAACATTACCTGTTCAATTCTGGCACTTGTCTTCATTTGGAGTGTCCTCCCGCACCTGGGCTACCCGTATAGCAGTAACCTTGTATTCTGGTGAGCGAACTATCGAATCACGATTTGGACCCGTAAGACGGTTGAGGAACACTTTAGGATCGTGAAAGGTGGCGAACGCCTCACCGCGCCTTATCGACATGCTCTTTTTCAATGGAAGAACTGCCTTGCCCCAGCGGCTTTCAAGGCAGACAGGTTCCCCATCCTGCAGCGAAAGTTCGCGGGCATCTTCCGGGTGAAGAAAGAGAAAGTCAGTCGGGTGGATCTCAGTGTTTCGTGTTCTCCAAGTCATCGTACCTGCGTTGAAATGACAAAGGGTACGTCCGGTCGATAATAAGATCGGGAATTCATCGTTGACCGTTTCCGTCGTAGGCCTGAACGCGATCCGACGCAAAGCGGCTCGCGGATCGTGAGCAAACGAGTTTTTATGCAGCACCTCAAGTCCGGGATCGTCTTCGTCCAGACACGGCCATTGTAAGCCGCCTTCGTCCAGGCGTTCGTACGAGATACCGGCAGCACCATTCCATACGGAACGTATCTCGTTCCAGATCTCCGCCGCAGACGAAAACTTGAACGATCGTTCGTGCCCCATTGCAGCGGCCAGGTCGCAGATGATCTCCCAATCTGACCTTGAACTGCCGCGCGGTTCAATTGCCTTTCTTACTCGCTGGATTCGACGTTCACTGTTCATGAACGTCCCGTCCTTCTCGAATGACGAAGCCGCAGGAAAAAATACGTGCCCAAATGCGCTAGCAGTCTCATTCATGAATATATCCTGAATGATTACCAGTTCAAGTGAACGCATAGCAGCCTCTGTTTTGTTGGCGTTCGCAGTAGAGAAAAAGACATCGTATCCGATCGCCCAAAGAGCTTTAAGCTTTCCCTCACGAGCGGCGTCGATCATTCGCATCGCGTCAAGCCCCCGTTCGGTCGGAATAGGCTCTTTCCATACACTCTCGAATCTTTCCCTTGCATCCCTGATCGAGATCGAGCCAGTAAGTATGCCCGGATCGCAACCCATCTGAGCCGACCCCTGAACATTATTCTGTCCGCGAAGCGGATTGATGCCGGAGCCTCGCTTGCCCATATTTCCCGTTAAGAGTGCGAGATTGATAAGACACATTACGCCTTCGGTTCCCTGTGTATGCTCGGTAACTCCCAAACCGTGAAAACACATTGATGGCCCCTGGGCGGCATACATTTTGGCGGCCTGCCGGATGAGTGCTGCCTCGACACCGCATTGAGACGCAACCGCCTCAGGAGAATATTCCTGAAGAAAAGAGCGAAACTCGTCGAACTCAAGCACTCGAGCATCAAGAAACTCTTTGTCGTAAAGGCCCTCTTCAATGATCGTGTATGCGATCGAATTCAGGAGAGGCACATTTGTGCCCGGCCTGAGCTGCAGATGCAGATCAGCATATTTGGCCAACTCTATCTTTCGCGGATCTATCACTATCAGATGTGCTCCGTTGCGAAGAACCGCTTGCTTGATCCGTTCACCAACTATCGGATGATTTTCAGTAGGATTTGCTCCACAGATGAGTATCGTCTGCGCCAGTTCAATATCATCAAAAGAGTTTGTCGCCGCACCAGTTCCCAGCATCAGCTTCATCGCTGCCGCTGAAGGCGTATGACAAACACGGGCGCAGCAATCAACGTTGTTCGTTCCGATTACCACTCGCGCAAATTTCTGGGCAAGGTAGTTTTCTTCGTTCGTTGCGCGTGCCGACCCAAGAACCCCGACGCTCTGCCTGCCGTTTCGCGAAATGATCTCCTTCAAACGATCTGCCGTAAAGTCGATCGCTTCTTTCCAAGAGACTTGCTTCCACTCGCCGCTCGTACGGATCATCGGCTCTGTGATGCGATCTGCCGCGTCAACAAAATCAAACGCGTAACGTCCTTTAATACAGAGATGACCGCTGCTCACCGGAGCTTCGATCGCTGGCTTTATTTGAACCAGCTTGTCATTTCGTGTACCCGCATACATCTCGCAACCGGTACCGCAGTAAGGGCAAACCGTTTTTGTCCAATTAGTTACACTGCCCCGCTCAAGCAGTGACTTGTCCTCGAGGGCTCCGGTAGGACAGGTATCTACACAAGCACCGCAGCTGACACATGAACTTTCACTGAACCTCGTCCCCGTGTCCGGAACGATCCTGGTTGACTGGCCCATGCCGGCGACCTGCCAAACAAATTGTCCCTGCACCTCATCACAAATGCGGACGCATCGATAGCAATCAATACACCTGGACATTTCAACCCGAATGTACGGATGAGACTCATCCAAAAGGGTCGGGTCATACTCTCCGAGAAAATCTTCCTTAGTGAGACCGTATTCTCGTGCCAGTTTGTGAAACGGTTTGTCGGGAAAGTCCTCAAACGCATCTGCGGGATATCTTCGCGCCAGCATACGAAGGTTCATTCTTCTTGCTTCCCTTAGTGCCGGAGTCTCTGTCGAGATCTCCATACCGCCTTTTAACTCGGTGGAACACGAAACTTGTAACCGCGAAGATCCGTTGACCTCAACGAGGCATACGCGACAGGCTCCGCATGGCTTTAGCCTGGAGTCGTTGCAAAGGCCGGGAATCTCGATCCCAGCCGTACGAGCGGCCTCTAAAATAGTCGTACCTTCGGGGTGCTCCGATGTTTTTCCATTGATTACTGCACTGATCATGTAAGACCTGTTGTTATGCCAAAGTACTTCGAGCGATGAGAACGGAACACGGAGCATGATGCAAAACGCCGGTCGACACCGAACCAAGCAATGCCCGATCCCAAAATCCTCTGCCGTGAGAACCAACTACGATCATATCGGCGCCCCATTTCTCGGCGTCAGCAACGATCTCGCGATCGGCACGGCCTGTAAGGACCATAGTTTCCAAGTAGGCATCCTTGCCCTTTGGATGATCTCGGACAATAGACTCCGCCTCTTTTATAGCATCTGCAGCTTGTTTCCTAACGGCATCTGTGGCGGCCGCCTGATATTCCACCAACATCCCATAAGGTTCCGCGGCGATCGGCGAATCGTCATATGCCGATACGATCCTGATCTGGTCATTTGCACCTAAAAAGTGATCACACGCCTTTTTCACGGCCGCCTTGCTAAACTCAGACCCGTCTGTTGCGATAAGAACTTTCATAATGCACCTCCCACCGATTTCTCATCAGGGCAATATGCGTGCCGCTTGGTTTTTCGTGCAAAGCGGTATTTGCGGAACTTCCGCGAGAGAGTTTCCGGCCGCGGGCGCGAATTATTTCGCATGTAGGCCCTTGTCCGCGAAACTTTACAGAAAAACCGGCCGGAAAATCATGAAATTAGGAACGGCGGTCTCAGTCAAATGGATATTTTGCGAGGGTTTTGTAATTCCTGGTGGGAAATGAAAAACGGGCACGTCGTCGTGCCCGTAAGTTATTGAAAACAATGGTGCCGTCTACAAGACTTGAACTTGTGACCTATCGCGTGTGAAGCGAGTGCTCTACCACTGAGCTAAGACGGCTTATTTTTGAAAAATTAGTAAATTTCAGTCCTAAATCGACGGATCGTCGGCTTTTGCCGGACGATTTTCGTCAGTTCCCTTGATCGCACTTAGGGTCGAGTCAAAGTAAAAATGCCGTGTTCCGGTAGAAGTGAGGCCCTCTGATACCTGCGGATCAGCCGCGATCGAATAGAAGGACGGTGTACTTGGCGACGCCTGTGTGACGGTCATCGTGAAAACGTAACCGTTCTTTACCGGTCTTTCCCCCTTGAACGAATCGTCTAGACTCACTTTCGCAATGAGTTCGTCAAAATTCGGAGCGAAATTGCCTTTGTTTCGTGAGGCATATTGCGTCTGAAACTTTCTGATGCTATCGACGGTTTGTGCCGCGGTCGTTTCATTCCCCGACCTGATAACGGCCTGCCAGGCCAAGCTGCCGACGCCGATCAGCAATCCTATGATCGCGATCACGATCATTAATTCGATAAGGTTAAATCCGCGTTGATCTTTCAAATCATGTCTTAAATTCTTCATAAAATAGTCCGTTCCTTTTTGGCTAACTTCACGTAAAGAAACGTATTTTGTTTCAAAAGTTTAATTTGTTTTAGGCGGCCTGCGCAAGCCCGCACTTAACTAAGGTCAAATCGCCTGGCATTTAGATGGCATTCCATAGCCGGAAACGCATTTAGCAGGTTCGTGTTGCATGAACAATACTATGAACTTTTTCTGCAACTTTTCGTATAATAAGTGTTGAGGTGTGTTTATTTTGACAATTTTATGTTGTGTTTTGAAAGTACGAGTGTACCAATCGTTCCGGCAAGAATCACGATGTCGCATGCATCGATTTGCCGTAACCTCAGCGTTTGCAATAAATTAGAGTTTTGCGGATGCTCTCCTAAATTTTTTTGTAAAAATCGTGGAACGCGGCCGTTTTAGGGCACTTAACTCATTATATCGCAACAATTACAGCGTTCCACCCTCGAGTGGAACGCTGTGGAACGCTACGCAGATCATTTCAGATCCACCTACTGAAAAAACTTTGGGACACTTGGGACGGGTTACGTTCGATTAGGCGTCACTCTTAGTGCAACTTTTTAATGCGGCGGGTGTTAATTATCAGGTAGAATATAGGTTCGGGCGGAATTTCCGCTCATTTTCATCTAATGCGGGACTGGATAATAGCGGAAACAACGGGCGAAAGCGCAGGAAATGCCTTGAATTTTGATGCATCGGCGAAGATCGCCGATCTGCAATCCGCTGTCGAGCGGGTGATTCGCGGTAAATCTGAGACGGTAAAATTCGCGCTTATCGCATTACTTGCCAAGGGACACTTGCTTATCGAGGACGTTCCGGGCATCGGCAAAACAACGCTGGCAAATGCTTTGGCACGAGCGCTTGAATTGTCCTTTCAGCGTATTCAATTTACATCCGACTTGTTGCCTTCGGACGTTATCGGCCTATCGGTCTTTAATCAAAAAAGCGGCGATTTTGAATGGAAGGCCGGGCCGATATTTTCGAATATCGTGCTCGCCGACGAGATAAATCGTTCGACGCCAAAAACACAATCGGCTTTGCTCGAAGCGATGGCCGAAGAACAGGTGACGGTCGAAGGTGTTTCACGTCGATTGCCGCTTCCATTTATTGTGGTCGCTACCCAAAATCCTTCGGAGCATCATGGAACTTATCCGCTGCCGGAATCGCAGCTCGATCGATTTATGCTGCGGCTTCACATGGGCTATCCAAGCGTCGAAGAAGAACGTCGCATACTGCGCGATCGGGCAGGAGCCGATCCGCTTGACGACATCGAGCCGGTAATGACGCAGGCGGACATTGTCGAGCTTCAGCGGCTGGTTTCGGAAGTTCGGTTTGACGAATCGCTGCTCGACTACCTTCTTCAGATCGTCGACGCAACCCGAAGGTCTGAAGCACTGGAACTTGGCATCAGCCCTCGTGGAACACTTGCTTTGTTTCGCTCGGCACAGGCTTTGGCTGTTGTCGAAGGACGCGATTTTTGTATCGCTGACGACATAAAGCGGCTCGTCGTACCCTGCTTCGCTCATAGGATCATCATTAACTCCCGCACCGGAGTTTCGCGTCAGCGAACACGTGAAGCCGAAAGGATCTTGCAGGATATTTTGCAGAAGATCAGCGTACCGCTTTGACGCGCTGTCAGCCGGTGGCCCGCAGCAGGAAGCTGAAAAAAACGAACCGCTCATAACGCATGGCGCTCCGCGATCTTTCACAACTATTCAGCCTTCGTGATCTGAGAAACGGAGCTCTTGGGCTGGTCGTGGTTTTTGGCGGCGTCGGCCTTTCGATTCTGACTCTGTACGCTCACCAAACCGGCAACATAAAACTTGCAGGGATCTCTGCCGGCCTCTCGCTCGTCTTTGTTCTATTGATATTGATCTTTGTCGTGCCGCCATTGGCCCGCAATGCCGGCCGCGAAGCGTCGCAGATGAACCTGCCGTTCGAGTTTACGACCGGCGGGGCAGTAATGCTCGTTCTGATCTTGATCGTCGGCTTTTCCGCATGGAACACTGGTAATAATTTACTTTTCATCGTGCTCTCATTTTTGATAGCGACGCTGATAGTCGGTTTCTTCGCCGGCAACATCTGTCTGAAAAAGCTCGATGTAAAGATGCGGTTTCCCGAGACGATATTTGCGGGTGAAGCAACTCCGATCCTCGTCAGCCTGCATAACAGAAAACGCTTCTTTCCTGCATTTTCCGTGGTGGCAAAGGTCCGCGGCAATGAACGCGAGCGTTCTGTCGCCGACGCCGACCTTAAGGCGATCCTGCCGATGTGGATCGCAGATTATGTCGGACGGCCTAGCGTTGTGCGTCGAACATTGAACCATTTTGTCTATGTCCGGCCAAAGCAAACTGTCGAGGCAAAGGCCGAACACATCTTCCCGCATCGCGGGCGGCTCATCATCAAAGATTTTGAACTATCGACCAAATTCCCTTTTGGATTTTTCAATCATCGCCGTCGTTTGCCTGCTCGTGAGACTGAGTTGATCGTCTTTCCCCAAGCTGCATCGCTTTCGTTGGATACGTTGGACATGCCGCTGGATGCAGGCCAGCTTGTAGCCAACAAACGTGGAGCCGGCCAGGACCTGCTAGCTTTGCGAGATTACCGTCCAAATGACGACCTGCGGCACATCGACTGGAAAGCCACCGCGAAAGCCCAGGAACTGACCGTTCGCGAATTTGCTGCGGAGGACGAAAAGCGAGTGACTGTGATCCTTGACGATCGGATTCCACAGGCAGGCGAAAACAGGCCGACGCTTCGCGAAAAACTCGATGCCGAACAGCGTGGAGAAGGTGTTGTGATTTCAAGGAGATTTGAGAAAGCGTTGAGCATCGCCGCAGCGATCATCACCAAGTTTTCAGACGAAAACGCCATCATCCGCCTTGTGATTAACGCCGATATTGGTGAGTTTGGACGGGGGCCAGCCCACCTTCATGACTCGTTACGACGTCTAGCGCTTGCCGAACCCCAGTTATTCGAAGAGTTCTCCGAGATCGAAAATGCAGAGATCTTCTCGCGGGCTATGAATGAGAGGGACGACTATCACCTGTTTTTTGTTACAGCGAACAGTGCAAAAGCGGTGCTACCGGACGGCTTTAGATCTTTGAAAATTATCTCGATCTAGATGCTATTGATCGGAAAGCCATCTTCCGGTGCGGGCATTAAACTGATCGGACATCGAGGGCACATCGTCGGTTGCTTCGTCCCTCGTTACG
>JBGARA010000096.1:0-13582 GCA_044230475.1 Pyrinomonadaceae bacterium | reverse complement strand
CGCAGAATTTAGTCCGCGAATGGCCCACGGCGGTCCAGTGAGGAAAAAAATGTTAACACAGCCGATAGCGAAGAGCACCGGAAAGACGAACTTGTAGAAGGCAGTCCAGCGAGATGAAATGCGTCGGAGAGGCATTTTGAGATTATAGATTTATCTCACAAAACAACGCCAATGATCTTTGGACTATTTTGCCTCCGAGCGGAGTGTTACCGATCGATGCAAATAGTTCAAATCGAAACTTTCTGCCGACAGGGTATGCGGAGTCACGAGCGATTGAGGCGCTCTTTTTGGTCTTCTTTTAGTTTGTGTAGAAAGTCGGTGATGACAGGGTTGCGGTTTTGGTCGGCGATGTATTGGATGATGTAGCGGGGTTTCATCATTTGGCTCCAGTGATTTGTGAAGCGGCCCGGGATGCGGGCGCAGGTGCTGTGTGCAATTTTGGCTTCGCCGCGAACGGGGCCTCGCATCGTAAGGTAATCGCAGTTTTCGTCGAGATCGATCATCTGTCCGCAGACATCGCAGAGCACCTCATAGATCGTGCCTCGTCGTGCTTCTGTGATTCGTATATGCATAGGTCGCGTCTCCTTCAGATTAGCGCAAATAACTGCCGTCTAAAATCCCATCAACCGGAATTGCTTTCCCGAACTTTTATTGACAAGGGTTTTTATGATCATCGACAAGGGCGCTGAAGCTCATAATAACCATACGATCGACGACAACCACTGCCATATGCCATTGACAACAATGCGGATCAACGACGAGGGCTTTGCTCGATTTTGTCGAAAAATGGCGTGTAAAAAAGTGGCATTTTCGGATCGAAAAGTAGCCCTTCGCGTGCGAAAAAGTGGCTTTTGCGTGCTTCTGCAATGCCATCTGGGAGCTAAGCTGCGGATAACTCCTTTCATTTCTGTAATTGCAGGGGAAAAAAATGGTTTTCGTGATCTTAACGAAATTCTTGTCTGTTATTCGAACTCTCGTCGGTCACATTCGGCATTCTCAGCTTAATTTCCATTAGCAAAAGCGTGTTTTTTGCTGACGCTTCTATTTTCAACTTGTCGCCGTTCGTGATATTTTTTCAATTGATCTACCTTTTCTCTGACCGCGAAGCTCAGGTCTTTTTTCATGGAAGAAATCATAAACGAAACGCCGGAATCGCCCGCCGAAAAACCCGCTGAAACCAAGCAAAGTTGGCGTGAATACCTCGAAACCGAGCAGGCCGTTCGCGTTATTTACCTTATTTTTGGGCTTTGCGCGATCGCGATGGTGATGACGTTTCTCCAGACGCGCACCGACGCGATCTGCTGCGGCGATTGGGATGGCTATTATCACATCAAATGGTCGTCGCTTCTCTGGGAAAATTTTAAGCACGGCAAGTGGCTGCCTACTTTTGAATGGCTGCCGCTAACTGTCCTGAATCCAAAGGATTACGCCGACCATCACTTCCTTTTCCACCTGTTGCAGATACCGTTTTTGTGGTTTTTCGAGCCCGTAACTGCTGCAAAAGTCGCTGCGGTGTTCTTTTCGACGCTGGCTATTTTTTCCGTTTATTGGATGCTGTTTCGTTATGGCGTGAAACACCAGTTGCTGTGGCTCGTCGCGATCATGACTTGCTCGAACGCCTTTTTTTATCGAATGAATATGGCAAAGGCTCCGCCTCTGACCATCATCATTTCGGTGCTCGGCATTCATCTCCTCTTTCAGCGCAAATATGTGTGGCTTCTGCCGCTAATGTTTGCGTTTGTGTGGACTTACAGCCTGTTTCCACTGCTTTGGATAGCAGCTATCATTTGGACCGTCATCATCGCCTGGAACGAGCGAAAATTCGAATGGCAGCCGCTCGCTTATACGACTGCCGGCATGGTCCTTGGGAACGTCATTAATCCGTATTTTCCGAACAACATTTTTCTTTTTGTCGAGCATTTTACTGAGAAATTTAAGATCGGCAGCGATTTTGTCGTTGCCGTCGGCGGCGAATGGTACGCCTACACCGGCCAGGAATTGCTGATGAGCTTTCCGGTTGCGTTGATAGCCATGCTGCTCGGTTACGTTCTGTTTGTCCCTCGCGGCGGCAGATTGCCTGAAAAAGCCGCATTTTTCCTAGCGTTTACGACCGTTTTGCTGACCTCGCAGTTTCGCTCAAAGCGTTTTGCCGAGTACTTTCCGCCGTTTGCCATTTTGTTTCTTGCCTTTAGCTGGATGGCGTTTAAGGAGTCGAAAGAACCCAAGCTGCCCGACGAATTCATGGCCGAGATCGACCAGTATCTTGACGCTCCGAAACTCACAGAGCGGCATGAATGGCTCGTCGCGGCTCGTCAGGCGTCAGTGTGGGTATTGGGGATCGTACTCGGTATCTTTTGGATGTATAACCTCACGGGCCTGCATTCATGGGGCTTTGACGTGCCGGGAATGATCGACAATATCAAAAGCAACGAGCCCGGCGACAAATATCGCCGTGCCATGCAGTGGGCAACGGGCCTCGATGAATACGGCGACGAAAATATCCCAAAAGGCGAGTTGATCTTTAATTGTACTTGGGACGATTTCCCTAAGCTGTTCTTTTTCGACACCAAACACGCTTACGTTTATGGCCTTGACCCAAATTATCTCTACTCGGCCAATCCTGATCTGTACACCCTCCTAAAGGACCTGACCGAAGGCAAAACCGACGACCCCGCTCCCAAAATACGCGAACGGTTTGGAGCAAACTACATTTTTGCAGACGCAAAAGAAAATGTGGACATGATCGCAAAAGCGCTCGAAAGCGGCTGGGTCGAGACCATTTATGAAGATGATGAAGCGCGTCTACTTAAAATCCGTGAAGTGAAAGGTGAACCGCCCGATGATTCGGCAGATAGCCCGCCGGAAACTCCAGAGGAGAAGAAAATATTGGATCAGGGGGAGCAAGATTCGAGCGACAATTTCAACCTCGACCTGAACGACGAGCTGGATGGTGATGAGTAAACAATTAATGCTGGCAGTATCTATTTTGAGTGTGACGATGGTTGCACAAGGTTGCCGTGCGAATGAAAATATTTTGAGGTCGGGTAATGAGCCGTCCGTGCAGTCGAACGCTACGATTACAAATGAACCGCCTACTTTTGCCAGTGATCTCGCGGCAATGCACACTGCCGGTTTCATATTTATCTACGAGTTAAGACGTCGAGACGGTAAGACAATCGACCCGGAAGATGTTCGCGTGATAAAACAGTTGACGGTGGATACAAATCGGCGCGTCAAGGCAGACAACGATAAAGCTGTGCTGATCGGTTCAAATTTCGAGCTGGCAACGGAGAGCTTAACAAAACTAAAAGAAAGATTTATAGTCGAGGATCATTCTGAGCCGCTACCTGCAAACGTAGATGTTAATACAAATACAACCAAATAGGCGTATAGTGAGTTAATTATGGCTGACCAGCAATCGCCCGGGAATAAACAATCGAAAGAAACGCCGGAATCGCGGCGGATTCATCTTGATTCATCGTCACCGTCTGGGCGGTCTATAGCTCGTGTCTTAATAATAACGCTGGTCATTTTGTTTCTTGCTAGCCTAGCCGCGCTCATAATCTGGTCGACGGCTTCGTTGATCTTTTTGATAATTTTGTCGGTATTTGCGGCCTACTTGATCGACCCGCTCGTGAAACTCATCCGAGGTCCATTTAAGGCCCGCAAGATCGACAGATTTATGCCGCGCTCGCTTGCCATAGTGATTTCGTATGTCATTGTCTTGTTGGTTTTAGGCGGTGCAATCTCATATATCGCCCCCCGCGTTGTTGATCAGGCCAAGGAGTTTGGCACAAACGTGCCCACATACAGTCAGGCGATAAAAGAGCGAACAAATGAGATCAATCGCCGCTTTGACAGGTTGCGCATTCCGGACGAAGTCCAGGCCGAGTTAAACAAAAAGGCCACCGATCTAGGTAGTGAGATCACTGCCTGGGTTGGTAATTTTGTTTTGTTGTCGGTGACATATCTGCCGTGGTTTTTCCTTGTTCCGATCCTCTCGTTTTTCTTTTTGAAAGATGTAAACTTATTCCGGCTTGCGGTTCTGAGGATGTTTCCGGCGGGGAACCTGCGTGTTCGTGCCGAGTCGGTGCTTGAGGATGTAAATAAAACACTCGCAGCCTACACACGGGCGCAGCTTATCTCTTGCTTTCTGATCGCGACGCTCTGTACTTTGGGGTTTTATTTTATAGGGCTGAAATACACACTTTTGTTGGGCATCCTTGCAGGAATATTTGAGTTTGTGCCGCTGCTCGGCCCTTTGACAATAGGGATCATTGTTATCTTAACAGCCGCTGCTTCGGATGATCCGTGGAAGGCATTATATGTTGCGATATTCCTTGTTATCCTGCGGCTTGTCCACGATTATGTGACATATCCGCGAATCGTTCGCGGCGGCATCCATCTGCATCCGCTTGCGATAATTTTGTCTGTCCTAGCGGGCGAGCAAGTCGCCGGAATTCCAGGTGTTTTTATCTCGATACCGATCGTTGCCGTTGCGACCGTGATCTACCGCCACATACTAGAGCATCGAGGTCACTACAGCCTGGTTGCGGGCATGATCGAATCAAACGAAAATTCTACCGAGGGGACCGCCTAAGATGTCGCCGCTTGCCTGGCTGATCCTTTTCTTTTTTATCTTGTTGATCTTGAGCATCACGGTGTATGTGCTCGTGGTGCGCTTTTTTTACTGGGGCGACAAAAAAGAACCGCCAACGAAGAAGCGTTAAAGCATCGCCGCAAATGCATCCGCATCTTCGATAGTTGTTTTTATTTCGACAACGAAACAAGGAATCTCAAATTTCAAATCTGATAATTTCACAGCATCTTTGGCTGTTGTTAAAAGCACCCAAGCGTTGCTCGCCCGGGCTCCTTTCACGATCTCATCTGCATCCTGTTGTGTGTAAACATGATGATCACGAAAAGTCATGGTTGCTGCAACTGAGGACTTTTCCTGACGTAACTGTTCAAAGAAATTACTCGGATTGCCGATCCCGCAAAAGGCAAAAGCGCTTGTTGCTTTGATTTCTTTGAAAGTCTTTGCGGTTTGTCTATCGTCGCTCTGCGTTCTTTGCGCCTTGGCGTGAAATTCTTCTAACCTACTGACGCTCACGATTTTGTTTTCTGCCTCAAAAATAGCTGACGCGGAGCAGGGTTCCGAAAGTTGTGACCGCAGACCTATAGTATCTTGAGTCAAATTCGAGCGAGTGATTACAATAACATCTGCACGTCCAAGGTTTTTTAGAGGTTCGCGTAGTCGTCCAGCCGGAAGCATCTTGCCGCCGCCAAATGGATCGGTTGCATCGATACAAACAATATCTGTGTCGCGTTTTGCTTTGCGGTGCTGAAAGCCGTCGTCGAGGACAAACGTCGAAACATTGAATTTTCGCTTTGCCCACTCGGCGGCGGAAACGCGGTCGGGATCAGCGATAACAATAGCCTTTCCGATAAGTTTTTGGGCAAGTTCAAACGGCTCGTCGCCTGCTTCGGTCTGGTCGACAAGAATATTTTCGCCGTCGGAAACTACGACCCGATCTTTAGGATTTTTTCTTCCATACCCTCGCGTCAGAATGCAAACACGTTCCCCGCGTTGGGCCAACAACTCCGCGACATACGCTGTCAGTGGCGTCTTGCCGGTGCCGCCTGCCGTTATGTTACCGATACTGATAGTTTTTGCGCCCAGGTCGAACGATTCCAGCAGCCCTTTGTCATAAAGGGTATTTCGCAGATCAGCGATCTTTCCGTAAATCGATCCGAGAAACGACAACATCGTCGTTAATTATCGATTATCGACAACCAACAACCAACCGGCGATCATTTTTTATTTGTGATTTGTATAAGACGTTCGAGTTTATTTTGAGCCATGCCGCTGTCGATGCTTTGTTCAGCAAGGCGGGCTGCGTGCAGCGGGTCTTTTGCGACGTCGCCCACGATCAATGCAGCGGCGGCGTTCATAACGACCAGCGAACGAGCCTCATCGCGACGTCGGCTTGCAAGCACGTCATTAATGATCGCCGCACTTTCTTTTGGAGTGTTGATCCTTAGATCATTTGTTGGCCCGCTCTTTAATCCGAAATCTTTGGGTGAGATCGTTAAGGTGCGAACTTGGCTGTTTTTTACAACAGCAACATGTGTTTCGCCATTTAACGTGATCTCGTCAAGCCCGTCTTCGCCGTGAACGACCCATGCATTTTCTGCCTTCATGAGAGCCAACGCTTTTGCGACAGGTTCGACCTGAGAGCGGTGCCAGACGCCGATCAAATGATGAGAAACTGAGGCAGGATTTGCTAAAAGTCCGAGTATGTTCAGACACGTCCTGATTCCGAGACGACCGCGAACGTCTGCGATACGACGCAATTCGGGATGAAATTTTGGTGCGAGAAGAAACGTTAGTCCAACTCCGCTCAGGCTTGCCTGCGCTGTGCTTGCTTCCGCGGAGGCCTTAACCCCGAGTTCGCTGAGCACGTCGGCACTGCCCGATTTTGACGTAAAGCCGCGATTGCTTTGTTTCGCTACTGTCAGCCCTGCACCGGCGGCAACAAATGCCGCAGCAGTAGAAACGTTAAATGTCCGCGCGGTCGAGAAGCCTGTTCCTGCAATATCGACGGCTTTCTTTTGCGACCTGACTTTGACGGCAAGTGAACTGACGACGCTGCCCATGCCTGCAAGCTCTTCAAACGTTTCACCTTTTGCTGTGAGCGCGGTCAAAGCTGCCGCGATCTGGATCGATCCGATACCGGGATCGGTCATCGAGCGGAAAAATTTTGCCGCATCGAGCATGGACAGATTATCGCCTCGCATCAGCCGCGCCAGATATGGGAAAACCGGGGTTTCGGCTTTTGGATTTGTAGCGGAAATCGGCGCACTTAGCAGCCAGCTTGATCGTTTTTCAGACATATTGCGGTTGTAGGAAGAATGCGAGAAATCGGACGAGTGCGTAATATTCTTACGCTTTTCCCTAATTCTACTATCTCAAAGAAGCATAAAGTTTTGCAATAACTTTTTGCCGTGCTCGGTCAGGATGGACTCGGGATGAAACTGTACGCCTTCGATCTTTTTTGTCCTGTGGCGCAGACCCATAACCAGCCCGTCGGGTGATATTGCAGCTATTTCGAGACAGTCCGGCATGCTGTCGCGGTCAACGATCAGTGAATGATAACGACCCGCTGAAAACCTGTTTGGCAGATCACTGAAGATAGTTTTGCCGTCGTGATCTATCCGTACCGGTTTGCCGTGAACGGGCACGGGCGCTCGAACGATCCTGCCGCCAAAAAATTGACCAATAGCCTGATGCCCAAGACATACTCCGAGGATGGGCAATTTATCTGCGAACCGTTCGATAACGGCAAGCGAGATACCCGCAGAATCGGGCGTTCCCGGGCCGGGTGATATCAAGATGCGCTCAGGCTCTATGTTCTCTATTTCATCGACCGTGATC
The DNA here is from genome assembly GCA_044230475.1 of Pyrinomonadaceae bacterium. Taxonomy (GTDB): domain Bacteria; phylum Acidobacteriota; class Blastocatellia; order Pyrinomonadales; family Pyrinomonadaceae; genus OLB17. Next base: position 6,144 of record JBGARA010000096.1, on the reverse strand, counting down.
TCGTCGTTACGAATGACACGCACATCGGCACCAAGCTCACCGAGATATTGCACCAGGTTATAGGTAAATGAATCGTAATTGTCGATCACTATGAGCATCTATCTGTTTACTATTTCGCCCGATAACTCTATCATAATCGAGTTGCTCAGAGGTTAAATATCTATGTCATATAAACTGCTGGCTTTTACACTCTTTCTTTTGCTCACCGGGTTAACCGCGGCTCAGACACCATCGCCTTCGCCCACGCAATCTGCCGAAGATGCCGCGAAACTCGAAAAAGAAGCGGTCGAATTTTTACGTGAAACCTCAAGCGAAGTTGGGCGGCTCCGCACGCTGGAGAATCGTATCAGTTTCGATTCGGAACTTGCTTCGCTAATGTGGTTTCACGATGAAAGGGAAGCGAGGGGAATGTACACGCAGGTGATCTCGGATTTCAAGCAGCTACTGTCGCAGTTCGATTCGCAAATGAACGCTGCTTCGATGCCAAACGATGACGAGGACGACGGTGGGTTTCTTTTCAGCGGGCGAGGCCAATCGAGGATCCAGCGAAAATTCACCATTGCGATGGCGGTCAGACAGCAGATCGCATTGAGCCTCGCCGAACATGCTCCCGATATGGCATATGATTTTTATGTTGACAGCGTCAGCATCATCTCTAATCCTGAACTGCTGAAAAATGCAGAACGTTTAAATCGCTATTTCGAATCACGCCTACTGCAGCAGATTGCCGAGAGCGATGCTGCAAAAGGCCTCGCTTACGGCAAAGATTCTATAAAGCGCGGAATCAATTCCATGCACATTGAGCTTTTGCGAAAGCTGTATAAAAAAGACGCAGAGAAAGGGATAGAGTTTGGCCGGGCATTGTTCGGTGCAGTTAAAAGCGATCCGAAAAAAGTTGACGACGTTGGTTTTTACTCGTCCTTGTTAAACTTTGCCAATGCCAATCTTGCGGAATCGAAAAAGGCAGAAGCAAAGCCGGCAGTATATTCAACCAGCGATCTTCGTGATATAGCGGAGCTTTTTTATCAGGCAATGATGGACAGGACGGATGTTCCGAAATACAACATTGCCAGTTACATATCGACGATCGAGACGTATGCTCCCGGCAGGGCTGCGCAGCTTCGGGTGAAATATAAGCTGGACAAGGCTTCAGGCAGTGGTTCGGGTGTAGGCGCGACCCGCATGGGCGATGTGGATATGCCTCCGCCGCCGAAGATCGCGAGCAATTCCAATACCGGGATGAACGAATACCAACGTGCTCAAAAAGCCCGTGAGGACGAACGAAAGGCATACGAAAAGCGGATGGATGATCTGAAAAAACTGGGTTCAGCTAGTCTGCCAAAAGAAGAACGCGAAAAGGTGATTGCGGAGTCGCGTAAAATTATTTCTGAAACAAAAGGCAAAGACAAAAAACTTGCTGCTCTGACGCTGCTTGCGGCTCAGGTCAAGAAAATGGGTGACAAGGATCTCGCCGGTGACATCATGCGTGACGCGGAACGGCTGGTTGATCCGATGCCGAATAATTATCAGGATTATTTTTTCACATGGATGCTTGCCGGCGGCTATGCCGAGACCGATCCTGACAAAGCCTTTCCGCTGCTTGAAAGTGCGATACAGCGGGCTAACGATACCATCTCCGCATTTGTAAAAGTTGCCGAATTTATCGACGTTCAAAAAGAACTGATCGACGATGGCGAAGTGCAGGTCGGTATGTTTGGCGGTGAGATGATCCGTGGAATGACTCGCGAATTAGGCATGGCAAGCGGAACTATCCGAGCTCTCGTAAATGCCGATTTTACAAAGACTCGTGCTCTGACAAATACTTTTGACCGCACCGAGACGCGAGTGCTTGCAAAGATGATGATACTTCGCGTCGTGCTTGATAATAAAAAAGAAGCTACAGGGAAACCTAAAGACACCGATCCTGACATGGATTCAATGCCGGTCGATATCGGTGGTGAGGAATAACCGATCAAGCTAAACTCGTTCCCAACAGCCACGCCGCGCCATCGACGACAAGCGTCACGCCGCTGACATAACTTGCGGCATCAGAAACCAAAAACAGCGCGGCGTTTTCTATGTCTGCAATGCGGCCAAATCGTCCCGCAGGGATTTTTCTCACGAGTTTTTCTTTGAGCTCCGGTATCAACAATCTCTTCATCCCCTCTGTGTCCTCGATCGCCCCGGGAGCGATGCCGTTTACTCGGATGCCGTGACGGCCCCATTCGACAGATAGATTTCTCGTGATCGCATCTACGCCTGCTTTTGCCGCAGAAACGTGTATCTGCATTGGCGTTGCGAGATAATGCAGCGTCGCGGAAATGTTCAAAATTTGCCCTTTTGATTTCTTTAACTCTTCAAACGCGGCTCGACAGACGTTAAACGTTCCTTTTGTATCAATATCGACGACCGTCCCAAAACCGTTTGCCGAAAGCTGGTCTGCCGCACAAAGAAAATTGCCCGCCGCGCCGTTTACGATGATGTCGATCTTGCCGTAATGCTCGACGGTTTTTGTTATCGCATTTTCAACCGCTTCGTATTCGCGCACATCCGCCGCAACGGCAAAACACTCGCCTCCGTTTTCCCCAATAAACTGTTTTTGGGCGATCAGGTTTTCCTCTTTGCGGCTAGTGATCGCGATCTTGGCGCCGTGCTCGGCAAATGCCCTCGCGACTCCGCCCGTTATGCCTGTGCCGCCGCCCGTTACAAACGCGACCTTGCCCTGTAAGATGTCTTTATTGAATACTTGGTTCATGTTGAGAAAATGGTAGCACAGAATTTCCAACGCAAAGACGTAATGTTTCAACGCAAAGTCGCAAAGTCGCAAAGACGCAAAGAACACAAATATCAGTTCAACCTAAATGTTCGGCAGAGCCCCAATCTTTTTGAAAATGCTAGATCTACCTTGCGATTCTCCTTTCTTCCCTTTGCGTCTTTGTTTCTTTGCGTCTTTGCGTTAAGTTTCCTATCTCTCTCATGCAACAATGCAAAGCCGTCCGATATGCGTTCCCTCGTTCCGGCGGACTCGCTTGTTTATCTCGAAACAAACGATCTCGCCGGTGCTCTGCAGCCGATCATCGACAGCAAGCCATTCAATGAGGTTGCAAAATACAAGCCCGACTTTTCGGCGTTAAAAGGTGTGCAGCTTGCAGTTGCTATTACAGGCTTTGAAACTTCCGAAGAGAAGGTAAACGACGAACAATCCATCGGCAAAATCCAGCCGCGTTTTGTCGCCATCGCCGACACGCACGCATGGAATTTTCAGGCCGTTGGTTTTGCCGAACAAAAACTAGGATCATTCGTCGCCAAAATTTACGACAGCGAACCAACGCTTGAAAGATCAGAAAAAAACGGCGGCAAGTATTTCACGTGGAAAGCCGTCGATGGCCGCAAAGCGTTCGCACTCGTAATCGATAGTCTGATCTACTTCGGCAACGACGAATCTGCGATCGATAAATGCCTAGCCGTAAAAAGAGGTGAAGCCGATAGCATAATCAAAACCGGCAAACTCCAATCTGCCGATCCGCAGACTCTAGCCTCAGGTTACGTCTCAACGGATGGTGTCGCTCAGATCGCAAGTGTCATCGGCGTTAAGATCGCCTCGGAAGCAGCAGAAGATTCAGAAATTCAATCGGCGATTGCTGGAATTGTGCCTCAGGTGTTGCGAAATTCGATTACTGAAATAAGCTGGACGGCGACACAAAAAGGACAGCAGAGTGAGGACAAGTTTTTAATATCGCTCCTGCCCGAAGTCGCTAGTAGTTTAAATGAAGCGATGTCTCCGGGCGGCCAGGCCAATACCGGTTTGTTTCGATGTTTGCCGTCGGATGCTTCCATGCTGACTTTTTATCATTTCAAAAACCCACAATCCGCATGGAGTGGCCTTCTTCAGGCTGCGCAGAATAAAGTTGATCCACTTTCCGCGAACGTGCTTGCTCAGTTTTCAAGCTTTTTATTTGAACCGTATGGTGTTCGGGATCCTGAAACATTTCTCCGAGCCGTTGGGCCCGATATTCTTACTGCATTTGACGCGCAAGAAACAGCTTTCCTTATTACAACTGTAAGAAATGGGGGCGACGTGAAAAAATCGAGCGTCGCAAGCCTCAGTCCGTCCGAAGGGGCGTCAGAAGAGGGCGTGCGTTCCTGGGTGCCGGACAATAGAACTTTTTTCAAACCAGACGAAATGATCATTGGCAATAGCGAGGGCATAGGCAACTGCTGGGTGGCAGGCGAATATGCAAGCGACGATAAAGAACTCCTGTCGAAAATGGGCGACATTTTGGCGCCTATCACGACGATCGGCATAGATCGCGATTCCGCAGAAGTCATCGCCGATATCCTCTCAGAACGAAAATCTGATAGGTCTAAGGCAAATTCAAATTACCGCACCGAAACTCGCTTTACAAAAACCGGCATCGAACGTAAAACAACATCCGACTTTGGGTTGATCGGTTCGATCATTGCTCAGTTAAATGAGAATTGATCTGGTCGCCAACGGCGACTCAGAGCGAGGACAAAGAGTTGAAGTCTTGATCAGCGCCGTTTTGCTTCGCGTTTTAGGCGGCGGACGTTTTGTTCGATCCAGCGTTCGGCTTGATCGTATTGGGCGAACCTTTTTTCATCACGGCGAAATTCCGGTGTGTGAAAATATCGTCGTCCGTTTACTTTTTTAGCCGGATGGGCGACGTGGAGCATTTCGTGAAACATGACATATTCGACTATGTAGCGCGGCGTTTTATCTGAATCCAGCGATTGGCTGATCGTGATCTGATCGTGCGTAGGGTCGTGATGGCCCAGTATGTGGTAGGTTTTTCGTGCCGACCACGTTAATGCAGGTTTGGGCAGCACATTGCCGAAATATCGAGCGTTTACAGTGTCGAATATCTCATCGAGATCGTAAACGTTGCCTTTCGATGTCGTAACGACCTTTCGCCCACGTTTTCGTTTGCTTTCTGTTGCCTTTTTTTGGATAAAATCAGAGTTGATGTATGCGTTATACATCTCATCGGCGCCGGCGACTATCTTTTTTCGCAACAGTTTGCCGACGAGGATGTAGGCGAGGCCCCGTTGGCTGAACATCGGCATTTCCATACAAATGTCGCCGATGCGGACAAAAATTTCGCCGTTTCTCAGCCGAATTGTATGATTTATGCCCGTATATGGGTAAAATGTAACATGAATGATGGGAACCGGACGTTTCGCATCGTATCTGCGAAAGGCTTCCGCGTAAAATTCTCTGATCTGTTCAAGTTGTGACGATGTTGTTATAACAGTTTTAACGATTTTTATTGACACCTCGGCGGTCGAAATGCTATCTCTTTATATGGGAACAGCATACGCCGAATCGGTCGTATGCATCAAATCACCCCAAAATCTGCCCGTGACGCCGAGAAAAAAACCGGTTTTCCCGATTCTCGCGGCCAGATAATCCTTACAGCCATTATCAACGAACACTTTGTCACGGGCGAGCCTGTCGGTTCGAAAGTGCTTGCAGACAAGTTTGCTAACGCTTCCGGTTTAAGCTCGGCGACGATCCGCAACGTGATGGGTGAACTGGAAGACCTGGGAATGCTCGAGCAGCCCCATACTTCCGCCGGTCGCATCCCCACTGATAAAGGCTACAGGTTTTACGTTGACAACCTGCTTGGTGTTCTGAGTATCTCGAACGACGACCTTGTCCTCATAGGCGAAGAATACGGGTTGAATACGCAGGAAACTCCTGACCGGTTGATGGAACGTACCTCTCACTTGCTCTCGGCTCTTTCTAATAACGTAGGCATCGTAGTATCGCCATCTTTAGCGAATGATCGCCTGCAGCACATCGAGTTCGTCAACCTGAGCGACAATCGCATACTGGTGGTTCTGGTCTCGGCACCGAATATTGTTCACAACAAAATAATTCGGTTGAACGTGACCTTTACGAAAGAGGAACTCGAACGTACGGCAAATTATCTCAACACCGAATTTGCCGGAAAAAGCCTGGCTGAAATTCGTGCAGAGATCATGGCATTGATGCACGAGGAAAAAGCCCTCTTTGACAAATTGCTTCAAACGGCCGTTATCCTTTGTTCCCAGAGTATCGAGGACGAGGACGACCGGCTCGGCGAAGTTTTCGTGGACGGCACGTCTAACATTCTCACCAAG
>JBGARA010000095.1:0-13815 GCA_044230475.1 Pyrinomonadaceae bacterium | reverse complement strand
GCGTAGGTTGAGGCTCCGGCGGCGGAGACTACGTTTTCTTCGATCATGATGGAGCCCATGTCGTCGGCTCCGAATCGTAGAGCGGTCTGGCCGAGTTTTAGGCCTTGGGTGAGCCACGAAGCCTGAATGTGTTGGACGTTATCGAGAAACAGCCGCGATACAGCGACCATTTGCAGGTAATCGATACCAGTCGGTTCTTCTTTGATCTTGCGGCCAAGCGCGGTGTTCTCTCGTTGAAATGTCCATGGGATAAATGCCGTAAACTCGCCGTAGCTCGGATCCTTGGCCTTGTTTGCAAGTGCCTCATCCTGGACGTCGCGGATCCGCTGTAAATGGCGCACACGGTGCTCAATTTTGTCACCGATGCCAAACATCATCGTGCCCGTCGAGATCAGCCCAACCTTGTGCACAGCACGCATCACGTCCAGCCATTCCTGCGTCGTGCATTTTGTCGAGACTCGCTTGCGAACCTCATCATTCCCGCAGCTTTGAGCCGTCGCATAATAGTTTCGTAATCGAGGCCGCTGATGAGATGGATATTATGTATCTCGGGAGGCGAAAAACAGTGAAGCTGAAATTTGGGATATTTGGCGTGCAGCGCGCTTAAAAGGTCCTCGTACCACTCGATATCAAAATCAGGATGCAGACCGCCCTGCATCAGCACACCGGTGCCGCCAAGCGCGATTGTTTCGTCTATCCGAGCACAAATTTCATCGATCGAATGCATGTACGTGTCGGGCTTTCCGGGCCGGCGATAGAACGCGCAAAACGTGCAGACGACGTTGCACACGTTCGTGTAATTGATGTTGCGGTCGATGATGTATGTGACGACATTGCCCGGGTTTTTTCGCTGGCGGATCTCGTCTGCGGCAAGCCCAATGCGGACAAAATCTTTCGATTCGAGCAAGACCGTGCAATCGTCGGAAGTCAAACGTTCACCACCCAATGCCCTGTCCAAAATCGGCTGAATATCTTTGCTCATTGTGTAATCCTGCTTATAATTCTAACAAACCAGAATAAAAACGCATCAAATGCCGGAAAAGAAGCAAAAACAAGTTAGGTTCAAGGCCGAGTTGACCATATCGACAACAGGATCGGGCTGGCACTTTCTGCTAATGGATAAGAAGATCGTTGCTAAACTCGGCTTTGAGGATAAATACAAGCGTGTCGTGTGTACGATAAATGGCACGGAGAGTTTTCAGTGCGCATTGCTGCCATGGGGTGACCTCTTTTACATTATAGTCAACAAAAAGAAGCGCGAGGCGGCGGGTATCGTCGCAGGCGATATGGTCGATGTTTCGCTTGTTAAAGACGAGAGTAAATACGGCTTACCCATGCCGGAGGAGTTTCGCGAAGTGCTCGATCAGGATGCGGAAGGCGACCGATTATTTCACGCTCTCACCGCAGGGATGCAGCGTTCAATCCTATATCTTGTCTCACGGCCGAAGGACATCGACCTGCGAATTCATAGGGCACTTTTGATAATCGAGCATCTCAAAGAAAATAACGGTAAGATAATCGGCCAAAAGCTCCACGAAGAACTGAAAAGACCAGTGTTCTAGATGAAAGAAAGAGGCCTGTTTTGGGCGATCAAGCCAGTTTCAGCGGCCAATTTGAAATAAAGGCGCATTCCTTGTTGCATTGATCCGTCTATCGAATACGAGATATTTTCCGAAAGGTATTGTTTCATCTCGTCTGCTCCAAGCGGAATATCGTTTTCGTAGTTTGCGATGATCTCGTCGAGATGCTCAACGCCTTCATCGCGAGCAGATGTGAAATCGATCCCGATTTTTTCACGCCGTGTCATCCACATCGCAAAAACAAATCCGAGACCAGTGTGCTGATGCCACAACTCGGCAAGGTCAAATGTTCGGAATGTTGAGACGGACGTTTTCAGAGCAGGGTCGCCGATCAACAAAGCGCAGTCAGAATCCGACAACATTACGTCAATCGATGGTTCTGCATGTTTCCATTCCGGTTCAAATCCCAGAAACTCTCGAAAGATGATCTTCGTCAACACAACCGAAGTAAGTGACGAGGTGTCGAGCGAAACCGATCGAGCATCTTTTAGATCAGCCCCGTTCGTTATCAAACAAACACTGCGTACTTTTTCATGGGCGCCGACGCATACGTCAGGTATCAGCCTGGCATTGTCTATTATCTGATATGCGATCACCGGAACCAGGGCAGCATCGACTCGGTCTTGCATCAATAGTTCGGCTGAGCGTGACGGAGCATTATCCAGAATGATCTCGACCTTGCCGTGGTTTTGGCCATAAAGAAAAGACCACACGAGCGGTGCGGTGTTCGAGTAGCTTGAGGCGGAAATGCGCGGCGTTTTCACTTAAAGAAGTTTCACGCAAAGACGCGAAGAACGCAAAGATCGAATAATTGTGTGTTTGGGCTTTTTACATTATTCTTCTCTATATGAAATTCAGACTTGCAGCAGTCGCGTTTGTTTTGCTGGGCATTTTTGCAGCCTTTGCTAACGGACAGAAAACGATCGTCGTCAATGACCCTACAAAAACTGAAAATAGATCAAAGTTGTCGGACGAAGAATCTGCGTTGATAGATAAAGTCGTTTTGCCAAAGATAACGGCAAAATATCAGCGAGATTCTTGCAATGTAAATCTCGAATCGGCAGGCGTCATCCACGGTTCGTTTACACGTCCAAACTCAAAACAGGCTCTAACGTTCTTTCAGATCTGTCAGACAGGCAACGGATTTGGCATTGTGGGCTTGGCCCTGATCGAAAGCGGAAAAGTGATCGGTATTTTCTCCGCCGACGCGGGTTGGACTGTTAATATTGGTCGTGTGCCTGACGTTAATAAAAATGGGTTAGATGAGTTTACACTCGCCTATTCCGGCGGGATGCACCAGGGCCAAGGTGGTGTCGGCGTTGACCTGATGGAATTCGCAAAAAATTTTCCGGTTGGAATTGGTTGGTACCTTGCGGAAAAATATGAGGATACACAAGCCTCTGTTGGTTGGAAACTAACTGCGAAACCGGGCAAAGCTCCTATTTATTTTCGACAGAGGTTTAGCGCGGACGAGAGTGAAAAATGGCATCCAATCGGACGGGCTTCTGTCTTCAAACTCGGCAAGGCTTACAGCAAATTCAGGGCTGTTAAATAAATCTATGATCTACGATGTAACAGTTCCGGTCAGCGAGGCTACGCCGATATACAAAGGCGATCCGGGCGTTGAGGTAAGTTCGTTCAAGTCGATCTTGGCAGGTGCGTCGGCCAATGTGTCGCAAGTCGCTTTTGGTGTTCACACAGGCACGCATGTCGATGCGCCCAATCATTTTATCGACGGTGCAAAACGCGTCCACGAACTCGATCCGCACAAGCTCGTCGGCCCATGCCGCGTGATTGAAGTGCCTCTTGATGTTACGGCTATCGAGCCGGAACATGTCGGTGATATCGGCGGCGTGACGCGTGTTATTTTCAAAACTCAAAATTCATCGTTTTGGGCAGAGCCCGAGCGTGGCTTTAGAACAGATTTTACTTATATCACGCCCGCGACAGCGAAATTGCTGGTTGATAATGGTGTTGTCCTCGTCGGCATAGATTATCTTTCGATCGAAAAAAGCGGCTCGCCCGGCCATCCTGTTCATATCACGCTGCTTGAAAAAGAAGTCGTGATCCTCGAGGGCGTCGATCTTCGCGAAGTTCCCGCCGGTGAGTATGACCTGATTTGCATGCCGCTAAAATACATCGGCGGCGGCGGCGATGGCTCGCCTGCACGGACCATACTGTTGAAAAATCAGTGAACGTTAACGACAAGATCTACCGCGAACGCGTTTACGAGATCGTGCGAAAGATACCCGTCGGCAAGGTGATGACCTACGGCCAACTGGCAATCGTCCTCGGCGAAGGCTACACCGCGCGAACCGTTGGCTACGTCATGCACGCCTCTGACGAAGGAGTCCCATGGCAACGCGTTATCAACTCGCAAGGAAAGTGCTCGACAGGTCGTTTAACGATCCCCATGAATCTCCAGCAGGAATTGCTCGAAGCAGAAGGTGTTGTTTTTAACGCCAGCGGCAAATGCGATCTCAGTATTTCTCAATGGTTTCCAGAAGGGTTCGAACCGCAGGATGATGAACAGATAAGTTTGTTTGGATCAAACTAAACGCAGAGACACGGAGCAGTGATTGATTTTCTCGGCGTCTCTGCGGTGAGTTATTTTATCTTCCCCATTTCAACTTATCTCTCAAAACATCGAAATAGTTTCTGTTCGCAGGTTGAACTAGATTGAATGTTGTTTCGCTTTTGCTGATGACAACTCGATCTCCGGCTTTCATGGGATAGCCTGTCTGTCCGTCAAGGCTAAGAACAACACCTTCGTTCTCGTTATCCAGAGTGAGTTCGATCGCGGCATTATCAGGAACGACAAGCGGGCGGTTAGTTAGCGTAAATGGGCAGATCGGCGTCAGGACGACGGCGTTCATTGACGGGTAAATGATCGGGCCGCCGGCCGAGAGGTTGTATGCGGTTGAGCCGGTTGGCGTCGAAACGATCAATCCATCTGCTCGAAACGTATTTACAAACAGGTCGTTCAGCCTGACACCTATGTCGATGATGCGAGCAAGCGCTGATTTAGTTATTACAACGTCATTCAGGACACGGCCCTCAGCGATCTTTTTGCCATCTCGCCAATGCTCGACGTCGAGCATTACGCGCCGGTCGATTTCATATTGTCCGTCAATGATCGCTTCGAGAGCCGGGAACATCTCCTCGATCCTGAAATCGGTCAGATAACCGAGGCTGCCGTAATTAATTCCCAAAACCAAAGTTTCGGCGTCACCGACGAGCCGCGAAGTCGAGATCATCGTGCCGTCGCCGCCGAGGACGACGATCAGATCGGCGGCCATAGTCTGGCATCTGTCGCCGTGAATCTCACTTGATGAGACCGTTTCGCCGCACTGGGCAATGTCGCGCGACTCCAGCCATACCGATATCTCAGCAGCGGTCTTGCTGGCGTCGGCATGCCCCGGCTTTACGACTATCCCTACAGATTTTATCTGTTTGCTGGCCATTATCTCGTTAATAATCAACCAATTATGCCCAAACTGCAAGTATTTTTTCCACAGGATAGCGGTTTTCCCGTTTGAAATCACTATTGTTTTTGCTAAGATTGCAGTTTGTCCCTAAAGACAATTTGAGTAAGTAATAGGTATCAATCGATGTTAAAGTTTTTTAATCGTCTCGAAAAGACACGCAATTTCGTCCTTTTTCTCTTTGCCATCCTGATGGTTCTAGGCCTTGTGCTGTTTTACACGCCGGTTCGCAATCAATATCAGGCCAACCTTACGCACAGCCAAGAAACGGCGGCCTCTGTTTCGGGGCAAAAGATCACAGTTGGTGAGATCGTCATGCAGAAAGAGAATTACAGCCGATTTATGCGTGGCCAGACGTCGCCGACAAAAACCGTCCTTGATGGCTTGATCGATGGCCGTATCCGGCGGGTCGAATCGGAGCGTTTGGGATTGACCGCTTCGGACAGGGAGGTTGCGGACGAGATACGCAAACAAAATAAAGGCACCGACGAAGATCCAAAGCCATTTGATCAGGCCATTTACGAGCAAAATGTCATCGAGATGTATGGCACCATCTCGAACTACGAACAGCGGGTTCGCGACGATCTCAGCTCGAAAAAGCTCGAGGCATTTTTGACATCGGGCGTTACGGTTTCCGAGCAGGAAGTGCTTGATGATTTTCAACGCAAGAATACAAAATTCGACTTGACTTACGTTCCGGTAAACAGCACCGAGTTGGCAAAAACGATCACTCCAACCGAGCAGGAGCTCAAGGACTATTTTGAGGCTAACAAACAGACCTATTACATCAGCGTACCGCAAAAGAAGATCCGCTATGTTTTTGTCAACACCTCAAAAATGGGCGAAAAGCTAAAGATCGAGGAATCCGAACTCCGCACTGAATACGACAATCTAACCCCTGACAGAAAGGTGGCTGGTGTATTGGGCCAGGAGATCGTGCTTCGTATTGCAAAACCCGAATTCGATGACCAGGTGCGGCAAAAGGCAAATGACCTGGTGACCCGATTAAAAGAAGGCGGTACGCCTGTTACAGAAGATGCATTTGCGGAGATGGCCAAAGGCCATTCGGAAAATCCGGCTACTGCTGGTCTAGGCGGCAAGCTTCCAGGGCCTGTAAAAGACAATCCCACAAAAAAAGACGATCCCTATCAGCGTCTGATCAGAATGAAACCAGGCGACATAACTGAGCCGATCAGCTATCAGGGCCGATATTTCATCCTGCGTCGCGGCGAAGATGTGCCGAAATCATTTGAAGACGCTAAGAAAGAGATCGAGGTCTCCTTACGAAATCGTAAAGCCTATTCGCTGGCTGCTGAATTGGCTCAGAAGATTGCCGATGCCTTAAAAGAAAACAAAGACCCACAGAAAACCGCCCAATCCTTCGCCGCACAGGCAAATATGAGTGCTGCTGACATGGTTCGCGAGACCGGTTATGTAAAACCGGGCGATGATGTCGAAAATATCGGTACTTCGCAGCAATTTGAGTCGGGTATCGCATCACTTGAAAATCCAAACGATGTCGGTGACAAAACACCTATCAAGGATGGCTTTGCGATCCCGATGCTTGTCGATAAAAAGGAGCCGCGCGACGCAACTTTTGATGAGGTTAAGGCTCAGGTGACAGAGACGGTAAAAGCCGACAAGGCACGTGCTCAGGTCGAGGAGATAGCAAAACAGATAGCCTCAGGTGCCGGTAGCGCTGCAGGTCTAGCTGCCGCAGCGACCGGTAAAGGGCTGAAAGCAAAAGATCAAAAAGGCTTTGTCATAGGCTCGCCATTAGGTGAAGGCCCGACCGCCGCAACTAACGAGGCTCTCGAAGACGCAATCTACGCGATGAAAGCCGGAGAGGTCACTAAGGTGCCCCTAAAAGTCGGTGATAATTGGGTTGTCGTCGGCGTGACGAACCGCGAGGACGCAGACAATGCCGAATTTGTAAAACAGCGTAGCAACTTGCTGGAGCAAATGCTGGCCAGAAAACGCAACACGGTTTTTAACGATTACATTGCGGCCACAAAGCACAAGTTTGAGACCAGCGGCTACATAAAGATCTACAAGGACGCTCTTGATAAGATCGATGCGCCGGAGCCCGGAGCCCCGCCCGCAGCGAATACAACCAAGAAATAGCCGTCAAGTATCGCTATTTTCGAAGGCCGCCTTAAAAGGCGGTCTTTTTTGTTCTTTCGGCGGTTGACCGGCGAGATGAAGGTAAGCCCTGTACTATCTATATTTTAGATCGTTTCGATTGTTTAAATCTGAGTAGGAGTTGCGGTTGCAGGGTCTAAAAGTTAATGGAAAGGAAGATTTAGACCTTGAACAATTTGCCATTAACGTATATGCTTCTCGATACACTACAACTAAACCGTTTTTGGCAAGCGTAGTCAAATTCCGACATAGAATTAAAGAGACAAGGGATGAGGATACGATATTTGTGTGTTTGGATTTTGACCGCTGCTGTCATCATAGGCGGGTCTTATCTGGTCGCACCTGCCAGGACAGCCAATGAAATAAACTCATCTGCAAATGGAAGCCTGGGTGAAGTTTTTGGTTTCCAAGATCCAATAGGGCCGCTTTTTTCAGGATCTAGACGATCCACGGCGGCTGTGACCGTTTCAATGCCTTCGCTTAGTGTTCCTCAGGGCTTGGTTGTTGTTCCAATAATGAGCACCGACGTCACCGGGTTAGGAGTGATCTCATATGATCTGCAGATAACTTTTGACCCAACGGTTGTGACACCGGCATCACCTGCATTTGAAAGAGTCGGTACTTTGAGCTCTGGAATGTCGATTCAGGCAAACTCAATGATACCCGGTCATCTTATCGTTACAGCATTTCAGGGTATGCCGCTTGTGAGTTCCGGCCCGGTTCTTTTTCTCAGGTTCAATGTGATCGGCACGGGAGGACAGTCAAGCCCATTGATGTTTGACACGTACATCGATCCAAACTCAAATCCGCATCCGGGCTTTCGCTATAACGAGGGCGAACCGCCCGTGACCCCTATAAACGGCAGCATTACGGTCGCTGCGCCGTCACCCTCGGCAACACCTACGTTTACTCCTACTAATTCAGCTACCAACACGCCAACGATCGCTCCGTCAAGCACCGCAACGTTTACCCCGACCGCCACAACAACCGCGACGTCTACGGCGACGCCGACGACTACTGCTACGAGCACGCCAACCAATACTGCAACGTCATCGGCGACGTCGACCGCAACCGCAACTGCGACGGCAACTCCGGAAGGCCTATTCGTGATACTGCCGGGAGACGCAAGCGCAATGTCGGGCTCTGATGTTACGATCCCGATCGCCGTCGGCGACACGACCAGGCTTGATATTATTTCGTACGATCTACAGATAACTTTCGATCCGGCTGTGCTGGCTCCGGCGATGCCTGCGTACGACGAGGCCGGTACTTTATCGAGCGGAATGTTGATCACGGTCAACTCCGATTTTCCGGGGCATCTTATCCTCACAGCATTTCAGGCAAATACCCTTTCAGGCGCCGGTACCCTGATCAATTTGAAATTTAACGTCGTCGGAAGCGTGGGACAGACTACTCGTTTGGCTTTTGAAGACTACACAGATCCTAATTCGGTGGAGCATCGCGGTTTTGTATTTAACGACGGCGATCCGATACCCAACCTAACGGATGGCAAATTTACCGTTGCGACGCCGACGCCGACGGCAACGAATACTGCTACCGCCACAGAAACAGCAACCCATACTCCGACCAGCACGGCCACAAATACGACGACACCAACAGTGACGCCCACTCCACCTCCATCGATAAGTGGACTTGTCACGTATGGCAATGCAATTGGGTCCCCGTCTCAGAGGCCTGTTTCAAATGTGCAGATCAGCGCTGCCGGATCACCTGCGGCTTCAACTACCACCAGTGAGCCCGGGCCTAATGCCGGAACATACACTCTCGACATTTTTGGTATTGGGTCATATATCGTGACTCCTTCTAAGATAGGCGGCACAAACAATGCTATAAATTCCTTTGATGCCGCAAGGGTTGCGGCTCACGTTACCGGAACGGGCTTTCTGACTGGCAATCAATTGGTTGCGGCCGATGTGAGCGGCAACGGCCTTGTCCAGTCGTTCGACGCGGCACAGATCGCGAGGTTTGTAACATCGACACCGCCATTTGGCAGTACTGGAACGTGGAAGTTCTTTACCGTGACGAACATTCCTTTTCCAATAGGTTCTACTCCGATAAGCAGGATCTACCCGACGATTACTGGAAATCTGACAGGCCAGGACTTTACAGCGATATTAATGGGCGAGGTTTCAGGTAATTGGAACAACACGGGAGCAAGAACGGTTGCCAATCGGCAGTCAGCAGGAAGAAGCGGGCCGAGTAGAGGAATAACCGTTGAGATGGCCGCTGTTTCCGCATCGTCGGGCCATGAAATTGCTATTCCAATAATGGTCGATGGTGCAGCGAATACTGGGATAGTCTCGTATGAATTCAACCTGCGTTACGATCCTTCAGTGATCCAACCACTTGGTGAGGCCGTCGAGACTATCGGAACTGTCAGCCGTGGACTAACCGCAGTAGCGAACGCAAGCGAGCCGGGCCTGTTGAGAGTTGCCGTATACGGGGCGATGCCGATCGATCACAATGGAATTTTGCTCAATTTAAGATTTACCGCCGTCGGGGCAAACGGTGCAACATCACCTTTGAGTTGGGAAAGAATAATGTTCAATGACGGCGATCCGCGAGCAACTGCGGTGAATGGACAGATAATGGTCTCTTCAGTTAAACCAATAGAGTAAAGGACAATTTGCCGGAGATAAAAATAGCTCGGATAAGGTCTTCTTATCCGAGCTATCTACATTAATTCTGCGGCTGATGTTCTTTACCGCAATTTATTTGCCGTGAATTGCCTGGAAGTACCAGATCGTAATGCCAACCCAGACAATGAAGTTTACTGCGGAAAGGCCAAGTCCCAGACTGCGTGTCGAGGCTTTGCGTTCGCTCGAACCTCTGCCGTAGAGCAGCATGTAAACCAAAGCCGTTGTCATGAGCCATGCAAAGAGTCTGATCCCCAGATTAATTGCAAAGTTATCCGCAACTTTTTTAGCAGGATCCAGCCCCAGACCCAGCATAGATGACGGCGACATGACCTGATATACGGTCAACGCGAGGACAAGAACTATACCTACCATCGCTGCAATCGGAGGTTTGTAGTCAGCAGGAAGCTCGTCGGCGCCTCCTTCAGAGGCAAGCTTGCTGTTTGAATAACTGTAGCCAAAATAGATGACGAGACCGATGGCCATCCAGTCGATTAGGCGGATCCAGGTGTCGAGCGGCAGACTGTTCATTAGAAAAGCTGCGGAAACGACACAGCCGATCGGAACGATCGGATTGAGAGGCACTTTGAATGGCCGATGCAGCGTCGGGTTCGAAGAACGCAGGATAATGATGCCGGTTCCCACGATCACGAATGCGAACAATGTGCCGATCGAAACGAGTTCACCGAGCAAACTGATCGGTACGAGACCAGCGAGGATAGCAACCACCGTTCCGGTAATCATGGTTGTGATGTGAGGCGTCTGGAATTTCGGATGGATCTTCGCAGCCCATTCCGGCAGCAGGCCGTCCTTAGACATCGAATAGAACACACGAGGCTGGCCCATCGTCATTACAACCATTGTCGAGCTGAGGCCGAGCACGGCACCAACCTTAATGATCGTTGGGAAAACAGCGAGTATCGTTCCCATCGTTGTACCCTGAGCTTGTTTGAGGGCGGCGTCAATGGCAACTGCAATTGGGGCCGCTGCGTTGGTCAACTCTTTGTAATCGACTAGCCCGACCATAATGCCAGCTACAAGAATGTAGAGTACGGTGCAGATCGCGAGGCTGCCCATAATGCCGATCGGCATGTCACGCTGCGGGTTTTTTGCTTCCTGCGATGCTGTCGAAACTGCGTCGAAACCGATATACGCAAAAAAGATCACAGCTGCCCCGGTTATCATACCGCTAAACCCAAATGGCATGAATTGTGAACATCCCGGATGGTCCGGCGGACATGTTTGCTGAAAGATATTAGCTTGATTGACGTAGCCAATGCCCGCGAC
The DNA here is from genome assembly GCA_044230475.1 of Pyrinomonadaceae bacterium. Classification (GTDB taxonomy): domain Bacteria; phylum Acidobacteriota; class Blastocatellia; order Pyrinomonadales; family Pyrinomonadaceae; genus OLB17. Next base: position 2,664 of record JBGARA010000095.1, on the reverse strand, counting down.
TATAAAGAGAACCACGACCAATATTTTTACCAACACGATCACCGAGTTAAAGCTGGCGGATTCTTTGATACCTCTAATCAGCAGCAGTGTGACACCAACGGCGATCAATACGCCCGGAAGGTTTATTACGCCGTGCATCACTGTGCCGTCCGCAAGTTTTATCTCATCCCATGGCCCTTTACTCAGTGCAAGCGGGAAGTTGATTCCCAATGTGTCACGGAAAAGACTAACAACATAACCCGACCAGCCAACCGCGACCGTTGCGGCCCCGAATGCGTATTCGAGGATCAGATCCCAACCGATGATCCAAGCAACGAATTCGCCAAGCGTTCCGTAGCCATAGGCATAAGCCGAACCGGAGATCGGCACTGAGGCCGCAAATTCTGAATAACACAATGCAGCAAAGGCGCTGACGATACCGGCCAGGATCATCGAGATGATAACGGCTGGGCCGGCGTGTTTACCGGCAGCTTGTCCCGTCAGAACGAAAATACCTGTTCCGATAATACCGCCGATACCGAGCATCGTAAGATCGAGTGCGCTCAGCGTTTTCTTTAGTGTATGTTCGCCGGTTTCTTCGGCCTCAGCGATGATCCTTGAAATTGGCTTTGTCGCAAATAGTGACATTAGAGATCCTCCAAAGGTTGATTTAACTATGATCGCTCGACGCCGGATCCGGCGGACAAGCTTTTCCAAATAAAGTAAACCGGTACGCCGGTTAAGACGATGAGAAGACCGGGCCACGTTGCCGTTGTTTGGTAAATAAACAGCACGGCAAGTATGACCGAGGCTCCGACGATATACAACGCCGGGACAATTGGGTAACCAAATGCTTTATACGGTCGTTCGGCGTTGGGTTGTTTCACCCGAAGCAGAAATACGGCAATGATCGTCAAAATGTAAAAGATCAGAGCGGCTGAAATGACGTATGTCAAAAGATCGCCGTAAAGATTGCCGTATGATACTTGGCCGTCGGCTGCGGTCTTTACCGTTCGCGGCAACACATAAAATGCCGACCAGATACCTTGTATTACCAATCCCCACGCAGGAACGTGAAATTTGTTCAGTTTACCGGACGACTTGAAGAAAAGACCGTCTTTTGCCATAGCGTAATACGCTCGCGGCCCGGCAAATATCAATCCGTTATTACAGCCAAAGGTCGAGATCATGATTGCGACCGCCATGATGATCGCTCCGGCTCCCGGAAAGATCACTTCGGCTGTTGCAGAACCGACTCGGTCACTCGGGACCTTTTGTATGTCTTCAAACCGTAAAGTTACGAGATAGGCAAAATTTGCCAGCATGTAGAGCACGATCACGCCGCCTGCGCCGAACAATAGTGAAAGAGGCAGGTTTCGTTTCGGTTCTTTCACTTCGCCTGCGGTAAACGTAACGTTGTGCCATGCGTCGGCCGAAAAAAGCGAATTGGTTTGAGCAACACAAACAGCCACGAGCATTCCAAACGCTGTGAGCAGTGATGCAAGTGTCGCATGAGAATCGCTCGCCGATGTCGCCCCGACGCTTTGCAATTCTCCGCGTATCGTCCATAGGTCGCCAAAATTAGCCGCAGCAATTTCAGGGTGCCATACCAACCCGACGATCAGCCCAAGAACGATCAATGCGATCAGAGAACCGGTCTTGGCAAGCGTAAACGTATTTTGAACGAGCTTGCCGAGCTTTAGCCCGCGAGTGTTCATCCACGTCAGCAGGACGATCATCAGAATGCCCACAAGCTGTGCGGTTGACAGCGAAAAAGCATAGCTGGACGAGCCGATGCGGATCGGGTCGAGAATATAGTTCTTTTAAATGCGTCCATCCGTAGAGAAAACCCCACAGCGGCGAATAGGCTTCCTTCAGGTAAACATACATTCCACCGGCTCTCGGCATCATTGCCGCAAGCTCGCCGTAAGAAAGCGCGGCTCCGACCGTAAGAATACCTGTGATCAGCCAAACTATCAGGAGCCATCCCGGCGAGCCAACCTGACGTGCAATGTCGGCTGAAACAATAAAAATGCCCGAGCCGATCATCGATCCGGCAACGATCATCGTCGAATCGAGCAGCCCTAGGCCGCGAATAAAACCTTCCCTAGATTGTTCCGTTTCCGACGGCTCAGCAGCCATATTGTTCCTCTTGTAGAAAAAGAAATATCGTTGCCATGAAACTCGGGAGAGAATTCAGTGATCGCTAATCTTCAATTTTTAGACGTTGGCAAGATACGAGACTTTCGTAGGTGATATTATACTTTTATTACAAAAACTGTCGAGCATGTTTTTTGCAATTTGTCGCCAAAAACAGCGATTTTGGTCAAATTATGTCGAATAATGCAGAAAAAACAGGCGATATGCCTGCCGAAGAGTTTCGAAAATACGGTTACCAGATCGTCGATTGGATCGCGAATTACTATGAGCACATCGACGAAATGCCTGTGCTTTCGCAGGTTGAGCCGGATTGGCTGAGAAATAATTTGCCCGCCTCGGCGCCGGAAAAAGGTGAAGATTTTGACAACGTTTTGGCTGATGTGGACAAGCTGATACTGCCCGCGGTGACGCACTGGAACCACCCAAATTTTCATGGATTGTTTGCGACATCGACTAGCACCGTCGGCGTTTTTGGCGAAATGCTCACTGCCGCATTCGATATGAAGGCAATGCTTTGGCGCACGT
>JBGARA010000003.1:0-104798 GCA_044230475.1 Pyrinomonadaceae bacterium | reverse complement strand
CTTCAGGAAATACGCATGACTGGAGGAGAAACCGGACTAGCGACGTGCCTCGGCTTTGGCCCTCGTTTTCTGCATTCGACCGGACAGGCTTACAAAGGCGGTGCAAACAATGGCGTGTTTTTGCAGATCACCTCAGACGACGCTTTTGATCTGGCGGTTCCCGGTCAAAAATATACATTCGGCGTTGTAAAAGCGGCACAGGCGCGGGGCGATTTTCAGGTCTTGCTAGATCGAGGACGCCGCGCATTGAGAGTGCATTTGGGCTCAGATGTTAGAGCTGGGCTCGAAAAGCTGGCGAGTCTCATTTAGGGCTGAAGACGCAATACCTTCAACAGATGGGTCTGGATCTGCTGCTGGTTGATGCTTGCATTTAGCTTGCCTGCGGAAACTGTTGCCGGGGCGATGGACGTTTCGATATGCGTCAAACGCTCCGCTGAAGTAATAGGCCGCGAAAGAGATAAAACGTAATTTGTCGGAACACTTCCCTGATTCCAAACGCGGGCGACGATACCTCTCGCAATTCCATCCTCGGCGGGTTTTAGCGCCCACAGCAGAACGTCGGCGTTAGAAATATTTACAAACGAAAAGTTATTTGCCGGATAAGGTTTGTTTTGTGGACCAACACCTGGAAGCGTTACTGTCACAAATGGGTTTTGATGCTCTAGGGCAAATTTCATTGCTGCAGTTTGGTCAAATGCGCCGTGGGTCTGCAGAGCAAATCGCTGTGTAAAAAATGCGTCGCCGCCCTGATTTGATATCCCTAGGCCGGGGCCGTCTATCTGTCCACCGGCAAGTACGTTTATCTGCGGTGTTGCGGTATCGAGAGTTGTGCTCGTGCTCGACCCTAGCTTCATAAAGAATGCGTCGACGTTCGAGATCGTAATGCCAAAGTTGTTTGCGGTGCCATCCGAAATGTCGGCAAAATGATTCATCGTCAGCCAGTCATAACGAGCGTTTCGCGGGCTGTAATGTCCACCGTCTGCCAGTAGCTTTCCACGTATCACAGCACCGACTTCCTCATGCCATACGTCCGGGGAACTGATGTCGAACGAATAGCTCCATGTATTCAGACTGCTAAAATTCTGTTTGATCTCGTTAGCGATCTCGATCCGGTTCGAATTGTTAAATAGCGTGAGTCGAGTTGTGTGCTGCAGCGGGCTAGATGAATCGGCTCTTAACGTAACACTAACCGGGCCACTGCTCTCGATACTTATCGTTCCTGTGCGATTGCCGCCCAGATCATTCAGGATTTTCCCGTTGATCGATCTGACCGTCTCACGATTGTTTCTCGTTTTATCGATCAGACTGGAGATCGCTCCGTCGTTTTCGAGGGTAATTCGGTAATAGTTGTTTTCGATCGTATTGCCGGTGACGGTGAGTGAACTTGGACGTTCCACTTGAGGACTTTCACGTATTTCGTAAACCTTGTACCCAACCGATGGAATATTCTCAGCGAGAATTCTCAAAGCATCGACACCATTGTTTCGCACTACCTGCGACGGAACCGCGCGGCCGGTTGAAACATCCATGACCTGGACCTGTCGATTGATCCTCATGCGCAGATCTACATAGTCAGACCGCGTCCAGCTAAGTGGATTAAACACCAAAAAGCGGGGGTTAGGCCCCGAACGTGAAACCTGATTTGCCAATGCGGCGGCAGCGTCCCGCGATAGATTGTCAGCGTAATCAGAAATTTCCTGGGCGAGCTGCCGGCTCCAATTTGCACGCGTCGTTTGTGAAACGGGGCCGTCAGCCGTCCAGTCATGCTCGAAATAAAGTCCTAGATCAAGCATCGCTTTATCTCGTGCAGCAATGCGAGTTGTCATAAATGACGGATCATTCATCGACACAAGCGTTGCCAAAGCCTCGGCGGTTCGCAGCTTTTCTGTACTGCGTTTTACCTTTGCTGAGACCTCCGCGAAAGACGCGATCAGGCCATCCCATTCGTTGCCGTACGAAGCCGCAAATGTCTCAAGGCCTGCCGCATGATTAGTTTCAAAGTCCTGAAAAAAATCGTGCTGGTTTGACACGATGACGCGTCGGTTTGCAGTTGAAGTTTGTTGAGCAATGCTAATGAATTCATCACTGAGATACTGCAATCCGTCCCAACCGCGGCCAAATGCGCCGATCACAGGAAACGGATACCGCTTTTGAAAAGCAGTATTCGTCTCAGCTAAAGTGATCGCCTGCATAGGATCAAAAGCTTCGGCGTACCCGCCAAAACTTTGGTTGCCGTTGAACTGCGAATTCCATTTCATCAAAACTCGACTTCCGTCACGCCCTCCTGCGTAGTAGATCTCACGGTCGCGATCTTCGAGCTGCGGAACATGCGTCGCACAATTACAAACGCCTTTCCAGCTATATTTTGCACCGCTTCCTGCCCAGAGTGATGGCAAACCGAAGGGCAATGTTTGATTCTCCATCGCGATAGCAATTGGAAAACGCACATTCGCGCGACGTTCGATCAAACCCGGATAATACATTCCGCGCAAAACTGCTTCGGCGGGTGCACCGCCCTGAACCAGAACCAATGGATTTAACGGCACGCTCATATGCCCGTCGCGAACGCGATTCAAAAAACGGTCGAACTGCGCCGATGTTCGATTGTGCTCGTATTCCCACATCCACAGGCTGCCGTCGCAATTCCATCGCATCTGCGTGTCAGATGGATTTCCCTGCGTAGCGTCCATTTTGTCGAGATAGTAATCGGTCATCGTCAGGAACGCCTGCCGATAGGTGGCCGCGTCCGCAGTCCAGTAGTAATCGGTATGATCGTCGGGCGCGATGTAGAAACGGGTCTGAGCCTGGTCGCTGACCGTCAAAGCGAACAAAACAACCAGCACCGCCACAAGGCGAGCGCTCAGATCCGATGAAATTGACATAAAAACCCGATTTCTAATGCAAAACCAAACTAAATAAACTAGAAAATCTGCATGTTTTCCACCACTCGCCGAAATTAACCATGTTTTTTGTCCCAACTGTCCCAGTGTCCCACCGTTTTTTTTGTGGCAATGCTGTTCGCATGTTCCATGATCCAGATCGCCAGAAGCCGCCCCCGCATCAACCTAACAAATCCCCTTGCAAATTAAAATACCAATTTTCCCGATATGACATGGTTTTCTCGATATGACCTAACTTTCTCGATATGACGCAATTTTCCAGCGCTTGAACAATGTTAAACGCCTCGGGCTAGATATATCTGTTTTGTCGTCTATTATGTTTACATCTCAAAACTGGATATACTGAAATCAACCGTTTGAACGGTTTTTTTGCTTTTTTGTATGCAAACTGAGGATCTATTGGAGCCCGACTCGTCAATAATCGAAGAAAGTAGCAACAAACCGCCTTCGAAAAATACGACCTTATGGATCTTTCTCCACGCAGTCGCCTTTCTCGCCGGTTTAGGCGTCCTTATCTACCTCGTTTCCAGCCATTGGAAGGACATCGCGTCCGCCTTTGCAGGCGTTGGACTCGGGTTTTTCTTGCTGATCGGCTGTAATTTAACGCGGCATCTGCTCAGGGCCGCGAGCATGTATCGGGCGATCGATCCGGAAAAACGAACTTTCAAATATCGTTCCGCCGTTGCCGCGAGAATGGGCGGCGAAACCGTAACATTGTTTTCGGCTTTTACGGGGCCGGTTCTTGGCGATGCAACCAAGGTGATGTTGATGAAAAAGCACATTCCGGTCACCTACGGTGCATCGGCGGTCATCATCGACAACATTCTTTATTACACGTCGGTCATTTTTATAGTTTTGGCCGGAGTTGTCATTCTCCTCTTAGATTATGGAAGCCGCGGATCGAGAATGAACACTATTCTTTTGGTGATCGTCATCTCGGTAATGATCGCGCTCATCATATTCGCAACCGCAATTCTGAGAAAGATCACGCCTTTCACCAAAATTCTCGATATTCTCACCCGGTGGAATATAGCACCTGGATTTCTGATCCGAAGACGCGAAAGCATTCTCAATGTCGAGAACAATGTTTTCATGTTTTATCACAACAGGCCTGTCGATTTTTTTATAGTCTTCGGCATTTCGCTTTGCGTTCACCTGATGAGCATAGCCGAGGTTTACCTTGTATTGAGTTTTCTCAGTTTTGATGCGTCGGTGGCCAAGGCGATCATCATTGAAGGCCTCACAAAGATCGTGAATCTGACCAATGGCTTTATTCCCGGAAACGTTGGCGTTTACGAAGGCGGTAATGCTCTTATACTCAAAACCATCGGCTATGGTGACTCGTTAGGCGATGGGACTGCATTTGCACTTGTCCGGCGAGGAGCAAGTTTATGCGGCAATCTTGTCGGCGTGATCATTCTTTTCTGGCGCGGTGCCGAAAGCGGAGTTCGCCGGTTGGCAAAAAATGCTGACTGATCATTTTCCAACTACTTCACGAATAACACGCCCCGGAAATTTACGAAAACCCAGATCGTAGAGTTCCGGGGTCGGATTGTTTTCATCGTCGATCTTACCCATCAATCTCAGGATCGTGGGCGCAAAACTCATACCATCGTATGGCTGTTCGACTGCAAGGCCGCGAGGAATGCCAGTCTGTGCTCCTCCAGCTAACATAAAAGTTGAGTTTGTAGAAACACGAAAGAAAGAGCCGTGATTGCCGCCGGGATTGAATCCACGGACATCGAAGTTCCAATGATCATTTGCCAGGATCAACAGATCGGCCTCGGTCAAATGTCTTTGACGCTGTCGCAGGCGAGCGATCAACTTTTCATCAGGCGATAAGTTGTTCTCGTCACCGGCTCTGAGCGGATGCCTGTCCATTTGCTCATTCAAACCGATTATTGCGTTCGAGTATTTTGTCTTGTGAGTCGCACGCAGCCATTCGAGCTCGGTATGCCAATCACTCAGCCAGGCAGTTCTGTCAGCAGCAACAGCAAGATCGGGATCCTCAAAAAACCTCAATGGAAATCCATCGCTCCACTCTTTGACCTGGAAATTTACCTTTCCAGAATCATCCTGATACAGTCCGGCTATCGGCAAGTAACGAAAACTCTGGCTGCCATCCGTAGCCTCGCGCGACAAGATAAGCGCCTGTTTGTCATCGCCTCCATAAAGCCAAATTGGGTCTTCGTTAACGCTCGCACCTTCGGGCAGCATGGCCGAAACACTACCCGCAGGAATGCGAACCGCGACGAAGTCTATTGGCCGATTTACGACTTTACTCTGGACGTTGTTAATGACCTTTTGATCATGCAGCAGTTTGAAGTAATTGACCCTTGCGAAACTCTTTTTCAGATCGAGGCGCTTTGACTCGTCAAGCGAAAGCCCTTCACTCGATATCCCAACAACATAATTTTGGAGCTGATAGAGATCATTAGGATCCCCCATTGCTCCGGGAGCGATGATATCTTCGATCTTGACAGAACGGGGCTCGAATTTATCGCGGTTCAAACTGAGCAGTTTGCTGAGCGTGGCCAGATATTTGCGATAATCGGTCTCTGCTTCGGCCGCAATATTTGTTAAGGCTGCAAGGCGGCGATTTTTCTCCGTCAGTCCCATTAACGACCGGTCATTATTCGTTTTCATGACCAATGTCGGAATTATTTTTTGCTGCGCCTCGACCCAACGATGCAAAGCGTCGAGTTCCTCATCCATTTGCTCTACGGTCGTCCGCCAACCGGCAGATCTCTTGTCAATTATGTCGAAGATGGCCGCCTTTGCCGCCTCTCGCAGCTCCACTGTCAACTTTTTCGACTGCAGCTGTTGTAGCAAGATGTGAATCACATTGAGGTCACTGTTTCGCAAATGGATCGAAGAGCGCTCATTACCATCAAAATCGAGCAAGGCGGTCGGGTATTTAGCCTGTCCTTTAAGATATTGCGATTCTGAAGACAACGTTCTGATCAGCGGCACCAGCGGATAAATACTCTTTAGAGAGTACTCGAGCATTAATCGGCGTTTTGTAATGACGTGGTGCCCACCGCCGGCCGCACTTGTTAAAAGCTTCACTAGATTGAAACCCTGACTGTTCACTTTTTCCATGGAATTGAATCCATGATCGGAGATCAGTACCAAGGCGGTCTCAGCAGCACGAGATGAAGCTTGAATGGCGACCCATATCTTTCCTATCACCAGATCCAGTTTCTTCAGTTCTATTAGCCTCGAGGCATCGTCGTTGTTATGGTGTGAAATATGGTCAAATGCGGTGTCGTAGTAATCGTAATAGTCGATGTGCGGCCGCTTGATCAACTTTCCGGTAATATCACGGACTCCCTGATCAGCCGTCATTCCCCGGTAATTTAATCCCATTGTCCATTCGTCAATGAGATCACCCGGATCGCGTGGATACAGATTGATAAAACCACCGGCTATGAGAGACCAGTCATTACCCCGCTGATAAAGCTGCGGGCTTGTATACCTTTCTTCGTAGGTGAAGGCGTCGGATAGAAGCGGGATCTTTAGCTGATCCATCACCTCTGCGGCAGGCATGTCTACCTTCTTACTCAACCCGTAATCGGTGTAATAGGGAAAAAAATTCAAATAGTCGTATGGGTGCAGCGTGAACCGATCATATTCAACATTGCCCTTGATCTGTAGGTGCTGTCCCGTGTCGAGTTGTCCCCATGACGGCCCCGAAAGACTCATACCGCGCGTATAAAAATATGGGACTCGCGTGCCGTTCTTGTAAAAGACTTCATCAAACCAGGGCAGCATTGATTTCCCCGTCTGCGGATCGCGCTGCTTTACAAAACGGTCTACGTAGTATCCCGGTAGGCCGTCGATCTTGACAACGACAATTCGTTTCACACCCTGCGAAAATGCACTATTTACCGCACCAAGCGCTAATGCGCATATTGCGGCAATACAAAACAATTTGGCTCGGAAATACATCTGATTAGTACAAGGATGGTGTTAGTTGGCGGATATTTCGTCTATGGCGCGAGCGTCGTGAGCGGAAATTTGCTGGCCTTCGTCGAGCGCCAATTTCAAATAGCGGGCACACATATTGCGCCATTCATCCGTAACATTTGAATTGCTGTAGATCGCAAGAAGCTGCTTTTTCGCCTCCGTATTGTTTATGCGATAAAGGCCGGTAAGACAAAGCTGACGCACGTTTTCGTCGTCAGTGATACTAAAGATCTTTGCCAGGGCTTTTGTCGTTTTTCCTTTTGCCTCGGCACCGTTCTCCGCAACAAACTGCAACGAACGTCTCACTGCGTTCATGTCGCTGTCGATCTCAGGCCTTGCAGAGTTTGCGACAACCTCACGCAAATATCTTTCATGAAAGTCTAACTGGCGTCTAATATCTAATCTTGCCATCAGCTCGGGCGTTGATCTTTCGCGTTTTGTATATAGCCCAAACGAGAAAAAATGAGCAGCCGAATACAGCAGTTGCTCCCTTCCGTTGTGAACCAGCTTAACCATTTCCTCACGGCGGTCTTTATCCAGTTGTGCGGCTAACCCGTCGGGGCGTTTGGCATAGGCCAATAAATTTTTGTACTGTTGCTGAGCGATCTTTCCTTCGACGTCAAGGTCGTTTTCAAGCGGATTCAAGGTCGCATGTTCCAACCGGTCTGCGATCTCATTCCTAAGGGCTAAGTCTAGCTCGGTATCAACGGCGAGCAGTAGCTTCAATTGTGAATACGATCTAAGACGCGACGCTTGATTAATATCCATTCCGCGTTTACCTGTAATGTAGTCATAACTGAAGCGGCCTAAGAAGTACGGTAGGCCGCTGAACTGTCCCAGCGATAACACGTTGCTGGTAATGTCGTGCAGGATCCGTTTGGACATTTCGCGGCCTTTCACATTACCGTTATTACGAAAATCAACCAACAGCGTTGGTATCCTTGGAAAGTCGAGACCATAAAGGGCAAGCGGTATTAATGTTCTGGGTGTTGCTCCCGGTGTTTCGGGAGCGACTTGGCGGTTATCAGCGTCATACCACCTCACTTGAGAGTATCCTTTCCACTTTTGAAGACTTGTATCGGTCCAGGGATTTTTTATGTTAAGAAAACGAGACTCGAACTTTCTGTCTTTATTCGCTTCGATGTCGGAGGCGGCGATCCACACCAGAGCATGCCGAGCACTCCCGTCTGCCATTTCCAAGGGGTCAAAATACAAACCTTGCGCCTCGGAATACTGACGGAGAAGTTCCCAGTTTTGATTGCGTAGGTCTCTTGACTTAGCCAACTCCTTCTCAAAAACCCGTGTGAGATATTCGCCTTGCATATGACCGCCAAGAAATTTGTTCGTGAGCGAGAGCCGTGCCTGCATATCCTTTAGATCCGCATCACTTAAAAGTCTTTCGGGCTGGATTGCTTGCTCTTGATACAACGATAGAACGGCTAGCGCACGTGCGATCGCTGTGCGCCGATAATCGGCTTTATTCTGGCGGTACTGAAGAACCGAGGACCTGACCCCCACACCGAATTCGCTAAGGATCAACTTTCTAAATACAAAGCTGAAAGCCTTGTTCCACGAGCGGTTACCGGGCGAGGCTAAATCGAGAATCGCAGGTGGCGGATCATTTCCCGGATTTTTTTTATTTGTTGTTCGTGTGTAGAGAAAGGGCACGAGCGCCGCGACCTTTTGCCCGCGTGACGGACGCGTGTATGTCAGCATCCAAACATAACGAAGGTGATCGTTTTCAGGGTCGGTATCACCCAGGGTATCCCGAAGCACGCTGACAAGCGGGATTTCTTTCTCTTCTAACTTTATATTGCGGGACCGGGCAAAGATGGTTATGAGGTCGGCATCTTCGCCGACACGCACCTTTTCAACGCGAAAGATCGATTTGTCACCGTTGTTTTCGTCAGCTTGAACTTCGGTATTCGACTGATCAGGTTCGGTCGATACGGTCGAGGAGTACGGCATCTGGCCGATAGTCTTGATGACTGCGAATAACAGGAAAAATGCAAGGAAATTCAATGCAAAATAACATCTCTTTTTTCCAATTGCGTCTTTGAAACAATCCATTGCACTGGAGGAACCAACGGCAAAATGTGGCTTACTTGGGTTTGATGCAAAAAAAACCTGTTAGGTTCAAACAAATTTATGTCGTCATACGACTACGATAAACGCCAACCGCGTCAACAAACGCAATACCTATCGCGCTCAGGAGAAAAAGGTGTACAAAACCGCTTTTACCGAGCAACAGGAGTAAAAGCCAAACTCCCAGTAATATTCCTGCGATCAGACGTAATATCAAATTTCCACTCCGGCCTATCTTAATGGTCAGTCAAATAATACCATTATGGAAACGATTTGTATTATTTTGACAGAACCTCTCGCAATCGGATAATCTGCAAATTCAGTTTTTACCAAGCCTTTTTGGAGAATAAAGAATTGTCAACCCAGATCCTCGCTCCAAGAACTGCAGGCATCCATCCCGAAAATTTCTCTGATGATCTTTCTTTTGCAAGAGAGCGAAAACTGGCTGTACTAATACTTGTCGTTTTCATGGCGATCGGGTTTTTCCTGCGCATTAATGATCTAGGTGCCGAAAGCCTGAGCGAAGACGAATTTAACAAACTGCAAACCGTACAGGAATATAGAACTAATGGTTTGACAGGCAAAAATGGAGAGCATCCTTTCTTAATGAAGGGACTCCAGACCATCAGCATAACTTCAGCGGAAAAGCTGAATAGTAGCTTTGCACTGAATATCTCAGATGAAGCTGCGCTGCGTTTTCCTCTGGCTCTTTTTGGCACGTTTTCTATACTTCTCATTTTCTTATTAGTATCCCTATTGTTTGGGCGCAGCATTGGCCTCGTTTCAGCTGCCCTCTGGGCCGTAGAGCCAATGGCGATCGGCTTTGACCGTATTGCGAAGGAAGACAGTCTTGCTCTCTTCTTTTTTCTGCTCTGTAGTTTTTTTCTTGTGAAAAGCCAAGCCGAGGCCGAGCGTGATGGTAGGAACTGGATCCTGTATTTTTATGGAGCCGCTGCTTCTTTTGGCGCTCTCATGGCCTCAAAATATTATCCATTTCTTTTCCCAATCATCGTTGCTTACTACAACACATTCCTACGTCTTCCGGTAAAGAAATGGAACATTGGCGGCCGTCGCTGGCTCTTGTTTTTTCTGGTCATGGGTTTATCGTTCCTGATATTGAACCCAACAATAGTCTTGCCGGACACCTGGCACGAAATGCTTAAATTTTCGAGCGAAAAACGCATCGGACACGACAGCTACGAATTCATGGGCTCTCTCTACCCGCACAAAGTGACCGACTGGCTGGCTGGTGTTCCGTGGACATTCTATTACGTCTTTATTGCAGTAAAGACTCCGCTTCTCACGCTCGCTCTTTTTCTTTTAGGTTTGCCGATGATGTTTAAGCGGCGACTCGGGGACGGACGTTTTTTTATGTTGCTATGGGCTTTTTTGTGGTTCATGCCATTTACTGTACTCGGCGGAAAATTCACACGTTACTTCGCTTTTGCCGAACCGCTGATACTGATCACCGCATCAGTTGGTTTCTATTTCGGAGTGAAATGGCTAACGCAAAAAATGTCTGGACAACTGGCCTCCATCACGCAAACATTACTTCTCAGCGCGGTGCTGTCAGTTCCATTGTTTGCCTCGCTGTCCACGTCGCCTCATTTTCGACTTTTTACAAATCAGTTAGGTGGCGGAATGGCGGCAGCAGGAAAGTACTTTCCCCACGATGAGTTTTACGATACAAGCACAAAGGAAATTGTATCAACGATTGCGCCGCTTGCGGCGGACAATGCGATCATGGCCTGTGAAACGCCTTCCTTATTTGAGTATTATGCAGGGAAAGAGCACCGTGAGGATTTGGCATTTGTTTCCCTTTCTGAAAAAAGTGCCGTGACTGCTCTTAAAGTTGGAGATTTTGTTGTTATCACAAAAGGCCGCCGTTACCGCAGCAACACTGCCTACGAAGAATACCTTGAAAAATTCGCTTCGCCTGTAAGTGACATCAAAGTGCTAGGTGCAACCTCAGCTCGCATTTATCGGCTTGATGAAAATTCTTTGGCAAGAATCAGGGCTATTGCGGGACAGTAACTCACTCGTAATTCAGGGCTTCGACGGCATCGAGCTTTGCGGCTTTGATACCGGGATACAGCGCTCCTATCGTGCCGCTGATCAGCCCAACGATCACAATAGTCAAAACGATCTGCGGTTCTATCGCGACAGTCAGCGTGGTCCATTTTGCAAGCACGTATTTCAACCCGACCGTTGCCAAGACACCAAAAACGATGCCCCCAAAACTGATCAGAAGAGCCTCTTTAACGATCGTCAGAGCGATCTGAATGTTTGACATGCCGAGCGATTTCAGAACACCTATTTGACGGGTTCGTTCGGTAACAGTTGTGTACATTGTCAACAAAATGATCAGAGCGCTGATAACGCCGGCGACTGCGACGACGACATCGAGAAACACATTCAACGCAGGGACTCCCTGCATATAAAGCTCTTCGAGTTCGCTCGTAAGTATGATCTGATTATCAGGAAATCGCGCATTCAAATTGTCACCAACCATGGCCGGTGTGAAACCGTCTTTGACCTTTACTAGAAAAGCCGACACCTTTCCCTCGGAACCAAGTTGGGCCTGCATCGTCGAAAGAGGAATTTTTATGCGTGCTCCCGCGCTCGGTTCATATGTGCCGACGATCTCAAAGTCGCGTTCATAAATACTGAACTTATCACCGATCTTTGCTTTCCGACGCGAGAGCCAGGCAGTGTCAGCCATCATCTCGTCACGGCCATCGGCAAACTTTCTGCCCTGCATGATCTGCAAGCCGGCAACTGATGCATATTTGTCATAGGGCACTCCGTCAATAAGACGGCTGCCGACGGGCGAATCGGTGGCCGAAACACTGTTCTGCGCCACAGGGACAACCGCCGCAACACCTTCAACTTTTTCAATATCAGCAGCCATCGACATAGGAAGTCGCAACGCATCGGAACCGCTCAGGCCGAGACTGCCCGACGCACGGAACATTATCTCGGCTCCGACGTTCGATTCCCTGGCGGCCCGCTCACGCATCGTGCCGTCAGCAAGTCCAATGGTAAAAACGATCAGCAAAATGCCAACACCAATGCCGAGCACACTTACAGTCGTGCGCATCGGGCGATGGAGCATATTTGAAAAAACGAGGCTATTCATAATAGATGCACAAGCCCGTGCTTCAGCAAGGGCGATACGTCCGATCTCCGAGTATCCCCTTTTCTTACGCACGGGCTTATGCAGCTTAAACTCCTACCAACTCGTCTTCCTCGACCAAATATGGCGTCGCGGTCGCTTTGTCGATATCTTCTTCCAAAACTTTAGCGATCACCGGTAAACTCAAACTTCGTGTTTTACCGATGTTCGGCACTTCATGACCTTTTGCATAGACAGCGTGACGGCCATGTTCTTTGTACCACTCCGATAGCGATGCAGTTTTGTGCATCTCTTCGATGATCTGTCGCCAACCGACGCCCGTGTTGTAAGCGCAGAATGAAACCTCGCCCTCTTGCGTGCCGTATGGGATCACGCACATCTCGGTTCGGCGGAAATCGTATGTGAACAGGTCCTGAAACCACATTCCCTCGACACAAAGCACACGCCAAACATCGTCGTCCTTTCGCTCGACCTGCATTCGATCATTGCGATCCGAGTTTGAAGTCGCAGACGAAGGTTTGAAGAGATTTACGATCTGCGAGATCGGAAATCCTTCCGGTGCGCGCGAAGCGTCATAATTTCGCATGATCGCCATCGCAAGCTGCGCCATCGTCAGCTTTTTGCCGCGAGCCGTGTCGGTGATGGTCGCGACATCTTTCATGAACTGCTCATAGTTAAAAAACTCAAACAGTGAACGCATCTCGTTTGTCTTGTTGTTGACGACGATCAGCGTGAAAATTCCGCAGTTCGGATGACAGTTGCACGACGACCAGCCCCACGGAGCATCTGCTCCCTGCAGCATATCCATCACGCTTGTGAATGCCGAATAACTCGAAAGCGGAAACCAATCACGTAGCGGCTCAAGGGCCAAATTATCGCCGAGCTGATCCTTGAGATCATGCGTCATTCCGGCGAGGGTATAACGCTGCTCTTTGCGGTCTTTATCGGAAACATCTTCATCGCGGCCCGTAAATGAAACCGGCTGGAATGCAATAGTCTGAACCTTGTCAATATTCTCAGCCGCGAACTTAACAATGCTGCCGATGCCGTTGTTGTTCCACGAATTAACGATGGTCGTAACAAGCGTGACCTTGATGCCGACTGAGGCCAGATTCTCGATGGCCTTAAGCTTTACGTCAAACAGATTGCCGACGCCGCGATGCTTGTTATCCTCTTCGTTCGTACCGTCAAACTGCAGATAAACACCGTGCTGGCCCGCAGCCTTTGCGGCTTTGCAAAATTCAATGTCCTCGGCATACCGAATACCGTTCGTCGCTGCGAGAATACGATAAAATCCGACCTTCTTGGCGTATGCAACAGCGTCTAAAAAGTAAGGCGAAAGCGTCGGCTCACCGCCTGAAAACAAAATGATTATCTGGCGTTTTGGTTTGAATGAAACCGCGCGATCGAGGATCGCCATCGTGTCTTCGAACGTCGGCTCGTGAACATAACCGACCTGGTTTGCATCCATAAAGCACGGGTTGCACATCATATTACAGCGGTTCGTAAGGTCAACGGTCAGCACCGCACCGCGTCCGAATTTGATGTCGCTAGTCCCGTGATGATGCACGTGCTTATCCTCGGCGGCTTTGAAGTCACGGCCAAAGAAAAGACCTTCGATCCGTTCGAGAAATCGTGCATCTGTTGCTAGGACGTCCTCATAAACACCATGGGTCGGGCAGGTCTTACGCATAATGACCTGGCCGTTTTCTTCGAGGATCTCCGCTTTGATCTCTCCCGGATGAGCATCCATCAAGATGTTTAGCGGAATATCGCCCGAGATCACGCCATTGCGGACCGATTTGACACAAGCCGGACAAAGCGAGTCTGTCTCACGTGGAAAACCGAGCGGTGGAGCCGTACGCTCATAAGATTTTAGAAGTGGTTCTGCGGCCCAACTTGGCTGTATCGACTGGCCTTCAGGAATGGCACGATTCACCGCCTGAAACGCCTTCCACCCGAGATCAGCCATCTTCGAAACGGCCTTCGAACCGGCCATGCCTTTGGTATTCCCTTCACCGCGTCTGAAATTATCGCTGAACATAATGTTTACGGGGACTTAGACACACTAATCCCGCCTGAATTTTAGCAAATTTTAAAGATTTCCGCGAAAACGGGTTTCCGCCGCTACGTTAATGTAAGATATGAGTTTGCAGCAAAGAGCCTATGAGACTGATCGACATAAGTGTAGGTATGCCAAGACTCGTCGCGGTGGGAGATGGATCTGTTTCAACTGCGATCTTCAAAGACAGCGTCAAAGGCCCAGTTAGGGTAAACGAGCTTAACCTCGAAGGTGACGGCCAGGCCGACCTGAGACTGCACGGAGGCTGGGCCAAAGCGGTCTATGCTTACCCCAAAGAGCATTACGATCCTTGGGCGGACGAATTACCTGAAACTAAGCTCGTGCATGGCAATTTTGGTGAAAATCTGACTACCGAAGGATTACTGGAAACAGAAATTTTCATCGGCGATCAATTAAGGATCGGTTCGGCGGAGTTTGTAGTAACACAACCTCGGCTTCCCTGTTACAAATTGGGCATAAGATTTGGGCGCAAGGATATCTTGCGGCGTTTTCTTGTAAGCCGACGAACCGGATTTTACCTTGCAGTCCTAAAAACTGGAGTGATTGAGACCGGCGACAACATCGACATCATAAGCCGCGACGAAAATGGCGTCTCGGTCGATGACATAGTCAGGATATTTGCATTCGATAAAGCCGATATTTCAACGATCGAGCGTGCATTAAAGATCAGGGTCTTGCCCGAAAGTTGGAAGGAAGATTTTAAAGAGCGCTTTTAAACTTATTTGGAATCCTTCTTTTGCTTGTCGTCGGCAGCTTCTTTAGCGGTCTCTTTTGGCTTTGGATCCGGCGCTTTCTTTTCTGGCCCGCGAGCAATCTTAACCTTTTCAATAAACCGGTCGGCCATGTACGGAGCGCCGAGATTGCCGTCCCATATGATACGGCTTCCTGATGCAACCACTGTTCCGAGTCGTTGGCTGTATAGTTTGAACGTATACTTCCAAGTGTAAAGAACATGATCGATCTCCAGGATCAGATCGGCCAGATCGCGTTCATCCGTAAAAGTAAGTCCCCACTCGGTCATCTCTTTGCGTCCGTTCAAGGCATTGATCATCTGGTCGGGTTTGAATGTCGTCGAAGCACTTGTAACGTAAATTGTCTTTGAAACGGCCAATATCTCTGACACGGTCTTTGGCTTAACGACTACTGATCCCGGCCCTTTGGCCGACAGAGGCGTCACACCGCGCTCAGGTACGAGAACCGAACCTTGCGGTATTGGAAATGGCGTTTGAGATGCAGCGGGATTGTTTGCAGGAGCAGGCGCTAACACCGCATTTGACTGGACCGAACGAATAAGCCCGACGACAGACGAGAGCGGGACGGCGATCTGTCCTTTCATACCCGGAGTGGTCGTTATCATGCCCAGCGTATAGCCGCGTTCATCGAGCAGCAATGCACCGGCGGTGTTACCGGCGACAGTATTGTTGATCTGCAAAAGACGATAGCCTTTGCCGGCGCCATCAACGTTATCGGCCATCTGAACCGATGAAAGCATGAGATCCTTGTTCGACACGAACTGCCCGTCAGGATTTGCGAACATGAGAACTCGCGAGCCGACTTGCGTTTCTTCCGATATACCGTTTGGAATGATGCGAAGCCCGGCGGCATTTATCCTCAAGATCGCAATATTGCGGCGCTCGTCCGACGTGACGACCTCAGCCTTGTCATAAGTTTCGCCGTTCCTAAACCGCACCTGTATCTCACGAGCGCCTTTTACCAAACTATATGGCGTCATCACATAGCCATCTGCACGAACAACGAGCCCCGAACCAACTGCGTGTGATTCCCCGTCACTTGCAAGCAAAATGGTAACGACTGCTTCGGCGGCAGTTTCGTTACCCGCCGTAGAAGAAACGTACTGCGCTGATAAGGTAGCACAAGCAATTACCAACGTGACCGCGATCAACCCTACAGTAGTTAAAAGCTTTTTGAACATTAATTCCCTCCAATACGAACATAGTGAGGCGGTCCGTGCATAAAGCTCATGCCTGACGCCTGATTTCTACCAATATATCAGAACTAGGACGGTTAAGGCAGAAATAAGGTTGTTTAAGCGCTGGTAAATTTAGGTGTTTCGGATAATCAATTTTCGCCTATTTTTGATTTCGGGCAGCCTTGATGTTTTGAACTTCCCGATCTATCCACTCGCGTATTTGGGGGTTTAGTTCAACGGCCTTGTCGATGTCAGCTTGTGATTTGCTATCATTCCCAAGTCGTAAGTAAACAACGCCCCTGGCTGCATATCCTTCATAACCCTTAGGATTGATCTCTATTACTCTCGTGAAATCCTGGACCGCGCTGTCATATTTTTGTTGATCCATAAACAGGCGGCCTCGATTCAGATAAGGCAGTGAATCATTACTGTCAAGCTTAATTGCTGTCGCAAAATCAGCCAAAGCTCCGTCGAAATCTTTTTTCAGATAACGAAGTTGTCCGCGATTACTAATCGCGAACTCATAATCCGGCTTACATTTTATTGCTTTGTCATAGTCGCGTAGAGCGCTATCCAAATCATTATCATCGCTATAACTCAGAGCCCTATTGTAGTATGCACGGGCGAAACAACTGTCGATTTGTAAGGCCTTTTGATAATCAGCAAGTTCGCCGGCTTTGTCTTCACGTTTTCCTCTAGCCAGCCCTCTGTCTACATAAGCATCAGCTGAATTAGGCTGAAGTTTTATAGCTTCAGTAAAGTCCTTTATTGCATTTTCATATTTTTTATCGATTTGTTTAAGGAGTGATTTGCGCATTCGCTCTGGGTTCGCAGAATCGTCAAAAGTTAGAGAGAATCTGGGATCGTCGTACCACAGCGACCCGCGGCAACTATAGATGCGGGCTCGCATAACTGTATCCCGCTCATATTGCAGAGAAAGGTCTATATCTTTAAAGGCTTTGTCAAAATCACCGCGAAGTTTCCATAAATTCGATCTGTTAAAATATGCCCCTGAATGTTTCGGATCAATTTCTATGGCTTTGTTAAGATCGGCAAGTGCAGAATCAAGATCCCCTTTATTTTTATAAAGGCTGCCCCGATTATAATATGCATCGGCAAACTTTGAATCGATCTCTATAGCCTTCGAGTAGTCTTCTAAAGCTCCGGCAAAGTCTTGCTTTCTCTCTTTTTCGTAGCCACGATCTACATATTCTTTTGCACTTGCCAGTTTTTGACCAAACGATGGCAAAACAATGCACGACAAAACAAGAGCCGCCCCGATCAATCGGACTAGTTGATTACGAATTATGCCCATATCTACCTCCGGTGACTAAAGTTTAGCAGTTTCTTCTCAAAGCTTAGACATTCGTCACATTTATTCTTACCTTTGCAACATAGGCTTGAGGGCCTTGTAGATATTATCGGTCATGATCTTTTCGCCATCGGCATTGGGGTGAATACCGTCGGCTTGGTTGAGCTCTTTATTGAGAGCTACATTTTCGAGCAGAAACGGCAAAAACTCTACCTTGTGTTCGCTTGCGAGATCGGGAAAGGCCATCATAAAATTGCGTTGATATTCTGCCCCCATCGACGGTGGCGCAAGCATCCCACAGAGTAATATCTTCAAGTTTTTTGCCTTTGCTTTGCGGATTATCTTGTCGAGATTTTCCTTCATTTTCTCGACCGGAACGCCACGGAGCAGATCGTTTGCACCCAATTCAAGAATGAGAATTTTCGCATTGTCCTGATCGAGCACCCAATCGCTTCGCTCAAGGCCGCCGAGGCTCGTATCACCGGAAACACCCGCATTTACTACCTCGAAATCATAGCCGTCTGCTTTCAGTTTTTCCTGCAACAGATACGGATACGACTCTTTTTCTGACAAACCAAATCCCGCGGTCAAACTGTCCCCAAAAGCAATTATCTTTGGCCGGTTAGTTTTGCTTTCCGGTATCGTCAAAGGACGCTCTTTAACTGCCTTACTGTTTCGTTCCACCGAACAGGCGCTCAAGAACGCAAGCGAGATCAGGGCTATGATCCAAAATATTGTGCCGAATTTATTTCTTTTTGCCACCATCATTTTTTGCCAGCAATGGTTTAACGAATGAGAGCACATTTTGTTCGATGACTTCCGCACCTTTTTCGTTTGGATGAATTCCGTCGTCAAGCATTCTTTCCGAATTTCCGCTGACATCCTTCATAAAATCGGGTATTAGAGGCAGCTCAAATTCTTTTGCAAGTTGCTCATACATATCCCGTATTTCAGTAACATAATCGTTACCAAAACTTGCCGGAGGCACATAGCCGCACAAAACCACTTCGGCTTCCGTTGCCCTGATTTGCTTTATTATCTCAGTCAGATTGGGCTTGATCTCGGCGGCAGGCTTTTTCTTTATGATGTCGTTTGCACCCAATTCGAGAACAAAAACTTTGACGTTTTTATATTTGAGTGCAAGCCAAAGCCTTTTGAGGCCGCCTTCAGAGGTGTCTCCGCCCAGCCCGAGATTTACGACCTGGTAATCAAAACCTTCGCGTGACAGCGATTCCTGCATTAGCGACGGATAGCTTTTCTTCGGATCTGAAATCCCAAATCCGGCAGTCAGGCTGTCACCAAAAGCGATTATTACCGGCTTGTCCGCAGCAAGGTCAGTCGTTGCCATAGATGCCGAGTTCGTCGGTGGCGCAATTACAGGAATTTTTTCATTGGAGCATCCGCAGAAGACCGCCATAAAAACTATGAAACAAATTGTCGCTGCAATTCGCATAACAAATATTGGAACTTGTAAGTACATTTTTCGCAAATGACGATCTTGCGTTAACTTAGTAATAATGATCAAACTCTCAAACATCACTAAAACTGTCCGCTCCGGCGCGGACGAACTAACGATACTCGACGATGTTTCATTCGAAATTCCGGACGGCGAGTTTGTCGCGGTCACCGGTGCATCAGGCAGCGGAAAATCAACGCTCCTCGGCTTGATCGCAGGCCTCGACGCACCCACGTCCGGGCAAATTTTCATCGATGGCGAAGAAATAACGAAAATAAACGAGGACGGACTCGCCCGCATACGAAGCGAAAAGATCGGTTTTGTATTTCAGTCATTTCATCTCATCCCGAGCCTGACTGCGTATGAAAACATACTGATCCCAATGGAAATTCTAGGCTTGCCAAATGTCCGGGAACGGGCTTTGCGGCTACTCGAACAAGTCGATCTCACAAACCGCGGTCATCATTATCCATCTGAGCTTTCCGGTGGCGAACAACAGCGCGTCGCCATCGCACGGGCGTTTGCCAATCGCCCCAAGTTTTTGTTGGCAGACGAGCCAACCGGCAATCTCGACTCAAAGAACGGCCAGCATATTTTCGATCTGATGAAAGATCTTCATAGAGAAAACAATGTGACGTTGATACTGGTAACCCACGATGCGACATTAGCCGTTCAGGCGCAAAGGCAGATCGTTCTTACTGATGGACGTATTGCGAGTGAAGGGTCTTCAGCCGTTCTATGAGGTTTATTCTCAATCTGACTAGACGAGAAATACGCTCTTCATGGCGAAGGTTGTTGTTTTTCTTTCTCTGCATCGCCCTGGGTGTTGGTTCAGTCGTTGCGTTAAGGTCGCTGATACAAAATCTAACTAAGGTCGTTGGCAATGATGCTCGTGCGTTGATGACCAGCGATTTGGAAGTTACCTCGACAAACGTCTTTTCGCCGACAGACATTTCGACCATCGAGGCCGTCATTGCTCGGTCGTCCATTATTGAGGCCCGTAACGAAACGATCTCTGCTGCGGTGATGGCTCGGCCCGTCGATCCATCGAATGAGACAGTCAAATTCATCGAGCTAAAAGGCATCGAGCCGCCCTTTCCGCTTGTCGGCGCGTTCACGCTTTCTAACGGTGAGCCGTTCGGCTTCAAACTACTCGAAAACAATGGCACGGTGATCGCCAAAGGATTACTAGAGGAACTAAACGTCAAGATCGGCGATAAAATTCGCATCGGCGAAGGCGAGTTTGAGATACGAGCAACCATAGACGAAGAACCCGGCGGTTCGAGTGGATTTCGTCTGGGTTCGCGTGTTTTTGTCGAGAAAAAGGCGTTTGAGACAGCAGGCATAATAAAAAACCAAAGCCGCGTTCGGCGACGCATTCTCTATCGAACGAGCGACAACCCGACCGAGCTTGTCACACAGCTTCGCGAAGCCTTAAAGGGCACGACCGTTCAGGTCAATTCATACCGTGAGCAGCAGGAAAATCTGAGCGACCAATTTTCACGTCTGGAAAATTACCTTTCGCTTACTGGCTTGCTGGTCCTCGTGCTCGGCGGTGTCGGTGTGTGGAATGTTGCCCGTGCTTTTATCGAGCAAAAACGAAAGACGATAGCCGTTCTTAAATGCCTCGGCAGCAGCGGCACAAAAGTTATCACGGTTTATCTTTTGCAGATCCTCGCTCTCGGGTTTGTCGGAAGCATGTTCGGAGTATTTCTCGCGCAGTGCGGCCTGTGGCTGGCCCGCTGGCGATTTATCGATGCCTTGCCGGCAAAAATGAGCTACGCGATAAATCTTGTAACAGCGTGGCAAGGCGTAATCCTTGGACTTCTGATCTCGCTGCTTTTTTCTGCGCTGCCGTTGCTGCAGATCAAATCGATCAAACCAAGATTGTTGCTGCGCGATGAAAATAATTTGAGTTTATCGAAACTGGATTGGACTCGGTGGGTGATCGGCGCGGTTTCGCTCGCGGCATTGCTCGCCATCGCTGTCTGGCAGGCAGGCTCGATAAAGGTCGGAGCACTTTTTCTCGGCGGCCTGAGCGTAACCGGCCTGGCACTCTATTTCTCAGCCGCTTTGTTGATCTGGATCCTAAGTAGATCGAAAAGCATCGGATCATTCTCACTGCGTCAGGCCATCAACTCGATGTATCGTCCGGGAAATCAGACGCGGATCATACTGCTCGCGGTCGGCCTAGGAGCGTTTGTCGTTCTTGCGGTGCAGGCTATCGAAGCAAACCTCGTCCGCGAGTTCGATTTTACGCGAAACGGCAAACTGCCAAGCTTGATCTTTGTCGATATTCAGAAAAGTCAGATCGACAATGTTGCAAATATTATCGCTGAGAAGCTAGGCGAAAAACCTGAGATCGTGCCGACAGTTCGCGCGCGCATAGCGTTTGTAAACGGCGAAGCGATCGATTATCAACAGCGTGAGATCCGCCAGCAGCAGGGCCAGATCGGGCGCGAATTCGCGCTCACCTATCGCGACAAACTTGACGACAACGAATCTATTGTCGCGGGCGACTGGTGGACAAACAACCCGTCCGACACGCCGGAAGTTTCAGTCGAGGAGAACATGGCCGAAACGTTGAAAGTCGTCGCGGGTGACTCGATGACGTTTGATGTTTCAGGGCGAAAAATAACGGCGCGTGTCGCGAATATCCGCAAGATCGATGTGCGAAACAGCCGCACGGCATTTGTTTTTGTCTTCCGTCCCGGCACGCTCGAAAAAGCGCCGCAGACTTTTGCAGCGACTATAGTAAAACACGTTCCGACAACCCTTAGGCAAAAGCTGCAACGCGAAGTGCTCGACAAATTTCCAAACGTTCAGATCTTCGACGTCGCGGACATCGTAGCCGCTGTCGAACGCCTGATTAATAATTTTGTTCTTGCGATCTCGTTTGTCGGCAGCTTTGTTCTGCTTAGCGGGATCCTGATCCTGATCGGCTCGGTGGCTCTCACAAAATCGCAGCGCATCTACGAGAACGCCGTGCTAAAAACTCTCGGTGCAACGCGGCGGACTCTGACGACGATCCTGGTTGCCGAGTACGCGCTGCTAGGCCTGCTCGCGGGTGTCATCGCGACCACGTTTGCAGTAAGCCTGTCGTATGTCGTAAGCCGTTATCTGATGGAGGTCGAATGGCAGTTCGATCTAATACTCGTGCTGTCGGGCATCGCGACAACCACGGCGATCGTAACGGTCGTCGGCGTTGCGGCAAGTTTTGATGTCCTATTCAGAAAACCGCTCGCGACACTCCGATCGCAATAAGAGTTTCACCACAAAGACACAAAGCACACAAAGTTTGTTAACAAAAAAGGACAAGCTCTCGTAACTTGTCCTATCCTAGAATTTTCTTTGTGCTCTTTGTGCCTTTGTGGTTAATTCTGTCCCTCGAATGGATGATTCTCGAGCACGGCACGCATGCTGACCTGGCCGAATAACGTTTCGAGATACGCACCGAAACGATGCAGCAGCGGCACGAGATCTTTCTTTTGCTTTGTGACGAGTATTTCTTCGACAAACCGCTCGAAAGTTTCTGTGTCCTTGTAAAACAGAAAACGTATGCTGCCGTGTGTAAATTCGCGCAGAGCGCGGTTCAATAGATCGACTTCTTTTTTCTCGGGTTCCTGCTCGGCGGTTTGCGTCAGGCGAACGAGCTTCCACAGATCACCTCGCAGAGCAAGCGACCTTTCAAAATTCACACGATAGCTCGGGAACAATGAAACAACGTCAACCGACGGATCGACCAGCCTTGCCAATCCGGCAAGCGTCTGCTGAAAACTCTCGTTCAGCATCGCGTAGGCAGTTTCCATACCGGCACATATTGCCGGCGGCGGACGCAGATCGGCAATGCCTGTCAGCTCTTGCGCGTAAACTTTTTTCAGCTCGATCGAGGCGGTATAAGACGCAGCGTCGAGCGAACCAAACAGCTCGGCTTCCTCATTCGGAAATCGCGCGAGCCGGTTGTTGATGTAACTGATAACGTCAGCGACCTGCTCGTTGACCCGCGCAAATATCAGCAGCGCCGGCTTGAGCGGTTCATCTGCCTGCAGCATTTTTCCGACGACGCTGAGCCATTTCAGCACCTTTGCAAACTTCGGCAAAATTAGTGCAAGCTCGGCGTCCTCAGGCGACATCGGTCTTTCATTTGCGGCAAAACTTTTTAGCGGCTCGGGCAGAAACTGCTCGCCGCTTGTTTCCGCATAACGGATCAGTTTGTGAAACGACGTGAGAAGTCCAAATTTCTCCGAAAGCAAATTGCACCAGGCCTTCCATTCGCCGATTCCGATCGGCTCGGCGCGGACGATGCACTGACCGACCTGGATCGAATCACGCAACGCCACCGCAAGCTCGTTCAGCTCATCGACGGTAAGATCATGTGAATTTTTGCTGCCGTGTTCGACCAAAAGGCGTGCATTCAGGTCCATGCAGCGCATCAGCGTGGTTTGTGTAATGCGCGATTCGATGGTGAAATCGACCGTCGGTTTAGCAGCGTCGCGAAGACGAAAATTGTAATGCCCGACACTTAAAAAACTCTCGAGTCCCGAAAACCATACGCCAAGCTCCGCCGCAACGTCGTCCGTGCCGAGCGCCGACGCATTCACATTTTCGCGATGCACTTGTCCCCCGACCATCGTGTCGTCACGCACAACTGTAGGATTCTCTATCACTGCTGCCAAGTCTGGATTTTCCTCGTAACTAAAAGGTAAGAGCTGGTGGTAAGAAGCGGTTTTCGCCGCTAAATAGATTATGCCCTTTTTTCGGCGGCTTTGGCAATAAAAAACTGCATAAACCCGCTCGTTGCAGAGGCCCGCACGAAGTAAGGGCACTCAATTTAAGGTTATTAACCGCAGATAACGCAGACCATTTCTGATTTATCTTTCTTTATCTGCGTCATCTGTGTCATCTGCGGCTAAACTCCTTCGCCCGATCTCAACTCGCCCGTTTGAAGCAGTTACATGCGGCTCGCCCTCGTTAAACAACATCCGCTCCCAGGTCAGCATCGAAACCGAGCCGCTCTTCCCAACAGCCACAAATCTCAAATTCAGCAACACACCGTCCTCAGAGATCGCGACCGGCCCGTAAACCGCAACTCTCAACAGCCCCGGCTCTTTAGCATTGACCTTAACAAACATTCCGCGGCTGACGGTTTCTGCGAGATCGACCGGATCGGCAGTTGGTTGAATCACATTCGGATCGTATCGCAAATCGAACTCATACGAGATGATGTCTCGATTCGCCGCACCATCGACGCGAACCGGCACGACGACCTCCTTGCCAAACTCGCTCACAACACCAGCAGCCTCAACCGTCACACCTCGCACCGGCCCTCGAACCGTGTCCGTCGCCTTTGTGTCGGTAGCCCGACCGTTAGGGAGGGCGCCCTTACTTACGTGCGGGCTACTGACATTGCCACCGCTACTACCTACTGATCTGGCTCCTGTATTATTCCAGTTCCCCGAAACCTCGCCCATCAGGAGAGCGGTGTAATCCTGTCCCGCCAAATTTGCGGTGAGCGATGGATAAGTCCTGCTTGTCGGGGTCGAGCCTATCGGGAAAGGAACATTAGGCACTGTGAAAAACTTCCACTGTCCGGTCGAGCCTGACCCGCCTAACGCAGTGACATACCGTGCGATCTGCGCCGCGTCAAAAGATTGGATAAGTCCGTTTCCGCTGACATCAGCCGCCGCCAAAGCGTTGCCGGTCAAAAGCGTGATAGCAGTAACATGCGCGGCGATCTTGCCCGCATCGAACGAGTTAATGGCACCGTTCACCCCGCCCGTTTTCGAAGGCGTAACCGTATATGGCCCCGCACCCAACAGATCGAGTTTGTAAGTTCCCTCGCCCGCTCCCGGCGCCAATGTCGTCGCCGAAGCCGCAGGCGTTCCCGCAGCATTCACCTGAACATTAGAAACATACCGCGTGCTCGGACTTCCGACCGCATTGCCGTAAACAACAGTTCCGCTGATCGTACAGTCACGCAGAAGAATCGATAAGTTTTGTGTGGCATCTTTGGCAACGGCGAGGTCTTGTTTGCCGTCCGCGTTGAAGTCACCAACTGCGACCGAATATGAGCCTCCTCCTACGCCTACGTTTATTGGAGAGCTAAAGCCACCAATTCCGTCCGCTAACAATATCGAAATGTTATTCGTCATCTGCTGAGCAGTCGTGAGATCCTGCACTCCATCACCATTAAAATCTCCGACTGCTATAGAATAAGGGCGAATACCAGTAGCGAAATTAATAGCAGAACCGAAACCGCCGATTCCGTTACCTATTAATATCGATATGCTATTTGAGCCATAATTTGCGGTAGCTAAATCTTGGCTATTGTCGCCATTGAAATCGCCGACTGCTATTGAAAGAGGCGTCACGCCGGTAGCAAAAAATACCGGCGCACTAAAACTGCCTGCGCCATTGCCTAATGAGATCGACAGAAAATTTGACGTCGGATCTGCCGTAACGAGATCGTGCTTACCGTCACCGTTGAAATCACCCACCGCTATTGGGTAAGCATAAAGACCCGTATCAAAATGAACAGCAGTCCCAAAGGTACCCGTGCCGCCACCAAATAAGATCGAGAACCCGCTTACAGGATTCTTGTTAGCCACCGCCAAATCTTGATAGCCATCACTGTTGAAATCACCCACTGCTACCGAGAGAACGCCATCAGCCACGACGACAGAGGTAGCCGGACTGAAGCTACCCGTACCATCACCTATCAAAACTGATAAATCGTTTGAATTGTAGTTTGCAACGGCTAAATCCTGCCTTCCGTCCCCGTTGAAATCACCGACTGCTATTGAGTAAGGGTTAACACCAACATCAAAGTTTGTAGCGGGGCTAAAACCACCTGCGCCGTCCCCGAGCAGGACTGACACGTTATTAGTATTCACATTACCAGTGACAACGTCCTGTTTGCCATCACGGTTGAAATCACCTACAACTGCCGAGTAAGAAATACTTCCGATACCGACGTTCGTCGCCGGTGCGAAACTGACGGGATTGCAAACCTGCGGAGTGTTAACGGTCAGGGTAAATGTCCTTGTATTCGTCACGCCCATAAAGCCAAACGCAGTGACAGTGATGGGATAAATTCCGGCTGGGTGTGCGTCGGTAATGCGGACGATGCCGGTTGTGGGATCGGCTTCGAGGTTGCCTTTGAAGTTTGTGGATGTTGAGACGTTCATGCTCGTCGCCAGCAGCGGAGCGGCATCGGGCGTGACTGTCGTATTGGTGCTTAGCGGTATTGTAGCGTTGCCGTAATTGCCGAGTATCGGCGTCGGCACGACGGTTGGCGTAAACGTCGGCGTGAACGTCGCCGTGTTTGTCGCAGTCGGCGTAAACGTAGATGTCGCGGTAAATGTCGGAGTAAATGTTGACGTCGATGTCGATGTCGGCGTGAACGTCGATGTTGACGTTGACGTCGGTGTAAATGTCGACGTTGATGTCGCCGTCGGAGTGAACGTCGCGGTATTGGTCGGCGTCGGCGTAAACGTCGCCGTGTTCGTCGCGGTCGCGGTGTTTGTCGCTGTCGCCGTGTTCGTCGAGGTCGCGGTTGCGACGGCGACCGTCAAAAATCCATTTGTCGCAGACGACGGCGGGATGCCCTCGTTAAATTTGAAGCCGGGATGAAAGATAGACATCGGATCGGTGTAATTCTCAAATGTTAGCCCCGTCGTTTGTCCGGCCGCTCCTACGACATTAAATCTTAGATTGAGCATTGTTCCCGAGCCGCCCATTGGCGAACCGCTAAAACTCGAAATGATCAGGTGGCCCGGATAATTAGGATTAGACAAGATCGACCATCCGGCGGTCAGTGTTCCGGCACCATCAAATGGCGGCGATGCGGGCACCACGACCGCCTGATTAAAGGTGACCTGTAAGTCGCAGGATAATATTCCCTGCCCCGTCGTATTACCGACCGTTATCGGCACAGTGATCAACGCACCCGGCGACGCCGTCATTATCGGCAGGGCCGCAGGCACGACCGGCGTGCCCGTCGCGGTCGCCGTCGCGGTGTTTGTCGGCGTATTGGTGGAGGTACTGGTCGGCGTCTGTGTAGCTGTCAGGGTTGGTGTAAACGTCGGGGTCGGTGTGAACGTCGCAGTTGCTGTCGATGTCGCAGTTGCCGCAATTACCGTAAAGCTGCCGTTGGTCGTACTCGCCGCCGGATCGCCCTCGTTAAATTGAAAACCCGGATGAACCACCGAACCCGGATCGGTGTAATTCGCAAAGGTCAGCGCCGTCGTTTGGCCAAGCGTGCCGACAACATTAAACCTCAGATAGATCAGCGTCCCGCCGCCCGACAATGTCGACCCTTGGAAAGCGCCGATGATCAGATGGCCGGCATTAGTGGCGTTCGGCGTGATCGTCATCGCGCTGCTGAGCGTTCCGGCTGAATCGAACGCAGGCGTCGCCGGCACAATGACTGCCGGATTGAACGACACCTGCATATCAAACACCTGGACCCCAAGCCCCGTCATATCGCCCACGGTTATGGGAATAGCGACAGTGGCCCCGTTCGGAGCGCTGACCGCAGGCAGCGAAACCGGTATAGTTACCGCAGGTGCCAGAGATCCGCTTGGATCCGTTTGTGCGACATTTGCCGTTACCAGATAATGGCCAGTGAATATTGCAGCTACTGCCAAAACAATAACCAAAGAATAATTACGTTTCTTCATTTACTTTTCCCGGATTTCCTATTTACCAAGAGGCGGACCAATTCCCGTAAGCATATCGCCGAATCGCAATTTGTTCAAGGATTGTTTGTATCGCAAGCCTTAGGCAGCAACGGTATTGAACCTGCGAAGCAGGCGGCATACATTATCGTGCCGCGTGTTTCGCACGCTCGCGGTCCCAAATGTCTGTAAACCGACTTGCTATTGGAACTTTGTATTCCGATCCTTCGTAAAAATATGGTATTCTATGTGTGCAACACCGTATTGCAACTGATTTGCTCTTTGAAAACTGAAGATCTAACCTCGGCGGACTCCGCGTAGATCTCGGCGATCTCTGTGTGAAACTGACCTTCACGCCGAGGCCGCAGAGACCTTCGCAGAGACACAGAAAGTTTGATAGCGTTCCACTGCAAAACGCTTTGTGAAGATCAGCGGAATGCCGTAACACCAATGTTCACAGCATTTACGATGCGTGTGGCACAATATGCCAATTTTTTTGTAAATTTCGTGGAACGCTGCCCTTTTAGGGCACTTAACCTGTTTGTTTGCAACGGTTACAGCGTTCCACCCCTTAGTGGAACGCGGTGGAACGCTGGGACACTCGGAAGTGTGACAGTGGGACACTTCATCTTTCGTATGAGATACTTCGGACAATGCCGGAACTGACATCCAAACTACTGGTAGCGACAAACAATAAGGGCAAGCTCATCGAGTTGAGCGGCCTGTTGGCCGGGCTGCCCATCGAGCTGTTAACGCTCGGCGACATCGGCTGCACAGTCGAGGTTGAGGAAACCGGCGCGACCTTCGCCGAGAATGCCGCTCTCAAGGCTCGTGAGTACGCTCGGCTTGCCGGGTTGACGACGCTGGCTGATGACTCAGGACTCGAGGTCGAGGCGTTAGGCAACCGTCCGGGCGTTCTGTCTGCACGATATGGCGGAGCAGATCTCGGCTTCGATAAAAAGATGTCGATGCTGCTCGACGAATTAGAAAAAACCGGCGGCAATGATCGGCTGGCGCGGTTCGTTTGTGCGATGGCGATCGCCGATGCGGCGGGTGAGATCGTACATTCTGCCGAGGGCATTTGCCCGGGAAACATCGCCTTGGCACCGCGTGGAACCAATGGTTTTGGCTACGATCCGCTGTTTATTCCCGACGGCTTTGAAAACACGTTTGGCGAGCTTGATAACGCCGTAAAGCAGAAAATTAGCCACCGATCACGCGCTTTTTGCCAAATAATGCCGTTTTTACGGCTTTTTTACGCGGTTTGACTTGACGTTGGCGCTTTTTGCTCATAGAATTCGACACTTGGAATCGATAATCGTTTCTTGAAAATTGAAACAAACGGGGCGTAGCACAGCCTGGTAGTGCGCACGGTTTGGGACCGTGAGGCCGCAAGTTCGAATCTTGCCGCCCCGACCAGTCATGATCTAACGGCTGGAAATTTTCCACCTTTTGCCCAAGCGTTTTATGCCGGCAAATTATCACTTAAAAAGGAAGAATATAAACAACCAAACTGGAGGTTACTTAAAATTATGGCTCGTATGACACAATCGCAGATCATCGATAGCTTGGCAAACTCGTGCGGATGCAAAAAATCAGACGTCAAAGCAATGTTTGACGCTCTGGCAGCACTGGCTACAAGCGAAGTTAAGAAGAATGGCGAATTCACCGTTCCCGGATTCGGCAAACTGAAAAAGACTCATCGCAAGGCCCGCGAAGGCCGCAACCCCGCGACCGGCGCGACTATCAAGATCCCTGCAAAGACGACCGTGAAGTTCAGCATCGGTAAAGCTATGAAAGACGCTGTGGCGTAATGACATACGCTTGATATTGCGATAGGCATATCTAAGACCGGCAAATCTTGTGGTTTGCCGGTTTTTTCCGTTTTTGACACCGATCTTAGAAAAAAATAGCCGGCACGAAAAAAAAGTCGTGACAAGCCCGATCTTTTTTGTTACTATTTTGTTAAAAGTTGGATGGAGGGCAATAAGCTGTTTTCAGCGGTTTTTTTAGCTGGAACCACTGACTTTTATTGGCAAAACGCATCGTGTTTCATTCGACGCCGTAGGATGTACCAACACTGCCCCATGGGGCAGAAATAATTGAAACAAAGGAGAGTGTAAAAAGTGGCAGTAGCTAGACCTATGACGCTGCAAGACAGAGTCTTGCAAATTGACCATATACAGGCACGTCGTTTCTCAAAATTGACCGGCGACACGGTCGAGATCGCAGCAGAAGGCATCATCAGACACCTGCGGGCATGTGCTCGTATGGATGTAAATCCGGATGCTTCGGCAGTCAGAGAAATTATTGACGATGCTATTAACGGCAGACGTGTATTTGCCGAAACTTCAAACGACCTTTTGGCCGCCTAGATTAGCAATAATATTTCAATAGTAATACAAATTCGGGCCGTCCTTTTGGACGGCCTCTTTTTATTTTAGTTGGAGCCTGTAAAGAACATACTTTCCAAACGTCTCGCCTTCATCACGACTGTACCATTTATCGATATTGTCAAAAAACGTTTGATCGGTCGAGGTTATCAGGTAATCAAGCTTGATAACATCTGCCCTCGTTGCGTCGAAATTATTGCAATACTCATCGTAGATTCGCGCTTCTTCGTCGATCTCGCCAAATGTCAGCGGCTTGTAAGCGGAGTTCAATCGGTCGGTATGCCTTCCCCAACCGAACAACGCGATCATCGAAACAAAATCTCCGCCGTGCTTGATGCCCTCCGCGATCTGCCGTCCGCCGACGCCCTGATAGTAAAGTAGTTGATAATATCTTTCCTTGTTTTCCTGCCACGTCAGATTGGAAAAGATGTGCTGATGCCGCGCCCATAAAAGAGACTGCGGCGCGATCGTCGGCAGATCGTCAGCCTCGGCAAGTCCAAGGTGAAGAACGACCTTTTTGTGCGGATCAGGATCGTTCTTTCCGATCTCGGCCAGACGTTTTGCGACGGGAAATGCTTCGTCGCGTGCGACGTTAACATCGTCGAGGATGCGGACAGTGTAATGACACTCGACAAAGCCCCAGCCTATTGCAACCAGGGCAAATAATGCGACGACAATCCTCAAAGCAGAGCTTTCCCTCATTTCAAATCCGCGCCAGATCAACCCGATGGTAACGACCACCGCCAAACCGGCGACATAGTTGCCGATAAAGACCTGATAATGGATCGGCTGCAGCTCCTGTCCGGTGATGACCTGCTGGTTAAACACGGCGATCTGCGTAAGTGCAAGTGAGATCGCGAAGAGAGTCGGGCGATCCTTTAACCTGAGCAGATTTAATAGAACGCAGACGGCAATTACTGCCAGTACGCCAAAGCTGATCAGTTCGGGGACTCGTGTCAGGTCGGGCGCGTGTGTGTTGACGAGCATTTGCACTTCGTCCATCGAGTGTGATCGCTTACTAAGGAAACTCGCGTAGGTAAGCAGAAATAGACCGCAGCTAATGCCTAACCCGATGAGTAGCTTCACATCTCTTGAAAAACCGTCGGGTCGCACTATCAGCCAACACAAACCCAAACACGCCAGCCAAGCCGCCGCCGTCGTCCAAACAAAAAAGTATGAAAAAACTGTATAACCAAATGCCAGCGCAGAAAACAAAACAAGAAATAGGTCGGATGCTTTGGGTTTTCTTTCGCGTCTTCCGTGTATTTCGCCAACAAATAATTTCCAGACAAATGCGACGAGCGCAAAGAAAGCCGGAAACGCCATCGCCGGAACATATCTGCGAAAACCGGGAAAGTACGGGTACGAATAACTCGTTCCAAGTATCTCGCCGATCGCGCCTTCGCCGGCAAAGAGCGCACCGCCGCACAGCGTGATCAAACTCCCCGCCATCGCATAAAGCGAATCGCCCGTTATCATTCCGATCAGCCAAAAGATCGCAAGTGCCGTCAAAAATGCAGCGACCGCTCCCGAGATCGTCATCGCCCACGGAGCGTCAATACCTAGAATTCGAGCGGGTATCGCGATCGAATAAGGAGCGGCAAATTGTATAGAAAACAGTGATTCCTGCTGTGGACTTTCCGGCGAATCGTCGCGGCCAGTGTAAGGGTCGTTCTTACGCGGCCGCCCGTCGATCAGAGCCTTTAGGTACGAGGCATACGCAACCTCGTCGATGTCATTGTAAGCATAATTACCGTTCCACTCGGTCCCACGATTGTAGATCAGTTTGAACTGCGGATACAGGGAAAACACTGCCAAAAACAGCCCCGCAATAACCCCAAATCGCCAGCGTAACTTCATAAAGGACAATAAATACGAGCCACTCGAAATGCTCTAAACATTGTCCATTATCCGCAATCCACTGTCCATTTGCAGTTTTTCGTTTCACCCGCAGGCCCGCCGTGTGCAAGTCGTCCTTTGTCTTTTCGTTCAAATTGTGGCTATAAAGCAACCAAAATTAACTTTCGATTCATCTTGTAGGTTGATTTAGTAATTAACTTTAGAAAATAAGGATAAAAACGATGAGAATAAGAACTTTCCTCACGCTGGTACTCGTATGTTCGCTTTCGGTAAATGCACAAGTAAGAAACGTCAGAAGAACTGCCGTACAAACTCAAACAGCAACATCAACGATCGATAATTCCGGTGTAGGCAAATTGCCGATCCGCCGTGTGATCCTTTATTCCAATGGCGTCGCTTATATCGAACGTCGCGGGATCGTGACTGGCAATGCAGAGATCAATCTCTCTTTCAAACAATCGCAGGTCGATGACGTGCTCAAATCGATGGTCGTCCTCGATCTGGGACAAGGCAAGATCGGCGCGGTAAGTTATAACTCGTCAATGCCCGCATCAGCCCGGACGGCCGAGATTCCATTCAATGTCTCGTCCGAATCGAAAGAGTCTGATGAGGAATCAGGCGGAATGGCAAACGTTCTCGCTCAATTGCAAGGTGCTAAAGTCATCGTTGCCTCTACAAAAGGTACGGCAACCGGTGCGATCCTGACGATTGAAAAAAGAAAGAGTCCTGTACCTACGAAAGACAATCCCGCAATTCTGCCAACAACCTATTCCGTTGTGATCGCCTCAGAATCGGGAGAGATATCGAGTTTTGATCTGGCCGATATTCGTAGCGTAAAGCTCCTTGAAGAAAACACGCGGCATGACATTAATGAGTTTTCAAGCGCGACGGCATCAACACGACGCCGCGATGCCAAAACGATCTCAATTACCTCTCAAGGTGCGGGCCAGCGTGAAATGGTTGTCAGCTATGTTATCGCGGCCCCGATCTGGAAAACAACCTATCGCGTAGTTCTTGACGAAGAAGGTAAACCATTCTTTCAGGGCTGGGCGATCATCGACAACGTAAGCGACGAAGATTGGCAAAACGTGCAAATGTCGCTTGTGTCGGGTTCGCCGATTTCGTTCATCCAGAATCTGCAAAAACCGCTTTATCGATATCGACCGATCATTCCCATTCCTGATGACCTCAATCTTGATCCGCAAGTCTATGATGCGGAAGGCG
Organism: Pyrinomonadaceae bacterium; assembly: GCA_044230475.1. Lineage (GTDB taxonomy): Bacteria > Acidobacteriota > Blastocatellia > Pyrinomonadales > Pyrinomonadaceae > OLB17. The sequence goes on along the minus strand of JBGARA010000003.1, from coordinate 71,772 downwards.
GAACCGGAAGTGGTTCCGGCTCTGGTTTTGGAACCGGATCAGGTTCTGGCGTCGGTAATGGGAATGGCCCCATAGACAGTACATCGACCATTAATGGCAGAAGTCTTTCGAACAACTACATGGGGGTAGAAACGTCCGTAAGCGATGCTCTTGTCAACGAACAGGGAGGAATACAAACCGCCGCAACAGGCAGCGAACTGGGAGACTTGTTTGAATACCGCATCGGAAATCCGGTAACAGTTTCCCGTAACAGGTCGGCACTCATACCGATAGTGCAGACAAAAATGGAGGGCGAACGTGTCTCTATCTTCGATGAATCGGTCCGTTCCGACCGGCCTATGGGTGGGATGATGCTCACAAACACAACTCCATTGACCTTCGAGGGCGGTAGCCTCACAGTTCTGGACCGCGACGCATATGCCGGTGAAGCACTGATGGAACGCCTGAAACCAAAAGAGCAGAGATTAATATCTTTCGCGCTCGACCTCGGCACACGCGTTTCGGTGGAAACAACGGAAGACTCCCGCCCTGCCCAACTCATCAAGGTTGTAAATGGTGTTTTTCAAGTTCACTATTTTAAGACCTCGACAAAGACATATCGGCTGACCAATCAAACTGATCGCGAAAAAATTATCTATGTCGAACATCCTGTGAACAAAGACTGGGGATTGTCCGCAGAAACTCCCAAACCCGACATCGTCACCGACAGGTTCTATCGTTTTCGCATCGTTTTGAAAGCGTATGAGAAGGCTGACCTGCCTATTACCGAAAGGCAAGGTTTGATGGATTCATATTCACTCTCAACTGTCACCAGCGATCAGCTCAGACTGTTTGTAACTCGAAAATATATTGACGATGCGACAAAACTCAAGCTCGAACGCCTGATAAACCTTAGAAAGCAAATCGCAGAGATCGATTCGAAACTGGAAGCAATGGATAACGAAGTGGAAAGAATCGAATCGGACCAGAAACGGCTGCGTGAAAACATCGAAGCACTAGCCAAAACGCCCGAGGCAAAAACACTGATCGCGCGATACATCGCCAAAGCAGGTGAACAGGAAACACGCCTCGAGGAGATGGAAAAGGAACGAAAGACGCTGGAGTCTCAAAAAGTTCAATTCGAAAACGAACAGGCAGTGGAGATCAAAAACTTTGAGATCAAATAGAAGAAGATAGGTCTCTAATGCAAGACAGGCTTTTTGATCAGGCCGCCCTCGACGTCGTTTAGTGAGTGCGTGGTTACAAACGCGTTTGGGTCAATGCTGGTAACGGCTGATTTGATCGCGCCGATCTCGAGTCGCGTCACGACGCAGTAGAGTATCGCCTGATCTTCGTCGGTCATGCCGGTGCTGCCCATACCGCCCTTACCGTGAAAGACGGTTACGCCGCGTCCGAGTTTTTCGGTTAGCACTTCTTTTATCTCTACGCTTCGTGGCGAAATAATTGTGATCGCGGTGTATTCTTCGACGCCGTGCAGCAGAAAATCGATCGTCTTTGATGCAGCAACGTAAGTCAGGATCGAATACATTGCGGATTCAACGCCGAGAAAAAAGGCCGCAGCGAGAAAGATCAAAACGTTGAGCAGGAGTATCACATCGCCGACCCGCAGCAGATGGCTGTTTCGGCTAACTAGTAACGCCGCGATCTCAGTTCCATCCAGCACAGCTCCGCCGCGGATCGCGAGGCCAATGCCGGCGCCGATAAACAATCCGCCAAAAACTGCCGTCAATAACTTATCCGGCGTAACATCCGGAAACTTAACAACAAACAAACAAACTGCAAGTCCCGTGATCGCAAACGCGCTTTTAGCGGCAAATTTTGTTCCGATATGACGAAAACCAACTGCGATAAAAGGCAGATTTATCAACAAGATAAGAACCGCAAGCGGGTAGCCGAGAACACTTGAAAACAACATCGAGATGCCGGTGACGCCGCCGTCGATGAAATGACTCGACAATAGGAACCCTTTCAGGCCAAAAGCTGCTGAGAAGATCCCGGCTGTTATTAGCAGCGTGTTTTTTGCTTCGATCAGAAACGCCGACATACTTCTAGGATAGACGGAGCGGCGACAAAACCAAAAACGCACCGGCTGCGGTCCTCATTTTTGTCTCGTCATTCTGTATGCCTCAGATCTGCTCATGCCGAATTCTTTTGCGGCTTTTTTTAGCGCGGCCTTTGGATCGAGGCCTTCGTTTTCGAGCTGAGCGACCCGCTGAGCGATGGTGATCGTCTGCGCATTTTCACGCTGGAGATTCTGATCCTTACCTTTTTCAATCACCAAAACGATCTCGCCCTTAACTTTTTCTTTTAGGTATTTTTGTGTTAACTCACTAAGGTTTCCGCGAACGATCTCTTCGTGAAGCTTGGTCAGTTCGCGGGCAACAGTTACCAGCCGGTCACCAAGAACCTCGTAACAATCTGCCAGTGATCTCGCCAGCCGATGTGGAGCTTCGTAGAAAACGAGCGTAGCCGGAATCGCTCTTACGTCTTCGAGCCGTTTGCGTCGTTCCCCTTTTTTAGCAGGTAAAAATCCGCCGAAGAACCATGAGTCAGTCGCAAGTCCCGACGCGATGACAGCATTTACAAATGCTACGGCCCCGGGGATCGGGACCACCGAAGCGCCGGCCTCTATCGCACGTTGAACGATCCGAAAACCGGGATCGCATATACCGGGCGTTCCTGCGTCTGAGACAATTGCAATTGATTCGCCGGCGATCAGTCGATCAACAAGGTCTTCGGCACGTTCCAGTTCGTTGTGTTCGTGATAGCTGATCGTCCGGTTTGAAATGCGAAAATGGTTTAGTAGATTTCGCGTGTGTCGTGTGTCTTCGCAGGCGATCAGATCGACGGTGCGAAGCGTTTCGAGCGCCCGCAGCGTGATGTCCTGCAGGTTTCCAATCGGCGTTGCAACGAGGTAAAGCGTTCCGGGCATACTGAGACTATATATCAAAAAACAAAAAGCCCGCATCTTTTGAACGCGGGCTTCAAGATCAAAAGATCAGATCATTAGAACGGCCACCAACTCGGTTTGTTGTAACCTCCGTTGTTCCAGCCGCCATTGTTGTTGCCGCGTCCGCGATTGCCGTGGCCGCGACCGTTGTAGTTAATTCCCAGAACGCGAAGGTCGTTGCGGATTGCCGACCACTGGTTCATTACGTTATAGCTCAGGTCGGACCTGTTTATCGCGCGGTCGAGTTGTGAAGCTGTATCCATTACTCGACGAACTTCGTTGTCGTTGCGATTGTAGTAGGAATTGTCGAGGTCGTTTACCGAATCCTTAAACCTGCGGGCCAGGTCGTTGATGCGGTCTTCGCGATCGCTGCCGTTGTAGCGGCCACGATCAAGTTCTCGGTCGATCTGCCTTTGCAATTGCTTGCTGCGGCTCTTAAGATCGCGCAGCGTCGAACGCATGTCGTTATTATTTCCGTAACCACCGTAGCGGTCATTATTGTAACCACCATTATTGTAACCGCCGTTGCGGTTGTTCGGATTGTTCTGTCCGAATTGAGCCGAAGCAATCGCCGGAAGGCTCAACACCATAAATGCAAATGCTACTGTCGAGATCAAAATATTAATACGTTTCATTGTTTTCTCCCTTTTCATAAACTCGGGCAATGATTTGGCCATTGCTCGATATGGGTGATGGCAAAGTCTGTGCCAAAGTCAGGAGAAATGAAACACCAAGACAATAAAGTACCTGTTTTCAGTGGTTTGCGCCAAACTAAATTAATTGTCAAATAGCTATAAAATTTTTGCCGTTCTGCTCTTTGCTCCAAATCGTGAGCTTAACGTTGCAGATGGTTGAGTGTTTTTCCCGCAAGAGCATTTGCCGCGCATACGCGCCCGCCGGTTGCAACTTTGCCGTCGAGCGAATCGAGTTTGTCTGCGGTGGTTAATAAACGTTCACGCAGTTTTTCCATCGTGATCTTTGGCTCGTTGGCAATTATCAGGGCGGCGACTCCGGAGACATACGGCGTTGCCATCGATGTGCCCGACGCTTCGCGATAATCGTCACCCAGCCACGTCGAAAGGATGTCCTTACCCGGCGCCGCAATGTGAACTGTTTTAACGCCAAAGTTTGAAAAACCTGCGAGCTGGTCGTTGCGGTCAAGAGCGGCGACACTGATCACGTTCGGCAGATCGTAGTTCGACGGATAATGCGGGCGCTTATCGTTGTTCGAGCCGTCGTTGCCTGCCGCAGCGACAAACAAAATTCCCGCTTCGCCTGCTGCTCGGATAGTGTCTTCGAGAGCCTGCGATTTTTGCGTCGAGCCCCAACTTGCGCTGATGATGCGGATGTTGACGCCGTGCTTTTTGCGATCTATGGCGTAGTTGATAGCCTCGATAGCGTCATCGACCGAACCAAAACCGCCGCGTCCTAGAAACTTGAGCGGCATGATCTTGACGTGCCAATTAATACCCGCGATTCCCTCGCCATTGTCGCCCTCGGCACCGATGATGCCCGCACAATGCGTGCCATGGCCGTTGTCGTCCATCGGGTCCTCGATCTTGTCGGTACCGTTGTAGCCATTGATGTCGTTGAATGTTCCAAGCTCATCATCGGTATACGCGGGCACATTCTCTGGACGTATCCAAATATTTCCTCGAAGATCGACGTGTGTTAAATCAACCCCGGTGTCGAGAACTGCGACAACCACGTCCTCACTTCCCTGTGTAGTCTGCCAAGCTTCGAGAGCATCAATATCAGCACGCTGCTTGCCGCCGTCCTGCCCAATGTTATTCAGCGCCCACTGGTCGCCAAACTGTGGGTCATTTGGGAAACTATCTTGAATCGCAATCTCATCGGTTGGGTAGCGATAGAGCAGATCTTGGTAATGCGGGTCGTGGTACTGCGGGTCTTCACTTCTAAGTTCAGACAATCTTCGTTCCAAGTCGGCTAACTTGTTCGCCTGAGAGGACTCACCAGGATGTTCAATGGTTACAGTCTGATTGGGTTCTGCATATAGGACAAAGTCGATCATCGCATTGTACTGATCTGCAACCGCCTGAGCATCGGCATTGTCCAAATCATCGATAACAGAAAGCCCGTCGACAGCCTCGATCTCGTCGGTCAATGAATCATGATTTGCCGAGGCAATCCTGCGTATCTGTTCCAGCGTGACGCCGTGCTTAAACCGGACAAGCACTTCAGGCAGTGATTTTTTCACGATAGGATCGTCACCCGTGCGTTTTGCAGCCTGTGAAGTTGTCGGTAACGGAAACTCGGTAAGGGCAGCCTTCCAACGTTCGATCTGTCCTAAAACCGCTGCGATCGTGATCAAAACCGTAGCCAGCCCGACGTGTATCCAGATATTATTGCGATTCATAGTAACTCCTGATCTATGATTTTATGACGTGATTTGCACCGTTAAAGTTGTGCAGACGCATGTGATATTTATCGGCACGGTATTCGTATGTTTTATCTCCGACGCCGAGGTTGATCTGCCAGCCGCTTGATATCATCTGTGCGGCCATCTCGCCATTTTCCGGCGCTCCTAGTGCCATATCGGAAAATTCCCGATCCGAAATGCCAGTTTCTTTTATTTCGGCGACCTCGATCTTCAGGCGTTTCGCAAGGTCATTTTTCGCCAGATCCACCGCACTTTCTTTCGTAAGACGCATAAAACTATCTATGTTCTCAATCTTGCTCTTTCTACGAAATCAAGTCAAAGAATGTTCGTCTCAGCCTGGCTTAAATCGATCTTTTTAGACCAGCAAATACGTTCCGGGCGTTCCGCAGCGTTCCACACGAGGGTGGAACGCTGGAACTGTTGCAAACACACAGGTTAAGTACCCTAAAAGGGCAGCGTTCCACGAAATTTACAAAAATTTACCACAACGTGCCACCGGCGCCGTAAATGCTGTGAATATTGGCGTTACGACACTACGCTGATTTTCACAGGGCGTTTTACCGTGGAACGCCATCGAACTTTCTGTGTCTCTGCGAAGATCTCTGCGGCCCCGGCGTGAAGGGTTGTTTCACGCGGAGATCGCAGAGATCTACGCGGAGTCCGACGAGTTTTGGAAGCAAAGCCCTTATTAAGTCCTGAAACCCACGTCTTATTCAATTTTCAAGGATCAAATCAATTGCAATACGGTGTTGCACACATAGAATATCATGTTTTACGAAGAATCTGAATACCAAGTTTCCCGATATCACGTGGTTTCTCCATTTGAGTGAGTTTCCGATGTAATAGGTTCAACCACCCGCTACAGCAGGTGATTCTGACTGGCCCGTCGGTAAGTGAAATTTCTTGTGATCTCGACGGTGGCGGGTACGATGAAAGTTGAACATGCAACGCCGACGATCATTCCTGTGGTAAAACGCGAGAGATGGGTATTTTCCCAGATGCCAAGGAAAGTGAGCGACCAGTCGATCGTCATCGGAACGAGGGATAGAAACAGCCAGAATTTCGATACCGGTTCGATCTCATCGATGTTGCGCCAGAGCGGATAGATCGCAAAGCCGAGCAGAATTCCAAAATAAACCCCGAAGCAGCGAGAGCAAACCGCAAACGGCTCACCCGCAACGTGAAACGAACGATCAGGTATCTGATGACAAATAAAGCTGAAAAAATAATAGAGCGGCGACGAGATCGCGATAAATCCGTTTGCTTTCGCAATCGGCAATACGACGATCAACAAAACCCAGAAGAAAACGATCAGAAGCCCGTTCATCCATACACGAACGGCTTGCTTACGCATCAACTTTGCGGTGTCGAGAGAGATGTAATTAGGCGCGGGTTCAGGCATCCGAAGCCTTCGCTTTGAGGTTCTTCTCGGTTTCGAGGATGTGACGCGTGGTTTGGATGACTGTGTCGGGATTGAGTGAAATGGAATTTATGCCGCGTTTTACCAGAAACTCAGCAAATTCGGGATAGTCGGATGGGGCCTGGCCGCAAATACCGATCTTTTTACCGCAGCGTTTTGCAGCGTCGATCGCCATCGCAACCATTTTTTCGACAGCGCCATTTCGCTCGTCAAAAAGGTGAGCGACCATCTCAGAGTCACGGTCAAGGCCAAGAGCGAGCTGTGTCAGGTCGTTCGAGCCGATCGAGTAACCGTCAAAGACCTTAAGAAATTCGTCGGCGAAAACGACGTTTGCCGGCAGCTCGCACATCGCGTATATCTCAAGATCATTTTCGCCCTGCACGAGGCCGTGCTCGGCCATCAGAGCGATGACCTTTTCGCCTTCTTCGACCGTGCGGCAAAACGGGATCATCGGTTTGATGTTCGTCAGTCCCATGTCTTCGCGAGCACGCAGAAGAGCGAGACATTCGAGGCGGAAGCCGGCCTTGTAACGGTCGTCGTAATAACGTGATGCTCCCCGAAAACCGATCATCGGATTTTCCTCGATCGGCTCAAATTCCTTACCGCCGATCAGCATTGCGTATTCATTCGATTTGAAATCGGACATACGGACGATCACGGGTTTTGGATAAAAGGCACACGCAATGCGGCCAATTCCCTCCGCAAGCGAACGCACAAAAAACTCTTTTGGGTCTTCTTCGAGGATGCGATTTGCGATCGTTTCTCTATCAGCTGGACGTTTGAGGTTTGGGTAATTCACAAGCGCCATTGGGTGAATGCCGATGTGGTTGTTGATGATAAATTCGAGCCGCGCGAGGCCCACGCCGTCATTCGGCAAGCGCGAAACTGCAAAAGCGTGGTCGGGGTCACCTACGTTCATCATGACCTGCGTTTGCGGGCGTTCTTTGTCGGTGATCTTTTGCTTTTCGACCTTGAAATCGATCTTGCCGTAATAGACGTTTCCACGTTCGCCCTCAGCACATGAAACTGTGATCGGAGCTCCGTTCTTTATTTTCTCGGTCGCATCACCCGCACCAACTATACATGGAATACCAAGCTCGCGGCTGATGATCGCACTATGACACGTGCGGCCGCCGCGGTCCGTAACGATCGCCGAAGCGCGTTTCATTATCGGCTCCCATGCCGGATCGGTCATAGGTGTGACGAGTATCTCCCCTTCCTGGAAGTTGGTCAATTTTGCCGAATCGTGCATTACATGAGCCGTGCCGTGGCCTATCTTTTCGCCAACGGCGACACCTGAAGCAAGCGGTGCTCCATGGATGCCCACCAGCTTATATTTCTCAATGTAATTCTGCGTATTCTGGCCGTGAATAGTTTCTGGACGCGCCTGCAGGATGAAAAGCTCGCCGGTGACGCCGTCTTTTGCCCATTCGATATCCATCGGCTGATGTTTGCCGGCGAGTTTTGAATAGTGCTCCTCGATCGCACACGCCCATTGCGCAAGCTGCATCACCTCAAACCCGGCGAGGCAAAAGCGCTTTCGCTGAGTATCAACCACATCACGAACCTGTGTTCCGGCGCCATCGTCAGCAAAGACCATCTTGACTTCTTTTACGCCGAGCTTTCGCGTAACAATGGGACGAAATCCTTGTTTCAACGTCGGCTTGAAAACGATCCATTCGTCAGGTGTAGCCATTCCCTGAACGACCGCTTCGCCGAGTCCCCAAGCACCATTGATGACAACCACATCGCGAAAACCACTCTCAGTATCAAGCGTGAACATCACGCCCGAACAGGCAATGTCCGAACGTACCATAGGCTGAATGCCAATAGACAGTGCAACGTCGAAATGGTCAAAACCTTTTGCGGTGCGGTAAGAGATCGCGCGGTCAGTCCACAATGACGCGTAGCAGTCGTGACACGCCTCGATAAGTTTTGCTTCGCCTCTGACGTTGAGGATCGTGTCCTGCTGGCCTGCAAACGAAGCGTCGGGCAGATCTTCCGCAGTTGCAGAAGAACGAACGGCTACCTCAAATGTTTTTTTGCCGATACGCTTACCTAAACTCTCGTAAGCCGAGAGAATCGCAGCCTCAACCTCTTTCGGAAAAGGCGTTTCGCGCATCAGCCGGCGGGCCTCGCTGCCGACGCGGGCAAGTTCTTCAAGATTATTTACGTCAAGGCCTTTTAAAAGACTTTTTAGTTTTTTGCGAAGATCGTCTGTGTCGAGAAGCAATTGGTAGGCGTGGCTGGTTGTAGAAAAACCGTCAACGGCGCGCACGCCCTGAACGGTCAACTCGCGAAAGAGCTCGCCAAGACTTGCGCACTTGCCACCCACAAGCGCGACGTCACCGGCGCTAACCTGACTGAAATCTAAAACGTATGGAGTTGAACTCATAAGTCGGAACCGCCTGTGGTGGTTAAATATTAACTACATAAAACCACCCGCTTCCGCAGGTGGTCCTAACTAAAATCTTATGATCGCGTCCGGGCCGCCTTCGACATGGACGGTATCGACAAAACGAATGCTCTTTGAATCTGTCGTCATTACGACCGAGTGGGTTCGTTTACCCGATCCGAAGAATCGCACACCGCGAAGCAGTGCGCCATCGGTCACTCCCGTGGCGGCGAAGATGATCTTTTTGCCCGGGGCCAAATCGTTCGTATCGTAGATCTTGTTCGGGTCGGTAATTCCCATTTCGGCGAGCCGAGCCATCACAACTTTTTCCTCAGGAACTTTTGATTTATCAACACCGAGACGATTCGGATCCCAGACGAGCTTTGCGAGTATCTCGCCGTTGAGACATTTCATCGCAGCGGCTGTAATGACACCTTCCGGCGCACCGCCGATGCCCATCAAAGCGTGAATATTTGTTCCGGCAACAGCGGCAGAAATTCCCGCAGAAAGATCTCCATCGGAGATCAATCTGATGCGGGCTCCTGCGGCACGGACATCTTCAACAAGCTGTTTGTGTCGTCCGCGATCAAGACAAATTATTGTAAGATCTTCGACGTCGCGTCCGAGACGGCGGGCGATATTCTTCAGATTTTCCTCAACCGGTGCATCGATATCGACCGCACCTCGGCAAGAAGGGCCGACGACGATCTTGTCCATGTAAATGTCCGGTGCGTATAACAGTCCGCCGCGTTCGGCAGCCGCGAGCACAGCTATCGCATTGTTTGCACCAAGTGCACAAAGATTTGTGCCTTCGAGCGGATCGACAGCGATATCGACCTCGGGGAAATCTTTTTTTGCATCGTCAGCAAAGTGGCCGCCGCCGACTTCTTCACCGATATAAAGCATCGGAGCTTCGTCGCGTTCGCCCTCACCGATGACGATGCGGCCTCGCATCGGGACAGTGTCCATTACCTCGCGCATGGCCTCGACCGCTACGTGGTCGGAGTATTTACGGTCGCCCTGACCCATTGTTTTGGCCGATTCGATCGCCGCAGCCTCAGTCACGCGCAAAAAATCAAGTGACAATTCACGTTCAGCCTTCGCCGTTTTAGTGTTTTTCATCTGGTTTCCTTAAAAAGAGTTAATTTTGATTTGCTTCCAATATTGTAGGCATTCTACCACTTGTCTAACAAGATTTGACAAGTTAGTCTCAGGATATTACGGTTTTATTTTGGCTTTTGTGCCCAAAACAAAGGGAGAAATTCGAAATTAATGACCTATATTGTCACCCCGCCCTGCATCGAATGTAAATATACCGACTGTGCCGCAGTTTGCCCGGTCGAGGCCTTTCACGAACTGCCAGACAGGCTACTTATCAATCCTGATACTTGCATTGACTGCGATGCATGCCTGCCTGAGTGTCCGGTAGAGGCCATTTTCTCTGATATGTCCTATCCGCCGGAATATGCCGAATGGCTTGAGAAGAATGCTGAAGCGGGAAACTACCCGATCATCAGTACGAAAGAGCCTGCATTGATGGGTCCTGGCTGCAGTGGGCCACCGGAAAAATAAGTAATATCTCAGTCTTGATAGGAAAAAGGGCAGCTATTAGCTGCCCTTTGTTATTTGGTTATCTCAAACGGAAACAATTGAACGGCCCTTTGTTTCGAGACAGTGTCGTTGACTATTATCTGCAGTACATAATCACCGGCAGATAGATTTTCATTTAGCATAACGGCCCCGCTGAGGCGTAGATGTTTAGCATCGGCCTGCGAGGAGGCATCAAATTTGGTGAGATTGCCCTCAACAACCGTTCGGTTATTTTGAAGTATCTTGATCTGCGTTTCTAAGCGTGGTATCGAGCCGTCGCCGGGTTTGGCATTGTAAACCTCGTAGCCGTAACGCAGGACCGTTCCGGCTGGAAACTGTTTGATAACTGTGTCGTAAAGCAGTGTAGAGGCAACCTGAACCTGGCCGGGATTTGTTCCGACTTTGCCTTGGGCGATACTCTGCCAAATCGCTGGACTGACACCTTCAACAGCTACGCTCGATATCGAAAGTTTGTTCTTTGTCAGATCAGGAACTTCGACAACTTGCGAAGCGGACCCTATCTTGCCTGAACCTGTATCGCGAAGAGCTACACGGTATTGATAAACGCCCGGTTTTTTGACAGGCATTATCAAGACATAGACGAAGCCCTTTTTTAACATCGCATCATAGGTGGCGCCTTTGGTCCTTATCGTGTAGCTCGAATCCACGTTTTCGATCGCCGTCCCGTTATCGCCAAAGGTCACCGCAGTTACCTCAAAAGCAGCTTTTTTCCAGCCGTCCGCATCCTCGGAAAACTTAAGGTCATTAGCATCGATGTGGAGGAAAGAGCGGATGTATGCACCATCTTTAGGGTCGTCAGCGTAAAGAGCATTCATGCTCAACGTGATCTCGCTCAGAACAAATGGCGATGTCAGAGCCTTGGCCATTTGTGTTTCAGTCGAAATGGTTGAGTTGATGACCTCTGCCGTATTCGTATTGAAAAAACCGCTTCGATAACTGACGTTGAGACCGGGACGAGTTACTTTGACCTCAAGTTTGTTAAAACGCCTTTTGGCGGGATCGAATGCGTCGGCGTCAGGCATATATCCGATCAGGTAATAACCGCTTTGCTCCTCAAGCGCCCGTTGTATCCCGCCATTGAGGTCGTTGCTGTTCAGCAGAGCTTTACCGCCAGTCTGCCCGGCGTAGTACGCCAAACCGTCCTGATTTGACCTAAAATCGTTCAACCGCACAAGCTGTTTTGCCTCGCGGTGACCATCAATGATCTCGTATGTCGAATCAGAAGCGGTCAGTGCGGACGTCTGGAGTCCTCGTGTGTCAAAAGTGTAAACAACAACCGACGAGCGATTTGTAAAATCAACCAGATCCTGCAGATATTGATAGACCATCGACGAGCGGGATTTATTTGCGTCACTGCGGATGGCAAATCCGTCCGAGAAAAGCATCATCATCTTTCGGCCGGGAAGCTCGTTCATGCCGCTGACAATATATTTGATAGTTCCCAAAGCGGCCTGAGCATAAATTGCGGCACTAAGGTCATTCAAAGCCCGCGTCTGATCGTAATCAGTGGCTTTAACGTCGGTGATATTTGGCCTGGTAAGAATTGTCTTTCGATTGCTGCTGTCATTACCGCTCTTGCTGGCTACATAGTCGCTCTCAGTCGCAAACCTTTCAGTGATCTCCTTTGCGTTCTGGCCGACAGATGTCAGCGAATCAACGCCGCCGTTCCCGAGCGGATTCCAACGAATTTTTTCGATCGCAGCATACAGCAGGCGCTTGTCCGAGGTGAACTGCTGCAATGCTCCGACGCTGCCGCCCGTTCGAATGATCGCAACTAGATCGTTCGGTTCCATTTGCGTATCGACAAATCTACGCAATGCCCGCCGCGTGTAATAGACGCTCGCAAACGAGAGGTTGAGGTCATCCACCACGATTGCGATAGTCCGTCGAACCTGGTTTGAGGTGAGTAGGCCCTGCGTTTTTCCGCTATCATTTACAGATCCGTCATTGGCAGATACTGCGGCTCCGCCCTTTGTTTTTGATACGAAGGAGAGATTTGTGACCTTTTGTTTTTCCCCATTCTCAAAAACCTCAAAATCAGGCATTTCCATGCCTGTGACGACCTTGCCGTTACGATCGGTTACGGTGACGTCTAATTGAATTAGATTCGTTGAGATCTTGACGGGACTTTCATCGGACTGTGGTTTTTGTTCAGCCTGTTGGGCGGCAACAATAGCCGCCAGGAACATGATGGCTACGATCGAATAGGTGATTTTTTTCATAACTGGCTCCTGAACTGGAAAAAATATCGGTCACTAGCTCATGCAACAAACAGGAATAAACCGGGCTTTGGACATATATTAACACGGTGATTGCTCGGTTTTCGGGCAAAATGCTTATGTTCGACAGCATAGCCAAAAGCACAACAAGAACCCCGCGCGACACCGCAAATTCGGGAAAAAAAGTCCTGATTCTCTTTGGCACCCGACCCGAAGCGATAAAACTCGCTCCAGTTATCCACCAGCTAAGGCGTAGAAATTTCAAAACTGTCGTCGTCTCATCGAGTCAGCATAAACAGTTGCTCAAACCGTTTCTGACTTCTCTGGCAATCGAAGTCGATCATGATCTCTCGGTCATGAAACAGGATCAATCACTGAATGGCGTTTGCTCGCGTGTGCTCGCAAAACTCGACAAACTTCTCGAATTAGAAAAACCCGATCTGATACTTGTTCAGGGTGATACGACGACAACTTTGGCGGGCGCGTTGTCCGGATTTAATCGCCGCATCCCGGTTGGTCATATTGAAGCAGGCTTGCGTTCGGGAAATCTGCTGAGTCCTTTTCCCGAAGAGATGAACCGTCGCCTTGTTTCGCAGACAGCGTCATTTCACTTTGCTGCGACCGAAGACAATCGACAACACCTACTTGCTGAGGGCGTCGATAACAAAAAGATATTCGTTACAGGAAATCCCGTGGTCGATTCGCTTTATGCGATGTTAACAAATCCGCAAATTGATCCGGCGATCACCGAATTAATAAGACAAACGGATGGAAAGAAACTTGTTCTGCTGACCACGCATCGCCGCGAGAGTTTTGGCGAGGCGATGACCGCAAATATGAGAACCCTTCGAGGGTTCATCGAAAAACACGACGATCTGTGTTTGTTGTTTCCGGTTCATCCAAATCCAAACGTAAAAAATGCTGCAAAAAAAATTCTTGGGCTTCACGATCGTATTTATCTCCTGGCACCGATGGATTACGCGAACTTTTTGGCGGTGATGAGAGCGGCGTGGCTGATCGTGTCCGATTCCGGCGGCGTACAGGAAGAGGCTCCGAGCCTGGGCAAGCCGCTGTTGATCCTTCGTGAAAATACGGAAAGACCGGAGGCTGTAAATTCCGGCGTCGCGAAATTAGTCGGAAGCAACGGTTCACTAAAAAAACTGTTGGAAGCAAATTATGCGGATGAGTCATGGATAAGATCGGTCACAAACGTGTGCAATCCGTTCGGTGATGGCAAGGCTGCGGAAAAGATCGTAAAGGTGATAGAAGAAAATCTGGCAGTCAGAGCATAAAGTAATGGTCTCTGCGACGACAAATCAAAAGCATCTTTTGACGATCCTCGTCGAGGACTATTTCCACGTCGGCGCGTTCGAGAACCTGATACAGCAGCGAAACTGGTCGAATTTTGAACCTCGTTATGAACAAAATACGATAAAAGCGCTCGACCTGCTCGATGAGTACGACACAAAGGCGACTTTTTTTGTGCTTGGATGGATCGCCGAGCAAAACCCAAATCTTATCCGCGAGATCGTTGCTCGTGGTCACGAAGTCGCTAGCCGAGGCTATTACCATCGCAGCCTTAAAAACCTCACTGATGAAGAATTTCGAGAAGATCTGAAGCGAACTAATAAGGCTGTAGAGGATGCCTGCGGTCAGAAAGTTCTTGGGTATCGTGCCGCCGAAAAACTCTCGTTCAAGGAGAACGGTTGGATACTTAATGTTCTGGCAGACGAAGGTTTTGCATATGACGCTTCATTTCTGCCAAATGTGCAGGACGCAAAGTCGAAACGATTTTCCCATCAGGTACATTCCGACGGAAAGGCGATCTGGGAATTTCCGTACGCTACGCTTGATCTGGGCCTCGGGCTACTGCCGATCTCAGGCGGTAATTATTTTCGACAGATACCTTACACGCTAATGCGTCATGCCGTTCGAAATTGGACGCAGCGTCAACATGAGCCGCTTACGTTTTATCTTCACGTCTGGGAACTCGACCCGGAACAGCCGAGGATTTCGGCGGCATCAAGCTACAATCGCATTCGCCATTACCGCAAGCTCGACAAGATGGAATGGATATTGCGCGAAAATCTGGAACTCTACAACTGCACAGGCGTCGCCAAATATTTAGGTCTTGAAGAAAATAGGTATGTAGATGTTGCAAATATCCATCAGCAAAAGCCCGTAGAAACAATCACAAATTACGAATTGCGAAATGCGAATGTGTCGATCGTAATTCCGTGCTACAACGAGGCCGATGCATTGCCTTATCTTGCAAACACGTTGCGAAGCGTCGAAACAAGCCTGATTGAAGACGGTTATCAGCCAAATCTTGTATTTGTCGATGATAAAAGCACCGATGGAACACTCGATCTGCTGAACGAGATTTTTGGCCATAAAAAGAACGTTGAGATTTTGAAGCACAAAACCAATCGGGGTGTTGCGGCAGGAATTATGACCGGCATCCGTGCAGCAAAAACCGAGATCGTGTGCTCAATGGATTGCGACTGCACATATGACCCGCATGAACTTCTTAACATGCTGCCGCTCTTGTCGGAAAACGTCGATATGGTGACTGCCTCGCCTTATCATAAGGATGGCGGAGTTCGTAATGTTCCCGGTTGGAGACTCTTTCTATCACGCGGAGCGTCGTTTCTTTACCGACGCGTCCTGCGGTCAAAACTCGATACTTACACAAGTTGTTTCCGCGTTTACCGCCGCAGTTCCATAGTGGGGATGCAATTGACTGAGTCCGGCTTTCTCGGCGTTGCAGAAATGCTCGGCAAGCTCGACCTTAATGGCGGCAAGATCATTGAATTTCCAGCCGTTCTCGAGGTGCGTCTCTTTGGAGCGTCCAAGATGAAAACCGCCAAGACTGTGCTCGGCCATCTCAAACTGCTCTCAAATCTTACAAAAACACGTTGGTTTCGGAAATCCGAAGCGATTAAACCTATTTTAACGGCAAAGAAACTTACAGTTTCTGAAAATTCGACCGAACTTAATTAATAAATTATGACACCTACAAAACAAGCGGAAAGGCTGATGATGCTGCCTTCCGATCAGGACGCGTCTGGAAGGACATTTGACGAAACAGAGATCGCGTATGTAACCGAGGCTTTACGCTCCGGCACACTTACGACGACAAAGGGAAAATTCGGCAAAATGCTCGAGCAGAAATTTGCCGAGAAATTTGGCGCGAAATACGCCTACGCCTGCACGTCAGGTTCGGCAGCGATCCACATTGCGGTCGCCACCGTAAACCCAAATCCCGGTGACGAGATCATCACGACCTCGATCACTGACATGGGAGCATTGACGCCGTTGATGTATCGGGGCGTAGTGCCTGTGTTTGCGGAGGTTGATCCGAGAACTTTGAATGTCACCGCCGAAACGATCAAAGCAAAGATCAGCGAGCGCACCAAGGCGATCATCGTAACGCACCTATTCGGCAATCCGTGCGAAATGGGTCCGATCATGGCTCTGGCAAAAGAACACAATCTGCCCGTGATCGAAGATTCGGCTCAGACATTTCTTGCAAAGTGCGGCGACAAGTTCGCCGGAACGATCGGCGATATTGGATGTTTCTCGCTCCAACAGGGGAAACATATGACCACTGGCGAAGGCGGCATGGTCGTGACAAATGACGAAAAGCTCGCGCGTCACATGTTCCTTTATATCAACAAGGCTTGGGGCTACGGCGATGCCAATGCAGATCACTATTTCATGGCATTGAACTATCGGATTAGTGAACTCCAAGCGGCGGTGGCCCTCGGCCAACTTGAAAAACTCGAAGACTGTGTCAGGAACCGACAGCGAACGGCGGCATTGCTGACC
The DNA here is from genome assembly GCA_044230475.1 of Pyrinomonadaceae bacterium. Taxonomy (GTDB): domain Bacteria; phylum Acidobacteriota; class Blastocatellia; order Pyrinomonadales; family Pyrinomonadaceae; genus OLB17. Next base: position 54,945 of record JBGARA010000003.1, on the reverse strand, counting down.
GATCTACTTGATGGTATCGAGGGCATTGATCTGCCTGTCATCGCCGACGATGCGACTCATGTTTATTGGAAATATTGTCTGACAGTTGACGACACAAAGATCGAAGGCGGGTCGCCTGCTCTTGCGAATCTGCTGAAGGAGAAAAATATCTTCTCAGCACCGCGTTACATTGTAAAGCCCGCATTCATGTGTCAGGTCTTTCAAGAAAAGAATACGCTCGGTGACAGTCAATTCCCATTCAACCTTGCACGCGAGGGCGCAGTCGATTACGAAATGGAAAATTATCCGCTGACGGCAAAGGCATTGCACGACGTGCTGGTGTTGCCGTGGAATGAAAAGTACACCGAAGAGCACGTCCGATATATCGCGGAAAATGTGAGGATCGCAGTATCAAAATTGAGGAAATAAAGATTAGCCACAGAGGTCACCGAGATCACAGGGAAAAACGAATCTCAGTGTTCTCTGTGGTCTCCGTGGCAAAAACGATTTTATGAACAAACTACGTTTTGGATTGGTTGGAGCCGGCGGCATCGCACAAGCATACGCTCAGGCTTTTAACGAAAGTAAATGTTGTGATCTGGTCGCGGTAGCCGATGTACGGCCCGAAGCGGCTTCTGCGTTGGCCGAGATCGTCGGCGGCAAAAGCTATAACGATTACAGACAGATTCTCGAGATGGAACTCGATGCAGTTATCGTCGCAACACCGCCGTCAACGCATCCTGAGATCGCGTGCTTCTTTATGGAACGCGGACTTCCGGTACTGTGTGAAAAACCGCTGACAACCAAGGTCGCAGACGCTGAAAAGATGATCGCTGCGGCCGAGAAGGCGGGTGTGCTCTTCACCATGGCGTCGAAATTCCGATATTGCGATGACGTTATTAAGGCAAAGGGCATTATTGCGTCAGGCGTACTCGGCGACGTGTTGCAATTTGAAAATGCTTTCACTGCAAAGGTCGATATGTCTAAGCGGTGGAACTCGCAAGCAGAAATTTCCGGCGGTGGAGTCCTTATTGACAATGGCACACACTCGGTTGACATCATTCGCTACTTTCTCGGTGGTATCGACTCTGTTCTGGTCGTTGACGCAGGCGGAACTCAAGGCTTGGCAGTTGATGAAAACGTCAAGATGTTCGCCAAGGCAAAAAACGACGTCACGGCGAGCGTCGATCTGACGTGGGGCATCAACAAAGAGCTTCCCTATTTCATCAGCATCTACGGAACCAACGGCTCGCTCCACATCGGCTGGCGCGAATCTAAATACAAGCTCAACTCAAGTCCCGACTGGACGATTTTTGGCAAAGGCTACGACAAGACGGCTTCGTTCAAGGGCAAGATCGAGAACTTTGCCAACGCATTGCGCGGCAAAGATGAGTTGTTCATAAAACCCGACGATGCACTGGCATCGGTGCAAGTGATCGAAGCGGCTTACAAATCAATGAAGCAAAATCTGTGGCAGCCGGTGGTTGAAAAAGCGATGACCGCGAAATAAATTTATGGCACGAATACATCCGACAGCAATAATTGAAGACGACGTTTCGATCGGTGAAGGATCGAGCATCTGGGACAACGTTCACATCCGGCATGGAGCAACTATCGGTGACGAGTGTATCGTTGGCGAAAAGAGCTACATTGCCTACGACGTAAATATCGGCAACCGCGTAAAGATAAACGCGATGGTTTACATCTGCGCAGCGGTGACTATCGAGGACGGAGTTATGATCTCCGCATCAACTACGTTCACAAATGACCGATTTCCACGTGCGACATTTCCCGATCTCAAATCACTTAGGCCGAGTGAACCGGACGAGCATACTTTGCCTACGTTGGTCCGTGAAGGAGCGACAATTGGAGCAAGCTGTGTCATTGGCAACGATCTCGAAATAGGGCGTTGGGCTATGGTAGGAATGGGTTCGGTGGTGACAAAGAGCGTGCCTGATTTTCATCTCGTGCTTGGTTCTCCGGCGCGTTCGATCGGAGCCGTGTGCAAATGTGGTCTTCTTTTTCATAAATTTGCGGACGGGGAAACGGGAACATTTGTCTGTGAATGCGGTTTGATGTACGAGATCGCCGCGGAGAATGTTGTCGAAGTCGAGCCGGAAACCGATATCCGAAAAGCTGCGCGAATGGCTCAGGAGCCATTGTTTGTTTAGTAATGAGCAAAAGAGTCGCCATCGTAGGTTCAGGCTTTCTTGGCATGACGCTGGCATTGCGTCTTGCAAAGGCCGGTCATAATGTCACGATCTTTGAATCGGGAAAAGAGATCGGCGGACTCGCAGCGGCCTGGCAGATCGGCGATGTCGTTTGGGACAAACACTATCACGTAACCCTCGCCTCAGATAAATTCACTCGAAAACTGGTTGAAGAACTCGGCCTGGGCGACGAATATCGCTGGGTTGAAACAAAGACAGGTTTCTACACCGACGGCGAGTTGTTCTCGATGTCGGACACGAGAGAGTTTCTTCAGTTTCCGCCGCTCGGCCTGATCAGCAAAATACGCCTCGGTGCGACGATCTTTTTTGCATCGCGCATCAAGGATTGGAAACGTCTCGAAACGATCTCGGTCGAAGCCTGGCTAACAAAACTCTCCGGAAAGAAGACGTTCGAAAAAATTTGGAAACCTTTACTCAAAGCTAAGCTCGGCGAAGCATATCGAAAAACATCCGCAGCATTTATCTGGTCAACGATCCAACGAATGTATGCCGCGCGCAACTCTGGACTTAAAAAGGAAATGTTCGGCTATGTCCGTGGCGGGTATGCTCGCGTGCTGGAACGCTTCGGCGAGGTTTTAGCCGAAAACGGGGTCGATATACGTTTGAACATATGGGTTGAGAGTATCAAGAAACTCGAAAATGGCGAGATCAGTGTGTCTGTTCCCATCACGCGGAGGCGAGGGGACACAAAAAGTTTCGCGATGCCGCAAACAACCAAATACGGAATAGTGCAGACAGCAACCGCCGTTGCCCCTGGATTTTCGGGCATGTTTCTATCAGAGCCCCAGTTTGAATCGCCCAAATATCAGGGCAATGGTGTTGACGACACATTCGACGATGTCATTATCACCTGCCCGTCAAATGCAGCCGCAAAGATCGTGGATCAATTGACGACAGACGAGAAACAAGCGCTTGAAAAGATCCAATATCAGGGCATCCTTTGCGCGTCTGTGTTGATGAGAGCTTCACTGTCCAACTACTACATTACAAACATCACGGACGAAATGCCCTTTACCGGTGTCATCGAAATGTCGGCCCTCGTTGACAAGAAAGAGTTTGGCCGAGACGCGTTGATATATCTGCCAAAATACGTCGCACCTGATGATGCGCTTTTTGAGCGATCGGACGCGGAGATACAAGAGCTTTTCTTGAACGGCCTCGAACAAATGTATTCACATTTTTCGCGAAAAGATGTGTTGGCATTTAAGGTCTCTCGAGTGCGACAGGTCTTTCCGTTACCGGTCCTAAATTATTCTCGTGACTTGCCTGCGACGAAGACATCGATCAACGGCGTTCATATCGTTAACTCATCGCACATTGTAAATGGGACGTTGAATGTAAATGAAACCGTAGCATTAGCCGAAAAGTTTTTCGAAGAGAATTTTAAATGAAACCGATAGCGAGCCTTTCGCTCGACCTAGACAATAAATGGTCTTACATGAAGACGCACGGAGATGCGGGCTGGGAAGATTTCCCATCGTATCTGGATAAAGTCGTGCCGCGTGTGCTCGCATTCCTAAGAGAACGAGATCTGAAGATCACGTTTTTTATAGTTGGACAGGATGTAGCGCTTGAGAAAAATCGCGATGCCATCGCATCGATAGCAAAGGCGGGACATGAAATCGGGAACCACTCTTTTAATCACGAGCCGTGGCTTCATCTTTATTCAAAAGATGAGCTCATCGAAGAATTTGAAAGAACGGAAACCGCTCTGGAAAACGTAACCGGGAAACGACCGATCGGTTTTCGCGGCCCGGGCTACAGTCTCAGCCCAACCGTTCTCGAGGTATTATCCGAACGCGGTTACGAATATGATTGCTCGACACTACCGACCTATATCGCGCCACTTGCACGGGCATATTATTTCTTCAAATCGCCGCAAATGAGTGATGATGAACGTGAAAAACGTAAGAAGCTGTTTGGCAAATTGTCGGACGGATTTCAAAGTCTAAAAGCTCGGATAATGAACGTGGCCGGGCGGGAAATGGTCGAGATCCCCGTGACGACTTTCCCTGTCATAAAAACGCCGATCCACCTGAGTTATTTGTTGTACATTGCGACGTTCTCGCGAACAGCGGCTCTTCTCTATTGGCGTTTAGCACTAACGATGTGTCGAATTACGGACGTTCAACCGTCGCTGCTGCTGCATCCGCTGGATTTTCTTACTGACGAGGACGCTCCGGAACTTAAGTTCTTCCCAGGAATGGGTGCGCCGATCGATGAGAAACTCGCATTTGTGAGCGAGGCCTTGGCAATGTATGCACAGCGTTTTGATGTCGTGCCAATGTGTGAACATGCCAAAGCAGTCCGCAATCGCATTACCGCAGTCCAACCCCAGCCACAAGAGGTGCTGTGAGCAGGGCCCGGATACTCATTATTGCGCTATTCCTAGCGGCAGCCTCTCTCAGATTTGCCGATACTTTTCGTCCGATAAATCAGGCGTCCTGGCGTGAATGCGATCTCGGAGCTGTTTCGCGTAATTTTGAGCGCGAGGGAATTAATCCGTTGTACCCAAGAATCGATTGGCGTGGCGACGGACCTGGTTATGCAGAAATGGAATTTCCCGTTTTTCCGTTTCTCACATCGATCACTTATAAGCTCTTTGGCATCCACGATCAACTAGGACGAATTTGGGCGTTTTTGTTTTCGCTCGGCGCCCTGTTCTTCTTTTTCCGGCTTACACGTGAGTATCTAACTGAATTTTCATCGATCATCGCTTTTTCCTTTTTTGCGTTGAATCCGCTGATAGTCGATGAATCTACGGCCATTCAACCCGAAGGATTGATGCTGTTCTCATATGTTGCCGCCGTGTATTTCTTTGTTCGGTGGTTAAGAACTGATAGAACGACTCATTTCTTTGGAGCCGCGGCATTAACCGCATTGACCCTTTTAGCCAAAGCTCCGGCTGCCCATATTGGATTGTTTTTTGGGGTTTTGCTGTTCGAGAAATATGGACTCAATCTAGTTAAGCAAAGTAAGGTCTGGCTGTTTGGTGTCCTAAGCACTGTGCCTGCGGCTTTATGGTATTTCCACGCGAAAAATCTGTGGCTGACCTATGGTAATTCACTGGGTGTATCGAATGAATATCATTGGATCGGGATGGACTTTTTTATGGACGCAAGCTTTATAGAGGGGATACTAAAGTCCGAGTTTCTGTATGTTTGGGTTTCATTTGGATTAATTGTCGGTATCTTTTCACTCTGGCAAGGTTACGGCGAAAGGACAATGAAACATTCATTGCTGTGGCTTGCATCGATCTTTGCTTTCTATCTATTGGCCGCACGCACAACGTCGGCAGGCTGGGCAAACTACTACCACATCTTCAGCATCCCGCCGGTTGCGTTGATCTTCGGCTTCAGCATCAAGAAGCTATGGGATTATGCCCAGGAGTTTGCCGATAAGTTCAGCTCTCGCTCGCTCACTGCCAATCTGACGCGTGCGGTTATGTTCTTGATTGTCATCGTCGCTGTTTTTGCATCCCTGCTACTCGAGGCTAAACAAGTCCGAGCAAACTTTTTTGACAAACGGGTTCCGGCCGCTGCCTTTGTCTGCGCCGAGACGATCAAACCGACGCTCAAAACTGAAGGTCTCATCGTTGCGTCCGGCGGTCACTGTATCGATAAGAACGGCTACCCGCTCGCCTACAACGCATCATTCATGTTCTACTGGCTCGACCGGAAGGGTTGGAACATTTGTATCGAGGAGCAGTCTTCGGATAGGATCGCAGACTTTGCAGCAAAGGGAGCAAAATATTTCATTGCCCAAAAGCCGATACTGAACAAGCGATCAGGCTTTGAAGAAGACCTTCGCCGCGATTACGCAGTCGTTTCCGAATGTGACGAATTTGTCGTCTTTGATTTGACGAAGCCCGCGTTATCAAATAACAATTCTTAACAATGCCGCTTTCGTCAAAAAACTCCGGGGCGTTCTCTGTTACGTCGCTGATCGTTCTGCACCTTTTGATCGTTCTGCCGCTGGCGTATACCCTGAACATCTGGGCTGACGAGGCCTCAACTCTATATACAACTCAGCATGGTTTAATTACTGCTTTTCAAAACGCAGCAACGGACGAGAAGCAAGCACCACTTTATTTTTGGATCCTAAGCCTCTGGCGATCCATCAACGGCTCGATCTTTTTTGCCCGCGTATTTTCTGTAATCTGCAGCATATTTGCTATCAAAATGTTTGCGGGGCTGGCACAGAGGGTCCTGTCTCCGCGTTCTGCTCTCATGGCGACGGCATTTTTCGCATTTCACCCGTACTTGATATGGGCGAGCCTCGAAATCCGCGTTTATTCTCTCGTCATTTTACTTTCGATCGCTCTAGTCCGACTTTTTCTTGCTGGATTTCTCGAAGAATCCAATTCGAAAACGACTATGCCGCAAGGTAAAGTTAGGCTTCTATTTTTGATAGCGGCGATCATTGCGCTTTACACCAATTACTATCTTGGATTTCTTCTTGTCAGTTTCTTTTTCGCATTGCTCATTTCAAAAAGATGGCGCGAGGCGCGAGTTTATTTGGGTTTGATGCTATTGGTCGCGACAGCATTTTTACCACTACTTTTGACCGACTTTGGAGCCCAATTCACTGCGAATACCGGCGGCTTTCAGGAACAGCGATCAATCGGTAAAGGCCTTCGACATCTATGGCGTCATTTTCTGACCTTCGCGCTGCCGATCGAGGTGATCCCTGATGATCATTTTTCAGCGGCTGACATGATAAGGCTTTGGGCGGTCCGGATCGGGCTGATCGCCGTCGGATTCCTTTCCCTGGTGCGTCGCAAAGCAATTTCGCTTACGACAGTGTCGCTCGCTGCCGTCACCGGAGCTACGTTTGCGTGTTTCCTTGTCGCATACTTTGTTGTGGGCAGCGACTACACGGAAATTCGCCATGCGTCAGTGCTCTTCGCTCCCCTTGTCTTTTTTGCTGCATCTCTGTTGTCCGATATTTTTGTTACAGGTGAAAGACAAATGCGTTTCTTTAACAAAGCGGCGGCGATCGCCGGGGCGCTGCTTGTGCTTGCATCTTTCTCACTCGGCCTCATTACGATGTATCCAAATATGTCAAAACGGGGCGACTGGGCGCGAGTCGGTGCATTTATTGCGGAAAACGAGAGCCCGGGACAGCCGATCATTGTTTTCCCGACATATGAAGTGCTTGCACTGCCCTATCATTACCACGGCGTTAACAAGATCTTGCCCGATGAGCGGTATTTCGAACTTGAAAGAGAAGCGGCCGCCGGCACGGAAAACAGCTACATAAAACAGATAGACTTCTTTATTTCCAAGATCCCCGCTGATGCCGAGATGATCTGGCTGGCTGTAAGTGAAAAATGTCTCGTTACCGAGGCATGTCGTCCCTTGGAAAATTACGTTAAGGCAAATTACACTGTAGAGAAGGAACAAGAATTTTATCTTGAAAAGGTTTTCCTTTTAAAGAAGAAGAAATGAGCAAAACAAATATGGACAGACAGACCGTCAGGTGCTCTGAGTGCGACCGGGAAACCGAACATTACAACACATTCATCTCGCCTACGAATGAACCGCGGACAGTTTGTTGGGAATGCCTCCAAAGAGAAGAAAAAGGATTTAATGCGCGTCGAGATTTTCGCCGATCTGCCCGATCGGGTGTCATTCCCAGATAGATCATGGCTGTCCGAAAGATCACAGAATATCCCGAAAACGTTCTCGCACAGATCGGCAAACCCATAACCGAGTTTGATCAAGAACTAGCCGACCTCTGCGCTGATATGTTCGACACAATGTACGATGCCGAAGGTGTCGGGCTTGCGGCCCCGCAGATCGGATTGAACCTGCGCCTTTTCGTCATGGATTGCGACGGCGTTAAACTGATCGCCGCCAACCCCGAGATCGTCGCCACCGAAGGTGAACAGTCCGGACAGGAAGGTTGCCTGTCGGTAGGCAAGGTGCCTGCAGTAGTTGTTCGACCGCAAAAGGTTCGGCTAAAGGCACAGGATGAAAAAGGCGAATGGTTCGAACGCGAGGCCGAGGGCTATGCCGCTCGCGCCTTTCTGCACGAAACGGATCATTGCAACGGCAAGCTGTTCATTGACCATCTTCCGAAATTACGCCGCGATATGGTTATCAAGAGATTTCAAAAAGAAAAGCGCTGGGTCTAGAATCGATAATAGGGTGCATCGCATTCCACCGGATGATTCATCCAAGCGACGACAGAATGCGACTCATAACAGTTTGTCGCTATAACGAAAGATCAGGAGGGACCATGAAAACACTATTTCTTTGCACATCGATATTTTGCATGATCGCATTCGGAGGCATAGTAGCCTCAGCACAATGCGACCGTAATGCCAATTCGCCGATCCGATGCGGATATTACGACGAAGGCTATCAGGACGGAACCGCCGATGCAAACGCCAATCGCAGCAGCGATTATCGCCGATATCGCAATAAATTTGAGTCGCAATACGAGGACCATTACAGACGCGGATACAACGCAGGTTATGACAGCGTTCGTCCTAATGATCGCTGGACAAATTCACAGCGGACAGCTTACGACTCCGGCTACACAGTGGGACAAAATGATCGTCAAGGCGGGTACAACAGGCCGGGCGATATGGCTAATCGCGGCTATGACCAAAACATCGGCCTCTATTTCCAGCAGGGTTATGACGACGGGTACAACAACCGTCCACGCAGGTACGACTTCCCCATCGGAAACGGTGGCGGCGGTGGCGGTGGCGGCGCAACCGGAACTGCGACTTGGAGTGGCCGTGTAGATGACAGGGTAAACGTTATTATCCGCGGCGGCTCGATATACGCGGAAACTGTCAGCGGAAACTCGGTTCAGGTGAACAATCAGAATATGAACGGGGCATTGCCGCGACGCTCGACCACAGTTACTGCCCGCAAAACTAACGGACGCGGTGATGTAACCGTAATACAACAGCCCAATCGCTCAAATAACTACACCGCCATTGTGCAAATTTACGACCGAAAAGGTGGTTCCGACACATACGGCCTCGAGATCTCATGGGCCGGTTCGAGCAATGTCGAAGAACCATATCGTTCCGGCAGCATCCGCTGGCGCGGCCGTGTCGATCAGACAGCTAACATAATCATCTCGGGGTCAGAAGTCCAGACTCAGGATGCCGCAGGAACGGGGATCTCGAATGTTAACTTCAACATCAACGGATATCTTGCACGCCGGCCGGGATCGATAACCGCCAGCAAACGAAATGGACGCGGCTCGGTAACAGTTACACAGCAGCCATCCTGGGAGAATGACTTCACCGCTATCGTTCAGGTTTTTGACCCGAGCGGAGGTGCGGATAATTACGAGGTTGACATCAACTGGTGATGCCGGATCTATCCGTCAGATAATCAGCTAATTTAATTGTCAAATAACTGGCCCTCTGTATCATGCAGGGGGCTATATTTTTTTAAACATCGCGCGATAGATCGGCAGTGCTTTGTCCTCGACCGCTTTTTCGCGTTCTGTTTTTATCGGAAAAGGATTTTCATCGACCGGCATCTCAGCTAAATTGTTGTTTGCTCGAAACAGTTCAAACATTTCTTCCGCCAAAAATTCAATATCTGTCTGAACAAAGATCATTCCTTCAAGCGCGAGCTTGTGCACGATCGTTTCAACCAGCTCAGCATTGACCATCCGTCGCTTCGCATGTTTTTTCTTGAACCACGGATCGGGAAACTGGATGGTTACGGCTTGCAGTAGCCCCTCCGGAATATCGTCGAGAAGTCTGCCCAGCCACATCATCGCGTTGCAAAATTCGTAGCGAAGATTTGTCAGTCCTCTTTCTGACGCGATCTCATTTGCCTCAGTAACAAGCGGTTCGCGTATCTCTAGCCCAAGAAAATTCCAATGCGGCTCAACCTCGGCCATTTTCAAAATAAAACGCCCGCGTGCGCAGCCAATGTCGAGATGTAAAGGCTTTTCCGGGTTTGCAAATATTTTGGCCAAGTCTACCGGCTCGGGAGCCTGCCGATAATACGGAGAGAATGGATTAACATGCTGGTGAACGCGAACTCGAGCCATAACGAAACTACACAGCCCGCAGGATCAGCAAGATGCTAAAACAACACGCCGCCAGATAAACGCCAAGTGCCACAAGACCGGCAATACTTGCAATACTTCCTGCTTCGCGGGGGTCGGTGTACTCGTCTGACGGTATCTGTAATAAACCATATAGGCCGCCGGTGATCAATCCGCCGATATGTCCGAAATTATCTATGACCTGATAAAGTGCCAAGCCAAAAACAAGAATGAATCCGATATTGATCAGCAGACTTTTGCGAAACTCGTGAGAGATAAATTGCCTCCGTCGAAAAGCATAAACCGCGAGATAGCCGATCAGCCCAACGATGCCGCCCGAGGCTCCAACCGAAATACCGTCCGGCTGAAAGATGAGACTCAATATGCCGCCACCGATCGCCGACAGCAGAAAAACGATCGCAAGATGCGCTCGATTTGAGAGCATTTCAAAGATCTTGCCAAAGCTGTAAAAGGCGTAGCAGTTCATCATGACGTGAAGCACGCTTCCGTGTGTCGTTGCACCAGTTATGATGCGCCAATATTCGTGGTTCCTGATAAACGCGGGCTTTACAAAACCCGCGACCAATGCCGATTCCTCAAAACCGATCGACATTTGAGCAAGAACCACAGCAACTATCCCGACGATCAGAGCGACCGTATAGACCGGAAACGGCGAGCGCGATTGAGGAGCCTCTATCTCGTGTTGATCGTTAAGTTCCGTCTCGTCTTCTTGAGTTTGATATTGCAAGGACATGTTGACTTACATCGCGAGGCCGCCGTCAGGTTGGATGACCTGACCGGTGATATACGCGGCGGCGGGAGAAAGCATAAAGCAGGCGATCTCGGCAACTTCGGTCACATTGCCAAGCCGTCCGAGCGGAATTTGAGCAAGTATCTTTTCACGGTAATCGTCGTTCATCTCCGATGCCATGTCTGTTTCGATGAGGCCAAGTGCGAGAGCGTTGACCGTGATCTTACGGCTGGCTACTTCCTTTGCGAGCGATTTTGTCAGGCCGATCATTCCTGCCTTCGATGCAGAGTAATTCGACTGACCTAGCATACCGACAACTCCCGATATAGACGAGATATTTAATATCGAACCGCCGTTCTCGTTTTTCATCATCGGGCGAAGCACTGCCTTTGAAAAATTCCACGCGCCTTTGAGATTTGTATCGATCACCGCATCCCAATCGTCTTCCTTCATTCGCAAGATGAGCTGATCGCGCGTGATGCCGGCGTTGTTGATCAGAAAATCGACCGTACCAAAAGCATCTTTGACCTGACCGACAAATTCTGCCGCGGCTTCCGTATTTGCAACATCGCATTGCGCAGCAAGGGCTTTGACGCCGAGTTGTTCTACTTCGGTTTTCAAAGCTTCAGCCTCATCAGCGCTTTTTGAATAGTTGAACGCCACATTCGCGCCGCGTCGAGCCAATTCCAACACGATCGCCTTCCCGATGCCGCGCGTGCCGCCGGTAACTATTGCCGCTCTTCCTTCAAACTGTTTTTCACTCATTACTCTATATTTCAAATAACTTGCGTAACCGCATTTCTATCTAAGCGCGTTGCGATTGAGTCAATTCACCGAGCTCTCGTTTGATTATTGTCTTAGAAACGGTAACTAACCGATGCAGTTTAACTGTTGATGAAACTTTTAATCCAGTTATGGCAAAATCGGCATCAGAATCCAAGAACACAAAATCTGTTTCTGATAAGTCGGTCGGCACTTTACTCGTAATAAATGCCAAAACAACGTGACCATAAGGTTGGATTTCATTTGTAAGACAAACCGCAGGACGCACTTTTGCCTGTGACAGATCGTCGAACGGAATTGGCACCAAAACGATCTTATATTTCATCGTTCAATGGCTTACCGTCTGCAAGGGTGTAGATATCTTCGGACTCGTCGTTAAGAAAATCAAACACTTCATTTCCTTTCGCTGAATGTAGCCATTCTGATTCCGAAATATCCGATTCATCGCTATCGAAGAGCACGATTACGCGAACGCGATCAGGAGTATTCTCCGGCAATACTGAATCCAGTTGCAACTGATGTTGTGCATTAACTCTTCCTGTTGTTTCTATTGCTGTAAGCATAAATCATTTACCCACATGTATAATACTGCATCACAATTTCTGCATCCACAACACATCTCATACATTGAGTGCATTTCGTTGGATCTCAAAAAGTTTTTTGACGCCGAGGTCCGCCAACAATAACATCTCGTCCATCTGCTCTCGCGAAAAAGGTTCGCGTTCGGCGGTGCCTTGCAGCTCGATAAATTTGCCGAGGCCGGTGCAGACGACATTCATATCAACATCGGCGGTCGAGTCTTCGTCATAGGCAAGGTCGAGTATCGGCGTGCCTTCGATAATGCCGACGCTGACGGCTGCGACCTCGCTCAAGATCGGCGAAGTTCTAATAGTTCCCTGCTTCACCAGCCTCCGACATGCTAATGCCAATGCAACATACGCACCCGTTATCGAAGCGCATCGTGTGCCGCCGTCCGCCTGTATCACATCGCAATCGAGATATATCTGTCGCTCGCCGAGCAACTTGTTATCGACAACCGCACGCAGAGACCTGCCGATAAGTCGCTGAATCTCCTGCGTTCGTCCTGACGGACGCTGCGTCTCGCGCTGTGTTCGCGTATTGGTCGCCCGCGGCAGCATTGCGTATTCAGCAGTGACCCAACCGAGTCCTTTGTTGCGCATGAACATCGGGACCTTGTCCTCAACGCTTGCAGTGCAGATCACTTTCGTCCCGCCAACCTCGATCAACGCCGAGCCTTCGGCATATGGCGAGATATTCGGCGTGATCTTGGTATTGCGTATCTGGTCGTGGGTTCGATTGTCTGGTCTTGTATATGTCATCTAAGAAATTTTTGCCGCAGATTTACGCGGATAACGCAGATCAAATTTTTGTTTTCTTATCCGCGTCATCTGCGTAGATCTGCGGCTCATTCTTCTTTAATTCATCGACGCCGTAAACTTCTATCGCTTCGAGTTTCGACGGCTTTGTTCCTAAAAATCGTTCGGCGACGCGGGCGAATCTGTCGGCGGCGTCGGTCACATAAAAATGGTCGAGGTCGTCGCAAAGCTCGCGTTTTCCTGTAACCGCATCAGGATTTGCAAGACCTTTTTCAGCCAAAAGTTTTTCAACTTCTTCAGCAGTTGCCTCGCCGGAATCAATTAGCTTAACATTTTCGCCGACCGTCCGCTGGATCACATCCCGCAGGATCGGGTAATGCGTGCAGCCTAAGACAAGCGCGTCGGGCTGAAATTTATTCATCTCCGCAAGGTATTTTGCAGCTATCGAAGCCGTTTCGGGCTCTTGCAGCCAATTTTCCTCGGCGAGCGGCACAAACAGCGGGCAGCCTGCCTGAAACACCTCCGCGGTGTCAGACGCACGACGGATCGCTTCAAAATACGCGTTGCTGGCGACAGTCGCTTCGGTCGCGATGACGCCGATACGCGGGTGCGGCTTGTCTTTTGTGAGTTCGACGGCTTTGCGGCCGCCCGGACCGATCACACCGACGACATCTAGGCCGATCTTTTCGCGTATCTTTGGCAAAGCCAGCGCCGAAGCCGTGTTGCACGCAACGACGAGCATCTTGATGCCGCGAGAGGCAAGAAACTGCGAATTCTCTATCGCATAACGCTCCACCGTCGCCAGCGATTTCGTCCCGTAAGGCACGCGGGCCGTGTCGCCGAGGTAGATGAAATGCTCGTTTGGCAGGCGGTTGTGCAGCGCTCGATAAACGGTCAGCCCGCCTACGCCCGAGTCGAAAATGCCTATGGGTAAATTTTCCACTGTGAATAAATATACCGTATTTGTGCAAGCCAGTCACAAATCGAAGTGTCCCACTGTCCCAAGTGTCCCAAGCCGAGTGGGACAGGCTAAACCATTGAAACTACTGGGCTTTGCTCAAGTGTCCCACTGTCCCACTGGTTTTTTCTCGCGACATAAAACCACCAAGTAGGCTCAGGTGGTACTGAGTAGCAGCGTTCCAAGCGTTCCACCGCGTTCCACATGGGGGTGGAACGCTGTAAGTAGTTCTATCTATTGAAGTTAATACCGCTTTTTGGGGCCCGTTCCACGGTTTTTACAAATAAATTATTAACTGTTGCAAATAGTACGCTTACGGCATTGGGCCGTCGAAACGTCGCGATCCATGGTGGAACGATGCCTTCTTTTTCTTTTCAGACCCGAGCATTTCCTTTCGCTTTAGGCAACTAAATTATCAAATATCCGTCCCGTTCATGACCCAACGGTGCACAGGCAGAGTAACGCTTTCCCGCAAAGATCGGAAGACCAATTTTCCCGATATGACATGGTTTTCTCGATATGACGCAACTTTCCTGATTTGACGTGGTTTTCCAGCCTTAGTTACATTGTTGAACATTACCGATCATTTTTATGCGATCTGTCGGCTATGCCGCCCGGCGGCATAGCCTCAGAGATTTTTGGTGGCCTTAACGGAAAAGCACAGCTTTTCCGCAAATAGACGGGCACAGCCCGAAGAAAACCCCGCTGACAATACCGAAATTGGTGTATTATCAACGACATTGCATCGACGCTACTGACGTGAATAGGCCATTACTTCTCCATTTAATCGGTTTTCTTTTTCTTTCGTATCTTAGTCTGCCCGTTCTAGGTCAGGTCGAGTGTTCACCGGTTAACTATCGCAGAGCTTTCGCGAAGGCTCACGACGTCTTCATTGGTGAAGCTATTGAGTACAAGGACAATCCAAACGTGCAGGAAGACGGCCTGCTTATAGTAAAATTCAAAGTAGAAAAATCATGGAAAGGCTCCAAAACGACTGAAATAACTGTCCCAACGACATTAGGATTGCCTGGAGGTGATTTGTTCGTCCGAATCGGTAAAAAATATTTGGTTTATACCGAGGGGAAAAAGAGAATTATGTATTTCGGCTGCAGTGCGTCAAGAACCTTTGTTACGGACCGTTCTTACAATCTTACGTATCAAGACGCGCAGATAAAACAACTCAATAGTTGGTGGTTCCGATTCCGCTCGCGAATAATTCCTTTCTAAGCTTTGTTTGAGGATATGTTGGTGGAGGCGGCGGGAATCGAACCCGCATCCAAAGGTTGCGACCAGTGAAATCTACACGTTTAGTTTATTCACTTAAGTTTCGCCGAGCGTGAGCAGATGAACAAACAAGACCTCACATTCAGCTAACCTGACTAATATTTAAAGCGCGTTCGCAGGTGGTGAACGTGCCCGAGCCCGAACTGAGTTATGCCTTGGCCGGTCGCATCAGGCGAACTTCCGGTAAGACATTGCTGTAGCTAAAGTTAATTAGGCAGCAAGAGCTAATTCTTGATTAGCATTTGTTTCGCATCAAGTGTTTTTAACGAGCTCACCTGTGCAAAGCCCGACGTGCATTCAAAGATCTATACAAGCCCCTGTCGAAGCCTGTCGCCCCCACGTGTTCGAGGAAGGCTAGTTTACGTTAATTTGATGAGAAATGGAAGGCTCGGGTTTGTCGAATTATGCTTTTGCCCCACTGGCCGTAAGCGTAGGATACTTCCCTGTCCAACATGCGGAACAAGCGGTCGCAGGATCGATCCCAATTGATTCCAACATTCCCTCGAGTGAGAGATAGCCGAGGCTGTCGGCCCCAATGTATTCGCAGATCTCTGCCTCGCTCATGCGCGAAGCGATCAGGTCTTGTCTATGAGGAGTGTCAACGCCGTAGTAGCATGAGTGAGCGGTCGGCGGGCATGAAACACGCATATGCACCTCCGTCGCACCGGCTTCGCGGACCATCTGGACGATCTTTTTGCTCGTCGTGCCGCGCACTATCGAATCGTCAACCAACACAATTCGCCGATCGCGTATCAGGTCCTTTATCGGATTGAGTTTTAGACGCACTCCGAACGAGCGGATCGATTGCGAAGGCTCGATGAAAGTCCGGCCAACGTAATGATTGCGAATAATAGCCTGACGAAAGTTAATTCCAGATTCACGAGCGTAACCTATCGAAGCTGCCACACCGCTGTCCGGCACTGGCACGACAAGATCGGCCTCACAAGGCTGTTCGATCGCAAGCCGTTTGCCCATTTTATGACGCGATTCGTTGACCGATCTTCCAAAGATCGTCGAGTCGGGACGCGAAAAATAGACATGCTCAAATGTGCAGACAGACACCGGTTTCGCATCAAAAGGTGTTGAAGAATGAAGTCCTTTATCATCAACGATGAGCATTTCGCCGGGTTCTATCTCGCGAATGTACTCGGCATCGATCAGGTCGAACGCACACGTTTCAGACGCAACACAATAAGCTCCTTGTACACGGCCAAGGACCAGCGGACGAAAACCGCGAGGATCGCGCACGGCTATAAGAGCTTTTGGCGTCAGAAACAAAAGCGAAAATGCGCCTTCGGTATCTCTGAGAACTTTTTCAATGGCCTCAAGGGCGTTTTTTGCTTTTGTTCGGGCGACGCCGTGAAGAATGGTTTCGGTATCTGAGGTAGAAGAAAATATGGCGCCCGAGCGTTCAAGTTCGGCTCGTTTTTGACCAGCGAAAGGCAGATTTCCGTTGTGACAAACTGCGATCTTGCCATGCTGGCAGGTGACCGAAAATGGCTGCACTTCATCGATGGTGTTCCTGCCCGCTGTTGAATAACGTGTGTGGCCGATCGCACTCGAACCCGTAAGCTTCTTCAAGACCTCTTCAGTCAGAACATCCGCAACTAAGCCAGTCTCACGAAACTGATGAAGATCATCGCCGTCCGCCGAAACGATGCCACAGGCTTCCTGACCACGATGCTGTAATGCAAACAAACCAAGCTGCGTCAGGGTCGAGGCTTCCGGATGCCCGAAAATGCCAAAAATCCCGCATTCTTCGTGTAATTTGTCGAGAATAAGCTCCATCTGGCTCTATTTTAACGCGGCATCGCTAAGAGCGGAAAGGTCCTTAGCGGTATTAATGTTCAGGAAAAATTTATCTGAGTTGTCGAGATCACGATATTCGTCCGGCTCGACAACGCATGTTCGCAGGCAGTCAAAGATCGACATAAGCTGCGGTAACCGGCCGCCGTCATTTACTTTTGCGTCAATAAGCGTAAGCACCGCGCGGGCGCGATAAAAAGCACACAGCGGCTGGAGACGGCCGTCAATTTGTCGCGGGACCACGGCATCGTGCATATCAGTAATATGCACAGCCATCAGTTTCAGCAATTCCTCCGAGACCATCGGATGATCGCAGGCACTTACAAATATCCATTCGGTCCGAGCGTCCACCAGAGCCGTTTGAAGTCCGCTCCACGCATTGAAACCTGGGTTGAGATCGAAGATCACTGAGTGACGGAGTTTAGCGAGCAGGCTGCCTGAGAATTGTTCGCTGCTTGCCGCGATAAATTTTATGTGATCAGGATCTAGGCCTTTTTCTATGACGCGCGCGATACGAGTGGCCAAAGTTACGCCGTCAACCTCGACAAACGCTTTGTCGCTGCCCAGACGCGACGATCTGCCGCCGATCAAAATGAAGGAATCAATTTCCATCTATTCTGCAAAAGCCCCTGCGATCTCATCCGTCGGTTGGATCGAAATGATGATCGATTTTGAAGTAGGCGTCTGGCTTCGTTCAGCAAAGCTATTAAGAGGAACCAGCGGATTAGCTTCTGGAAAGTAAGCAGCGGCACAGCCTTTCGGGATCGGATAAGGCACTACAACAAAGCGGTACGCATGGCGCTGAGTATCTTCAAAATGGCTCGTCAGATCGACAACCTGACCTTTTTTGAGGGTAAGCTCTGTGATGTCGTCCTCATTTAGAAAAATCACGCGTCTCGATCCCTCTATACCGCGATAGCGATCGTTTGGACTGTAGATCGTCGTGTTGAATTGATCGTGCGAACGGATCGTCGTAAGCATCAACTGACCTTTTTCGAAAGAGGTTTTCTCCAATTGACTCGAAACAAATCGAGCCTTTGCGTTTTGTGTCCTAAATTCAAGTTCACGCGGCGGATTAGGCATGTAAAACCCGCCGTCCTGACGTATCCGCTCATTATAGTTTTCACAGCCCGGCACAACACGCGAGATCGCATCACGGATGTTATCGTAGTTGGCGACCATCCTGTCCCAGTCGATACTCGTTTTTGTGCCCAAAGTTGCTTTTGCCAATTGCGCGACGATCCAGGGCTCACTTCGCAGATTTTCTGATGCCGGTTTGAAAATACCTTTCGACATCTGCACATTGAGCATTGTGCTTTCGGTCGAAACGAACTGCTCACCGTTTGCCTGCACGTCAATTTCCGAGCGGCCCAGGCACGGCAGTATCAAAGACTGCTCGCCAACCGCGAGCGCAGTGCGGTTTAATTTTGTGATCACCTGTGCGGTCAGCCGGCATTTTTTCAGCGCACCAAAGACAAGATCGGTATCGGGAGAAGCACTGACAAAATTGCCGCCCATCGCAAGAAAGACTTTCGCTCGGCCGTCGTTCATTGCGTGTATACTCTCGACCGTGCTAAATCCATCATGTTGAGGCGGTGTAAAGTTAAATTCTTTTTCGAGGCCAGTGAAGAACGTTTTGCTGATCTTTTCGCAAATTCCCATCGACCGGTCGCCCTGCACATTTGAGTGGCCGCGAACAGGACAGAGGCCTGCTCCCTCTTTTCCAATTTGGCCGCGAAGCAGGTGCAGATTTACGACGTCTTGTATCGTCGCTACCGCATTTTTATGCTGCGTCAAGCCCATAGCCCAACATGTGATAACACGTGCGGAGTCTATGAACATATTGGCGGCATCAATAATCTGATCTCGTGATAATCCGCTCTCGCAAAGGATGTCTTCCCAAGATGCAGCATCGAGACTTGCGATCAACTCGTCGTAGCCTTCGGTTTTTTCGGTGATGAATTTATGGTCAAAGACGGTTCCGGGTGCTGTTCGCTCACGCTCAAGCATGACTTTCATCATGCCTTTCAACACAGCCATGTCGCCGCCTATCCTGACCGGCAGGTGAACATCCGCAAGATGCGTCGCCTTGTTTGCGAGAAGCGTGACTGGGAACATCAGCGGGTTTCCATAGTGCTGCGGATTTGGATTTACAAAATTCATCAAGCCAGCCTCGGGCAACGGATTGATCGCAAGCATTTTAGCCCCTGCTCTCTTTGCATCCTGAAGCGACGACATCATTCGCGGCGCGTTGGTTCCGGGGTTTTGCCCGATCACGATCACCAGATCGGTCTTTTCAAAATCAGAAAGTCGAACGCTGGCCTTGCCAAGACCTATCGATTCGGTCAGAGCGATGCTGGACGACTCGTGGCACAAATTTGAACAATCTGGAAGATTATTTGTACCAAATTGTCTTACAAAAAGCTGATAAAGAAATGCGGCTTCGTTAGATGTGCGGCCTGATGTGTAAAAGATCGCTTCGTCGGGCGAATCGAGCGCGTTCAATTCTACAGCGATCAGATCAAATGCTTCTCGCCAGGAGATCGGCTCGTAATGAGTCGAACCTTTACGCAATACGACCGGCTCGGCCAGACGGCCTTGAGCATTTAACCAGTGATCATCTTTTTGCAAAAGTTCATCGACGCTGTATTGTTTGAAAAAATCTGCGGTAACGAGTTTTCTGGTGCCTTCGTCGGCTAAAGCTTTTGCGCCGCTTTCGCAAAACTCCGCCTTGGTGCGGTTTCCGTCAGGGTCGGGCCAGGCGCAGGATTGACAATCAATACCGCCCTTTTGATTAAGGTTCAGCAGTGCACGTGTACCGCGAACCACGCCCATCTTGCCAAAGGCGTTGCTCATTGCCTTTGTGATCGACTTGATCCCGGCAGCGGTTGTGGCTGGTTTTGTTACGCGCAGATCGTCTATATTTTCAGCAGATCGGCCCTTTGCCTCAGACGTCATACTATTCTCGCCTCACCGGTGTAGATATTGAACCGCTCGTTGCGAACAAACCCGATGAGTGTCATGCCGAACTCAGCAGCAAGTTCAACGGCGAGGCTTGAAGGTGCGCCGACTGCAGCAAGGATCGGAATGCCTGCCATCAAGGCTTTTTGTACAAGCTCAAAACTCGCGCGGCCGCTGACGACCAATATTTTCTCAGACAGTGGTAATTCGCCGGCCATAAATTTCGCTCCGATGACTTTGTCCAACGCGTTATGACGACCAACATCTTCACGAACGATCTCAAGTTCACCTGTTGTCTTGAATAACGCCGAAGCGTGCAGACCGCCCGTCTGGTCGAAGACATTTTGTGAGGAACGGAGAATGTCGGGCAGGCCATGGATGACACTCCGCTCGATCGCAGGATGTGCGCTGTCGGCGATCTTTTCTGCTCCCGTTTTAAGGGCATCTATTGAGCTTTTTCCGCAAACTCCGCAACTCGATGTTGTATAGAAATGTCGTTCTAACCATTTGAGGTCGAGATCAATACCGTCGTTAAGATCGACGCGGATTGTGTTTGAGTTTAGTGACTTAGCACGATCGATCGCGCCTTTTCCTTTGCCAATAGCCAGGCCGCAGTGCCTGATCTGTTTTATCTGGTCATGGCTTTTGATAATGCCTTCGGTGAAAAGAAAACCCGCCGCGAGTTCTCCGTCATTGCCAGGGGTGCGCATCGTGATCGATATCGCTCGATGTTCGATCTTTCCGTCCTTTCGAAATCCCAAACGGATCTCAAGCGGTTCTTCGACCGCAAGAACGTCCTCGAATTTTTCTTTATCCGAGCGGACAACCTCGCGCCGAACTGACGATTGGGATAACCCCGATGCTGCTTTCACATTGAAATTTTAACAGAAGGAAGAAATTTGCCACAGAGATCACCGAGAGCACAGAGATAAGTTGGAGATTTAGCCAGAATCAAATTCTCATTTTCTCTGTGTTCTCTGTGGCTAACCGGCTGGGATGACACGGCCGCGGCATTCGCCGAAGCCGATTCTTCTGAATCCTTCGCGTTCGCAGTAGCCTTTCATGATAACTTCGTCGCCGTCTTCGAGAAAGCGGCGTTGTTCGCCGGACGGCAGTTCGAGCGGTTCGGTACCGCGCCAAGTTAGTTCGAGCAGGCAGCCGCGTTCGGACTTTTCTTTGCCGCTTACTGTTCCGGAAGCTATCAGGTCGCCGGTTTGCAGGTTGCAGCCGTTCGACGCGTGATGCGTCAGCATTTGGCCGACGGTCCAGTAGAGGTCTTTTGTGTTCGAA
Organism: Pyrinomonadaceae bacterium; assembly: GCA_044230475.1. GTDB lineage: Bacteria > Acidobacteriota > Blastocatellia > Pyrinomonadales > Pyrinomonadaceae > OLB17. Next base: position 33,534 of record JBGARA010000003.1, on the reverse strand, counting down.
CGCGAGAGCAGGTGCGGTTCGATGTTTTCGTCCCGCATCTTTTCGGTCTGGATGTAAACCTCAAGGTTAATGTCGAGACCGCCGAATTTTTGGTTTTGCTCGTCGTTGAGATAATCGAGCGGCTGCGGATCGCCTTCGGGTCTTTCAAATGCTTTTGTTCGGAAAGGTGCGAGGGCTTCCATTGTGACGACGAAGGGCGAGATCGTCGTTGCGAAATTCTTTGCGAGAAACGGGCCGAGCGGCTGATATTCCCAAGCCTGCATGTCGCGGGCGGACCAGTCGTTTACGAGGCACATTCCGAAGATATGTTTTTCGGCGTCGGCGATCGGTATCGAACTGCCGAGTTCATTGCCCTGCCCGACAAAAAAGCCAAGCTCCATTTCGTAATCGAGATTCTTGCACGGGATAAAGACCGGCGGCTTTTGGGCGTCGCTTCGGTTCTGTCCGTGCGGGCGTTTGATATCCGTGCCCGAGATCACTATGCTCGAAGCCCGCCCGTGATAACCGATCGGCACATACTTATAATTCGGCAGCAACGGATTGTCCGGCCGAAACATCGACCCCACATTCGTCGCATGATAGATCGAGCAGTAAAAGTCGGTGTAGTCGCGGGAATCGAAAACGAATGAAAACTCCGAGTCGGCTCTGGGAAACAATACCTTTTCCCCGATCTCCGGCTGTTGTTTAATTATCGGAGCATCTACCTTTAAGAAATCGATAATTTGTCGTCGAAAATCCCCAATCGACAAGAACTGGGGAGCAGGTAAACGCATTCCACTCCAAAGATCAGGATACTTCGTGATCACCTTTAGCGATTGGCACGCCAGAACGTCCAGAAGCTGGTCACCGATAGCAACACCAAGACTGCGTGGCCCATCGTACCCACGTTTTCTAAATGTACAAAACGGCAAGTTCTGTATCGGAAAATCCGTATTCGGATCGTTGGCGGATTCGACCCAGCTTTTGAGGTTCGGGTCGTGTGTTTCGTTGATCTCGTAAGTCATAAAACGATTGCCACAAAAGGCACAAAGAGCACAAAATATTTTTTTGCGGATTTTGTGCCTTTTGTGGCTATAAAATTCCTAACTTTTGCAGGTCGGCGACCGGTTCGTCGAATGAACAGGAACCGAACGATTGTACGCCTAATTTCCGCAAGATCTGGATCTGGTGCGTGTTTAGGCTGAAATTATCTCGCCAGGTCGCTGCGTGCTCATCAAAATGAAATACCTCACCAAATTCATCTTCCATCAGATCTTCTAGAACGCTTATTTTATAGCCTTCGCGTGCGAAGCCGGTCATCATGAATAAATTGAGAAAACCGTGCATCGTGCCTTTGACCGAGTCTTTTTGATACGTGAGCGGCTTGAAACAACGGATCGGATGATGCAATCCGGCGGTCGCCTTAAAAGGAACGTTTGCCGCGAGGCACGTGCGGACAAAGCGGATTATCTGCTGCGAAGTCGGAAAAGCGTCCGGCGTGACGCCGCCGGTGCGAATTTTTGCGCGTTGGCCTTTGAGTGCGAGAGTCGCGACTAAGTCGGGCAAACTTTCATCAGGTTCCAGCTCGAAATACGCTGTTACTCCCGTCGGCAATGACACGATCGTATTGTCTATCTTTCCCTGCGAGGTCGCTTTTACTTCCACCGTGTCGCAGACGACACCCGGCCCGTTACGCGCATTAAAATTCTTGATCAGATGCATCGTTTCGACGATGTCTTCGCCGGCCACAACGCTCACGCGCCAAGGATTTGCACCATCTTTCGGGATAAATTCGCTCGCGTTTTCGTAAAATTCGTCGAGCCGCGCAGCCATCACAATAAAACGCCCCAGCATCCAGTTGTAGTTGCTGCTCCGGTAGGTCGCGTAGTTAATTACGGCCTCGGACATCGGCAACCCGGCGGGCGGAAATAGCCCTGCATAGTCGATCGCACCGGAGAGCAGTGTTCGCACGGACTGCATTACTTTTGTATCTGTAGCGACAATGTTCATCAATAAATCCAGTATTTAGAATATCATTTAATACGATGACGCACATTTGCATTTTGCCAAAATTATGGAGTATCTTGTCATAATCTTGCAGTAAGAAAACATGCGTGTTTTGGGAATCGATCCGGGCAGTGAGACGCTCGGTTGGGGTGTGGTTGACGGCAGCGGATCGAAATACGCGCTGGTCGATTTTGGCACTGTTAAATCGAATACCAGGCTGCAATTTTCTAAGCGGCTGCTGAATATTTACGACGCTGTCGCCGAGCTAATGGCGAAGCATTCTCCCGACGTACTTTCCGTCGAGGATACATTTTACGCGGTGAATGCTCAGGTGGCGTTAAAGCTCGGGCAGGTTCGCGGGCTCATGCTGTTGCTCGCAGAACAGCGTGGATTACAGGTAGCCGAATACGCCCCGAGGCTTGTAAAACAAACGGTCGTCGGTTACGGCAATGCCGAAAAGCATCAAGTGCAGGAAATGGTAAAAATTTTACTTAAGATGAAAACTGTACCAACGCCGCATGACGCAGCCGATGCTCTCGCAATTGCGATCTGTCATTTTCACCATGCGGGAGTGCAAGACAAGATAAAACGCCGGCGGCAAAAACAAAAATAGTCACTCTACTCGGAGATCCCATATGAAACTTCGTCTGTTCATAACACTTCTGCTCGTAACCGTCGCATTTTACGGCTCATCGAACGCTCAGCAACGTAAATCTACAGCGGCAGCAAAGCCAAAGACAGCTATCTCACCACGCTCTTCGGAGGTCGGCCAAACTGCAGTTGTTATCGATGAATCACTGTCGGTGCTGCGCAAGAATCCAAGCCTTTTCTCGGAAGCAGTTCAGCGGATGCGTCGCGGACGAACTGTACAGATATTGGAAATAAAAGAGGCGGACGGCGTCAAATTCTATCGAGTCGCCGCTCCGCCAAATAATTTTGGGTGGGTTCAGGCCGATGCCGTTTTTGGCAAGTTTCGCAAAGATGACGAAGAGCGTTTCGCAAGGCTCGTGCAGGCACTGGATGGTTTTGATCAGATCGAAGCTGCGATCGAGTTTTTTGAGCTGTACCCAAAATCTCAATTCCGGCCTTCTATTTTGCTTCTCTTTGGTGATCTGCTGGAAGAAGTTGCCGCAAAACTATCAAAAGACGCCGCGCGCAAATTAAAACGAGCCGAAATGGCTGCATCGGCCGCTCCGATGCACAGTTACTTTCTAAATTACGTTAGTCTCGACCGATACCGAAAGCTCGGTATCGTCTTCCTCTTCAATTCCGCTTTGAAACAGTTTCATTACGACGGAGCAAGCTGGAAAGAGATCGTCACAAGATTCGCTGCTTCGCCGGATGCCGCCGAAGCTCAAAAACGCCTCGACGCTCTCAAACTGAAGATGGAAGCGCAGCCGGCTAAATGACTTTTGTTTCGTTGATGGTTAATTCGCTGCGGATAGCTCAACGGCGATCTTAGCAGCAACGCGGGCATTATTCTTGAGCAGCTCGATATTCGCAGTAAGTGTTTTGCCGCCGCTTTTTTTCGACATTTGTGAAAGCAAAAACGGAGTGATCTCTTTGCCGTTAATTTCCTGTTCGTCTGCGAGCTTTAGAGCATCTGCAAGTATAGCTTCAAGTTCCACCCGGTCTATTTCAAATGCGGCGGGAACCGGAACAGTTACCAGAACCGCGTTTTCCAGACTCATTTCGTCACGGGCATTTATGATATTTACGGCTTCCGCCGCATTTTCAACTCTTTCATCAATTGCCAGCCCACTCGACCGCGAATAAAACGCCGGCAATTCGTCACACTGCCACCCAAGAACAACAACGCCGTGCGTCTCAAGCCATTCGCGAGTTGCAGGCAGATCGAGAACTATTTTTACTCCGGAACATACGACCGTGATCGGCGTTTGTGCAAGCTCAGGCAGATCTGCGGAAACATCAGCGGAGAATCCACGATGCACACCGCCAATTCCGCCGGTGGCAAAGACCTTAATGCCTGCACGATGCGCAATAAATGCCGTCGTCGCAACAGTCGTCGCACACGTCAATTTTTTCGCGACTGAGATCGCCATATCGCGGCGTGATATTTTGCGAATTCCTTTGCCGGTCGCAAGCATTTCAATTTGCTGACGATCCAAACCAACACAGATCTCACCATCAAACAACGCTATGGTCGCTGGAATAGAGCCTTGTTCACGGACAATCGATTCTAGTTCAAATGCTGTCTCGAGATTTTGAGGGTACGGCAGACCGTGGGCAATAACGGTTGATTCGAGTGCAACCACGGGCTTGCTTAAATTTAGAGCTTCCGCGATCTCGTCGGAAATATTCAGATGCATTATCTTACTTGACCATGTGTCCTATGCGGCTTAGGCGAGGGTGCGAGAGACAGCCGAACCAACTTCCGTTTGATGCACCGCGATCACACGACCAATACACGAACATCGCCCGCCCGATTATCAACTCACGGGGAACAAAGCCCCAGAAGCGGCTGTCTTCGCTATTGTCGCGGCTGTCGCCCATGACAAAGAACATGTTCGGCGGAACATCCATCGTCTTGCCCGCAACGCCGAATTCATAACCACGATTTGAAAGGTGTCGACCGGCCTTGATCGCTTCCATCTTCTCGGCAGAGTAATAAACGTTATAGGTCTCGTCCGACTTACGCTCCTCAAATTCCCGTGTTTCGAGAGCAGATTGGTTGTCATCGGCGTCACCAATAACTCGATGTTCGGGCAATAACTTATCATTGACAAAAACTTGATTGTCACGAAACTCTACCTTGTCGCCGGGCAACCCAATGACTCGTTTTACATAATTCACCTGATAGGGCGTAGCCGAGGCCCCATGAGCTTTGTCCATTTCCGGATGCAGTTTGTTGCCCGGATATTTGAAAACGATTATGTCGCCGCGTTCGATCTCGCGCTGAGGCAAAAACGGGAGATCACGGCCACCGGGTGTAAAGATAAATTTATTTACCAGCAAATAATCGCCGATCAGGATCGTGTTTTGCATCGAACCTGTCGGAACTGTGACCGCCTGCAAGATGAACGTCATTCCGAATATCGCCATCACAAGCGTCACAGCGAACGATTCAAAGTACTCTCGTATGACCGATTTGGGCGGCCCCATGGCTTTGACCTGCGGTTCCGGTACCGTTTCTTTTTCTTTTTGCGGTTTGTTATATTCCTCGAACATATTTAACTGAACAATTTTACGCTATTTCTTTTTTGTTCGTTTCGTTACCGGGTTGTCCCGTTCTGAGAGCATTTTCAATGCCTCAGCTGCTGCCATCATTTCGGCAGCTTTTATAGAATTGCCGTGACCATGAGCCTTTCCCGTTTCCCAGGTAACATCGACAAAAAAAGTTCTGGCGTGCGGCGGCCCGTCGCTCTTCAACAAACTATATGTGGCCGTCTTTTGTTTCTTTGCCTGCAGTTCTGTCTGAAGCCGCGATTTGAAATCGATCGACGCCTCGGGCGTCACATTCTGCAGTCTTTCTTCCATCAAGCGAGTGACTACCGCTCTCGCAGTAATGTATCCACTATCAAGAAAAACAGCTCCAACGACCGCCTCAAAGGCGTTTGTCAAAAGACTCTGTTTTCTACGTCCGCCTTTTACTTCACTACCGCCAAGCCGCAAAAACTCGCCCAGGCCCATCGCCTCGGAAAGGCTTGCCAAAGCCGAGCCACTGACCAGATTATGCTTCATTAACGTCAGATCACCCTCACTGAGTTTTGGATTTCTGACAAAAAGCTGCTCCGCAACAACGAGCCCAATAACCGAATCACCGACAAACTCCATCGATTCATTTTCGATCTCGCGAACCTTTTCATCCGGTTCGCCCGGTAGATTCTCATAGGCCCACGAGCGATGCGTGACGGCGCGTTCCAATAGATTCAAGTTCTTAAACTTGTGGCCGATTATTGCCTCAAGTTTACCAAGTGCGACTGGCATTGCGGCTAATTTTAGCAAAAAGAAATGCCGGAGGCATCACAAACTGGACGCATCCGGCTGATTTTTAGATATTTGGCAAAACTATGCTCCTTTCTTCTTGGCAGCGGGTTTTTTGACCTTTGCCTGCGGCTTAGCCGCCGCGGCGGGTTTAGCGGTAGTCGTCGCAGCCGGTTTCGGGGACGCAGTCGAAGCCGGTTTTGCAGCGGGTGGCGTCGACTTAACAGGCGGAGCGGTCGGTGTCGGTGCCGTAGTTGTGGTTGTGGTAGTCGTCGATGCAGGAGCGACCGGTTCCGGATCGGAAACCGGCGTGACCGCGGTAGCCGGATCTGCAAATGGCTGCTTCTGGGCGTTGGTTACCCACGCATCTAATCCATCCATCTTTCCAAATCGACGATTGTACGAAAAATCGAGTGCTTTCTTGATCTCAGCTTTGTAAGCAGCATCGGTGATCCGCGACAGCGCCCTTGCAAAAGCATCAATCGCCCGTTCATTGGTCCCGTTGAACAACGCTACTCTTGCCTTGATGACCTCGACCTTTTGCTTAGCAACTTCCTCGGTGTCTTTGGGATCCTGCGCTTTGATCAAGGCCTGGATCTCGTCGGCCAGTTTGTCACCCTCAGCAAGATAGAAATAACCAATCAGCGCATAAGGTAGGGGTTTGGACTTCGCGTCAGATGCAGCCTGAGTCGCTTTGTAAAGGTAGGGCAGCGAACCAGCCTTGTCCTTTTTAACAACGTTGGTGATGTAGCCGGCATAGAAATTCATCCATCCGATCGCATCTTCTCTGTTCGGAAATTCGAAATTGTATCCCCCCTTCAAACTAATGCCATAAGCAGTCTTATCGCCGATCATGAAGGATTTGCCGGATTCAAGATCGCTGATCGACTGTTTAGCAAATTTAAGAGCATCATCTGCGTACTTATTGTTGGCCTTGAACGCCTCTTCGCCGCCTGCTGCTCCGAGAACGATCTCAACAAGGCGGAATTCATCGGGATATTTCGCGAGGATCTGCTTGCCATATGTATAGACATCGTCCAAATTCTTGTTTTTCAGAGCCGTGTCGAAGGGCGTAGTTAAGTCTGATTTCGCTTTTGCTTCCTGAAGCTTTTTCAAAGCGTCTTCCATTTTGGGGATCTGGCCCTTCAGATAAGTTGCCAGTTCTTCCGCGGCCGGGCACGCTCCGTATTTTTCAAGAAATTGCTTTCCCGTCTCGATGGCGGCTTTACGGCCATCAATGGACTTGTCACCAAATTGGGTTCTGAATTTGTCGCCCAGTGTGGTCAGTCCTTCGGCATCGGCACAAGGATCCGGTTTCGGTGTGGGGTCTTGTGCCGAGGCAGCCACAGTTCCAAGCACAATAAATGCGGTCAAAAGGACCGCAAGGTTTGCATATCTAAAAATCGTTTTCATTTGATCCATCCTCAGGCGAATTACACGCCAACTTGCTTAACTTATCTAACTGCTTTGCCGGGGTTGGTCACCCTCGATTTCGCGTTATCTCAGATGAAACGTCCCGTAAGAAAGTTGCTATTCTTCGCGAACATGCCATCTCAGATAACGATATATTTAATCCACTCGATTCTTTTGAAAAGGTAAATAATCCCGTAATTTCGCCGTCTCTGTCAAGCTGACGGCAAACATTGCTTAACAAAAAAGACATCGGTTTTATTGATGATCCCCGATGTCTTTTCCAATATTTAGCTGGCGTTTATTGTTGTCGGCTTCTCGGTGAAGCTTTCTGATTTTGGCCGTCCTTGTCAACAGTGATAACAACTGGCGGAAAAAGCGGCTTCGAATCACCGGTTTTCGTGATCAGTTTCTTTCCGGCCGGCTGCGGGGCACTTGGCACAACGATCACCGGCGGGTTGCCCATTTCGTCGACGCCATTTGCATCATCAGCCGACTCTTCATCGTCAGCATCGCCAAGCTTTGCAGCCGCGTTGGAGTCATATTTAGGCCTGATGTTGAATTCTGTTTGCGCCAAGTTCCGATCTGTTCTGACGATCCCGTTTCCCAATGCCCGATAGATATCGCCGGCAACAGCGGCCGCATACTTTCCGCGTTCACGCTGGCCGCGTGTTATGACGGCTACTGCATACTTCGGATTTTCGATAGGAGCCACCGATGCGAACAGCCCGACCCAAGACCCTTTATCGATGCATGAACCGGTTTTGCCGGCAACGCCCTGCGAGTGGTCAACACCACGCCGAGCAGTGCCGTAATCGGCAGCACCCATCATTCCCGGGATCACACGCCGAACATTCTGTTGAGGAAGATCTACATTCGCACGGTAAAATGTCCGAAAAGCTGACGTTTTTTCCATGCTGTTTCGCGGTATACGCGGTAAAACGCGATGTCCGCCGTTGGTGATCGCGGCAGCCATCACCGCAAGCTGGATCGTCGTAACCTCGGTATCATCACCATGGGAGTAAATACGCGGGTTGTTGTTGCTAAAAGGTAAACGACCCGGAACCTCTCCTTCCAAATTTATACCCGTCTGTTCACCCAGACCAAGTTTTTTGCCGTAATCGACCAACTTGTTATTGCCAAGCTGCATACCCGCACGTTGAAAGTAACCATTGTCAGAAAACGCGAGAGCATCATCCAGGTCTCGGCGGGTCGAAGTGTTGCGTATTGCACCGTTTTCTTTGCTGATGACGCCTTCGTTAAGTCCTGCCGTCGCGGTAACAAGCTTTATCGTCGAGCAAGGACGGATGCTGCTGCGAACCGCCCAATCCTGATTAACGATGGTTAATACCTTGCCTGTCTGAGCCTCCATCACAACTACCGACCCCGCATGACTGCCAAGGGCATTGATGGCGGCCGCCCTTATTCTGAGATCTTCGCCATCGATTTTGTCATTAGCGATATTTGCAACCGTCTCAGTTCGCAGCCCTCGTTCGAATGCCAATTTCCGTGCGATAGCTTCACGCCGGGCCTGTTCGCGGCGGCGTTGCTCTGCAATGATGGCCTGACGACGCTCCTCTTCCCTAAGGCGGCGTTCGGCGGTTTCCCTTTTGGATTCTTTTGATCTTTTTGGGTCGTTTTTGGCGCTTCTCGCGTCTTTTTCCGCTTTTGCCTTTTCTTTGGCTGTTAACTTATCCTTTTTGCTGTTTTTGGCAGTGCGATCGGCCAATTTCACTTTATCGTGAGCTTTCTTGGCATCTTTTGCACGGGTTTCAGTCTTCTTAGCAACGGTCTTTTTGGCCGACGCAGCCCTCTTTGATTGGGAGTAAGTGTTGGTGGAAAATACAAAGCCAAAAACGACAAGCGCTAGTAAAGCGCTGGTGACGGTGTATCTGGTGCACATTAACTTCATGCTTAAACCTCTTGGTGGATTTGGTTTTGAGATTTATGGAGGAGATCGAAAATCTCGATCTGTCGAATTTGCCCCAAAGGGCGTTTGCGAAAAAACTAATGAAGAATATAACATTCAAAGGTCAATGAGGCAAGCGGTTTTTGATTCCGTATCGATCTGACAGGCTACAATGAGGTTTTTCAACACATTTCGAGGTAGGCTCCTACTCATCCTTTTGCTCATGCTGATGGCGACCCTCGGAGTGCAGTATTACCTGAACCTGCTCACTCAAAAGGAAAATGATGATCTTCGTGACGCTCAAACCCAGGCGCTTGTCGCCGGCATTACCCTCGGATTTACAAGTATCCCGTTAACCGACCTGCGCGTCCAGGACTTGGTTGATGGAACAGATCAGACTTATTTTGACCACGCAACGAAAGAACGCATCAAGGACATCATCGTCATAGACAATAACTGGCAAGTGACCGACAGCCTCAACCCGGACAACCTGCCGGCCTACGACGAGAACGACAATGTCGTGAATAAGAAACTAAGCGATCTGACCTGTCTGCCGCCATTAATGGAAAGTTCACGTCTCGGGGACGACCTCAAGCACTTTCCCAATCCAAAAACTGAGGGTAACAAGGATCAAACCGACGAAGCACATGCTATCCCAATTGAGACCAGCAAGGGCCGCTGGTACGTAATGGTACTGATCAAAAATGACAAGAGCGAAGCGATCTGGCGCGCCGCACGGCCTCTGATCTACACACTGGGCGTTTTACTTGTCTCGTCGCTGATCACATTTATGCTTGTTTGGCGTTTTGCTCAGCCCATAGCAAATCTGGCAGACGCAGCACGCAAAGTCGCAGCCGGGGATCTGCACGTCCGCGTCGAGGGTGCGAATCGAAATGACGAAATGGGCCGGCTTGCTTCTCGGTTTAACGAGATGACCGGGGAGCTAGAAAAGAAACGTGACCTAGAAGCTAAATTGCAACAAGCGGAAAAAAGCGCGGTCGTCGGGCGGCTCGGTTCGGCGATCGCCCATGAGATCCGCAATCCGCTAAATTACATCAACCTGACGCTCGATCACTTGAGATCAAAGTTTGCACCGGAAGAAGCTGAAAAGAAAGCGGCGTTTGAAAAAATGACGTCCCAGCTCAAAGCCGAAGTCGCGCGCATCAATCAGCAGATCTCTGATTTTCTGAATTACTCGCGTCCGGCGAAAGCTGAACTGCGTCCAATAGATGCGCGAAAAGTCGTTGAATCTTCGCTGCGTCTTGTCGAGGTGCAAGCTGAGGAAGAAAACGTCCGTATCAGCATCGTCGAATACGAAAATGTTCCGAAGATCATGGGCGACCCCGATTTTCTTCGCTCGGTTTTCAACAACTTGTTCATAAACGCTTTGCAGGCAATGGAAAACACTGGCGGACATCTGAACATAAAGATCTACCCGGACGAAGGCGGCCAGTTTGTCAATTTCGAGGTCGCCGATACGGCGTGCGGTATCTCAGCGGAAAATCTCTCGAAAATATTCGAACCGTATTTTTCAACAAAAGAAACCGGCACAGGTTTAGGCCTCGCCATCGTTCAAAAGATCGTCGATATTCACAACGGAACGATCACAGTCGAATCAGCCGAGGGCAAAGGAACAAAGTTTACGGTAAAATTACCGAAGGCTGAAAATTAGCCACAGAGACCACAGAGTTCACTGAGAAAAAATTCATCCTTCTCTGTGATCTCTGTGGCAAAACATTCTTATGGCACGAAAGAGCATTCTCGTCGTCGATGACGAGAAAAATCAAAGAGAAATACTAGAAACGATCCTTTCCGGTGAAGGGTATGATGTGACGACTGCTTCATCGGGCGAGGCGGCGATGAAATTTGTCGCGGACCGGCATTTCGATCTTGTGTTGACCGATCTGAAAATGACCGGCATGAGCGGTCTTGACCTGCTCAAAGAGCTTACCGATTTTGACAAATCGATCATCGTTATTTTGCTTACAGCACATGGCTCGGTTGACTCTGCGGTGGATGCGATGCGTTTAGGCGCGTTTGAGTATCTGCAAAAACCGTATGACAGTGAAAACCTCCTCGACACCGTTTCGCGGGCGTTGAAAAAACTGACCACGCTCGACGCAGAGATCATTTCGGTCTCGCCCGAGATGGACAAGGTCAAAAAACTTATTCTAAAGATCGCAAAATCCAGCTCGACCGTCCTTATCCGCGGCGAGAGCGGCACCGGAAAAGAATTGATCGCGCGTTCGATCCACACTAACAGCCTGCGTTCGAGCGAAGCATTTCAGGCTGTAAATTGTGCCGCGATCAACGAAAATTTACTCGAGTCAGAATTGTTCGGCCATGAGAAAGGCTCGTTCACAGGCGCGGTCGCCGACAAAAAAGGGCTGTTTGAGATCGCTCATAATGGAACGCTGTTCTTGGACGAAATTGGCGAGCTTGATATCTCGCTCCAAGCAAAGATATTGCGGGCGTTGCAGGAAAAACAAATACGCCGCGTCGGCGGTATCAGGGACATCGACGTCGATGTGCGCGTGGTTGCTGCAACTAACCGCGACCTGCTTCACATGGTCGAAGAAAAACGCTTTCGCGAAGACCTCTATTATCGACTGAATGTTCTTTCGATCGAACTGCCCGCCCTGCGCGAACGCCGCAGCGACATTCCAGTTTTGATCGATTATTTTGTGAAAAAGCACACACGCAATACCGACCGCAAAATCACGATCAACTCAGACGCTCGCCGGCTACTCGAAGGTTACTCCTATCCCGGTAATGTCCGCCAATTAGAATCTGCCATCGAGCGTGCGATCCTGCTTTGCGAAAACGATACGGTCACTGTCGAAGACCTGCCGCCCGAAATGACGCTGACAACCGTCGCGGCATCAGCCGATCTTTTCAAACTGCCGCCCGAAGGCGTAAATTTCGAAGAGGTCGAACGCAGCCTCATCATGCAGGCGATGGAACGCACCGATAACAACATCACAAAGTCGGCAAAATTGTTAGGATTAACATTTAGAACATTGCAATACCGTCTCGAAAAATTCGGTTTCAAAAAAGACGGTGACGGAACAGACGAAGACTCAGATTCGTAAAACCTTGCGGAGGGAACGGCAATGGATTGGTTCTCAACATTAAGCTTGGCACTCGGTTCCGCATGGACGAGTGGCATTAATCTCTACGCTACAGTCACCGTGCTTGGCTTGCTTCAAAAATTCGGAGCGACCAAACTTCCCGGCGGTCTCGATGCACTCGATAACTGGTGGATCATCGGCGTGGCGGGCGGGCTTTATCTCGTTGAATTTTTTGCCGACAAGATCCCGTATGTTGATAGCGTTTGGGACGTTGTTCATACGTTCATTCGCGTTCCTGCCGGAGCGATCGTTGCTTACGCGGCAACGGACCAACTTGATTCGAGCATTACGATTCCTGCGGCGTTACTGGGCGGCGGGTTGGCATTATCATCTCATGGAACTAAGTCTGCTTTGCGTGTCGGGGCCAATCTCTCGCCGGAACCCGTTACTAACTGGGTTCTGTCGCTTGTCGAGGATGCAATTGCAATAATCGGGGCTTTTTTGGCGGTATTTGCTCCAGTTATCATCGCATCGGTGCTGGCAATTTTCGTGGTTCTGTTCCTGTGGTTTTTCCCAAAGGTCTTTCGGGCCATCAAACGGCTTTTCGCAGCGCTCGCCGCATTTTTCAGAGGCGAAAGTTTTGCTGAAGTAGCACGCAAGGCTGGCTGACCTCAATCGTTCTCCTTTTGCATATTTTTGCAAATTAACCCTTTAAGGAGAACTACAATGAGAAAGACCGTATTCCTGACTATTTCTTTAGTCATCGCTTCGTCCACATCCGGCTGCGGCGAAAGTACCGCAAGCCGTCCTGCAAAAGCCATTTCCCAGTCAGTTTCAACCGAAATTCAATCTGCGACTGTTACCGACACGGAACGCCTCAGCGATGTGAAAAATGCAGGCCTATCGACGGACAACCAGTCCATGGCTTCCAATACAATTGCTGCCGCAAAACCTGTATCAAGACGGCAAAACATCGGCCAAGTGATTGCCGAAAAGGTATCTCTCGAACAATCTCACACATCTCAGGTCGACACTGCACCCTCAGACCGAAAAATCATCCGCAACGCAGACCTCAGTCTTGAATCGGCTTCCCCCGAGGAAACGCAGCGAAGGATCACTTCTATCGCGGAGGCCAATGGCGGCTTCGTCGTTGAATCACAACAAACAAGCAGCGACGTTAAATCGGGAAAACGTGACATTGTAACGATGAGTGTGCGTGTACCATCACAAAAATTTGGTGACACGCTCGCCCAAATTCGCGCGGTTTCAGAAAAGATCATATTTGAGACCGTCAAAGGCGATGATGTTACCGAAGAGTTCATCGATATCGAAGCTCGCCTCAAAGCGAAAAAGGCCCTTGAACAGCAGTTTGTTGAGATCATGAAAAAGGCTTACAGCATTGACGATGCATTGAATGTTCAAAGCCAGCTTGCCGAAGTTCGTGGCGAGATCGAAAAGATCGAGGGGCGAAAACGATTTCTCGAAAATCAGTCGAGCTTGTCAACCATAAAGATCAAACTGCAAACTCCGGAAGTTGTCTTTTCGGCGGCATCTTCGCAAGGTTTCGGCGACCGTCTAAGTCAGTCCTTCGGCATCGGCCTCGAATTTGCGATGAATTTCGTGCTTGGTATTGTAACGATCTTGGTTGCAATTGCTCCGTTTGCGATATTTGTCGGTTTGCCGCTGGTGCTTATCGTGCGATACTTTTGGAAAAAGCACGGCCGCTCGAGATCAATGATCGAGTTGGCTAAGGAAGAACTGGACGCAGCGTGAAGACGGAAAGAATATTTCAGATCCTGGCGGCGATTCTTGTCTGCATCGCCGCTTATTTCTTTTGGATGGAGAACAAGGACGGTATTTTTGTCAGCCTGGTTCTCGCCGCGTGCGCCTTTTTTATGAATGTCCGTTTTCAGGCAAAAGCACGCCTTAATGACAGTGAAACTTCCGGCAAAGCTGATCTTTGACTCCAATGTCGCGAATCGTTCTCTCTACAATCGGAAGCCTTGGCGATCTTAATCCGATGATCGCGCTTGGACTTGAGCTAAAGCGACGGGGCCATATACCGGTGGTAAATACCTGGGCAGGATATAGCGATAAGATCGCAGGACTCGGCTTAGAATTTATGCCGCTGCGGCCAAACGTAGATATAGATGATCGCGAACTGCATCGGAAAGCGATGGACGCCTTGAAAGGTCCGGAATTTGTCATCAAGGATCTTATCATCGGTAACATCCGCGACATGTACAGCGATCTGCTCACAGCGGTTGACGGTGCCGATCTCTTTCTTTCCGGCGAGATCGTTTATGCATCAAAGTCCGTGGCTGAGGTCAGCGGCGTAAGATGGCTCTCGACCAGCCTGTCGCCGGTTTCGATGTTCTCGGCTCACGATCCGAGTGTCTATTTGCAGGCGGAGTGGATCGAAATGCTCCGGCCGCTTCCGGCTTTCCTTCACCGGGCCATGTTGGGAATCATGCGGATCACGACGAGTAGCTGGCTTGATGAATACCGAAGATTCCGCCGCGATCTTGGGCTATCTGAAGATCATGATCCCATCTTTACCGGAAAATTCTCCGAACTTTTGCATCTGGTTCTGTTTTCAAAGGCGCTCGCAAGACCTCAGCCCGACTGGCCGCCTAACTTCCGGCAGACGGGTTTTTGCTTTTATGATGAGAGCGAAACCGTCGAGCCCCAACCCGAACTTGATAAATTTATAAAGGGTGGTGAGCCCCCGATAGTGTTCACGCTTGGCTCTGCGGCCGTGTTCGACGCCGGCGATTTCTTTGACGAAAGCGTAAAGGCAGCCAAGCTGCTAAAGTGTCGAGCGGTATTGCTATTTGGCCGTGATTGCCAGCCCCCAAAAGGCTTGACTGACGACATCGTTGCCTTCGAGTTTGCTCCCTATTCGAGTGTTTTCCCTTTTGCGGCATGTGTGGTTCATCAGGGAGGAGTCGGTACAACAGGCCAGGTGATGCGCTCAGGTGTGCCGCAGGTCATTATGCCGTTCAGCCATGACCAGCCTGACAACGCCGCCCGCTGTCGCCGTGCCGGAGTTGCCCAAACACTGCATCGAGCTTCCTACTCAGCGGAAAGGGCCGCACTGGCAATTAGCGAGGTCCTCTCGGATAAGTCATATCGAGAAAAAGCGACTCGGCTGAAAGATGTGATTTCCGCTGAACATGGAACGATATCTGCGTGTGACGCGATCGAAGATGTTTTGAATAATTACTGATCGAGTTTAAGATATTAGTTTATTTGGCCAGCCGTTTTGCGTCGCAATGGATTCAAGCATCCTGATCTCAAACCTTACTAATCCAACGCTGTTGTTTTTTCTACTCGGCGTGTTGGCAACGATCGTCAAGAGCGATCTTGAAATTCCGTCGAACAGCGTAAAGTTCATTGGGCTTTACTTGCTCTTTGCCATTGGATTTAAGGGCGGGCAGGAATTGTCCCACAGCACCTTTCGTCCCGAGATCGTTTACCTGCTGATCGCCGGCGCTGCGGCAGCGGCGATCATTCCTTTCTATTCCTTTTTCATCTTAAAACGTCGTTTGAGCGTCAGCGACGCGGCGGCGGTTGCGGCGGCGTATGGTTCGGTCAGCGCCGTTACTTTTGTTGCAGCTTCGACTTTTCTCGAATCGCAGCAGATCCCTTTCGGTGGGCACATGGTGGCGGTCATGGCATTGATGGAATCGCCTGCAATCATAGTCGGCGTGATTCTGATGATGAAATTCGCTAATGATAAGGAGAAAGACAACTCGACAACCAAACCACGCATTGCCTCCATCCTTCAGCATTCGTTAACAAATGGCAGCGTGCTAATACTCATTGGAAGCCTTATCATCGGCATCATTGCCGACACAAAACAGGCTGAGGGGATAAAGCCATTCACAACAGACATTTTTAAGGGTTTTTTGGCCATCTTCCTTCTTGAAATGGGAATGGTCACGGCAAAGCGATTTTCCACGTTTTTGCGCTACGGGTGGTTTGTCACCCTTTTTGCGCTAATTGCCCCGCTCGTAAACGGTTGTTTGGCAGCCGTTCTGAGCGGTTTCCTAACGTCGGGCGAAGGCGACAGGCTCATGTTCTCAATTTTGGCGGCAAGCGCTTCATATATTGCAGTCCCAGCGGCAATGCGTGTTGCGATACCATCTGCCGACCCAGGGCTCTACATCCCAATGGCTCTGGGGGTCACTTTTCCACTCAACATCACGATCGGAATGCCAATTTACTTTTCAGTCATCAAGCACACGTTTTGAAGCTACGCATGCTTAAGCTGGAACCGTCTCTACGCTGGAACACGTAACGACGATATTTATAAGTATGGACTTCAACCATCGAGGCTTTCGGTAGATTCTGTTTTGAGACAAGATTCCGCAACCGTGGAGGACGCAACAATATTTTGAATAAACCGGTCTCAAAGCTAAGATAGTGACGTGAAAAGCATCACAGATCTTCTCGACAATAATCGCCGATGGTCACAGCAAGTCACCGAAGATGACCCAGATTTCTTTACCACGCTTGCTGCACAGCAGGTGCCTGATTTTCTTTGGATCGGGTGTTCTGACAGCCGCGTAGCCGCCAATGCGATAGTTGGCCTGCCTCAGGGCGAGATATTTGTCCATCGAAACGTCGCCAACTTGGTAAATCACACCGACATGAACTGCCTGTCCGTGATACAGTTTGCCGTCGAAGTACTACAGGTCGATCACATAATCGTATGCGGGCATTACGGTTGCGGAGGCGTGAAAGCCGCACTGGAGAATCAGCGTCACGGCCTGATCGACAACTGGCTCCGGCAAATTCAGGATACAGCAAATCTTCAC
Source organism: Pyrinomonadaceae bacterium (assembly GCA_044230475.1). GTDB lineage: Bacteria > Acidobacteriota > Blastocatellia > Pyrinomonadales > Pyrinomonadaceae > OLB17. The sequence goes on along the minus strand of JBGARA010000003.1, from coordinate 16,390 downwards.
TCGCATCTTCTTGACGACATTTCGGATTACGATGAAAAGATCGATATGCTCTGCCAGTTAAATGTAGCAGAACAAGTGGTGAATGTTGGTGAGACGACTATTGTTCAGGACGCGTGGCATCGTAGTCAACAATTAGAAATTCACGGCTGGATCTATGGCTTGAAAGATGGCTTGATACGCGATCTCGACATCACGATCCAAACTTTCGAAGAATTAAGCGGCTTGCGCGACCGTTTTCTTTTCAGCGACAACCGCCGCGATGCTATCCGCACATCAAAGTAGTGTTATGACTTTCGATAGATCAGTACAAACCGCAGTAGCTTTCTCGATGATCCTGCTTTTTGTGGTTTCGGGCGGGGCGCAAATGTCGCGCAAACCTTCGCCAACACGCGAGCCCAAAGGGGCGATGGACAAGAAACCGGATTCGACAAAGAATTCGCTTCCACGTGTTTCTTCGCAGGCAGAATTTGATTCGATCGCGCGCATTTATCATCAAGGCACTCCTTACGCGATGCCGCACACGATGTTTATTATCGATCGCCGTGATAGGAACAAGATCTATTATCTGAACTCGCAGAAGTTTCGATTTCACAAAGACTTTTTACTTGCTACATACTTGGTTCCGCGTGGCGCAGACGTTTTCAAATCGGTTTACATCGAGAAAGATCGGCGGTTTATCGTCGGAACAATTGCTTGGCAAAAAACGGTTGAGAAATTCACCTGGGAACTTTGGGAAGGCGACCTCGCTACGGCTGATCACATTAAGATAGCAAACGATGTCATAAACAGTACTTTTTTTCAAAAAGTGATCTTCAAGCCGAATTCGATCCGCCAGGAAGACATCTCGGCCAATATAGGTATCGAAAGGATCTTACAGGACGAGCTAAATCGCAATCAAGTTTATCTTGCGCTGAACACGGGTACCGCTGTCGGTAGAATTCATATTATCGACAAGCTGGATGATACCGTTGAGATCGGCGACAACGAGATACTTGTGCTTCGCGAACTGCCTCTGAGCCTGCCGCCGGTGCGCGGTATTATTGTTGCACAGCCGTCGACCCCGCTATCGCATATCAATATCCTCGCACGCGGTTGGAACATCCCAAACGTCTACATTAAGGACGCCGACAAGCTCTTTCGCGAATACAACACCTACGTTTTCAAACTCGAGGCTGACCTCACAAGTTACAAACTCGAACGAGCAACTATTGATGATGTAAGGACAAAATTTGTTTCACCGGATCAACAAATTCCGCCGGTCGATCTCAAGACAACAAAGCTCACCGGCATTAGCGAGATGCGCAAGCGAGACAGCATTGCCTACGGATCGAAAGCCGCAAACTTGGGTGAAATGTTGAACGCAAAGATCGCGGGTGTGACAATTCCCGATGGCTTTTCCGTGCCGTTTTACTGGTATCGTAAATTCATGTCGGACAACGGATTCGATAAAACGATCGACGAAATGACTGACGACAATGATTTTGTTCATAACCCTCGTGTCCGGCGGCAGAAGCTCGAACAATTCAGAGCGGATATACAAAACGGCAAGTTTGATGACGATTTGAAAAAAGAGTTGATCGGTAAATGGAAAACTCAGCTTGGCTCAAAGGCGGTTTTTGTCCGCAGCTCTTCAAACAGCGAAGACCTTCCAAATTTCAGCGGTGCCGGCCTTTATTCCTCAGTTGCAAACGTCGTCGAGGAAAAAAAGCTCGTCGACGCAGTAAAAAAAGTATGGGCTTCACTTTGGAATTTTGACGCGTACGAGGCTCGCGTCCGAAATTATGTCAGCCAGACGGACGTCTATATGTCAGCCCTCATTCAGGTTGGCATCAACATGGATCGCGGCGGCGTGATGATCACAAAAGATCCTTTTGACGAGCGCAATAAAAACGCCGTTTACATCAGCGCCGTGTGCGGGCATAATTCCAAGATCCCTAACAACGAAGGCATTCCGGAACAGGTGCTTTTCAATCCAAAGTCGAATTCGGTGATCGTGATGACTCTCTCTCAGCAGCAGAACGCGCTTACCTTTGACGAAAACGGAGACCTGAAAGAAACCGCGGACAGTTGCGCCGGCCCGAGAAAACGTGTGCTGAACGATATTCAGGCCCGGGCCTTGGCAAAAACCGCGATCCGAATCCGAACTATTTTCGGCGGTAATAAGGAGCAGGACATCGAATGGGGTATAATGAAAAATCGTATTTACATTGTCCAGGCTAGGCCGTATATCGACAAAAAATAACTCTGAATTGATAATGAAAGGCAGACGAATTATGAAATTAGCATTTTTATTGTTAGGCGTTTGTGTCGCTTTTGGCTGTGACAGCGCCGGGAAACCTATGCCGCAAAACACCAACAGTGCTGCCGTTGCTTCAAAAAATGAAAAGCCTCAAACAGCGATAGCGCACTCTTTAGAAAATCAGACGCCAAACGGCCCTGCAGAATCTGAAGGTAAAAAATCGAAATGGACGCAGAGCGGCGACCCGATCGATACAAAGGAATTTGACGCAGCGATCGCGTCCGCCGAAGTAGCCCTTGGCAAAAAACCGTCCGATGAGGACGCCAAGAAAGCCCTCGGAACAGCATATTTCAATCGTGCTGAGGCGTTGACCAAAGCCCGCCAGTACGCATCGGCGCTCGGCGATTATCGAAAGGCATTGAAGCACGACCCGTCGAACGAAACCGCAAAAGAATGGATCGATCAGATAATAATGATCTACAGCTCGATCAATCGCGAATCCCCTAAGGAAGGCGAAGAACCGCCGCCGCTTCCATTCAAAAAATAGCCGTGGAAGAGGACGGAGCCGGTGTGCCTCGCTAGACAAACCACACTCAAAAAACCTAAACTAACTCCTTTGCCCGTCGCGTGCGGGCTCTTACAATTTGGAGCTTTTATGGCAATTTCAGCAAACGATATAAGAAAAGGAATGGTTATTGTGCACGAGGGTTCTCCCGTGCGCGTTATGGATTTTCATCATCACACGCCCGGCAATCTGCGGGCGATGGTTCAGGCTCGGCTGCGCAATCTGCTTACCGGCAACTCGTTCGAGTATCGCTTTCGTTCCAACGACACGTTGGAAAAGATCGTGCTTGAGCAGCACAAGATGGATTATCTCTATTCTGACGGTTCTCATCACCATTTCATGAACTCGGAAACATTCGAGCAGGTCGCTCTGACTGAAGAAGAACTCGGTGATTCTGCCCAGTGGCTGATGCCGAACCTGAATATTGAGGTTGAGTTTTACAATGGTACTCCGATCGGCGTGACTCTGCCTGGCAGCATGGAACTGACCGTGACCCGCACCGATCCGCCTCTCAAAGGCGCAACTGCTTCGAATTCAAACAAGCCTGCAACACTCGAAAACGGTGTAACCATTTCCGTGCCGCCTTTCATCGTCGAAGGCGAAAAGATAAAAGTGAATCCGACCGAAGCTCGATACATGGAACGTGTAAAATAGGTCAGTGATACTGCGGAATCTTAGCCACGAACGCACGAATAGTAATAGCTATTATTCCTGCATTCGTGGCTAAATATATTAAAGGCCCTTACGTTGGCCTTGATCCATTTACAGTATCCGGCTAACCATGTTCTTTGTTTACAGCATCGTTTACAGTTTCGCGTTCATCGTACTATTGCCGCGATTTTTGTTCGATGCTGTTGTCAACGGTAAGTACGCCGCCGGTTTCAAACAGCGTCTGGGCTATTTACCTTCCTTTGACAATAGAGGAAAGAAAATCGTGTGGCTGCATTGCGTATCTGTCGGCGAGACAAACGCCGCGAGGCCGCTGGCGATCAAAATAAAGGAAGATTTCCCGAACCGATCCCTCGTCATCTCGACAACAACCCGCACCGGACAGGAGCTCGCCAAAACAGCTTTTGCCGATATTGCTGATCTTGTTTTTTATTTTCCGTTCGACTGGAAATTTACTACCCGCAAAGCACTACTACATGTAAAACCGTCAGTTGTTCTCCTGATGGAAACCGAGATCTGGCCTAATTTTATTCGTCAGGCTTATCATGCCGGATGTCGTGTCGCGATCGTAAATGGACGTCTTTCCGAGCGTTCATTTTCCCGCTACAGCAAGGTGAAACAGTTCATGAAACGCATCCTCGGCTATCTTGATCTTGCGTTGATGCAGGAAAATGCGGACGCGACACGATTGATGTCGCTCGGCATTCGCGCCAGCAAAGTCAAGGTTACGGGCAACATAAAATTCGATCACGAGCTGAATGGCAACGAAACGGCTTTGACCGACGAATTGCGTTACCGGTTTGCCTCGGATCGCCCGATTATACTTGCCGCCAGCACACATTCGCCGGAGGAGACTTGGCTGCTCAAAGCACTCAAGAATATTCGGGCGGAAAACGGATCGGTAAGGCTGATGATCGCTCCACGACACCCGGAAAGATTTGGCGAGGTTGCTGATCTTATAGAAGAGGGCGGATTTACTTTAGTTCGCCGAACCGATGCTGCGTCGCATGACGACAAAGAGGCCGAGGTCATTTTGCTGGACAGTATCGGCGAACTTCGCTCGGCCTATCCCCTTGCCGAAATAGTTTTTGTAGGCGGCAGCCTGATACCACACGGCGGCCAGAGTATCTTTGAACCGGCGGCGGCAGGAAAAGCGATCGTCACCGGCCCGCATACGGCAAATTTTGATGCGGCTGTGAAGGAATTTTTGGATAAGGATGCGCTTATTCAACTGCCCCTTGTCGCCGACCATCAGATCGTCGAAAAGCTCATCGAAACACTAAGCGATCTGTTGGCGAATACTGAAAAACGCACGACTCTCGGCACATACGCACTCGCCGTGATGAATAAGAACCGCGGTGCGGTTGGCAAGACGGTCGAATATCTCCACGGCGTTCTGGATCAAAATACTGTTAGGAAAAAGCACTACGGCTGATCGACTATTCATTGTTCATGATCTTCTTGTTCTATTTCTTTGCCGCCGTCTTGATCCTGTTAAGCTACCGCTCATTTCGCGGTGGGATCGCATACCTCAAGTACTTCCGCACCGAACTCACAAAGCCCCCATTAAACTACACGCCGTTCGTAACAGTCATCGCTCCGTGCCGCGGGCTCGACGACGGGTTAGCGGACAATCTGCGAGCTATCACGGAACAGGATTATCCTGACTATGAGGTCATCTTTGTCGTCGATGACAAGAATGATCCATCTGTTTCAGTGATCGAGCAAATCATGGCGGAAACACGACCGGTAGGGAGTGTGCACAATACAAAATTGATAGTCGCTGAGAAAGCCAAAGCCGCGAGCCAAAAGGTTGAGAATCTCCGCGAAGCCGTTTTGCATGCGGATGAAAACTCGGAAGCGTTTATCTTTGTCGATTCAGACGCGCGGCCCTCAAAAAACTGGCTTAGATTTCTTGTCGCGCCTTTGCAGGAAAAAAATGTCGGAGCAGCTACAGGCTATCGCTGGTTCATTTCCAAAAAACAAACTTTCGCATCAGAAATGCGTTCGGCGTGGAACGCGTCCATCGCATCGGCCCTCGGGCCCAACACCAAAACAAATTTCTGCTGGGGCGGCTCGATGGCGATCCGTCGTGATATTTTTGACGAGATCGACATGCGTGAAAAATGGCGAGGCACGCTCTCCGACGATTTCGCCGTAACACGAGCATTGAACGAAGCGAGTTTGCCAATAGTGTTCGTTCCGCAAGCCCTGACAGCATCGGTCGAAGACTGCGCTTTCGTCGAACTGCTTGAATTCACAACTCGGCAAATGAAAATAACGCGTGTTTATGCGCCGCACCTGTGGAAGCTGTCGTTTATCGGGTCAGGTGTTTTTAATATCGTAATGATCGCCGCACTTTTGATCGTTATTTTTAGCCGCGCAAACAATATCGAAGTGTTTGCAGCTATCGCAACACTCACGCTGGTCACAATCTTCAGCGTCGGTAAATCGTCGCTTCGTCTTAATGCGGTAAAACTCGCTTTACCGGTGTACAAGATCGAACTCGAACGACAACTCTGGACACAAAACACTCTATGGCTGCTCACGCCTGCTTTGTTTTTCTATAATTCTGTCGCCGCGCTCGCTTCCAGACGGCTTACATGGCGCGGCATCACTTACGAATTGAAATCGCCGAACGAAACTGTCATTATTACGGATTGACCCAAATTACTTTATGAGCAGCGGCATTTTTGACTGGGACGACGAGGAAGAAAAAAGAGAGGAGCCTAAACGAGCGGACTTTCAACAGCCCGCGAATTTTCGGCAACCCGTCGAAGCGGTCGATTACTGGTCTGAGATCGAAACACAAAATACCGCTTGGAATGACCCATGGATCGAGCCTGCCGTTGAAAAAGAATGGGATGAGGAACCGGTCGAGTACATTCCCTACGGACACGAATCTGCCGACGAAACAGCCCGCCGCGGCGGCCTCGCATGGTCAGCCGGCATCGTTTTCTTTAGCTCGATAGTGTTTATGCTCTTCATCGGCTGGGGAGCCGATCTCATCTTTCAAAGCAAACCCTGGGGCATCGTCGCCGGCATCGTCCTCGGCTCGATCCTCGGTTTCATCCAGTTTTTCCGCATCTCATCCCAAATAATCAACCCCAAAAACAAACAAACCATCCAACCGCTGATGTCCCGCGACGATGACGAAGTGTAAAAGCTTCGTGTGGATATAACCACCAACCAGCATTGTTTAACAATGTAGCTGAGGCTGGAAAACCACGTCATATCGGGAAAGTTGCGTCATATCGAGAAAACCATGTCATATCGGGAAAATTGGTCTTCCGATCTCTGCGAGAAAGCGCTACTCTGCCTGTGCACCGTTGAACGGGACGGATATTTGATAATTTAGTTGCCTAAAGCGAAAGGAAATGCTCGGGTCTGAAAAGAAAAAGAAGGGATTGTTTCACCATGGATCGCGACGTTTCGACGGCCCAATGCCGTAAGCGTACTATTTGCAACAGTTAATAATTTATTTGTAAAAATCGTGGAACGCTCCCCAAAAAGCGGTATTAACTTCAATAGATAGAACCACTTACAGCGTTCCACCCCGACGTGGAACGCGGTGGAACGCTTGGAACGCCGATCGTGGGACAGTAGCAGTGGCAGCAGTAGTTCGGCAAAAACAACCGGCTCCGAAAAAAAACCAGTGGGACAATGGGACACTTGAGCAAAACCCCCAGTAGTTTCAATGGTTTAGCCTGTCCCACTCGGTTTGGGACACTTGGGACAGTGGGACAGTTGTCAGATCGGCGAAGGTTGAGGAAGATGCCCCACTTATCGCACCTGCTTTTTGAGTTTTTAGGCTTTTATTAGTAGAATTTAGGATTCGCATGAGCGACGACTTTAGTCCTTTGACAACTGATGAGAGCACGCAGCCGATCTCGCACGCGGGCATTTTGATCGCGATGGGTGCAATGATCGTGGTCGCCGCGATCGCCGGATTCATTTTCGGCGGCAAAGCGTTCGGTTTTGGCGTTGTTTTTGGCGGGCTGCTGGCATACGTCAATTATTTCTGGCTCGACCGTTCGACGCGGGCTATGTTCGCGGAAAACAGCATGGCATCGACAGGCCTGCTTGCTGCAAAATACATTTTGCGTTACGTAGCGATCGGACTGGTCCTGTTGGCGGTTTACATGCTCGGCATAATGCCGGTAGCGGCGGTTATCTTGGGACTTTCGGCTTTTGCTTTTGCGGTTGTTTTTCAGGGATTGAAAAATATTTTTACGAGTTCTTTTTAAGAAGGAATCTTACACATGTTCTTATTTTCAGAAGGCGGCGAACATCATGTTCCGCTTATCGTACAATTCGTAAACCATTATCTGGGCGAGCCGGTGTACAAATTCCAGTTGGCGTACACCAAGCCTCGTTGGGATGCGTTTTTTGCAAATTTCGGCACAACGCCGGAAAAAGTTTTCGGCGCAGACTATACGGTTGAAAATGCCATTCCGTGGTACACGATAATGTTCGTCATTGCGTGCATCATCACGATCATCGTCGTCAAACTGTTGAAAGGCAAGCTTTCCGAAGACGATCCAAAACAGGGCCAGCTCACGCTTGAGGCCGGTTATCTAGCGATCAAGGACATGATCAGCAGCATTATCGGCGAGCATGGAGCACGGCATTTTCCTGTCGTAGCAACGTTCGGATTGCTGATTCTGGTGTCTAATTTGATGGGTCAGTTCCCGCTCTTTATGTCACCGACAGCGTCGGTAAATGTGACATACGCACTTGGCGTTTCATCGTTTGTTTATTACAACTACGTCGGCATTTCGGAGAACGGGCCTATCAACTATCTAAAGCATTTTGCCGGGCCAAAACTGCCTTTTATGATAGCCCTCTTTATTACGCCTCTGATATTTGTGATCGAGCTGATCAGTAATTCGATCAGGCCGTTTACTCTCGGCGTGCGTTTGTTTGCAAACATGTTTTCGGACGAGCAGGTTTTTGCAAAGATCACAGACCTTGCTCCGCCGGCTACACATTTTATCGTGCCGCTCATTTTGACTCTGTTAGGAGTATTTGTGGCATTTGTTCAGGCGTTTGTGTTTACGCTGCTGTCGATGATCTACATCGGCGGAGTTTCGCATGCACCGCATGACGATCATCACGATGAGCATCACGGCGAAGCCGCTGTGGCTCACGCTTAAAAAAGTTTTGAGCCTCAACATTAGTTAGGCTCAGATGTTGAAGACTGAATAGTCGATTTGAAAACCTGTAACTTAATATCAAGAGCCCTTCCTTGACGTAGGGCTACTGACACTAAGCCAGCACGCAGGAGACGCGGACTCTTTGGGAGTATAAAATCCGCGGCATACCGGAAGCGAGGCGAAATAATACAAAGGCAAATTTGCCGGCAGGTTAACAAAACGGCTGAAAAAGTCTTCTTAATTTAGAAAAGGAGATAAAAAATGAAAAACTTTAAAATCGTATTTTTTGCTTTGATGGCGATCGCACTTTTGGCAGTCGCTTCATTTGCTCAGGGCGGCGGCGGTGCTGCCTCTTATAACGAATCGTATGTCGGCGCTGCAAAAGCTATCGGCGGCGGCATCGGCTTCGGCCTCGCTGCAGGCTTGGCTGGTATCGGACAGGGCCTCGTAGGTTCGCGTGCTGCCGAAGGCGCTGCTCGTAACCCAGGCGCAGCCGGAACGGTTCAGACGCTCATGATCATCGCGCTCGCTCTTATCGAGTCGCTGGTGCTCTTTGCCCTGCTCATCGTTTTCGTCAAGCTTTAATCGAAAACGTTAGTTTCAGGATCGCGGACGAGGTTTGATAAAAACCGCGTCCGCGATTTTGAATTTGAAGCATCTCTTTAACGCGGATCAGGCAGAGCGGACGGATAAAAATAGTTTGAAAAGCAGGCTTAATTAGCTTTATTCTTTATAGTTGCAACCCACGCCGCTCTGATTCGTTCTAAGAATAGATGATCGACGATTTTGAAGGAAAAATAATTGCTGAGAAATACCGGATCGAGTCGATCCTTCGCGACAGCGATCTCGGTGTTATCTATCGCGGCTGGCATGTCATGATGGACAAGCCGGTGACGGTCAAGATACTCGCGCCTGCATTAGCCGTCGATAAACGATTTGTCGAGCGATTTCTGTCCGAGGCAAAAACACTTTCACAGGCCGCCCACGCAAACATCCTGAACGTAACGGATTTCGGAACCGACCCGCGTGGGATAACCTACGCAGTTTACGAAGCCGCTCCGAGTGAGACGGTGAAAACCTTCACAGAACATGACGGCTCGACGTCTGTTTCCGCCGTCCTCAATATTGCAAAGCAGGCTGCCGCAGCTATCGCGTCTGCACACGGCAAGGGGATGCATCACGGCGCGCTCACTCCTGAGAAAATACTGATCGCGAATGAGGGCTTGGAACAAACCGTCAAGGTTTTCGATTTCGGAATACAGCCGGTCGGCTGGAACTCAAATGCAGATATCGAATATCTTGCTCCCGAACAATACGCTGATACCAAAAAAGGTGATGCACGTTCCGACATTTATTCGCTCGGGATCATCCTCTACGAAATGCTCGCCGGTGTCGCGCCTTTTGTCGGAAAAACGACTGATGAGTTGAAACGTAAGATCGACTCAGAACCGCCTCCGCCGTTGTCTGCATTTCGCAGCGACCTGCCGAGCGACCTCGAACCGATGATCCTCAGCGCGATCGCTGCCGATCCGGAAAAGCGTTATCAATCGATGCGTTCATTTGCCGAGGACCTGCAGATGCTCGCGGGCGGTGTTCCGGCTCCGCAAAAAGCAGCCGCCGCACCCAAACGAAATATTTGGCAGACGGCTTTTATCGTTTTGGCCGGCACTGCTTTTTTAGCCGTGGCACTTATCTACGCAACGTCTGGTAAAAAGACTGATCCGACCACGCAACTGCAGGCCGACGTTGGAAGTTTGCCTGTCCAGCCCATCGGCCCTGCGACCGGAGCACAGGAAGAAAGCCTGGCAAAAATGCCCGCGATGACCGAGGCCGAAATAATGGCTGTGCAGAATTCGAACACGATGCTTCCGCCAATGGATCCTCTGCCCGGAGGCGATGGTTACAATGCGTGGGCAAATGGCGGAGCACCACCTGTGGGTGCACCGCCCGCACAATACATTCCGCCCGGCGGGCAATATTATACCGTTGATCCAAACGGGGGCAGCCAGTTCATGCCGCCGGACGGCGGAGTGATACTTGTACCCGTTCCCGCTAATACAAGTACTGCGGTTAAACCTTCGCCAACGCCAAAAACGCAGAACGCGAATACAACGGTCCAAACAACACCGGCTCCGGCCACGACACCAAAGCCGCTGGCAACGCCGCCAAAAAATGACAAGCCGAGCAGTCAGCCAAATAAGGAAAAAGCCGCTCCTGCCGATAAACCGGCGAAAAGCGGCAAGTTAGATTCGTAAAGTGTATTTATCTTGGGACTTCGACCGTTTTGAGAATGTCGGATATCACAGCATCGGTCGTCGCTCCGTCAAGTTCCGCCTCGGCACGCAAGGCAAGACGATGACGCAGAACCGGCGCTGCAACATCGCGAACGTCGTCAGGAGTTGGAAAGTCGCGTCCCCGAATCGCGGCAAGCGCTTTTGAACAAAGCAGCAGTGCAACGGAGGCACGCGGGCTGGCTCCGTAAAGTATAGTTGGATGAGTGCGTGTCCGGCGGACGATCTCAACGATATACTTTTGAACGCCGTGCTCCATACGCATCTCGCGAACTTCCATTCGGCACCGATGTATGGCATTCGCGTCCGGCAGAGGAATGATCTGGACGTGTTCGAGATGGCGCGAATTAAATCCGGCATCCCAACGAGCAACGATCTCTTTCTCTTCGTCTGCGTCGGGATAGTCGATCAAGATCTTCATCAAGAAGCGATCTAGCTGAGCCTCGGGCAACGGATATGTGCCCTCATACTCGATCGGATTTTCGGTAGCAAGAACAGTAAAGATCGGCGACAGCGGATAGCGTTCGCCGTCGATGGTCGCTTGTCGCTCTTCCATCGCTTCTAGAAGAGCGGCCTGTGTTTTCGGCGGCGTTCGGTTGATCTCATCGGCCAGCAAAATGTCGGTAAATATCGGACCGTGGCGCATGTTGAACTGCGACGTCTGCATATTAAAAACGTTCGTCCCCGTAATGTCCGACGGCATCAGATCGGGTGTGAATTGAATACGCGAGAAATTGGCTCCGATGATCTGTGCAAGCGTCTTTACCGTTAGTGTTTTCGCTGTTCCGGGCACGCCTTCGATCAAAGCATGGCCTTCGGCTAAGACGACAACCAGTATCTGCTCGATGACCTCATCCTGCCCGACAATGGTCTTGCGAAGCTCGTTTAGAATATGTGCAACAGTAGAAGGTGTGTAAGTAAGCATTTATTAGTTGGCCACAAAAAGCACAAAATACACAAAATTTTGAATTATAATTTTGTGACCTTTGTGCATTTTGTGGCAATTCTTCCTAAATAAAATCGTAGAGTGTTTTGATTGCCAATAATAGCACTGCTGTTAAGAAAATTCGCCTTATCCAAAGGTCGTTTAGTTTTGTAGCATAATGGGCTCCGACATAAGCACCCAAAAACATTGTCACTCCTAAGATCGCGCCCAGCTTGTAATCCACTAAACCTTGCCACATAAAAACGATGGTCGCAACGGCGGATGAAAAAACGTTGATGAATTTTGTATTCGCTACAGATTCGGAATAAGTCATCCCGTAAAATGCGACCAATGTCGGCGTCAGCATCGTTACGTAACCGCCGCTGTAAAGTCCGCCATAAACGCCCAGCAGAAACGTCAGGACAAAGGCCAATATCTTTGCTCCGCTCGAAACTGTTTTTGGCTCGTCGATTTCTGATCTTCTTTTTACCAATGTAAAGATCACAACCGTGATCATGGCGACTGAAACTATTAATTTAATGGAATCACCCGAGATAAGACCGACGATCGCCGCACCGAGGGCCGAGGCAATAATCGTTATCGCTACAAGCGGAGTAGTCCTTTTGATATCTATCTTTCCCTGCCGTAAAAACGGTATGGTACCGCCCACTGACATGAAAACAAGGCCGAACATATTTGTCGCAACTGCCATACGAGGGTCGATACCGAACTGAAACATCACCGGCACCGCGATCAGCGAATTGCTCCCCGTAACGACGCCGATAACGCTCGTCAGAAAGAAAACGATGATCAGAATAATTAATGCGTAAAGTGTCATCGGCCAGAGTTACCTTTGCGGCGCGTCAACCCAAGTTTTTCTTCGAAGAAACGAAGCTTGCCGGAAAGCTCTATTATCTCTTGTTTGTTTGTCGGTTCGCCGCGAATGATCTCTTCGCATTTGTAGAGCGTATCGGCAACCTGTGCTGCGTCTAGTCCGGTTCTTTCCGATATGAGTTTTGCCAGCTCGTCATACCTCACCGTGTAGTTGTCGGCTCCGAGCAACCTGGCTGCCCGGCGGCGAAATTCGTGGTAGATATTCTCGATAGCAAGATCAAACGCGTAGGAACGCTCCTGCAATTCCGCCATTGCGGAAACGTATTCAAGTTTTGAAAGCCGGTCAGCTTCTGGTTCTGGAACCGCGCGGGCGAAACGTCTGCTTTGCGAAAAGAAAACAAATCCGACAAGTAAGAGACATTGTAGAAATATCGCGACGATGGGTGTGCCCTCAAAAAACTCAAGAAACTTATTATTGTTTGCCCCGTAACCCTGATGATATTCGTCGAATGCTATCGGCGAATCTCCCGCAGCAAGCATATTTATAGCAAGCTGTGCATTATCAACGAGGCCTATCCCGGCGTTTGAAACGATAAAAGGATCTGCAAGAAAAACGATCTTTCCTTCACCAAACGGAGCCTCGACAAGGAGGTTTTTTGAACCCGATCCGACATGAACGACGGGAGCACTCTGACTGGATGAATCACTCACCACAAATTTCTTAATGTCGATCGGCGTCGGTGACGGCAGCGTGTATAGTTTTGTTCTCTTTTTTATCGGACCATTTGGAGGGTCTTCCGTTGGCTCGGTGTCAGGTGACGGATCCGATCCGGGATCATCACGATATTTGTCTTCGGTCGGAAGCTTTCTGGGTGGCGGAGGCGGCTCTTCTCCTGTTCCAATGCCGCTTCCCTGACCTGTCGACGCTCCAGCTTCATCAAAACGATCGAAAAGGATCGTCGCCGCAAATCGCGATGGCTGAATTGCATTGATGCTGTGCGTAAAGATCGTCGGCTGAACAGGCTTGATCGCCGGTGTATCAGCCGTCATCTGATTTTGATCGGACGGATCGACGCTCAGGAATTTCAATGGATCGCTGTCGTCAGATCTTATCTGCCAGTTGGCCGTTGTTGTAACAAGTCCATGTGGGGGTTCACGATCGATCAGCACCAAACGGCCGCCGCCTGAAACCCAGCGTAGCAGCGGCTCAAATTCATCTTCGGCAAATTCACGCCGCAACTTGCCGATCACCACAAAAACCGCCGGGGCATTTTTACTGCTTGTGGTCAAAGCTGACGGCGGTTCCTGCCATCGGACAACCTTGCGGCCGGTTTCTGAAAGTAACGAATACAATGCCTGCGTTCCGGTGGCTCCGGTATTGTAAGTGGAGCGATTGGGACTTAACTCGCTGTCCGGCATTTTCTCTTTCTGAACGTACGACGCCGCATTCAGCCCGACGAGCGTCACGACGATCAATATCAGAAATAGAAATAGAAACAGCTTTTGTTTCATAGATTCGCAGACGCCATCGTTTCCTTATATCGAGCGCGAAAATCTTCCCAATCGTTTTGCTGTGATGGCCGCAGGCCATACCAATTCTGTTCGTAAGTGCCGGTCAGGCCTGACATATTTTCAAAAAGGCCGGATCGTTTTCGCACGTCACGCAGATAATCGCGATTGGTTTTATGCCGCGCAAGGCCGATGATCTTTCGGTCGCTCAGTTCGCAAAGAACCGCGATATAACCTTTGCGAATTGCGTCCCGAAGGAGCCCCTCGCGCGCCAGACGTTCCGCCTCGTCGAACAGATCGTTAGCAGATTCGTCCTCAGCGATGCGTTCGCCCAATATCACTCGGTCACGTTTCTTTTTCTTTGGTTTGTATCCAAAACGCCCGCCTAGTAGCGGAAGAAATCGATAGATCAGAAAACCGATCAGTCCGATCACGGCTGCAAATATCAATATCTGTATCAGTATCTTTAGCGAACTAAGATCAGGCGCGCCTTGCGGAGTAATTGGCTGCGTGGAAAAGAGGTCCTGAAGCCATTTCCAAAATGCGTCCCACCATTTTTGAAACAGGCTCTTTTCCTGGGCCTCTGGTTTTTGATACTCTTCGCGGCGAAGTATCTCAGCCAGTTTTTGTTTGTCGTCATCTTTACTGCGCTCGGCTGCTGTTGCCTTTTCAAGCTCGTCGATCTTTTCCCCGACAGCAGAAAGCCGTTCCTCGATACCTAACAGTGCCGTTCGTCTTTTTCCGTCGTCATGTTCATCGAGGTAAGAAGTCAGCCCGTCATACAGCCACTGGTTATTTACCTCCATGCTGCCGCCTTGCCACTCCAACTGCTCTGACTTTGGGATCGACTTGTAAATGTCGTTGAGCTTTTGATTCCTTAGACGAGAGAAACTCTGCGATTCATCTTCCAGTCGGCGAAGAGCGATAACATCCATCCGAGCAGCATCTAGACGTTTATGATAATCGTCGAGCGAAGTTGCAACCACCGTGCCCACCCAGACAAGAACTATGAAAATCACAAATGAGATTCGCCTGAAGATCATTTATTTAAGCCCGAGCGTTGTAAACGGGACAGGTTTCTCGTGCGAGATGGTCGAAGGTGGAGCCGCAGCCGCCGTGCTTGAAAGAGCCGGATGCAGCGGGTTGACGTAACTCGTCGGCACGGACGGTATCTCGCCCAAACGCCGTGCCGCCATCAGTTCGATGTCATAACCTTCGGTTCGCACTCGCTCATCAACATATAGGATGCACAAGCCAACCATCCAGACCGGTGAGAGCAGAACAAAGCTGATCTGCCAGATCACATTTGACGCGACTTCATACCAAGCCGGAATAAGGTCAGTGTCGAACGTCCACATCTCAACACCGTTTGCCGAGGCATACCAGGCAAGCGGCACATACAACAATGCCAGAGCCGAATATGTCGCAACCGTAGTAAAAACAAATAACGCTATTAACCGTCTGACTCCGCCGCCGGCCAAAGTAGTGCTGCGGCCGATCGACGCAAAAACGCCCTGTCCCTCAACGAGCATCACCTGCGGCACATAAGCGACTCTCGATGCAACGAGAAAGAAAAGCCAGATCGTTCCCCATGCCGCCGCGATCCCGATCACCAATCCAACAATAAACGCAAGGATCGGTACCCAGCTAAACATATATACGACAAGCATTATCGCGAGCATTCCGATCAGAAACCCGAAATAGAAGATCACGGTCCCAATGGCGCCGAGCACAAACGTGATGATCGTCGATGCAATGACGAGTCCAGCCAGTCGCCGCCAAACGTTTTGGTAGGTTTCACGAAAAGTGATCGGCTCGTTGAAGAGCAAGTGCCTTACAAAATTTCTCGATGCGCCGCCCATGACCACAAGTGTCGCAATAGTCTCGCTCAGCCATATCGCAATGCTGCCAAACCACAAAAAAACATAGTAGAAAGTGTTTTCGGGCGAGTATTTATCGGAGCTAAGCGAGAATAGCTGCCTACCGGTAATTGTCCAGCCGAGCGAGATCAAAGTGCCCACGATCACCGGCGGAGCGGCGATCAGAATAAACGTCCAGAAATTCTTGCGGTAAAAGCGGATCGCCCTGTCGATAAGGTCACCCGCGCCCAGAGGTGAAAGCGACTGCGTTGAATCAAAAGAATCGACACCGGCCATTGCCGAAGAGTTTAGCAATTCCGCACTATTTTAGCCATGAATATGC
>JBGARA010000094.1:0-13810 GCA_044230475.1 Pyrinomonadaceae bacterium | reverse complement strand
GTTAGCTAGGGCTTAACATTCAACGCCGCGTGTTAAGCCCTAGCTAACGCGCTGGATTCCGCAAAAGAACTTCGTCGATGGTGTATTATCAACGACGTTGACGATATGACCGATCAAACATTAGAACCAATTCCCGTCAACCGTGACCTGACAACGGAGGAACGTGAACTGACTAGATGGATCCTTGAGAACGGCGAAGCTCGAGCGAAAGAATGTCTCGATCAGTTGGAAAAGGCTCACGTGACGTCACTGTGCCCTTGTGGCTGTGCGAGTGTTGATTTTACGGTTGAAGGAAGATCGCGGGTTCGTGGCGGAATAGACATTGTGGGGGATTTTCTTTACGGCGAAAAGGGCGATGGGCTTTGCGGCGCATTTGTCTTTACTGACAAAAACGGAACTCTAGCTGGTCTTGAAGTATACGGCCTCAGCACCTGCCACCCAACAACGCTGCCATCTCCTTCCGAATTACGCCCTTTCGATTTAGAAGTCGGCTGAATGTTGATTGTATCGCCCTTGCTTATGCTCGGGCTCGTGAAATGATTGTCGTTGTTAACACCGCGATTCTGTTATTATTTAGCTATGGACTACCGTGACATCATTACTATCGAACCTGGCAAGCGAGGCGGTAAACCGTGTGTTAGAGGGTTGCGCATTACAGTTTACGAAGTGCTTGAGTATCTGGCGTCGGAAATGACAGAGCAAGAGATATTGGACGATTTCCCCGATCTTACACACGAAGATCTAAAGGCCTGTATTGCATACGCAGCTGATCGCGAGCGCCGCTTAATGACCGCACCGGTCGTTGCATGAGACTGCTTTTTGACGAAAATTTGTCGCCTGCTCTATCGCGTCGCCTCGCCGACCTTTTTCCAGATTCGTTACATGTACGCGATGCCGCAATGAAGGCCTCGGACGATGGATTGATATGGGACTACGCGAAAACGAATGAGTTGATGATCGTATCGAAAGACGCGGACATGCACGATCTTAGTCTGGTGTTTGGAAATCCTCCGAAAGTAATTTGGCTAAAATTAGGAAACTGTTCGACACGTCAAGTAGAAGAACTGATCCGCAAAGAATTTGAAGTGATTGCGTTGTTTTCGGCGGACGATGAAGTGTCACTATTACCGCTACCGTGAACAGGGAAGCTATATTTCGACGGAGCGAGGACAAGAATGTCCTCGCTCCGATCTGATTAATCGTTCAACTGGATCGAACTAAGCACATTTCTAAACGTTGCGCTGTAGTTGTACGATTCGTCATTTGGCACGACGGTGATCGCGTAGAATAGAGAGCCGTTTCTTAGTTTTGTCGTATAGATATTTACGTTTTCGGTCTTTCCGGTGATGGGCGATCTGCCGGAAAGCGAGGTTGTGTAGCCCTGCCGGTTATCGACGTAAGTCCGTGAAAATCCGTTGCGTTGCTGCAGGTAAGAATTATCTTTTAAAACTCCGTTCACATAATCCTGCGAATCGCCCGCAAGCTCGCCGGATTTGCCGCTGTAGGTTCCTAGCATTACCCCGTGCGTAATGCCCTGCTGGCCATAGGCGCCTTCGGGCGCGAAAGCGACGTCATTCTGACTCGCCAGATCGACCCAGTTCGACGGGACACTGATCGACAGCCAACTTATGCCTGTGTAAGCACGGGTTCGCGTGGACGGAAGCTGGACGTTATTTGTATATTGCCCGTTCGCAGCAGGTCCCGAGGTTCCTTGCCCTTTAGATTCTTTTTCGATCTGAGCCATTGTTTTGGCGGGCGGCATCGCGCGGAAACGCTCCTGCGTTCGCGAGAAATCGCGGGTAACCTTGATCGGCGGATTTTGCGAGATCCTTAAGTACTGTGCCTCGCGGTTAATTTTTTCATAGCGGTTGCCCGGATCGGGATGGCTGCTTAGCCATTCCGGGGCTCCGCCTTTTTGCTGCTGCTGGATGGTTTTGAAAACATTTGCGAGGTCGCGCGGATCGTAACCTGCCGCAGCCATTATCTGAGCTCCGAGTATGTCTGCCTGTGATTCATACTCGCGGCTGTATTTGGTCATCCATGCGGTTGCTCCCAGCATACCGAGCTGCGCTCCTGCTTCGCCGCCGAGGATCGCTCCGCCGAGGACCAAACCGATCGTGCCAAGGGTGTTTTTTGCGCTCGATTGTTTGGTCTGCTGCGCCGTTGCGTGACGGAGAGCGACGTGACTGATCTCGTGTGCCATGACGCCTGCCATCTCGCCTTCATTTTTTGCGGCCTGGATCATTCCGCGATTTACATACATCGGTCCGCCGGGCAATGCAAAAGCATTGATGTCGCTGGCGTTGACCCATTTGAAGCGATAGTTGAACTCCGGTTGGTTGAATCTTTGCGGTATAGCTGCTGCGAGGCGCCGTCCGACGCGTTCGATGTAATCGGCGGCATCGCGGTCATTTATCAGCGGAAACTGCTTTTCTACCTCGGCTGCGGCCTGATTGCCCAGTTTTACGTCATCCTGAACTTTGTACTTATTTTTCGGGGCGTTTATTTGTGTCTGTGCAATTGTCGCGATGGGCAAAATCCATATAGTCAATACCAATGTTGCCGCCGCAATCCGTTTACCGTAGCCGATCTTATTCATATATCCCTCCGAATCTCTTTAACCGAGATTTTAATCTGTTCGCACCCGAATACAAAGGAGCAAACGAACCGTGATTAAGATGTCCCCTGCGAACATGCGAGTTCGCCGCAAAACGGCCCGGTCGAAATTACAGAAATGTTAACAGAATGTTACAGACGAAGTTTGTTTTCCGGCGGACAGTAAAAAGTTAAGTAAAATGTAACCATACCGGCACAGGCCCTGATCTATAATCATGCGAAATGCATTATGAGCGAATATCTGCGTCAGGAGCCGTTCGGGGATTTTCAGAAGAGGGTTTCTGTCTCAGTGCCGGGCGTTATGGAATATCGCGACAACAATGCGCAACTCGACGTGCTCCGTGACAAGATATTGCTTCTTGGCGGCAAGACCGAAGATGCGGTCTATCGAGCGATGCGTTCATTAACTGAACGGGACAGCGACCTTGCAAAGAGCGTCTGCGAGGACGACGAACAGATCGATCAAATGGAGCTCGAGATCGACCGATTGTGCGTCGAGATCCTCGGTTCGCATCAGCCGACAGAGCACGATCTGCGGCTTGTAGTTTCGGTCGCAAAGATCACACCGATACTTGAACGTATCGCCGATCATGCGACTAGCATTGCCGAAACGGCAGTAATTTTGAATAACGAGCCGCAGTTTGACAGTTATGTAGATTTTTCGCTGATGGGCGAGATCGCGGCCGAGATGCTGCGTGAGGCTCTGAATGCTTTTACGTCCGAAGATGCCGCGGCTTCGCGGGCGATCATCGAACGCGACCAGACGCTGGATAAGGTTTACGGCCGTGTTTTCGACGGGCTTATCAATACGCTCGGCACTAATTCGGCATCTGCAAACAGCGCTGCGAGGCTGTTATTTGTCGCAAAACACATCGAACGGATCGGCGATTATGTAAAAGATATTTGCGAGCTTAATGTTTATCTGACCGAGGCGGTCTTTATAAAACACAGTCCGCGTGGGTAACGTGCCGGCCCAATAGACAATTGCCATATGGCGCGCATATATTTTAGTTTCATTTCAAATTAGCAAACCGGAGAAAACGTAAAATGGCGTTTAGCTTATTACCAAAAGAAGACCATTATTTTGCCCTGTTTTCGCAGATGAGCGGAAAGCTGCAAGAGGGTGGTTCGATACTCGTGGACATGATGCGCAGCGGAGACGAACAGTATGAATCGCTCTCGAAAAAGCTTAAGCATGTCGAGCACGAGTGCGACGAGATCACACACACGGTCACGACAAAACTCAATAAATCGTTCATCACGCCGTTTGATCGCGAAGATATTTATACACTCGCCGTGGCTCTCGACGACGTGTGCGATTACATGGATGCAGCGGCACGAGCGGTTGTGATGTACAACATTCACGAGTCGGATCAGTACGCTATAAAACTCGCTGAGATCTTAAAAAAAATGGCCGACGAAATTAGAGGCGCTGTCGACCTGCTCGAAGACGCCAAAGGAATGGGGCCACATCTATTAGAAATTCAACGACTCGAAAACGAGGCTGACGACGTTTACTTTAAGGGCACGGCCGAGCTCTTCAAAGGCACCGACGCGGTAAAAATTATTCGCTGGAAAGAGCTTTACGAGATCCTCGAAAACGCGACCGACCGCTGCGAGAGCGTTGGCAACATCATCGAATCGATAGTCCTGAAGCACAACTAGTTTGCTGCCGCCTTTATGGATCAACATTCTGTTTCATTAGCTTTGGTGGTCGTGATCATTATAGTCGCGCTCGCGTTCGATTACGTAAATGGATTTCACGACGCAGCGAACTCGATCGCGACGGTCGTTGCAACCCGCGTTCTGTCGCCCGGAGCCGCAGTTGCGATGGCGGCGTTTTTCAATTTTATTGCCGTTGTCGTTTTTGGAACCGCCGTTGCCAAAACGGTCGGCGGCGATATGGTTGATATCACAAAGATCGACGAAGCCATACGTCTCTACGTTCTGCTGGCAGGCGTTATAGGCGCGATCATCTGGAATCTGATCACATGGTGGCTCGGCCTGCCGACATCGAGCTCGCACGCACTCGTGGGAGCGTATTCCGGAGCGGCTTTGACTGCGTATGCTATACAGCTTGGCGGATTTGGCGGCGTTTTTGGCGTTCTAAAACCTGAGGGCTGGATAAAAACGATGACTTTTATCGTGCTTTCGCCGCTTATCGGATTGACGCTCGGGTTTATTTTGATGGTTGCGGTCTATTGGATATTTCACCGCGTTTCGGTAAGAAAAGTTGATAGAGTTTTTCGGGTTGGACAGCTTTTTTCGGCAGCTGCATACTCCCTCGGGCATGGTGGCAACGACGCTCAGAAAACAATGGGCATCATTACGATTGCTCTCGTTGCGGGTGGATATTTACAAATGAAGGCTGACGGCAAACTGCCTGAAGTTCCACTGTGGGTAGAGGTCGCAGCTTGTGCGGCGATCGGTCTCGGAACACTTTCGGGCGGTTGGCGCATCGTTAAGACAATGGGCACAAAGATCGTCAAGCTGCAGCCCGTCGGTGGTTTTTGCGCAGAGACGGCCGGAGCGATCACGCTCTTTGGCGCAACTGCATTTGGCATTCCGGTTTCTACAACACACACAATCACCGGATCGATCGTCGGTGTAGGTTCAGCGAAACGCTTTTCCGCTGTTAAGTGGGGCGTCGCCGGGCGCATCGTCTGGGCATGGGTGTTGACCATTCCTGCTGCTGCCGTCATCGCGGCGCTTTCCTACGGCGTTATCCTAATCATTGAAAAAATATTAGGAGTTGCATAGAACTTTTAGAATCAACGCTTCTTTGCGATTACTCTGCGGGTAAATATAATTGACCGCAAGGAATCGAATAAGTGAACAGCGATCGTTTACAAGAGAAAGCGAGCCAAGATCGCTTTGAAATGTTGTTGGAGGTGAGCAATGAGCTTTCTTCGGTATTAGATCTCCGTACGATCCTTGGCAGCATATCAGCACTCCTAAAAAAGCATGTATCGCATGATTTTGCCGGCATCGCTCTTTATGACGAATCCGCAGACAATTTCCGTATACTTCTGCTTGAGAATCCGCCCGAAGATTTTCTCGATGGTGCCGAAACCATTCCACTCGAAGGAACCGCAGACGGACTTGCCTTTTCCAACCGAGAGATTGTTCTTCGCGGCACGTTCGATTTTGATGAATTTCCATCGCCACATATGCGGCTTGCTTACAACGCCGGGGTTCGGTCGTTTTGTTGTGCTCCGTTGATCTCACGGAACAGGCCGATCGGTGTCTTAGCGGTTGCAGCAAATACGGAAAACGCATTTTCAGAGAATGATGGTGATGTGATCCGGCTGATAGCTAATCAGATCGCGGGAACGATCTCTAATGCGATGCAATATCGAGAGATCGAACAACTTCGCGAAAAACTCGCAAGCGAAAAATACTACCTCGAAGAAGAGATACAGACCGAATACAATTTCGCTGAGATCGTAGGTCAAAGTGATGCTTTAAAACGCGTTTTGAGACAGATCGAAACTGTAGCACCAACCGATTCCTGTGTTCTGCTTTATGGCGAAACCGGAACGGGAAAAGAGTTATTCTCCCGTGCCATACATAATCTGAGCCCGCGTCGAGAGCGGACGTTGGTAAAACTGAATTGCGCGGCTATACCGACAGGATTGCTTGAGAGCGAACTTTTCGGACATGAAAAAGGGGCCTTCACGGGTGCAGTAGCAGCTCGGCTCGGGCGTTTTGAACTTGCTCACAAAGGTACGCTTTTGCTGGACGAGATCGGCGATATTCCGCTCGAATTACAGCCTAAGTTGCTCCGCGTTTTGCAAGAGAGCGAGTTTGAACGGCTTGGAAGTTCGCGGACGGTAAAGACTGATGTGAGGCTTATAGCGGCCACTAACTGCGACCTAAAACAGATGGTCGAAGAAAAGACGTTTCGCAGTGATCTTTATTACCGACTCAATGTATTTCCTATCGAAATACCGCCGCTTCGGGAACGGCGTGAAGATATTCCGCTGCTTGCGGGGTACTTTACACAAAAACACGCTCGGCGAATGAGTAAGCGGATCGAATCGATCCCGCACGAAGCGCTGGAAACTCTTTGCTCATATGATTTTCCGGGAAATGTCCGCGAACTCGAGAATTTTATCGAACGAGCCGTGATTCTTACTCGAGGCAACGAACTCGATATGCCTCTTTCTGAACTTCAGCATTTTCGCCGTTCGGGTAACAATGACAGAGATCCCATGAAAAACTCTCTCGAAAATGTCGAGCGAACCCACATCGCAGAGGTACTCAAAAATGTCGGTGGACGCATAGCCGGAAGCGGCGGTGCTGCTGAGATTCTCGGGATGCCGGTCTCGACACTTCGTCACCGAATGAAAAAACTCGGCCTGCTGTAACTAACCATAGACGGTTTCCGAAAACCATATATGGTGACTACCTCTCGGTTTTTGGTTCACATTCAAACTTCTCACGACCCCCTTAATCTAATCATTTCTACGCTTACAGCTATTTTTGCGTATCGGCAATTTGTGGCACCGTCCTTGCCAATATGAGAGCGGCGTTAGCTATGACAGTGAAGATCACACAAATGGATGATTTTAAGGACAAGATCGTTCTGAGGATCGAGGGAAAACTCCTCAGCGATGATGCCGACCTTTTAGAACAGACATTTGAGGCTCTGGAAACGAGCAAAGGAGTTGAAATTGACATGTCGGGCATTACGTTCATCGACAGCGACAGTGCCTCGGTGATTAAACGGCTCGAACAAAAAGGAGCTGCTCTCTCGGGAGTTGATTTTTTTATCCGAACAGTCATCGAGACGCAAAAGAAAAACTAAACAGGAGAAATATATGGCGGAAATTAAAGGAAAATTTGACGAGAAATTTGCAAGTGTTGCCGAAACTCTATCACAAAACTTCGATTGCGGAGACGATGTCGGTGCGAGCGTGGCGGTTTTTATCGACGGCGAGCCGGTCGTCGATATTTGGGGCGGCTATTTTGACGGGACATTCAAACGTAAGTGGGGCCGGAATACCATAGCCTGCTGTCACTCGACCACCAAAACGATGTCGGCGATCGCTGCGCTGGTGGCAGCGGACCGTGGTTTGATCGATCTGGATGAGCGAGTTGCTAAATACTGGCCCGAATTTGCTCAGAATGGAAAAGGAAATATTCTCGTTCGGCATTTGTTGAGTCATAGTTCCGGTCTTGCCGGTTGGCAGGAAAAAGTAACGTGGGACGATGTTTACGATCTTGACTACTCGTTGGACCTTCTGGCAAAACAGGCACCGTGGTGGGAACCCGGCACGGCCAGTGGTTATCACGGGATCACCTTTGGTCATTTGATAAGCGGAGTCTTGAAAGGAGCAACGGGCAGGACGCTCGGACAGTTCTTTACTGACGAGGTCGCCGGGCCACTGTGCGCCGACTTTCACATTGGCACCGGGCCGGAACTCGATCACAGAGTCGCACCGTTTGTGCGAGCTATAGAGGACCCACCCGAACCCAGCAACCCGATCGCCGATAGGGTTTGCTACAATCCGGATCTTTCACCCGAGAACTCAAGTTCAATCGCGTGGCGGCGGGCGGAGATCGGCGGAGCCAACGGTCATGGAAACGCACGGGCGGTTGCGAAAATTCATTCTGCGCTCGTAGCGGACGAGGTTAATGGTATCAAGTTACTTTCCAAGGCTATGCGCGAACGCATTCTTGAAACGCAGACGGATGGCGTAGATATGCTCATGGAGATCCCGTTTCGATGGGGACTGGGGTTCGCTCTTGCCGGACCGATCTTGACGGTTGACACACGCGGCCACCGTATCGCCTTTTGGGGTGGCAATGGGGGATCGCTTGGATTTGTCGATTTTGACGAACGGATGGCGGTCAGTTTTGTTATGAATCGCTGGATTCAGGGGCCTTATGAACAGCTTAGAAATCAACGAATTCTAAAGGCCGTTTACGAATGCCTCGGTCATTCAACGGAAAGGAACGTGTCTGTATTATCGGCACCTTAGTGACTTAAGGGACCTAGGTAATGACCAATATGAGCGGAAAACGCTTGTGCATCTAAGATCCTGAATTAGAAAAGAGCGATGCGTTATTGACGCTAAGTGCTCGCAGCAATCCGAGGCCTATTCCGATCAGTCCAAGGTTTCGGATTGCACTGCCTATTGTCTGGAGAATATCAGGCAAGGGTGCTAGGGCAAGGAGCAGGTTGAGCAGAAGCCCACAAATAAATAGGACGGTTCCTTTACGCGATAATACTGCGGCTTTTAAGGAGGAAAAACCAAAAGCCAGACCGCCGACAACCATTAAACCACCGTGAAATGTGTAGACCGAACCGAGCCTTTGCCAAAGCACTTCGTAATTAGGAAGCGATTCTTCAAGAGACAATAGTGTGGTATGAGCAAAATAGACAAAGGCGATCCCGTAAAGCAGTGCTCCGACTAAACCGGGCCAGCCGATTTTCGGGCGCTGGACCGCATATAGTCCGAGCATCAGAAACGGCATTGGAAGAAATCCGGCGTAATTTATCAGTAGTTGGGCGTTAGAAAATCCAGAACTGCTACATTCCAAAACATCCGAAATCAGATGTAGGCTTGGAGCAGAGATCGTCGTAACAGCGATGATCAAAACCAAATTCTTGGTCATTTTTTGCCTTTAACTATTATACTTTGGAAAAAACACCTCGACTAGAAAATCATGGGAGTTGATCGAATTAACGAAAAGAAGATCCAATGGCTGAAATTACTAATGAGTCTTTTGTCGATCTTTGCGTTGTTTCATTGGACGGCTGACGTTCTGGGGAGCGACCGCGGACAATTTGGCATTTACGTCGGATCGCTTGTTGTCATCGTCTTAATATTCGCCGAAAAAGCTCTGTTTGGAAAGTCGTTTAAGGATGCCGTCAAATCGATCGGTTTGGCGATCCCCAATATGACGGGGCTTCTAATAGCGGCCGCCATCAGTGTCATAATGCTCTTAACGATCTTCATTTTCGCCTCGGTCATGAATACAACTCCTGAATTTTATCCGAACTGGTATTGGCTCGTTCCAGGTTTGTTTTTCCAGGCTGGGATCGCAGAAGAAGGGTTGTTTCGCGGATACGTTTTTGGCAGGTTTGCCGAGAAATTTCCATTTTGGGAAGCAGCGGCCTTGGCGTTGGTGCCATTTTTCATCGTTCATTTATTTCTTCTTTTCACACTGCCGTTAGCTATTGCGACCGCATCGATACTCCTCTCGTTAGTGATAGCATTCCCCCTCGCCCGAGCCTACAATCTGTGCGGAAACACGATCTGGGGTGCTGCCTTAATTCATTTCACGGTACAGGCCGGCGTCAAGCTGACCGTTTTCGATAGTGATTTCTCGATACTTTTTTCTTTCGTCTGGATGGCGGTGTGCGCGTTCGTACCGTATGTCGTATTTTTGTATCCCAACCCTGCTCAAAAGCCTTTGATTGCTCCGTGACTTACACACCGGCCTCTTTCTTGCCTAATCGAGACCAAAGTGACATCATTTTTGTATGACTGCTGTTCTTGAAAAGCTGCAAGTTCTCGAGGATTTTCTCGTCATGTCTGACGAGGAAATTGCCGAGCGCATCGAATTGGCCCGGCAGGAACTTGGCCCCAGAGTTGTGATTCTTGGGCATCATTATCAGCGCGATGACGTTATCAAGCATGCTGATCTGACAGGCGACAGTTATCAGCTTTCGGTGATGGCTTCGCAGACGGATGCGGAGTTTATTGTTTTTTGCGGCGTGCATTTTATGGCTGAGTCGGCTGATATTTTGGGCAAGCCTTCGCAGCGTGTCATCTTGCCAGATCTCGGCGCCGGATGCTCGATGGCAGATATGGCGACGATCGATCAGGTCGAGGATGCATGGGAACAGCTTCGCGAGATCGGCGTTCTGGAGAAAAAGGTCGCGCCGATCACTTACATGAATTCATCCGCGGCGATCAAGGCATTTTGCGGTCGCAACGAAGGTGTCGTTTGCACGTCGTCAAATGCCGTGCCTCTCTTTGATATTTATCTCAAAGAGTTCGACAAAATGTTCTTTTTTCCCGATCAACATTTGGGAAGAAACACAGGCGCGAAATTCGGCATACCGCTCGATAAGATGGCGCTTTGGAATCCGCATGAGGAACTCGGCGGCAACACTGAGGAGCAGCTTCATGAAGCCAAACTCATTCTCTGGCGCGGGCATTGCAGTGTTCATGGCAGGTTTAAGGATTGGCACGTTGAGAAGATTCGCGAAAAAATTCCCGGTGTGCAGGTGCTCGTTCATCCAGAATGCACACGAGAGGTTGTCGAACTGAGCGATCTCAATGGCTCGACCTCATACATCATCAAAACTGTGGAAAACGCTCCCAGCGGATCGAAATGGGCCATCGGTACCGAAGTCAATCTTGTAAAACGCCTGCAGGATCGTTTTCCAAACAAAGAAATTCACCTGCTCGCTCCAGACCTCTGCATGTGCGCGACTATGTATCGAATAGCTCCGCAAAATCTCGCCTGGGCGATGGAGAACCTGGTCGAAGGCAACGTCGTTAATGAGATCGCCGTCGATGACGAGACAAAGCATTTCGCAGGCATTGCTCTTCAGCGAATGATTTCGATGACCGAAAAGAAGGGTTAGCCACAAAAAGCACAAAAATCGCAAAAATAGAAGATATCTAATTTTGTATCTTTTGTGCTTTTTGTGGCCAATTCTTTTCCTCTTGCTTTATTCCCGCCCTTAAAACAAAATAAAGACCATGACTGAATCGGAAAGTTCTGCCATCTCGAGGATGAGGTGTCGGGAGATAATGACCAAAACCGTGCGCACGGCGACTAGCGAAATGCCGGTTCGCGAAGTTGCGGCGATAATGCGCGAAGGCGACATGGGTGCGGTGCCTATTGTCGATAATAGCAAGCTGATAGGCATTGTTACTGACCGCGATATTGTTGTTCGCGTGGTCGCAGAGGGAAAGGGTGCAGATACGTCAATCAGCGAAGCGATGACAACGGAGCTATTTACGGTGCGGCCGGACGATTTTGTTTTTGAGGCGATCCGTCTGATGGGCGACAAACAGGTTCGCCGCGTGCCCGTTATTGATGAAAAAGGCGAACTCGCGGGCATTATCGCGATGGCGGACGTTGCTCTCGAAACCGAAGACGAACGCGAAATTGCCGAAACGCTTGAAGAAATTTCAAGCGGTGCTGCGTTTTGGGGAAAGAACTAGTTCTCACTTTGCGTCTTTGCGTGAAAAAAACTGTTTCACGCAAAGATCGCAAGAAAGATAAGGTTGAAATGTTTTTATTTTGGCGTTTATTTTTGATCGTTATCACGGCTTTGGCAATGTCCTTAGCGGCTGAGGGCCAAAAGCCCCTTTCGGCTGATGCGATTGCGGCGAGCGGAAGCTTTAACGGCCAGCTTTATACGAACAAGGCGCTTGAATTTACGATGCTGGCTCCGGGCGGCTGGAATTTTTATACTTCTGAGCAAAACAAAGCACTTGTTGAGCGCAATCGAGAAAACGCTGCAACCAGCGGCGACAGTTCGCTCGAAAATTCAGCCGTAAATACCCAGGTGCTTTTTCAGGCAATGACGCAAAGCGGAAAGTCTGCGTTATTATCGTGCGGAGTCGAGCGTCTGACTAAAATCTCGACTTTAGACAAATTCATAGCGGCTTATAAAAATCTCGTTGTCCAAAGAGTCGGCGTTAAGGTCACAAAAGATATTAATTCGATCAAATTAGGCGGCGTGAATTTTTCGGTTTTCGAGGTTGAAGGTGTGACAACTTCGGGTACATACAGACAAAGATATATTGCCACCGTACGCAAAAATGCAGCGCTGTTCTTTGTTATAACGCTTTACGACAACAAGCAAGATGAAATAATCGAGCATAGCTTGAAGTCGATCAAGTTTCGGTAGAAAAGTTGATGCAATATTTGCAGAAATTCCTTTGTTTATTTGTTGTCTTAGCGGGCGCATGTTCGCTAGTTACGCCTTCCCAGACAGCGGTACAAGATGGATATGATGAAGTGTTTTTTCACATAAATGTAAAGAACCTTTATGGAAAACGGGTAACTGGACTAAAGAAAGAGAGTTTCCGAATTTATGAGAACAATGTCCAGCGGGATATCGAACACTTTGCCTCAGAAGATGAGCCATCAACTATTGGTATTATTGTTGACACGTCATCATCAACGAGAATCTTTAGATGGCCAAGACTTGCGGAAGCTCTAGGCACTTTTGTTAATAGAGGAAATCCTGAGAATGAATATTTTCTGATTTGCTTTGATGAGGCACAAAACATCGTATTGGATATTACCAAAGACAAACAAAAAACGATTGAGTCAATTAAGGGATTAGGAGCTGTCAAGCCTGCCGGTGAAACTAAGATAGGCGATGCTATTACGACGGGTCTCGCCAAACTTTCAAAAGGCAGCTTCAGAAAGAAATCCCTACTTTTAGTGAGCGATGCTGAAGGCGATTTTGGGTCCGTGAGTTCCATTAAGGGAGCGATAAAAAAATCGGACGCGATTATCTACGCAGTACTAATTACTAGAACAGATTTCGATATCTCAAGCTTTTCTCGATTGCGGACAGTAGAGGACTTGGTGGATATGAGTGGTGGCGAGACTTTCTACCCTAAATCTTCCTTGCAATTTAACAAGATTTTTTCTGATGTCGCGGAGAACCTTCGGAACGGATATGTTCTGGGGTTTCATCCAACGAAAAAAGACCCTTTAAAGCAGCAGCAAGATGATTGGCGAAAAGTCCAAATCAAAGTGGACCGTCCTTCCGAGATCAAGGAGAAAATTACGATAAGAACTCGGGTAGGATTCTATCCGGTGAATAAGTCTAAATAATGGCTAAATCTATAAATCGCCAATTTGAATTTATAAACTCGTCGAAGAATATTCGCACGAGTGAGCTTTGGTATCCGGCTGCGGACGTTTATCAAACGCCGGACGGCTGGGTCGTTAAGGTCGAGCTTGCGGGCGTTTCTGCGGAGGAGATCGAGATCGATATTCAGGGCAATATTTTATCCATTGCGGGCTGCCGGAAAGACCGTTCTTGTGCGGCGGGCGTGTCGTATCAGCAGATGGAGATCACTTACAGCAACTTTGAAAAAACTTTGCGGTTCCCGTCTCCTATTGACGGGGCAAAGATCGAACATATTTTTGAGAACGGACTTTTGATAATCACTTTGCGAAAGGCCTGATTTGGACAAGG
>JBGARA010000093.1:0-13998 GCA_044230475.1 Pyrinomonadaceae bacterium | reverse complement strand
GCCGGTGCGGGCGGGGCGGCACATTTGCCGGGAATGTGCGCTTCGCAGACGGTTTTGCCTGTGCTCGGTGTGCCGGTTGAGAGCAAGGCGTTGAAGGGCCTCGATTCGCTGCTGTCGATCGCACAGATGCCCGCAGGCGTGCCGGTTGGAACACTTGCCATTGGTCAGGCAGGGGCGAAGAATGCAGCATTGCTGGCGGTTGCAATACTTGCAAACTCGCGGCCTGAACTTAGGAAAAAACTCCATTCATTTCGATTGAAACAAACACGAACTGTGCTCAAGGGCATGTTCAAATCAAAATCGCAATGACCTTTCGAATTCTTCTTCTGCTCTTGATGATGAATGTAATCTTAACGATTACCTGTTTTGCAGGTCATCGCGATTATTCTAAAAGAGGGGCGGAGTATTCGGTGCTAAACGGTATCCGATTAAAGGTCAATAAAATCTCTTTCTTTGAAAAACGGCTTGTGTCAGTTGAGGGTTTTGATCTAAGCGCGTCCGTCTTCAAAGTAAGATCCAATGTAACGATCCAGACGAGAGAATCCGTTGTAAGCGAAGGTAGTGCCTGGGAAGATCTTGACGTTGAATATGAACTGATCGTCGGAAACGATAACTCCAATCACTTGCACGACAAGTTGATCGAAGATATCCATCGTTTTTGGTTGACTCATCCACTTGATAATTCCGTCACCGGCGATAAAAACGTGACCTTAAATGATGGTACTTATTTGATTTTTACCGGCAGATGGCCCCCACCCGATGCGGTCTGGTTCGATGGCCGTTTCGTGATTGTAAAGTTCTCGCGATTCCTAGACAAGAATAAGGGTGGTTTTGGCGCCGAACAGAGTTTTTGGGAAGGCAAGATAAGGTTTTATGATGGCAAGAAGCGTGTGAAACTTGAATTTTTGGTCAACGGACGCCAGGCTGAGTTTTTGCGATTGTATGATTCAGGCCGCTTCAAAAGAGAGACAAAATGACCGTTGACGAGATCATCGAGGAACTTCGGGCGTTGAGCGATCCTTCGAAGATCGCCGATCTCGAACGCTACGCTATCAAAACAAAAGAAGCTTTTGGCATACGCACGCCTGAGCTAAAGGCATTTGCGCGGGAGGTGAAAAAGCTCGTAGATGACCGTCATGCGACGGCTCTTGCATTGTGGAAAACCGGCATTTACGACGCCCGTGCGGTCGCATTCATGATCGACGACCCAAAACAGGTTACGCCAAAACAAATGGACAGCTGGGCGGCAGATTTTGATAACTGGGCGACGGTCGACGGTGCGTGCAGTTATTTGTTTTGCCGGACTCCGTTTGCCTATGAAAAAGCGTTCGAGTGGGTCACCCGCGAGCCGGAGTTTGAGAAACGTGCAGGTTTTTCGATGATGGCGTACCTGGCCGTTCACGATAAAAAGGCGTCGAACGAGCAACTCGCCGATTTTCTGCCCGTTCTCGAAAAGTACGCAGATGACGAACGAAATTTCGTCAAGAAGGCGGTCAACTGGGCATTAAGGCAGATCGGCAAGCGAAATCTTGCCCTCAACAGGCTTGCCGTCGAGACAGCAGAGCGGATAAGAGCCCAAAATACAAGGTCGGCGAGATGGATCGCCGCAGACGCCTTACGGGAGCTGACTAGCGAAACCACGAAAGAACGCCTCACTCAAAAGTCCTTAAAAGTCGCCGAGTGTTAAAAATTGTTGTAAATATGCACTCAAATGTTGTACAATCGAGGATATGTCTCCCGACACCATCCTTTTGAGGTTCGCAGTATGAACAAAATAAAATGCACAAAATGCGGTTTGGTCAATTTGGTTGAGGATTATGATTGCCGCCGTTGCGGGCATGACATGGGCACGAGGTTTATGACCAGCAGCCAACGGATCGGCCCACGCGAAGCTGCAAAAAGCGGTTCGTGGTTCTCTACGCTCGTTATTGTCGCGGTGCTTGGCGGAGGGGCGTATTACCTTTTTTCCGGCGTTGAGAAATCATACGACGATGTAAAGGTAAGCGAGACCAAGCGTATGGCTTCGGCCCCGACAGACAGCCTGAGCACCCGCACCGAATATCAGCAGCAGCAGAAACAGAATTACAAAACAGCCATCTCAAACAGCCAGGGACTCGCCGAATCACAAAAACACAACGAAGACGTCAAGCAATTGATGAAGTAAGGTACGGAAACAGAGCCGTCTTTTCTTTGCACAAATCCGAGGTTGAGCAGGGGCGCTACACGCGTGTTGGATGTATCGCCCTTGCTTACGGGCGGGCTTGTGCAATAGTCTAGTTACTTCGTGGCAAAAACGATCCTTCCAAACTCAACCATTGGCGTGTTCGGCAGCGGACAGCTCGGGCGTATGTTTGCTATTGAGGCTCGCAAGATGGGTTATCGCGTGCATACATTCTCGCCGGAGAGCGATACGCCGACCGGTCAGGTTGCTGATATTGAAACCGTGGCTTCGTACGACGACCTTGATGCGGTCCGGGCGTTTGCAAGATCGGTTGATGTCGTGACGTTCGAGTTTGAAAATGTGCCATCGGCGACGGTTGACGCGGCGTCACAATTTGTAGATGTGCATCCGCGGGGCGACATACTCCACACGACGCAAAACCGTTTACGCGAAAAGACGTTCCTTGCCGACAACGGATTTCCTATCGCACCATTTAAACACGTAAAGACCATCGAAGATCTTTATCACGCCGCCGAGGCAATAGGTTTGCCTGCCATTATCAAAACCGCGGGCTTCGGCTACGACGGCAAAGGCCAGGCCAAATTGTCGGCGTTAGGCGAGATCGAACGAGTGTTTGCAGACATAAACGGGCAAGAGACGGTTCTCGAAGCGTTTATCGAATTTGAAAAAGAAGTTTCTGTCGTGTGTGCCCGCGACATACATGGCAACTTTGCTCATTACGGAGTCATTGAAAACGCACACGACAATCATATTCTCGACGTGTCATTTGCTCCTGCGGTCGTGCCCGAGAGTGTCAATAAAGAGGCGATAGAAATTGCGCAGAATATAGCCGAGATGCTCGGGTATGTCGGGACGCTTTGCGTTGAGTTTTTTGTAACGAAAGATCACAAACTTTTGGTCAATGAGCTTGCGCCGCGTCCGCACAATTCGGGGCACCTGACATTCGATGCGTGTGTTACGTCGCAGTTCGAACAGCAGTTAAGGGCGGTTTGCGGGCTACCTTTGGGTTCGACCGAATTTTACAGGCCTGCGGCGATGGCAAATCTGCTTGGTGACATGTGGCAAAACGGTGAACCTCATTGGGCAGATGCGGTCACGGATGAGAATGTGAAACTGCACCTTTACGGCAAGATCGAGCCTCGAAAAGGGCGAAAAATGGGACATTTGACCGCTGTCGCCGATAGTGCTCAAGACGCTGTCAGGATCGTAAGAGAAGCGCGCGCAAAGCTAAATCCTGCGGCCCAAAGCCACGCCGCTCAGGACGCCTAAAAAACCAACCATAACGCTCAGTAAAAGATATAGAAAAGCGATCAGCAATTGGCGTTCACGCATCAGCCCGAAGATCTCCATTTCAAATGTTGAAAAGGTAGTAAAGGCTCCGAGAAAACCGACGACGACGGCCATGCGAATGTTTTCATTTAAGGGCATTCTGTCGGCAAAAATCACAACAAAAAAACCGATCAGAAACGAACCGATCACATTTATCAGAAACGTCGGCAGAGGGAATTTTTCAAAAACAGCGGCGAGCGGCGAGACACTCATCAGATAACGTGCGACAGCTCCGAGCGAACCTCCTACGGCAACGGAAAGTATCTTTGCAGCGGTTTCCATTGCGGCAATTATACATTTTTCGCCGCAGGCAATCATTTGCACGGCACTGCGGCAGCAAGCTAAACTCAAGTTTTATGGCGGAATCGCTTCTTTTATCCGACACTACCGACCGACAGATCATTTACAACGAACTCGTTCCTCAGATCGAGTCTTTGATCTCCGGCGAGACGGATCTGATCGCAAATCTGGCAAATGTCACTGCGGTGCTGAAAGAGGCATTTGGCTTTTTCTGGGCCGGGTTTTACCTGGTGAAAGAAGGCCAGCTCGTCCTGGGTCCATTTCAGGGTCCGCTTGCGTGTACTCGCATCGATCTTGGCAAAGGCGTTTGCGGACATGCCTATGCGACGCGAGAAACTGTGATAGTTCCCGACGTAGATCAGTTTCCCGGACACATCGCGTGCAGCTCGGCTGCGAGATCGGAGATCGTCGTGCCCGTAATGAACGGCGACGGCACCGTTTTTGGTGTGCTTGATGTAGATAGCGACCAATTGAACGATTTTTCAAATACTGACGCCGACGGCCTAAAACAGGTCGTCAAAACAATTGAGAGATTCATCCAGGGCCACACGAACCTTGGCTAATAAATGACACCGGTTGATCATCCATATTGGGTCTGGATATTGTTTTTTGCTGTTGTATTGACGGCGCTATTTGTCGATATTGGCGTCGTTAATCGCAAGTCGCACGCACCATCGCGAAAGGAAACGATCACATGGAGCATCGTTTGGGTCTCACTGGCCCTTGCTTTCAATGTGTTCGTTTACTTTCAGGTAGGCAGCCACCTGGGCGACTGGGACATTGCCCTGTCACAGGCGAAACTTTTTCTAACAGGTTATCTGATCGAGCTTTCGCTGTCGGTCGATAACCTTTTCGTTATTCTGCTCATCTTCACGTTTTTCAAGGTTCCCAAAAAATTCCAGCATCGCGTGTTGTTTTGGGGCATCATGGGCGCGCTCGTAATGCGAATGGCGATGATCTTTGCCGGTGCCGAGCTGGTCGAGAGGTTTCACTGGATCATCTATCTGTTTGGCGCGTTTTTGCTTTATACGGGACTGAATATGTTTCGTAACACCGAAGATAATTTTGAGCCGCACGAAAGCGCGATAGTCAGATTTGCCACAAAATACATACGGATCTCAAAGCACTACGACGGAGAAAAGTTCTTTGTCGTAAAGGATGGCGCGAGAACCGGAACACTTCTTTTGATGGTTCTGATCGTCGTGGAATTTACCGACCTGGTCTTCGCGGTCGATTCGATTCCAGCTATATTTGGCATCACGACAGACAGGTTCATCGTCTATACATCCAATATTTTTGCGATCCTTGGCTTAAGGACATTTTTCTTTTTGCTGGCAGACATGGCTGAGAAATTTCATTATCTCAAATACGGCTTGGCGTTCGTTTTGAGTTTTATCGGATTGAAAATGCTCTTGCCTCTGGCGGCTGAAGGCCTGATAATGGTTTTAGGTGACGGAAACACATCGGCATTTGCTCAATTTTTACAGCGGTATGCGCGTCAGGAATTTGATCAGGCCGTGATCAATCTGTCGCTCGGCGTAGTCATTGGAGCTATTTTGATCTCGGTGATCTTATCCCTTATCTTCCCGCCAAAGGCCCAGGCGGCTGACCAAAACAACGAATAAGCCCGCATCGATGGAAGAACACAAGTACCGCAAATTTTACGTTGACTGGTGGAACATCCGCCGAAGCACGATCTACGGGCTGATCGCTTTTGTTGTGCTTACGGGAGCGGTCGTTGCCGGTGTAAAGCTTGCGAATAAATACAATTGGTTCGCTACAGTCGAAACAGGCGAGGCCCCGAAAGACGCCGCGCGCATAGTTTCATTTGAGGGCGAAGTTCGCATTACGCGAGCCTCTACCCGCGAAACGATCCTTGTAAAAACTCCGACTTGGGTTGCTGCCGGAGACACTATTCAGACGCAATCGGACGGCCGGGCAAGAATCCAAATGATCGACGGCTCGGTATATTCTGTAAGGCCGAACAGTACGGTTGTTATCCGCGACACGACCTCTCTTTTTGGCGGTAAGAATGTCCGGGTTCGCGTCGATGATGGACAACTCAATGTTCGCACCGACGAGCAGCCTGCCGACACCAAAAACATCGTCGAACTCGGTGAGAGCGAAAACCAACTTGCGGCAAAGACCGACGCCAGTTTTAATGCAAACGGTCCGAACGGCGGCGAGATACGCATTAGCCGCGGCGGCGTTGAGACGACACTGAACGGAGAAAAAACGACGATCGGCGAGAACGAATACGCAGCAGTCAATGGGAACAAATTGTCTTCTCGCGAAAAGCTGCTGGCTCCGCCGCGACTTGGGTCGCCGGAAAACTCGGAACAGATAGTCGATTCTTCGGGCAACGGCGTATCCGTCAATTTCTCATGGTCCGACCCGGAAGGAAATCCTGCCGCGAGTTTTTATCTACAAGTCGCACGGTCGCCTTATTTCGCAGACGATTCGATACTGGTGGATAGAAATCAAATGCAGGCTCGCGACTTTCGCCTTTCGGGAATTTCGCCCGGCACCTATTACTGGAGACTAAAGGCGACGGCACGCTCAGGCCAGATAACGGAGTGGAGCGAGCCTTTCAAATTCATGGTCGTTCGCAGCGGCGAAAACGTTGAGATAAGTGCGAGCGAATGGCAAGTCGAGCCGGTCGGCGCAAATGTCTATCTCGTCTCCGGTCGGACTCAGCCGGGAATGATCGTTCGCTCGCAGGGACGGCAGGTAAATGCTGGAGCCGACGGTTCATTCAAGATACAGATCCGTGCATCTTCAATAGAGACGGCGGTTGAGATCGGTGACGATCGCGGCAACCGAACCGGATTTATTATTTCCCTGCGAAACGGCAATGTCCTGCGGCGCTACTAACGCGGAGGCTAACGAATGGCACACGAGCATTCGCCAAATAACGACAAGCGAACTACGCGGTTAACATCCGCACTCGTTCTGACATTCGTTTACATGATCGCCGAAGCCGTCGGTGGATGGCTTACAAATTCGCTCGCGTTGGTTGCGGACGCTGGACACATGCTGACCGACGTTGCTGCTCTGAGCCTTACGCTCGCGGCGATCTGGTTTGGTTCGCGTCCGGCCACTGCAAAAAAGACTTTCGGCTATTACCGTCTCGAAATACTTGCTGCTTTTATCAACGGTATTGCGCTTGCGTTGCTCTCGATCTTTGTAATTTACGAAGCAGCTCTTCGTTGGCGCCAGCCTCCTGCGATCGATGGTTTTCGTCTAACGATGATTGCTTTCGGTGGCTTGATTGTGAACATCATCGCGGCAAAGCTGCTTCACGGCGGCCATAAACATGACCTCAATATACGCGGTGCATGGCTGCATGTAATGGGTGATCTTTTGGGATCGGTTACAGCGATCGTAGCCGGCATCTTGATCGTTGCCGCCGGCTGGTTGTGGGCCGATCCGCTTTGCAGTATTTTGATCAGCATTATGATTATTGCCGGTGCGTGGCGGTTGATCGTCGACTCGGTCAATGTCCTTCTCGAAGGTACTCCCGCGCACATCAATCTGTCTGCCGTTGAATCTACGATCCTCGAAACCGAAGGCGTGAGCGGTGTTCATGATCTGCATGTATGGACGATCTCGTCCGGCATGGATGCTCTGTCAGCGCATATCAGCCACAATGATTCGGTTGTTCATTCAGACTTACTTGTCCGTGTCCGAGATCGCCTGCATACGAGTTTTGGCATAGACCATCTGACGATCCAAATGGAAACTCAAAACCGAGAAGCCGAAGCGGTTTATGTGTGCGAAACCGGAACAAAGTGCTTCGAGCCAGCTCCGATGCAGAAGCCCGCACGTTAGTAAGGGCGGAACACACAACGTTGAATGTATCGCCCTTGCTAACGTGCGGGCATGTGCAAAAAACATGTATGCCCATCGTCAATCTAAAATACGGTCGTGCTGTTTTTCCCTTAGAATATGACGCCGAACGATGTCAAGTTTTCGGTAATGTAACCGAACATCATGTTCTCACTGATGCAGAGATAGGCGAGCGGCTTGACGATCCAATCGACTCAGCGCCTCTCGATGAAATTATCAACGTAGGCGAGACTGTTTTGATCGTCGTTCCTGATGCGACGCGGCAAACGGGCTGTGGACAAGTCGTCAATCTCATTGTCCGTCGTCTGATCGCAAACGGAACTGCTCCGCACGAGATACGAATCATTTTTGCTACCGGCATTCATCGCAAAGTTACCGAAACTGAGCAAGAGACGATCCTCACGCCGTTCATTGCTCAGCGAATAAAAACCCTTGACCATGATCCGCGCGATCTGATGCAGATCGTTCGTCTTGGCGAAACATCAGGCGGCATACCTATCGAACTAAACCGCGCGTTGACCGAACACGATCATGTGATCATCATCGGCGGCGTCACGTTTCATTATTTCGCAGGGTTCACCGGCGGACGAAAATTGATCTGCCCCGGGCTTGCGTCCCAGAGAACCGTTTCCGAAACACACAAGCTCGCTTTTGACTGCGAACGCCACTCGCGCCGTGATGGCGTCGATACCGGAAAACTCGACGGCAATGCGGTCAACGAAGCCTTTATGGAAGTCGTCGCAAAGATCGATCCGACGTTTGCAATAAACAGTGTGGTAAATGAAGCGGGCGAGATCGTCGATCTTTTTTGCGGCAACTGGCGCACGTCGCATCGGGCGGCGTGCGAGACTTACGCTGAACGTCATACTATTTACGTCCCGGAGAAACGGGAGCTTGTCATCGTAAGTTGCGGCGGCTATCCCTACGACATAAATCTGATACAAGCTCACAAAGCTCTTGAGGCTGCGTCCCAGGCTTGCACGACAGGTGGCACCATCATTTTTCTTGCGGAATGTGCCGATGGTTTAGGCCGTGACGATTTTCTAAAATGGTTTGACGCCAAAAACAGCGACGCACTTGCTGAGATGCTTTGCGAGAAATATCAGGTCAACGGCCAGACTGCCTGGAGCCTGCTGAGAAAGGCAGAACGGTTCGATATTAGGATGGTTACTGCTTTAGGCACAGAAGATGTCGAAAAAATGCGATTAGCCAGGATCGATGGCGATGAACTATCAACCCTTATGGAAAGCGAATCCCCGGCCTACATCCTTCCGCTCGGAGCAACATTTCTAGTTCGTTAATCGATGCATCACGGTGAATTTCGGTTTCACGCGACCAGCGTCCTTGAGCGGGTGTATCGACTATTTGGATTCGTCCGCTGCGAGGGCGATGTTCTCGCGGATACGTTCGATGTCCGCGCCGAGGGACTTGAATCGGCGGACGATCGTTTCGTAGCCGCGATCAATGTGATAAACGCGATCGATGAGGGTTTCGCCTTCGGCACAGAGTGCGGCGAGAACAAGCGATGCCGATGCTCGGAGATCTGAGGCGATTATTTTTGCGCCCATCAGTTTTGACGGGCCGTTCACTTCTGCGGTGTTGCCGGAGATGTGAATGTCGGCGCCCATACGAATGAGTTCCGAGGCGTGCATGAAACGATTCTCGAAAATGGTCTCGACGATCTTCGACGAGCCTTCGGCTTGTGTCATCAGCGCCATGTATTGAGCCTGCATGTCGGTCGGAAAGAGCGGATGCGGTTCGGTCGTTACATCCTTTGCCTTGAGGCCGCCGGACGAACGGCGGACAAGGAGAGTGCTTGGGTTTAACTCGTCGATCTCGACGCCCGCTTCGCGCAGTTTTTCAATAACGGCAACGATGTGATCGGGTCGGCAGCTCTTGATCTCGATCTCGCCGTTTGTCATCGCCGCGGCAACGATAAAAGTACCCGTTTCGATACGATCGGGAATGATCGTGTGCTCGGCGCTGCCGAGTGCTTCGACGCCTTCGATCTCGATGATAGATGTGCCCGCACCTTTTATACGCGCTCCCATTTTATTTAGCAGGTCCGCTAGATCTTCGATCTCAGGTTCCTGAGCGGCGTTTTTGATAACGGTCTTGCCCGACGCGAGAGAGGCGGCCATCATGACGTTTTCGGTTCCGGTCACGGTTACCTTTTCAAACTCTATGGTGTTGCCGACAAGCCTTCCTTTTGGTGCGCGTGCAACAACGTCGCCGGATTCGAGAGAGACGGTCGCTCCGAGCTGTTCAAATGCTTTTAGATGCAGGTCGATAGGCCGCGTTCCGATGGCGCAGCCGCCGGGCAAACTCACTTTTGCCTGGCCAAATCGCGCAAGCAGCGGCCCGAGCGCCAAAACGCTCGCACGCATCGTCTTTACAAGTTCGTAAGGTGCTTCGAAGAGCTGGATGTTGCGCGCTGTGACCTTGTGGGTGCGCAATTCGGGCGTGAGGACGGTCGCTCCCAGGTCTTCGAGCAGGCGTCGCTGAGTAATCAGGTCTTTTACGTATGGAACGTTATGAAGAGTGA
The DNA here is from genome assembly GCA_044230475.1 of Pyrinomonadaceae bacterium. GTDB lineage: Bacteria > Acidobacteriota > Blastocatellia > Pyrinomonadales > Pyrinomonadaceae > OLB17. Next base: position 3,793 of record JBGARA010000093.1, on the reverse strand, counting down.
CCGTTTCCGGTGTCAGAAGCGTAGCCGCAAGGCACGGCAGAGCGGAATTTTTTGCCCCAACGATCTCGATCTTACCTTTTAGCGGATTGCCGCCCCGAACCAAGAACTTATCCATAATATTCCGAATGCCGATGCTTTTGATCCGGACATTCTTTCCCGTAAAAATCTGCAAATGATGTTATCATATATCCCAAAAAAAGGGCGACGGAGACTATTAATAATGACCAATTGGAAAACCGGTATTTTTTGTATCATTGCGGTGATTTTCTGTGTGAAAAGCGAACTGCTGGCGTTTTCGTTGTCCGACGATAATATTTGGCAGCGGATCGACAAAAGCCAATTGAGCCAACCCGCATTGGGTACGACGATGCCAAACTTGTACGAAGCGTTTCGCCTCAATAAGGCAGCATTGAAGCGACTTCTGAGCCAGGCACCTGAGGAATACACAGGAGGTAGGGCGGTCATCCTTTATCTCCCGATGCCGGACGGTACGTTTTCGCGTTTCCAGATCGAACATTCACTCGTGGTGGAGCGCGGACTGCTCAAAAACTTCCCGGAACTGGGAGAGACCTACCGAGGACAAGGCATCGACGACCCGACCGCAACGGCGCGTTTCGATTTTTTGCCGAGCGGTTTTCATTCGATGATACTCTCGCCAAACGGCACTGTCATCGTTAACCCATATTCCGCAAACGACACAGATAACTACATCAGTTTTTTTAAACGCGACCAACCGAAAACCGGAGCGTTCGATTGTGACGTAAAGAGCGAAGAGGGCGACCCTGCCTTCAAATCGGTGATAAAGCCTCGTGATCCTAACAATACGGAGTTCCTTCCCAATTCGTCCGCACCTGATGTGTTGTCGGGCACTCAATTGCGCACATACCGTCTTGCACTTGCAGCAGACAACGAGTATTGCGTCGCCGTCGGCAGTAATACCCTCGCAGGATGTCAGGCCGCTCAAGTCCTCATCATGAACCGCGTCAACGGGGTCTATGAGCGTGACGTGGCGATCCACATGAACATCATTGCGAACAACAACCTCATCGTTTATGCAGGGAACAGCGGGAACTGTTCCGGCACCTGCACGTCTGCAAACGATCCGTATACCAATAACGACGGCGTCACCATGCTTAGCGAGAATCAAAGCACGATCGACACACGCATCGGGTCTGCGAATTACGACATCGGCCACGTTTTCAGCACGGGCGGCGGCGGTGTCGCGTCATTACAATCGCCTTGCTCGTCATTCAAGGCGCAAGGCGTGACCGGCCTCGGCTCGCCGGTCGGCGATCCTTTTGCGATCGATTACGTCGCACACGAGATGGGCCATCAGTTCGGGGCCAATCATACATTTAACGGCATCGTGGACAATTGTGCGGGCAATCGCGTATCGTCGGCAGCATACGAACCTGGCAGCGGAATCACTATCATGGGTTACGCGGGAATATGCGGCACACAGGATCTTGCTGCGCATAGCATCGACAGTTTTCACGTCAGGAGCCTCGAGGAGATCATAGCTTTTAGCCAGTCGGGCGGAGGCAATTCGTGCGCTGTTACGACAGCATCGGGCAACACGCTGCCTGTTGTTACCGGGCCTGGCAATTTTACGATTCCCAAAAGCTCGGCGTTTGCGCTGACCGCCTCGGCAACGGACGCGAACGGCGATACATTGACCTACGATTGGGAAGAATACGATCTCGGCTCTGCGACCACCGCCGTGCCGAACACCGACGCAGACGGAGCAAAGCCGATCCTCAGGCCTTACTCGCCGACAACCAGCGGCACGCGGTTTTTCCCGTCCCTGACTTACATCCTTAATAATGGGAATGTTCCGCCGTCGACCTCGGGCAGTTGTCCGTCGGGCGCTTGTTTGACCGGCGAACTGCTTCCGTCGATCGCGCGAACGATGTTGTTCAAGGTAGTCGTCCGTGACAATCGCGCCGGAACGGGCGGTGTCAACTCGAACACGACATCGACAATTACTGTGGATGGAGCGAGCGGGCCGTTTGCCGTTACATCACCGAACACAGCGGTTTCGTATGCCGGCAATTCGACTCAGACCGTTACATGGAATGTTGCAAACACAACCGCCGCACCTGTAAGCGCAGCAAACGTTAAGATCTCGCTGTCAACTGATGGCGGCAACACGTTTCCCACGGTTCTATTAGCGAGCACTGCTAACGACGGCAGCCAAACGGTGACCATTCCCAATACCCCGACAACGACCGCGCGCATTAAGGTCGAAGCGGTCGGCAATATCTTTTTCGATATTTCAAACACGAACTTTACGATCACAGCCGGAAGCACGCCGACGAATACAGCGACATCGACACCGACAAACACATCGACCCCGACGAGCACGCCCACCGCCGCTAATACTCCGACAAACACCGCAACCAATACCGCAACTCCGACGCCTGCGGGTTCGCCGGTGACAGTTTCCCTGCCTGTTTTATGCGCATCGCCGGGCGATACGCTGACGATCCCGGTCACGGTTGGCGACCTTACCGGACAGGCGGTGATCTCGTACGACTTTCAGGTTACATACGATCCCGAAATTCTCCAGCCTTTGTCACCGGCCTACGATATTTCGGGCACGCTGAGCAGCTCGGCGTCGATAACGCCGAACACAGACTATCCGGGCCATCTGATCATTTCGGCTTTTCAGGGAATGTTTTTTGAGGGATCGGGAACGTTAATAAATCTTAGGTTCCTTGTTGTTGGATCGGCCGGCCAAACGGCGCTCACCTTTGAGGATTACACCGACCCGAATAGTGTCTTCCATCCGGGTTTCCAGTTAAATGAGGGCATACCGGCAGCGGCTGTGACGAATGGCAATGTATTTCTTAGCTGCTCAGTTGCGAGCGGAACAGTTACTTACGGCAACGCTGCGGCTCCGCCCAAATACATATCAAATGCGGCCGTATGCACCTCCGGTTCGCCGGCGGCCTGTACGACAACGGGAGCTCCGGGGCCGACGGCGGGGCAGTATAGTTTGCCGTTATGGAACAGTAACCCCTTTGGAGTGACAAAAACGACCGGGCAAAACAGCATTAGCTCAAACGACGCGGCGCGTATCGCGCAGCACGTCGCGGGCACGCTGCTGATGACGTCAAATAATCAAAAAGTGTCGGCAGATGTAAGTAACAACGGAGTGATCTCGTCGAACGATGCGGCGCTGATCGCGCGTTTTGTCACATCGCTTGGTGCACCCTACGGGCTGACGGGACAATGGAGATTTTTTGTGTCGCCTGGGCCCGCGTTTCCGGTCGGCGCATCGCCGACAACGCTGACATGCGTATCGCCGACTTGCCCAAATCAGGACTTCGTTGGCTTGCTTGAGGGCGAGGTTACCGGCAACTGGGTACCGAGTGCAGCAAGGCCGGCTGACAGCAGAAAGTTCGCCGCGGGCAGCGATGCAGAGAAGGGCATCGAGGTCGAATTGCCGACAGTTTCTGCCGCTCTCGGTAAAGAGTTCGTCGTACCCGTCAATGTTAAGAATGTTGCCGACAAAGACATCATTTCCTACGAGTTCGATCTCAGATACGATCCAAATGTGCTCCAGCCGCAGCCCGAACCCGTAGAGGTGAATGGAACCGTCAGCCGTGGCCTTACCGTCGTAGCGAACGCACAGGAGCCCGGCCTGTTAAGAGTCGCGATCTACGGCGCAATGCCGATAACCGAAGACGGCGTGCTGCTGAATCTGAGATTTACTGCGGTCGGTGCGACAGGGTCGGTTTCGCCGCTGACATTCGAGCGGATCATGTTCAACGAGGGCGAGCCGCCGGTA
>JBGARA010000092.1:13346-14281 GCA_044230475.1 Pyrinomonadaceae bacterium | reverse complement strand
AAACAAACTGTCGAAAGAACAAATATAATTACAATAAATATCAGCGGTTTCATATCGCAGTCATTAAAATAAATTCATCGTTAACAAACAGAGTCAAAATACAAACAGATGAAACGGCAATGGCGTCGGCGTGCCATTCTTCCACAAAAATACGCGTAGGCTATTTGGCGCATTGCTTATCCCGACGCTCGCGGAAAAGACGTCTGTATTGCTGCTCAGAACAAAAGACGTATCGGGATTAACAAGCCAGAACCGATTGGAAAATGAGATCGGAATTTGGACCTCGCAATAGCTTGGTGTCATCTTTGCGGAAAAGCCTGTACATTGTGTGGAGCCGGTTACTCCGTTGTAGCAGCGAGATAAAGACCCGTCTGCGGTGACCGCGACCATTGCCTTGACCAATCCGTTTCTGTCGACAGGCTGCGTCAAACTGCCGTTGTCGGCGATCTGAAGATCGGTGTTTGCCGGCGGTATCGTCTGGCCAAAACCTGCGTATGTTCGAAAAAAATAAAGTCCTCCGTCTGATTGTCCTATGCCGAACCTTTGGCCAGATGCGTTTGGCTCCCAGCCGAGAGCCGAGGCGTTTTGCATATTTATCGAGGCGGTCCAACCGTTAGAAGTCCATGACGGTCCGCCACTGAGAGTCAGGCGCGTGCTTGGAGCGACCGTGCCGAAACCGGCGTTTCCAGATGATCGAAAGTCGCCGGAATTCAGAAAATTCAGTCGAGCGTAGTTAGAAGCATCGACACCTCCTAACGAAGTGGAATCAGAGGCGATCTGGGCGGTCTGCGCATTAGTGGCGTTCACAGCCCGAATAGAATACGGTACGGTCAAGATCTGCTGACGTGCACCCAAAACAACAAACGCATTCGGACTGCCGTTTGGGCGCAGGGAGATTTCAATAAAGCGGTCCCCTCCACTGAAAACGGATGTCC
>JBGARA010000092.1:0-13318 GCA_044230475.1 Pyrinomonadaceae bacterium | reverse complement strand
ATACCTCCTGTGACCGAACTAAACAGTTTGAATTGCAGGTCGTAATGCCCGTTCGCAGGGTTTGTGCCGTCGTTCAAACGGCCCTGAAAATTAAATGCCGTTGTCTGGGTAAATACATGTGGCGAAAGGACTATCATCAATAAAACTGTCGCAAAAACTTTAGATCTCATTTTTATTGCTCCAATAAAATGTCGTCGAGTTTGAACTGATCACATCAGACAAATCAAAAAACGATCAAATAAAACGACGAATCTGCATCGCCGCCGGGATCGACGATAATCGTGCGAGTGTCAACATGAACTGTATTCGATCCTGACGGGTTAGCGATCGCTGTTCGGGCTGCGGAAGCCGCGGTTACATAAAAGAAACGGTCTGATACCTGAAATCCGAAATTAATGAAGTAGTTGCCTACGCCAAGCCGCTTCATCGTAAATCCGCAGTTACCGGAACTCGAGTCCGTTATGCCGTTGTAACAACGTACGATATATTGGTCAGCAGGTAGCGTTGGATCGACGAAGACCATTGCCTTGGCGAGGCCATTTCTTTCAATAGGTTGGGTGATGTTGCCATTATCCGTTATGCGTACGTCAACCTGAGCGGGAGTCAGTGTGGATCCAAAACTGCTGATCGTCCTGAAAAAATATAGCCCTCCATTGGTCTGGCCGATGCCGAACCGCTGCCCAGAGGTGTTAGCCTCCCAGCCCATCGCGGAAGCGTTCTGCATGTTCATCGATGCCGTCCACGCACTCGAGGTCCACGTGGGGCCACCGCTCAGGGTCAACCGGGTATTCGGCGAGACCGTGCCGAAAGCGGCGTTACCAGAATTTGCGACATTGAGCCGCGCATAATCACCGGCGGGAACTCCGCCGAGATTGGCGGAGTTTTGCGCAAAATCGGAGTTTGCGGCCTGAGTCGCGTTATTGGCATTGTCAGCAAAGTCTGCTAGATCCGCATGAATGGCATAAGGGACGGATGACACCTGCTGCCTCGCTCCAAGAATGACGTATGCATTTGGACTGCCTGCCGGACGAACAGAGATCTCGATGAATCGATTCTCATTTATTCTGAATGCGCTGGGGCCAAAAAAAAGTGTGGTCGAGAATACCCCGTTGACCAGAAGCTGGTCCAGACGATTGACAATGGGACCGATACGATTACCGCCAGTGCTTGCGTCATACAATTTGAACTGAAGATCGTAGTGCCCGTTCGCCGGGTCAGTGCCGTCGTTTAGTCTGCCTTGAAAATTAAATGCACTCGTTTGCGCGAAAACGCTTGGAAAAGCAGCAGTTCCAATCAAAACAAACGCGCTGATCGCATATTTAATAAGCTTTCTTCGCAAAACTTCCGTAATAAACAGCTCTTTCATTAGAACTTATTGCCTCGCTTTGAGTTTGAGGAGCAGAGATCGTTTGCCGGAAAAAGTTGTCACTTTTCCCGCCAGCTGCGCTACAATCCCAGTATCAACACAGGTAAAGGTTCACAGCGTTTTTCACAATTTTCTGCCCCGCAGCCAATTTATCGGTAAGGAGCGGCTATGTCTTTGGAATTAACTTCAAATGATTCTCAAATTAACTTCAAAATGCGTGATGTAAGCAGTCAAAAGGTTTTTGAGTTCGAGGATTTTAGGCTCGATGTATTGCATTTACTGCTTTATAAGGGTGGCGAGCAACTCCCCTTGACGCCGAAAGTTATCGAAACTTTGCTTGCATTGGTTGAAAGACACGGCGAAGTTTTGAGCAAAGAACAGTTGATGAATATCGTATGGCCCGATTCTATCGTCGAAGAAAGTAACCTCTCGCAAAATCTTTATCTTCTGCGCAAAACGCTTGGCAATACGAACACTGGCGTTCCTTTCATAGAAACCTTACGGCGGCGCGGCTATCGATTTAACGGTCAGGTTAGTCTCATAAATACGGCGGCCCCTGAAGCTGATAACGATTCAACACCTCTTTATGTTAGCGAGATCGAACCGTCGAACGAGATCGCTCCGCCGATTTTGACAGCACGCTTGTTAAATGTGGAAAGACACGGCAATGTTCTCGCTCTGGCTGATTGGAAAAAAGATGAGGGCAATCGGGCTGCCGTTCCACAGGCGGAGATGGCAATGAAGCAACCTGAGAATGCCGCTCGGCGAAGGTTTACTTTTTATTTCGCTCTAGCCGTCGTGGTTGCCCTTATCCTCTCGTTTACAGCGCTCGGTTTGAGATCTTTGTCATCAAGCGCATCTGGGCAAACAAAAAATGAACTTACTGTTACAAAACTGACGGACGGACAGAATTTCGATGTTGCAGCCATTTCGCGTGATGGCAATTATTTTGCTTATGTAACAAATGACGGTGGTAAAGATCGTCTTTGGCTACAGCAAACGGGCTACGCCGGCCCTGTTGAGATCACGGAGCCGTTTGAGGGCGTTGTTTATGGGATAACCTTCTCGCCTGATGGGCGGTTTATCTATTTTGTCATCAATGAAAAAGGCAGCGTTCAAAATACTCTGTACCGGGTGCCCACCCTAGGCGGTGTCAAAAACAGGGTTTTAGCGGATGTGCCGGCGGCGGTTTCTTTTTCACCTGACGGGACGGAAATGGTTTTCATGCGTAGCAGCGCCGAAGCCAAAGATGCTTCGCTCGTTATTGCGGCCAGTGACGGCAGCACTCAGCGTATCTTGAAAACCGTGGCAGCATCCAATGCTGAGTCAATTAACGGCGGTGGTGAATGGTCCCCCGATGGCAGGACGATCGCTTGGGGTTTGGTGGACATTAAAACGATCGGCCAGGGCGGCTGTTCGATCGTTGGAACTGATGTTCGATCGGGCGAGACAAGACCGCTTTCCGCCGAGCGCTGGGACAACTGCTTTCGCATGGCATGGACGCAAGATTCAAAAGGGCTGGTGTTTATCGCGACCCGTATGAACGAGGCCTTTTCGACGCGCCGCGATCAGGTGTACTATCTCGATCTTGCTGAAAGACAGTCCAGGCGGCTAACCACAGACGGTAGTCGTTATCAATACATGAGTCTCGGCGTTACGGATAAGGATGAGGTTTTTGCGGTTCCGTACAATCGACTTTCGCAGTTATGGTCAATGGATGGAGGTGGCGATTCGCGGACCGCTGTTCAAATTACTTCCGGCCAGACGGACGGGCGCGGAGGAATCGTATCGCTTGCCGATGGACGACTCGCATATCTTGCGAGAAACGGTGATGGTTTTAGTATCTGGACGGTAAACAATGATGGTTCAAATCGCAGGCAGTTGACAACAGATCCGCCCGCTATCGAAGAGCTTCGAGCTTCGGCTGACGGACGTTTTTTTGTTTTCGCGGTAAAAAAAGACGGCTTCAATCACCTGTATCGGATCGATGGTAACGGTGAGACTTTGCAGCAGTTGACGTATGGCGAGAGCCAAGAGGTCGATTCGACCATTTCGCCCGACGGTAACTGGATCATCTACGATTCCAAGGTCTATAAAGGTGATTTTGGTAAGACTTCTCTGTGGAAACTTCCTTCTACCGGCGGTGAACCGTCACTTTTTTCAAATGCAGACTGTGTAACTCCACACTTTTCTCCTGATGGCAAACTGATTTCATGCATCTCGCCAGATTGGAAGCAGATCATGATACTTTCCGTGGAGGAAGGTTTGCCGGTAACTACATTTCTGCCCCGTGAAAACGCGATCCTCAATGTTGGATCTCGATGGACGCCGGATGGCAAGGCGATCACCTACATCGTCAATCAAAACAACGCCTGCAACATAATGTTACAACCCGTTGATGGCGGAGATCCTCGTCCGTTGACCGATTTCACCAGCGGCCAGATCTACAATTACTCTTACTCGTCCGATGGTTCGCGGCTGTTCCTCGCGCGCGGCTACGCTGTTAGTAACGCCGTTTTGATTCGAGGTTTTAAGTGATGCTTTGCATCGACGTCAGCATGCCGCACTCGATCCGTTACATATAACGGCTATCTTAACTGCCAATAACATTCAACTTTCGTTATTGGACTGTGAGAACAGGTCAATATATTTCTCCTTCGCCGGGGGGACGAGTTTTCCAGCGGCGATGTATCCAGATCCATTGTTCGGGATAGGCGCGGATGACGCGTTCTATCGCGGCGGAGCAGAGAGCGGTGGTTGCGACGACATCGCTGTTGCGGTCGCCGGTATTGACAGGTTCGATCGGGCCTTCATGAACGCCGAAGTACTTTGCTTTCTCGTCGTCCCATATCATGAACATCGGCATGATCACGGCATTGGCACGAATCGCCAGCATGGCGATCCCACTTGTTGTGCAGGCAGGGACGTCGAAAAACGGTACAAAGACACCTTCTTTCGGATGGGCATTGATATCCGCTAAAACACCGACTGTGCCGCCGCCACGCAATATGCGAAGGATCGAAAGGGCCGAGCTCGTTTTATCGATCTGCTTATTCCCTAGCCTTGTTCGAAGTTTCAAAACCATCTCTTCGATCAGCGGATTGTCCATGCGGCGGGCAATAAAGTTAAGAGGTTCGATAAATATCGAAAACGAAAACGCGGCTAATTCCCAATTGCCGATGTGGCCGCCGAGGATTATGCGGCCGCGTCTTTCTGCGTTGACCTGTTCAAATTGTTTTACGATCTCCCGATCGGCGGGATTTGAATCTGGATGATAATCGATCAAACCGGTGATATTTTCTGGTGTCAGGTTGTTAAATCCGCTTACTGTTCCGAGAACTCGGCCAAGATTGCGAAAGGCTGCCTTCAGGATGTCCCTTCGCTCTGCTTCGCTTTTTTCCGGAAAGGCCAGCTCGAGATTTCTCATTCCGATCCGCCGAAACTTTCCGAGGAGGTGAAAGGCTGCCCGCCCGGTTGTGATGCCAAGCCAAATAGCCGCTTTTTGCGGCAAAGCGCCCAAAAAGGTTAGCAGGCCACGAGCGACGGCGTATTCGAGCCATATCTGTGATGAATTTTTCCTGGCCATCTGAGAAACGTCGATTATTTACTTTAGGGACAAATCGAGTGTAATTCAATGTTCGGTTAAATCTTACAAAACTCTTACAATTACTGGCCTGTAAATTTGTTAGTGTTAAATGCATGGAATTGGAAACCCCAGTCCTACCGATCGTTTAACAAATTTAGTAATCAATGCAAAATATCATCGAATTTGCTCCTTCGAGGGCTGAAAAGTACAACTGGAACACAATATTTTTTGTAACAGCATTTCACATTGTTGCCGTTGCCGCACTGTTCACCTTTAGCTGGCAAAATGCTCTCGCTGCTTTTATTTGCTGGTGGATCGCCGCCAGCTGGGGTGTCGGCATCGCCTACCATCGCCTGCTGACCCATCGCGGATTCACTACATCAAAATGGATGATGCGTTTTCTGGCCACCTGTGGTACGCTCGGGCTGCAATCGGGCCCTATTACGTGGGTGACGACGCACCGCGTCCATCACGCCTTCACTGATCAGGAAAAAGATCCGCACAGTCCGCGTGAAAAGGGTTTTTGGTGGTCACACGTTGGATGGATCTTCCGCGGTACGGCCCAGGCACAGTCCGAGGCAACACGTCAGAGATATTCACCTGATCTGCTGAAAGATCCATATCTGAGATTCCTCGACAAATATTATTACCTGACGACGCTCGCGTTGAGTATTGTTTTGTTTGCGATCGGTGGTTGGACAATGGTTGTATGGGCGATCGTCTTTCGCGTAACGGTTAGCTGGCATTTTACGTGGCTCGTTAATTCGGCAACGCACATCTGGGGAAGCCGTCGTTTCGATATTCGGGATGATTCGAGAAATAACGCTCTTGTTGCTGCGGTCACGTTTGGCGAGGGCTGGCACAACAACCATCACGCTTTCCCGCGGAGCGCCCGCCATGGACTGACATGGAAAGAGGTCGACCTTAACTGGATACAGCTACGCATAGCAGAAAAAATAGGATTGATAGCCGACCTCTACGCATACGAATTGGAAGATAACCTGGAATCGACGAGAGAATTGCGGCGAGCCGCGTAACAGGCGTCAAAGAGATCGTAAAATCTAAAAGGCAAAACGTAAAACCGGCTTTTACTTTTGCCTTTTTATTTTTTACTTTTGCCTTGAGCGATGCGTCGGCGTAAAACAGCGGTTTTCTTTTTGATCTTTGGCATCAGCCTGTCGGTGTTGGCGGTGGCGCTGAACATTGGCTGGATAATTCTGAATCTGCGAGAGGTCGCTCTGCTCGTTTTTGGCGTGATCTTTTTTGCGTTGATCATAACGGGCTTGATCCTGAACACCATCTTTCTGGTGCGCGAGATCCGCCGTAACGAACAACATGATGCTTTTCTAAACGCTGTCACGCACGAGTTGAAAACGCCGATCGCATCGATAAAGCTGTATCTTGAAACGCTGAGGTCACGAGAGCTCGACGAGAAGAAAAGGCAGGAATTCTACGACATCATGCTCGCTGACAATCAACGCCTGCTCGGAACGGTCGAGCAGGTTCTGCAGGCTAGCCGAACAAGGGAAAAGCAGCGTGCGATGAACCTAACAGACGTTGATCTGGGTGATCTGATCAGCGAAACGATCAAAACGGTTCGCGGCCAGCGTCACCTTGACGAAACGGCGATCAGGTTTTCGGCCCCGACTGAAAAGATCAAGGTGCTGGGAGACAGATCAGAGCTGCAGGTCGCGATCACGAATCTGATTGACAACGCGATCAAATACTCTGAAAGCGAACCAAAAATCTCGGTTCGGTTGAAGTCTTCGAGTGCGACCTATGCCGAGATCTACATAAAGGACAACGGCATCGGTATCGCCCGAAGTGACCTGAAACGCATCTTTAAACGGTTTTACCGAGTGCCGAACATCTCGCCTAACGCCGCAAAAGGAACCGGCCTCGGACTTGCCATTGTCCGCGAGATCATAGAAAAACACGGCGGGCGAGTTCAGGCCGAGAGCAATGGCCTGGGCAAAGGAACGACGTTTTTTGTACAGATACCAAGATCGTGAAAATTCTCATAATTGAAGACGAACAACACATTGCTGACGGCCTTCGTTTCAATCTCGAGGCTGAGGGCTACGAGGCCGAGATAGTTGCGGACGGCGATCTGGCTCTTGAGCGATTGAGTGACACGTCGTTCGACGCTGTTGTGCTCGATGTGATGCTGCCGACGGTTGACGGTTTCGAAGTAGCAAAGACAATGCGCGAACGTGAGGATTATACACCGATATTGATGCTCACCGCGCGCGGGCGGCCTGAAGATGTTCTGTTGGGTTTCGAAGCCGGTACTGATGATTATCTCGCAAAACCATTTGATCTCAACATTTTTCTTGCGAGGTTAAATGGACTGCTGCGTCGGCGACAATGGCTTCGCAATGATCCAAAACCCGAAGCTGTTGCCGGCGTAACGATAAATGGCCGCTACATCGATTTTGAAAATCTTGAGCTAAGAAACGGTGATCAGATCGTTCATCTAACACTGATGGAAACAAAGCTCCTGCAATACCTGATCGAAAACGAAGGCCGCGCCGTTTCGCGAAAAACCATTCTCGAAAAGGTATGGCTACTACAGGAAGACACCGACACGCGAGCGATAGATAATTTTATTGTCCGCCTGCGCAAGCATCTCGAAGACGCACCGAACGACCCTAAAATACTTCAAACGGTTCGAGGTATTGGCTATCGATTCGTCAACGTGAACTTATCGGAATAATTTTCTCTCGCAACCACGTTAATGGACTCACGCCATTTTTCATGTAGTTCAAATCGCCAAAGCTCTATCTCAGAAGAAATCGCCCGGGCGAAGAACTCGAAATCCCGATGAAAACTCCACGCAGGTGCGACGAGATAAACAAGAGCAGGTTTGTCAAGGATTTTGCGTCCTTCAAATAGATTGGCGGCTTCTAGTATGCCTCGGCGGCGCTGCAGTTCTATCTTTCGCCAGTAGTCGGCCGCTTGAAAAACCATTTCGCGATCGGGCTGCGTCTTTAGTTCGATGATCACAAGACGTCCATCCTTTCTAAGAGCAAGAAGGTCGATCTTATCGTTGGATGATCGAAACTGATTGTAGATTGGCGATAATACCAGATTTGCATCCAGTAATTTTATGTTGCGGCGAAAAATCGATTCGAGCCACGCTTCAGGAGCGGACCGGTAATAGTCATGGCGTTTGTACTCGGTCTCAGCAGTGCGATTTGATCTAAGAGCTCTTATCAATTCCAAAAGGCCATCCCAACTCTCATCCGTCAATATATGTTTTTCGCGCCCAACGCCAAACCAAGCTTTTTCTTTTCCTAACAGCGAACGCACCCGGCCAAACGGCAGCCCCATAAACCGAATCGTTTCACCGTGTTTGGAATAAACGATGTCAATTTTGTCAGGGGCAAGCTCAATTATCTTTTGCGCCGTCATGCTTGGTTCAGAATTTTCTGGAAGTCTGAGGTTTCGTGCCTTTTCACGCCACAGCTCGCGGATTTTTCTCGTAGGCAACTGAACCAAGCGCGGCGGGTCGGATCTGCGGTCGATCTCGATAACTGTTATCTTTGCTTTCCAGCTCTCAGTTAAGAGAGCATGCAGCTTTTGTGCATTCTTCGCTTGCCGTTTTTCACAGATGATCCAAATATCCAAAATCGGCTTCTTCTTTCGCGAGCCAAGTTTCTCCAGCCACAGCATAGAAGCCGTGAAGATCGTCTCGACCGTCAGAGTCGTCGTCACATCTGCAATTGCGGCGATCGGCGTTTTATCCTTCGTGTCAAAATTGATCTGAGCAAGCCGCCCGTTCTCGGTATTCAGAGCGATACGTCCAAGTTTGGCCGTCGGAAAATTGATTGCGATAAGTCCGGCAATCTCATTCGCTTTTTCAAGTCGTGCTTTCTCTATCGATGCTGCAAGTTCCGAGGCCGGCGTTCGAGGGACGAGACGCATCACTTCCTGCTTTCGTGCAAAAGCACCGGCGACATCAATCGCGATCTCGCTGCCGTCGCACACAAAACCGTTTAGCCGCCACGAATGGAAACCTCGGTCGTCGAGAAAGCCGAAATGGGCCTTGTCACCGGTGACGGTTATCTCGATCTCGTGTTTTTCGAGTGGGAATGTGTTGCCGGGATCGCGAATCAACAGCCACTCGTGATGGCTCTCAACGATCTCGCGCAGTTCATCGGTATTCACCATTTATAGTTCTCGGAAAAGTAGCTCATCATCGCCTCAGCCCAGTCGGCATAGCCTTGTTCGGACGGATGAACTCCATCGGCGAAAAAACCTTCAAGTCGTATCTCTGCCGGCTGAGGATAGTAGAAAATACGATCCATGTTCTGAGTAAATTCTCTGATATTGGCGTCGTGCATTTTTGATAATCCCCACAGTATAGATCTGATAGGCTGCGGGATCGCTGGCGAATACCTGATCATGGGACAGTTTGCGAGAAATATGACAGCCTCTGGATTTTTGTCATGAAGGATGCCCAGCAGTTCGGTCATATTGTTTCGCCACTTTCGTGGACTGCTAAGCTTCATAACGTCGTTTCCGCCCAGGCCTATCAACAGGTAGTCAAATCGTTCATTAGGCATTTGCGGTACAAGCTCCTCGATCGTCCGACGTGCCGTAACGCCATTCTTGCCCAGCACCCGCCATGCAACAGGGCGAGAAAGAATGCGGCTTAAGTTATTAGCAAACTGCCCGGCAAGCGCGTGTTCATGGTCCCGGGCACCGAGGCCGGCCACTGTGGATTCGCCTAAGACAAAAAGACTTACGGCCTCACCCTCGCCCCCGCACCGTCCCTGTTTGGCGCCGGCTGCATCCGGCAATACTCCGACCTTCCACCGCGTGATTTGCCCCTGTAGAAACAGTAACGGGGCGAACGGCAGCATTAGAACAGACGCAGCCAAATACTTGCGTTGCCAACGCGTCAGGTTATCGATACCGTAATTCATCTCCGACGATAAGAATTTAGGGACTCCGATGTCTTTGTCAAATCTCGAACAGGTTATTTAGATCAAACGGGCGATGGCGCGCCTTGACCGATGCTAATATCGCCTGCAATGACACCTCAGCCGATAGGCCGCTATGATAAAATTGCGGTAAATTCGTGAATATGACAAAACTAATAGCGTCCTTTTTCCTCCTGATCATTTCGACATTTCTTTTCCAAGGCTGTCAGAAGGTTTCGACCGGCGAGAATTTCAACGGTTCGGTAAACGGTGTCGAGAAAACCGCGGCGCCTTACCCTAATGAAGAACCCGAAAGATATCAGACCGAGATCTGGCAGACGTCAGCCAAGGGGGTTGAGAAGTTCTTTATGATGCGAGACGGCGAGAAGTGGCGAATGGATGCCCTATTTGGGGATCCTGAACAAGTGACGACTATCCACACCGACAAAGAATATGTCATTTCTATGGCCACCAAAGTTTATGCTGAATATCCGATCGGCCACGGTTTTGACGAACGTGAAGATATGGTCAGAGCAATGACGTATGGGATGCTGAACAACAAGGCCAAAGGCATCTATGAAAACCTCGGGAACGACGGCGGGTTGACCAAATACAAGGTGCTTTCCGATGCCGACAAAGGTAAGGAATCCTTGGTCTATTTTGACGACAAAATTGGCCTGCCGGTCAAGAAGGAAGTTTTTGGTTCCGGTGATACCGGACAAAACCCTGAGATGACGATCACCGTTTCAGATTTCAAAACCGATACAGATGAAAAGCTATTTGTCTTGCCAACTGGTTTGAAAAAAATATCTGCAGAAGAAATGAAGAATATTCTTGTCGGCAATAAATAGACCTCTATGACCGAGCATAATTCAAGTCCCGGGATTTCGGAGGAGGCGCGTGCCTTTGCCGGAAACACCCTGCACGGTTTGGCGTTTTCTAAGCTTATCGGGATGCACCTTGTCGATCTGCGGCCTGATGAAGCAGTTATCCGCATCGAAATGCGCGACGACCTGCGTCAGCCAAGCGGCGTACTTCACGGAGGTGTGACTGCGACGCTGATCGATACGGCTATGGCATTTGCGGTACGCACACGGCTTGATAAAAGCGAGGCAACCGCAACGATCGACCTCACCGTTCATTATTTGCGGCCTGTTACCGAAGGCGCGATCACATGTACCGCAAAGGTTGTCCGCGCCGGTAAACGGATCTTCACCGTGTCGGCAGAGGTGCACAATGATCAAAGCAAACTGATCGCAACGGGCCTTTCGACTTACACACGAGTGTCGGAAACGCCTGCGTGATCGGGCGGTGAGTGCCAACCGTCCAAGAAACTAGATGGAACAACTCCGCAAATTCGCCAAATATTTTGCTCCTTACAAGGGCACGATCCTGCTTGGCATTTTGTGCATTCTGGTGTCGATGGCCTTCGGATTGTTCGTGCCTTATATGGTTGGACAGGCGGTGGACGATCTGGGTCGCGGCGTTACTCGTGAAAAGGCTATTTATTATCCGCTTGTCATTTTGGCGATCAATTTTGCGAGTGGAGTGTTTTTGTTTCTGCAGCGCCGGCTGTTGATAAACACTTCGCGTCACATCGAGTTCGATATGCGGCGCGATTTTTATGCGGCGCTGGTCGATCAGCCGCTCGAGTACTTTCAGCAGACACGCATCGGAGACCTTATGGCTCGTGCGACGAACGACCTCGCCGCGATCCGCCAGATCGTCGGGCCGATGATCCTTTACAGCTTTCAGGCGATCTTTGCATTGTGCATTAGCCTTCCGATAATGCTCAACATTTCAGTCAAGCTCACTCTGCTGCTTCTCATCCCGATGCCGCTTGTGTCACTGACAGTTAAGTACCTGGGCGAGCAGATCCATAAGCGGTTTGAAACGATACAAGGATTTTTCTCTGACATCACCGCTCGGGCGCAGGAAAACCTGACCGGCGTTCGCGTTGTTCGTGCCTACGCGCAGGAAGACGCCGAGATCGAACAATTTCAGGTCTTGAATCGCGAATACGCGGCTCAAAATCTACGGCTTGTAAAATACGCTGCGGCAATGCGGCCCTTACTATTCTTTTTTATCGGTTTGGGATTTGTAATTATCGTTGCGGTCGGCGTGCCGATGGCGGTTCGCGGTGAGATCACGGCGGGCGATTTTACAGCTTTCATTCTCTATCTACAGCGAATGATCTGGTATCTGATCGCCCTTGGCTACGTCGTCAATCTCTATCAGCGAGGCACCGCTTCGCTCAAGCGTTTCAACGTCATTCTCGAAGCTGAACCATCTATAAAAGACAACGAGAATGTACTTGAACAGCCTCCGATAAAAGGCAAGATTGAGTTTCGCGATCTCAATTTTGCGTATAACGGTAAGCCCGTTTTGCAAGACATTGACCTCGTGATCGAACAAGGCAAAACCGTCGCATTCGTCGGCAAGACCGGCAGTGGCAAATCAACATTGGTAAGCCTCGTCCCGCGTCTCCTGGATGCCCCTCATAACAATGTTCTGGTTGACGGTCTCCCGTTGCGCGAATATCCACTCGCACAATTGCGAAGGTCGATCGGCTTTGTCCCGCAAGAAACTTTTCTTTTCAGCGATACCCTTGCGAATAACATCGCGTTCGGTGTGTCAGAACCAGCGGTAGCGACCGGGATTCTGAGTTCTGACAAGATGACCGTTGAAAAAGCCGCTGAGATCGCCGGCCTTGCAAAAGACATTGCCGATTTTCCCGGCAGGTATGAGCAACTCGTCGGTGAACGCGGCATCACGCTGTCAGGCGGGCAAAAACAGCGAACCGCAATTGCACGGGCGGTCATGCGCGATCCGCGAATTCTCATTCTTGATGATTCGTTGAGTGCGGTCGATACCTACACCGAAGAAACCATTCTTCACAACCTACGCGACGTGCGCGAAAACAGGACGACCCTGATCGTTTCGCATCGTGTCTCAACGATCCGTGACGCCGACCTGATCTGTGTGCTGTCGCAGGGCCGCATCGTCGAACGTGGTACGCACGATCAACTCGTCGCTCTCGACGGGGAATACGCCGACCTCTACGAACGCCAGCTTCTCGAAGAAGAACTCGATGCTACGGCTTAACCTTGCCCTTTTTCTCTGGCCCGGAACATTGCCAATCAGAGCGGATTACGTTTAAGATAGCTGCGCGAGCTAATTAGATCAGGTTCAGGCAGGTAGTTTATTTGAGTCGAATAGGCCTATGAAGCATCTCTTTATTGCCGTTTGGTTGATCGTGGCTACGTTGGCGGTGTATCCACAGGTGACTAGTTCGGGTGAAGCTGCTTATCAACGCGGGCGAGCGCTGGTCGATGCCAAGAATTACACAGGTGCGATGGTCGAGCTAAAGGAGGCAATCCGGCTCGATCCGCGCCACGCAATGGCATTCCACTATGTCGGGATCGCTCAGTATTATCT
>JBGARA010000091.1:0-14344 GCA_044230475.1 Pyrinomonadaceae bacterium | reverse complement strand
GGTGCAAGCTCAAACGAACTCCAGGGCCTCGGCATCAAGAAAAAGTCCGAGTACGACAAACCAACAAAGAAAAAACCAACACCCTAACTAACCACTAACAAAACGTCGTTGATAATACCGAATTTGGTGTATTATCAACGACGTATTTTCGACAGGGAGTAGAAAGATGAAATACGACGACGCCTCTTGGCATTACGACGGGGACTTTCCGTCAGACCTTCCGACCGACGCCGGAGCAACGCATATCGGTATGTTTGTCGCGTGGTGTATGTTGCACGAAATGGCCGGAGAACTGCACACCGACGAGTTCCCTCAAGAACTTGAAGCTCTAAAAGAACGGCGCATCACGCCTGGACAATTTGTTATCAGCGCTTGCGATGAGAAGTTTACAGACGAAGAGCTAACCGATGAAGGCAATGCTTTCGCGGCAGCATACTATGGCGAAGCCGGTGACTCCGGACAGTATGTGACTGATTACGAGGAGACATTAAGCCGTGGCGAGCCGACTCTGTACCACATTGAGGACTCGTGGAAGAATTACGACAAACTTTCACCGGTGATCGCTCAACGATTTGCCGAATGGAAGGAAGGAAAAGTTCAGCGGTCAAACAACGACTTCGACCTGGGCGGAATTGTTGACAAAAAGCCGTGGTGGAAATTCTGGTGAATCGCCTTCATCATTCGTCAACCTAGTTCCATCAACGCCAGTCTTTTGACGACATTTCCTTTTTCGATGTGTTGTTCGACGATCTCGGCGACGTCGGAGGGTTGGACTTGGGCGTAGAGCGTGCCGTCGGGGTGGACCATTACGGCGGTGCCGATCGAGCAGAAGCCGATCGAGCCGCATTCGGTGAGAAGCACGCTGCCCAGCGGATTGCGGCCCTTAGATTCCTTGCCCTGACGCAGGCCTTTTTCAACCAAGATGCGGTCGAACTCGGCCTTGACCTCTTCGCCGCCAACCGCCTTGCAAGATTTGCCCGTACACACAAACACCTGCCTCACGATCGGCGCCTTTAGCATCGGTGCGAGCTTTTCCAGATCTTCGCGGTCGGTGATGAACTTCGGCTTTGCCATGAGAATAGCGTAGCAGAACTATCCGGCGGCTTCGACCATGTTGAGGCCTTTTACCGTTTCAAACGCGGGGACGATCTCTTTGTCGAGCGGCGCCATGACAGCTTTTGTGCGTTTGTAGCCGGTGAGGTCGAGGTAGAGCTTTTTCTTCAGATAACTCTCGGGCGCACCTGCAAAACGGGCGAGCGGATATTTGATGCCTTTGCCAAATAACCGCTTGCCCATCATCTGGTAGTAGAGCGGCACTCCCATAGACCATTGCCAGCGCTTGCGTGTCGCCGCGCCGTAGAAATCGAGATTGTAGCGCCAGCACGTAAAGAAGAATTCCCACTGCAAGTCGGTCATGTCCACCAGTTTGACGCTTTCCTTCGCCTGCATCCGCGTGTTCTCGAGGGGCACGAACCACGTCGGCACGAACATTCCCTTTGCTTCTCGTAATGAATAAAGCAGGTCGAGCGACATCTTTGTATCGTCGTCTGTCTCACCCGGCAACCCGATGATGAACGTGCAGAACGGATACCAGTTATGGCGATTGAGGATCTCCATGCCCTTGACGACAACATCATGCCACTGATGCGCTTTGTACGGGTAAGCCTTGCCCTTCATAAAGGTGTCGAAGAGCCGTGGGCTGCCAGTCTCTAATCCGATGATCGGGTCGATGACACATTTGTTCGCATCGGTCGAATCGTCGTGATGCAGATGTGAGTAAGGCACAACGTATGGCGTGAGGCGTTCGATCAAGTCGGGATGCCGCACGACCGGCGCCATCGTAATGTGCGAAGTCTGCAGTGTCTCGATGCCCGGAACGGCTTTGACAGACTTGAAGAGATTTATCAACGCGTCGGTGTTCGGCGTGAAGTTCGGCCCCTGCTCGTAAAGGAACATATCTTCGCTCGCGAGCATTACTTCGGTAGCGCCTTCTTCGGCGTTGACGCGGGCGTTGGCAAGAATGTGCTCCATCGGGAACGAGCGTCCGACCTTCGTCGCCGGCGAGCAAAACTGGCAGCCGCGTCCGCAGCCCCGCGTGATCTCGACCACGCCGAATGTCGAACGATGCCGAACGATCGGTATCTCTTCGACTGTCGGCTGCTCGCTCTTTGGGATTTTGATTATTCGTTCGAGCGACGGATCGCCGTTGATGATGCGGCGAAAGATATCGCCGAATACGCGTTCGATCTCACCGTCGATCAGGTAGTCGACGTTGAATTCGTCAAGGCGTCCTGCCTTTTCGAGCTGCCACGCTCCAGGGCCGCCGATCACGATCTTTGGACGATATTTACGAAGCACCGGATGCGTGACGATCTTCATAAACTCCGCGGCGTTGACCGGCATCAGGTTCTCGCCCGCAAGTTTTGTGTAAACGTCCGTCGCGTAGGAAATGCCAAGCGGATTGTGCGCGTGAATGCCGACGACCTTCGTCTCAGGCCCGACAAACTTTTCGAGGTTCTCGTGGTAACAGGTGACGACGTTGGATTCGTCATATTCGCGAAGCAGCAACGCCTCGACAACACGAATGCCGTTTGGGACGTATTTCGCTCGGCCATCGGGCCAAGATTCGCACTCGAGCGCCGCAGGATTGACGAACTTCTTGCCGTACTTCGAAGGAATGCCCGCAGAAACCATCTGCTGCCAAATGCTGTGTTTCCATTCGCTCGCTTCGCTGGCCGAAGCCGTCAATACGATCAGTGGTGAACCCATCTTATCCTCCGCTCGAGAGTCGCGATTGTTCTGAATTACTTGAGACCATATTAATATCTCAATTCAGAATTGTAAACGTTCTGAGAAACAGCGAGCGGAAACGTTAGTACGAATGAGCGTGCAACTTCATAAGCGAGGGCACACTCATCTAACAGTCGCCTTTCCGCCCATAGTTTTGTGGTAAGATTTCATTTTCGGCACACGCACGATGGCAGTCGGCATTATTATCCACATCACGGTCGGCACGGAAAAGCGAACCGAGTTCTTCTCAGACGAGCGAATTCGGGTCGGCTCTGACGAATTTAGCGACCTTCAGATACACACGCCGCGTACAAACGGCCGCGGGCTGTGGTTCGATCTCGAAAACGCCGACGGCAGCTATCGCATTACCGATTTTGACGCAACGCTCGACCTTACGATCAACGACAAACCGATGCGGCGGTTCATCGCCATCGCCGATGGCGACGTTATCACCGTTGGGGGCTCTGACATCTCGTTCGCATTTTTCTCGCTCGAAACAAAATCCTCGCTGATCACGACCAACCGCGAACAACCGCACATCTCGCGCTTTATCGAGGACGCGGCAATCGAAGCGTCCACCGGTGCAAAACGCGACGACGCGAAGGCTTTCCTTCGCGAGTTCGTTCGCGAACTTTTCCGCGAGATCTCGTGGACAACAAAGCTCATTGCTCTCGTTCTAACTGTGGGATTTGTCACTGGGATTCTCTACATCGGCTACGCCGTCAACGGTGAACTGCGCAAAAGTCGCGAGCTCGCTGCGGAACAAAGCGATCTGATAAAACGGCTCGAAGGCAAACTTGAAGAGGCCAGCGGCCAACTTGGCGATCTGGAGAAATCTAATAAGGAGCTGATCAAAACCGTCTCGCTCGCTCCAAATCTGCGTGTGGAATACGGCGGCGGAGTTTGCCTGATCGTCGGCGTTTACGATCTGGTGGATAAAAAGAGCGGAAAAGTCCTGCGTTACGCCGATCCTCAATCGTTCAGGCCGAACCCTTTTGAGCCTTCACAATCGGAAGACCCCAGCCGCTCCAACATGCCGCCGCAGATCGGCCTAACCACCGAGGGCAACGGCTCGACGGTCGAATACGATTTTATCGGAACGGGCTTTCACGTCGGCAGCGGATACATCGTCACAAACCGTCACGTTGTCCAACCTTGGCAGGAGGACGAACAGGTCATGCAGATGATGAAGGCGGCCAACGGCCGTGCTCGGGTAAAACGTCTCGTTGTTTACTTTCCAAATTTTGCGCAGCCTTTTCCTCTAAAGGTAAAACAAACCGGCAGTAAGGAAGACCTTGCGATCGCTGCGATCGATCCGGCGATGCTGCCATCGGAAATACCGTCGCTTCCGCTCGACCCGGATTCTGAATCCGCCGCGGTTGGCAAAACCGTCGTCACGATGGGCTATCCAAGCGGCCCTGACCGCCTGCTTGCGATGGTCGACGACGACGAAGCAAAATCGATCAACCAGCGTTTCGGCAATTCTCGTCAGAATCTGATCAACTTTCTCGCTCAGTCTCAAAAGATCGTCCCACTGACTACGCAAGGAGCGATTACCGACCTTGACGCTCGCAGGATCGTTCACGACGCTAAAACTGCCGAAGGCGGCTCAGGAGCTCCTCTGTTCGGCCAAACGGGCAAGGTCATCGGCGTGAATTTTGGCGTTTTTACCGAAAACACTGCGGCAAACATGGCCGTACCCGTACGTTTTGCAATTGAATTACTGAGAAAAGCCGGATGGAAATCCGCGGAAGAGCTAAAACAGGAAGCAGAGCAGAAAGAACAATCTGCAACACTGGAAACAAATTCAAACACAGCTCCTTAAATTTAACGTTGTCCGACATGATCAAACTCCTTAATCTTCTCACCATGAAATTGTTTGCTCTCGCGCTCGCGGTTTCGTTCTGCTCGCTGACTGTTTCCGCACAACGCAAAAAGACAGTCACAATAAAACCTCAGCGAAAAGTTGAAGTAATTTCATCTACCGAGGCTCCTCCTCCGCCGCCAAAGAAAGAGTCAAAAGCTGTAGGCCTGTCGATCGAAAAATACATAAGCAACATCGATGTTGCTGCGGACGGCACATCTGTTCAAACCGTCGAAGTCCTTCAGCGGTTCAATTCCCGCTCTGCGATCGCACGCTATAAGACTGTCCAAAAGATCTTTAACGGCGATCTCGACGAATACACTGCTTCTGACACGTATATTCTGAAAGCTGATGGCCAAAAGGTAGTGGTTCCGCCAAGTGCCGTTGAGATCAAACGAACGCCGCAAGCCGAAGCCGCTCCTTCGTTTTCGTCGATGATGATGCTTGAAGTAAAGTTCGACGGGATGGAGGTAGGCGATGCTGCTCACTATGCGCTCAGATTGCGTAAGAAGAAAACCTACTTCGAAAAGAAGTTCGATCAGGTTGATTATTTGCCATCGATATTTGATTGGAAATCTGCCGAGATCAATTTGAGCGCTCCGGTCGATTATCCGATCTACATCGAGGCAATCGGCCTCGAAGGCGGACGCTTGCCGGACAGCGGCGGGCGTGCCCGATGGCAGTGGAGAAAGAAAGAACAACCGGCACTCGAGTTCGAGATGTTGATGTTCGACATTATCGGAACAAGTTCCCGTGTAATGTTGACGAGTTTCAAAGATTTTGAGGAATTGGGCGCAGCATATTGGAATGAGGCAAACAAAAAATCGGTAGTAACCCCGGATATTCAGACCCTCGCCGATGAGATCACTAAAGATAAGACGACCCCGGCTGAGCAGGCAAACGCCATTTATCTTTGGGTTAACAAAAATATCCGTTATCTTTCCATAGTCGCGGACCGCAGCGGCTGGATACCTCACGCGGCGGCCGAGATACTCGCGAATCGATACGGCGATTGCAAAGATTACGCGACGATCCTTTACGCCATGCTGAAAGCAAAAGGTATTGAAAGTTATCCGGTCATAATTCGCGCCGATATGGGGGATTGGTTTCCTTCTGTAGCCGCACCTTCATATTTCAACCACGCCATCCTATATATACCGAGCCTCGATGTTTTTGCCGATGGAACGGTGCCAAACTCCAGGCTCGGCCTGGTAACACAATACCTAGTAGGCAAAAAAGCATTTTTGGCTGGCAGCAAAAACGGGCTCATCGAAGTGCCGTCAAATCGCCCCGACGACAATCAGATCACCAGCTCGGTAAATATGGAGATCTCGCCCACCGGCAGTATCAAGGCCGCATTTGTAAATGGCTACAAAGGAAGGGCAGAGTTAGTTTTTCGTCCGATTTTCGATGGCCCAAGTATTAAAGAAAAGAGCCTGGTTCCAATGATGCTCGCCTATTACGGCTTGCGTGGTGACGGCAAGATAGTCAAGGTCAGCGATCCTTTTCAAGTGACCGATCCATTCGAGGTTCAGGCGGAAGTCAACCTGGAGAATTTCACATCGTTTATGCCGACGGGTAAATTCCTCATCCCGCCGGGAATCAATCTTAACAATATCAGCTCCCTGGCCGATCTGTTGAAGGAAGAAAAGCGCAAAACCAGTCTTACTCTAGGCGCGGTTCGGCTAAAAGAAACCTATCAAATAAAATTCCCAGACGGCGTGACACCTGAGCCCCCAGCGAACACAAGCTTTTCTAATGAGCTATGCAGTTTCCGCAGCGAATTCAAAATGATAGACGGCGTGATCGAAATTTTACGCGAGTTGGTCATAAACAAAGACAACATCACTGTCGATGATTACCCTAAGGCACGCGAAGTTATTATCAAAGCGAGTGAAGCCTTTAACACTGAGATAAGATACTCGGCAGCGCCGAAACTTACCCTTGCAAAAGGCAGATTGCCGGCGAGAGCTTACGTCGATCCGGTTGAGGCAGCCTATAAGACAATGATGGGCAACGCCTATGGCAGACCTGTCATTACCGCAGGCGAGGCAAAAAAGCTTGAAGCTAAGTTGCTCGTTGATCCTGCCGACGCAGAGGCACATCTCAAGCTCGCGGCTTTCTACTCGAATTCCAGATCAAAAACGCCGGCAATACGGTCGTTGATCACAAAGCACCGGGCATGGCTTATCGAAAATCGGCCGGAAATTAGTGATGACGAAATAGCCATAATGATGTTTTGGTCTTTCAACCCAAAGCCGGACGATAAAGACTATCTCACATTAAAAAATGCGTGGCTCAAACAGGTCGAGGCCAACAAAACTGATGCAACCATAAGGCTGAATGCCTTTGCATTTATCAAGAACGTCGAGCGTGACATCGCTGCCGACATTCTGATTTCTGGGCAAAAACTTCTGCCGGACAAATATGAGCTATTCCTTCTTCCAGCTCTTTTGTACGAATCTGCACCTCCGGGTGTTATTAAGGAAACACCGGACCAGCGTTCCGAGCGTGTTAAGAAGCTGTTTGAATATGGACGAGCGGCGCTGGTAGTGTTGAAAAAAGAACGCTCCGATGACCGAGACTCAAAACGGCGCACCTTGCTGCAAAAACTCGCAACGGCAGCGTATGAAACCGGCATGGACAATGAGGCCAAGTCATTTGCGACCGAACTCATCCTGGACTTTGGCCAAAATGCTTACGCTCTTGGATTTGATAGTGCCGCTCACACGGGAAATATCGTACTGGGGCGGGTTGCTCTGCGCCAGAAAGATATTCCCAAGGCAAAAGAACATCTTTTGATCGCGATTCGCGCTCCGCTGAGAAAGCCCGACAGTTGGCTCGACGAGATCGACATGCAGCTTGCAAAAGAGTTGTTGTTGGCAGGAGAACGCGAAACAGTTATCGAGTACCTGCGATTGTGTGAGGGGCTATCGAATCTTAAAACCGAAAAGAAGCTTTTTGAAAATCAATCAACTGCCCTGAAACTCTGGCAGGAACAGATCAAACAAGGAAAAACTCCGACTTTCGATTTCTATAAGTACTAACCTATGCTTCATCAGTCGCCGTTGGCTGATTTCTTGCATTGATAGTCGTTTGTTCCGCCATCAGCATTTTTTCACCGCAGTCCGCAGACTCAGGCTCTTCGCGGCGTTTTGGAAGCATAAAAACCGACAACAGAGCCAATAAACACACCACAGCTCCCGACCAGAAAACAGGATGTATCGCTGCGGCCATTGCTTCCTGCAAAACTGTCAATGTTTCAACCGGAAGAACTGCCCTAGCTTGGGGTTCAATCAGAGCATTGGGATTCGATGCAAAGGCAGCAGCTTGTTCGCTGGTTAAAATTGCGCTCTCGCCAACGGCCGCCTTCTGCAGTTGAGTTGCCAAACCCGCGGTCAAGATCGCTCCCATAACAGCCACGCCAAATGCTCCGCCGATCGCGCGGGAAAATTGATTCAGTGAAGTCGCCGTGCCTAACTGGCTTCGTTCGACGGCCTGTTGCACGGCGATGAGGAGTGTCAACATCGTTAAGCCCAATCCGGCTCCGATCAGTACAAGATAGATGTATAGAAGGAAAGGCGCCGATTCGCGTCCAAAGGTCGAGAGCGTTACAAAACCGATCGTCATCACGATAAAGCCCGCGATCGTCATAGTTCTGTAGCCAAGTCTCAGGAATAGCCTGCCTCCTACGATCGACATCGACACCCAACTCAGCATCAATGGCGTCAACAGCGAGCCTGCCTTGGTTGCCGTCATACCAAGCGCACCTTGCGCAAACAAAGGCACGAAAGACAAAACACCGAACATTCCAACTCCCGCCAGAAATCCTGCGATGACCGAAACAGTGACCGTTCTGTTTCGAAAGAGCTTGAATGGAATTATCGGATCGCGGGCTTTTGTTTCGATCCAGACAAAAATTCCGAGAAGAAATATCCCAGCAGCGAAGATCAACAGATTCTCGGTGGAAAATAATGTCGCGGCGGAGCCACCGCCTTCGACCATCGCAAGCATCAGCAGGCTGATCGCGGTCATTAGCGACAGGGCTCCTGCGTAATCGATGACCGGAGTTTGCCTTATTTTAGGCTCTTTTAATGCAAAACCGATTATCAGTGCGGCTGCAATTCCGATGGGTAGATTTATGAAAAAGACCCAGCGCCAAGAGATCTGATCGGTGATAAACCCACCAATGACAGGCCCAATAACGCTCGACAAGCCCCAGACTCCGCTGAAGTAGGCTTGCATTTTGGAGCGTTCCTCAAGCGTAAAGGTGTCCCCAATGATCGTCATGCCCAGCGGTATCAACGCTCCGGCTCCCAATCCCTGAATCGAGCGGAAGATAATTAGCTGTGCCATCGAGCCGGACATACCCGACAGCAGTGTTCCCAAAAGAAACACGCCGATGCCGATTTGATACATGATCCGACGTCCGTAAAGGTCCGACAGCTTTCCCCAAACCGGTACTGTGACCGTCGAAGTGACCAGATACGCCGAGAAAACCCAGCTGTAATGGTTTATTCCGCCAAGTGAGGCGATCACAGTCGGCATTGCGGTTCCGACAACGGTGGCTTCGAGCGCCGCGATGGCCATTCCGCTCATCACGCCCGCGACTATTGCCCAGCGTCTGCGGTTCGATATTTCCAAAACCGGCGTAACTTGTTGCTTTATGTTCCCTTCCACAGCTATTTGAGCGGTAAATTTAGTTGACCGTTGCAATTATTCTAGTTTCGGCAACACGGAATTCAAAGAAAGTACGTCGGCAGACACTATTTTCCGTCCGACGGCAACCAACTGCACAACGGCAAACGCCATTTGCCCGAAGGCAACCGCTATCTGCCCGAGGGTAAACGTCATCTGCCCGAGGGCAACCACTATCTGCCCGAGGGCGAACGTTATCTGCCCAAGGGCAACCACTATCTGGCCGAGGGCAAACGTTATCTGCCCCAGGGCATTTACAGAAATTCTCGCCGATCCTGTTCCCCGAGTTCGGCGATTTTAGACATTAAGTGGTCGGCGATCTCTTTGTGGGTGCGTAATCTGTCGCCTTTTTCGTAAAATTCGGCGAGATCAACGGGTTTTCCGAACCAGATGCGCACTTTTTCGCCGCCGGTCCAATTTCCGAGTATCTGCTTTGGCAGATCGTTGCCCAAACCGGCAATAAACACAGGAATTACCTGCGGATGAGCGGCGTAAACGATCTTTCCGATGCCTGGCTGAGCGGGCAGCATGTCGTACGGCCCGCCTTCGAGGTTGCGCTGGCCTTCGGGATGAAAGCCGATGATGTGGCCGTGCCCTTCGGTGCAAAGCTGGATCAGCCGCCGCAGCGAGTATTTGTCAAATTCCCTCTTTTTTGCCTCGTTACTTTCCCTGAAAAACGGCGGATACATAGAAAACCAGCCCATGACTAAGTTCACGAACCATCCGATCGGATTGTCGTAGAAAAACTTGCCTCGCACCGGAAAAAACAGGGTGACAGGTCGTTTAGTCCGGCGAAAGATAACGCTTGAAACCGTGTACATGTCGAAAAACGAACGGTGATTGGCTACGAGCAGCAAAGGTTTGTTCACATCGGAGTTCTCGACATTCTCAATGCCGAAAACATTCATCAGGTTGTAGGTCGCAAGATAAATCCACAGCGACCCGATATGCCTTTGGCAAAAGGTCATCAGGCGTTTCCAGACGCCCGAATTCATCCTGTGGGCGAGCCAAAACCCGGTCCTCTCAGTTCGACTAAGCACGGCGGACTCGATCGCCGAGGGAACCAGCGGTTCAATGATTTCGATGGCATTTGTAGAAGGATCGGATGAAACCAGATTCTGGGTCATAGCGTAGAAACAGTTTAGCATCGAGCCGGACGCAAAAAAATACCCGTTAAACGATTGAATTGGTTAGACAATCTCTCGTTTTTTCTATATTATTACGAGTAATTCTTTAAGAGCTTCGGCATAATTCAAAAGAGTTTGTTTTACTGCGTAACTTTTTTTGTTTCCTGCAAGTTATTCAGGAACGTGAGATTTCAATAAACCAAGATCTAATTTACAAGGAGCCTGTTCGTTATGTATATCAAGTGGAACCATAAAATAGTCCTGCTGCTAGTCGCCTTGCTCGTCATGGCCGGCGGAGCGATGGCGGGACAACTCTCTCCGGACAATGTCTGGGAGCAAACGGATAAAACAACGCTGCAGCAGGACGGTATCGACAGTACCGCGAGGCCGTCAGCTTATGAAACATTTCGTCTGAACAAAACTGCATTGGACGCGCTGTTAAGTCAGGCTCCGGAAGAATTTACCGGCGCTCGTGCGGTCATTCTGACCCTGCCAATGCCCGATGGCACCTTCAGCCGGTTTCAAATTGAGCATTCGCTTGTTGTGGAACCCGGCCTGTTGACGAATTATCCGGAACTTGGTTCGACATATCGCGGATATGGCCTTGACGACCCGACCGCAACAGCACGTTTCGACTTTCTGCCGAGCGGATTTCATTCAATGATCCTGTCGCCGAACGGAACCGTCATCGTCGACCCGTACGCAAAAGGCGATACCGAAAATTACATCAGCTACTTCAAACAAGACAGACCTTTCACAGGAAAATTCGAGTGCGAAGTCAAAGATACCGCAGGTTTCGAATCCATTACGACACTGAATGACATTGACTCGTCGAGCTTCTTGTCGCAGGTTGAGCGTCCCGAGACCCCTGAGGTCATCTCGGGCACACAGCTTCGCACCTATCGCCTTGCTTTGGCAGCCGACTGGGAATATTGCAACGCAGTTGGCGGAAATACTGTTGCCGGATGTCTCGCGGCGCAGGTTCTTATCATGAACCGTGTTAACGGCGTTTATGAAAAAGATGTTGCGATCCACATGAACATCGTTGCAAATAACAACCTTATCGTTTTCGCAGGTGATAATACCGGTTGTGGCGGTCCCTGCACTTCCGCTAATGATCCTTATACCGATAATGACGGCTCGGCGATGCTCAGCCAGAACCAAACGACTTGTGACACCAAGATCGGTTCGGCAAACTATGATATCGGCCACGTGTTCAGCACGGGCGGCGGCGGCGTTGCATTTCTCGGCGTGCCTTGCGGTTCAAGCAAGGCTGGCGGTGTAACGGGCCTGCCGAATCCGGTCGGTGACGATTTTGCGATCGACTATGTGGCACATGAAATGGGCCATCAGTGGGGCGCGAACCACACATTTAACGGCAACGTCAGCAATTGCAGCGGCGGAAACAGATCGGGCGGCTCAGCCTATGAGCCAGGCAGCGGTATCACGATCATGGCCTATGCAGGAATTTGCGGCAATCAGGACTTGGCTCAGCACAGTATCGATTCATTCCATGTCAAAAGCCTTGAAGTAATCACCGCTTACAGCCAGACCGGTGGCGGTAATGTATGCGCAGTTACGACGGCGTCCGGCAATACACCGCCGACCGTTACTGGTCCGGGCAACTTTACAATTCCGAAACAGTCCGCATTTGCTCTGACTGCGACTGCCTCCGATGTAAATCCGGGCGATTCGATCACCTATGATTGGCAGGAGTACGATCTAGGAGCGGCAACGACCGCTGTTCCTAATACGGATGCTGACGGGATCAAGCCGATCTTCCGGCCTTATTCGCCTACAGCAAGCGGAACACGCTATTTTCCGTCGCTCAACTACATTCTCAACAACGGAAACGTTCCGCCATCGACTTACAATTGCGGACGCGGCGTCGGAGCACCTTGCCTCACAGGCGAACTTCTGCCGAGCGTAGCACGTACAATGACATTCCAAGTTGTTGCTCGCGACAACCACGCCGGAACAGGCGGCATCAACACCGCGACGTCCAACGTGACGATCGACGCCAACAGCGGCCCGTTTGCAATTACCGCACCGAATACAAACGTATCGTGGACAGGCAATACATTTCAGACGGTTACCTGGAGCGTTGCAAATACAACAGCCGCTCCGGTTAGCGCAGCCAACGTAAAGATCTCGCTTTCAACCGATGGTGGCCAGACATTCCCGACCGTACTTGCAGCCAGCACCGCAAATGACGGAACGGAAGATGTGCTTATCCCGAACAATGCTTCAACGACCGCACGAATCAAGGTCGAGGCTGTCGGCAACATCTTCTTCGATATTTCGAACACTAATTTCACTATCGTCGCTGGCAGCGCTAATACGCCTACTCCGACGGCAACATTCACCGGCTCACCGACTCTTACCAGCACCTCGACACCGACCGCTACCGCAACCGCGACGCCTTGCGGCGCGTGGGTAGCGGGACAAACGGCACTTCCGGCAGGTTATGCTCTGCAGGGTGCTGTTGGTTCGGACAACAAGTTTTACATCGCAGGCGGCCAGACTGCAGACCAGACGCCGGTGATCTCCAACACGTTCCAGCGCTTTGATCCGGCGACCAACAGCTGGAGCACGCTTGCCCCGTTGCCTGCAGCCATCAGCCAGGGCAGTGTAGGTGCCTGGAACGGTAAGATCTACGTCGCCGGCGGTTACCTGGGCGGAACGGCCGTGACCAACGCCCTGCGTATCTACGATATCGCCACGAACACTTGGTCGAGCGGTGCTAACGTGCCGACCGCTGGAGCCGGTCTTGAAGCCGCTGCAAGCGCAGTCGTCAACGGCAAGTTCTATTTAATGGGCGGCGACGATTTCAACGCGGCTCTTAATACGACTTACATCTATGACATTGCTTCAAACACGTGGACTACCGGAGCAACCCTGCCTGACGCTCGTACCAATAACTATGCGACTGCGGCCAGCAACGGACTGATCTATGCTTACGGTGGCTTGACGGGTGCAGCGTTTACGGCAACCGATACTCTTCTTCGCTACGATCCGGTTGCAAACAGCTGGACAAATCTTGGAACTGCAGGTACAGGCGGACGCGGAAACTACGGCGGCATCTCGCCTTACGGCAATGGCCAGTTGCTGATCACATCCGGAGCGACCACCGCTTACGTAGCAACTAACCTCACCCGTATCTTCACGATCGCCACCGGCACTTTTGCTGCAGGCCCCACGATGCTCACAGCACGTGCAGGCCACGCACAGGGCACACTTGCCGACGGCCGCGTGATCGTCGCAGACGGTTTGGATACAGCCAGCACAGTAACGAGCAACGTCGAATTGATCGGCCCCTGCGGTTCAAGCACGCCGACCAATACACCAACGTTTACAGCTACGGCGACCAACACGCCAACGCGAACTTCGACCAACACACCGACCAACACTCCGACAAGCACGCCGGCCGGGCCGACGGCAACCGCAACAGGCACACCGCCTGTAACAGTTGCTCTGCCAAATGTCAGCGCATCGCCGGGGTCATTGGTCGTAATCCCGATCACGGTTGGCGACACGACTGGACGGAACATTATTTCGTACGATCTGCAGGTTAGCTTTGACCCGGCGGTCATTACTCCTGCAACACCGCAGTTCGACGCAACGGGCACGTTGAGCAGTGCCATGTCGATCACGCCGAACTCGAACAATTCGGGACACCTCATTATTTCAGCATTCCAGGCCGCCAATCTGGCAGGCTCAGGAACGCTGATAAATCTGAGATTCAACGTTGTAGGTGCAGCCGGATCGAACACGGCATTGACCTTCGCTGACTACACAGATCCGGGTCAGATATTCCATCCCGGCTTTGCGTGGAACGAAGGCGATCCGCCGGCATTCACGACGA
>JBGARA010000002.1:0-108842 GCA_044230475.1 Pyrinomonadaceae bacterium | reverse complement strand
TTGGGATTTATCCAGGGCGTTGTCGAACGTAAGACGACGATACCCGTGCTGTCGAACATCCTGATCGAATCGATCGGCGAAGGCGAGATACGCATCGTCGGTACAGATCTCGACTGCACGATACGCTGCGATGCCGAGGCCGAGATCATCACGCCCGGTGCGATCTGCATACAGGCCCGCAAACTCTTTGACATCGCTCGTGCTCTGAACGCTCCTGACGTGCATTTCAAAAAAGAAGACAACGACTGGGTTACGATGAAGAGCGGCAATGCAAAGTTTCGCCTCGCCGGCGTCAACAAGGAACAGTTCCCCGAGTTGCCGACTTTCAAGAGCACGCCGCTCAAGCTCGCTGCTGAGACGTTCAGCTACTTTATCCGTAACACTGCATTTGCGATCACCAACGAACAGTCGCGTTTTACACTCTCTGGTGCCAAATTTATCATCGGCGACGGCAAGGCAAAGATGATCACAACCGACGGCCACCGCCTGGCGTATGTCGAGCGTGCTATCGACGACAAAGACGCCGTTATGGACACGCTCGTGCCGCGTAAGGCACTGCTTGAGCTTGTCAAATTAGCGAGAAAGGACGGGGAAGTCGCATTTGGCGAGGACCAGAACCACATCTATTTCGAAACAGAGGGAAGACTGCTCATCACTCGTAAGCTCAGCGGCCAATTTCCCAATTACGAGATGGTAATGCCAAAGGACAACGACAAAACGGTCACCTTTGACCTCGAAGAGATGCGTGGAGCAGTTCGCCGTATGTCGCTCATCGCCGATGAGCGTAACCGCTCGATCCGCCTCATCGTCCGTGAAGGCGAGGTCGAGGTCACCGCCCAATCGAGCGAAGAAGGCGAAGGCCGCGAGGTCGTGCCTGCCGATTACAAGGGCGATGAGATACAGCTCGGCTTTAACTGGCAGTACCTCTTTGAATTTCTCACCAACGCCGCCACCGGCGATCTCGAAGCTATCGCTTCAGCAGGCCAATCGGCAGAGGCAGAAAGCAGTGATAAGGGCAAGGGAACCGCTGCTGCCGCCGCTCCTGCAAGAGAGGGCAAGGCACCGCTTCGCGTCCGGTTCGAATTCAAAGACGCCAACGCCCAAACCCAAATGTCCATCGCGGACGAAACCACCTACGACTACAAATACATCGTCATGCCGCTGAGGATATGATCTGTAAACTTGTAAGCCTGTAATGCTTGGAAAGGCTGTTAACACTTGTTACAAGCGTTACAGCCTTTTTTCCGTAATAGAAGCGTCTGTAACATTTTCTGAGACTGAACCAGTGTTACAGATGTTCCAAGCTGTTCAAGCTAAGTTGCAGTCGTCAGGGTTAATCCTCAAATGGTAATGTGCCAAGAAATAAACTATGAGGTTCTCTGACGTTAATTACTTCAAAGTCAATTGTTCGCGACTTCTTTAGAAAATCGTAAACTTTCATACACTTCTCGTCTGAGGTGGCAAAATGGG
This sequence comes from Pyrinomonadaceae bacterium, assembly GCA_044230475.1. Taxonomy (GTDB): domain Bacteria; phylum Acidobacteriota; class Blastocatellia; order Pyrinomonadales; family Pyrinomonadaceae; genus OLB17. The sequence goes on along the minus strand of JBGARA010000002.1, from coordinate 107,372 downwards.
TTATTTGTTTTTCAACGTGAGCTTGAGCAAATAGCTTAGTGTCGTTTGGTATTATCAGGCGGTTGTCGAGCTTTAATTTTTCTTTTTTTTCGAACACTAAGTTCGCGAATCCGCCTGCTTGCACCGCATGATTCAGGTTGAAAGGTAAGATTTCAAGGTTTCTAAGAGGTAATTCATCCACTGAGCCTTTAACGCAGTACTCTGCAACGCTTACCGTCGATATCTTGAGGCGGTATTCCTTTTCAAGAAAAAGACGAAAAAAGCCAAGCACATTTTTGTGCAGAGCGTCGTTCTCGTTCAAAAGCCGTATACAAAAACTTGTGTCTAAGAGAACACATTTATCATCCATACCTATTACCGCATCTGTCTCAACCATTCATCAGCGTCGGCCACATCTTCCCAGCTAGGTGTTGCTTTTTTGATGAGTCCGGCGATGTACTCATCTTCAAAATTACGATCAAAATCTATTATTTCAATCAATCCGAGAGTGGATTTGTCTAACTCACCCGTGTGAATATTCTGCTTACCTGTTGCACGAATACCGTAAGGCTTATAGAGGGGATTCGACTCGTAATCACGGAGCATCGCCTTCTCTGAACTCACCTTTAATAATCCGTATTCTTTGGTGTCGAGGTGTATGTTTGCTTTCTCTTTACCCCCAAAATCTGTTACCGTGCCGTAAAAATAGAACTCCGCATCCACCCATATTTCTTCGGAACGAATGAACTCAGTTTCCTTATTCACCGTCAACCTTCCTGAGTTTTTGACTGATGTTGAAATCTCGAATGATACGTCCTGTTTCTTTGCAGCCTCTTGAAAATACTCAAAAGCTTTGGCTGTTGGTGACTCGAGGAAATCTATCGAGTAGTTATTATTGGAGATCTGAAGAAGTACAGCATTGAATCCAATAATTGCTTGGAGAGAAGTTTTGAGAATATGCTTAACAGACCCTTCGTTAATGTCGTAACTGATCGTAGGTCTCTCTTTCTTGTTATTAGGGAAAAGAAGACCCTCAACACAATCAAGAACGGCGACGACATTCTTAATGTCGTAATTTTCCGGAGTCAGTTCAATATTGCCCTTTTTGCCGACAACCTTTATTTCGATATAGCCGATTCTGTCCATTAAATTGCGGTTGATAGAACTACTTACAAAGCAATTCTACACTAAGAAATTCGGGAAACCTATACAAACTTAACTTTGATTGGAACATTATTAATACCCGCACCACCTGTTACATCTGTTCCAGTTGACCTACATTTTTCTTGTTTCACGCATAAAATAATGCTTGACTTTTGCAATATTTTGTGGTAGGGTTTTTTCTACGCTTTGTTTTATTGGTGGGAAAGGCCTTTTCCACCAGAAGAGGCCTCACATTTTCTCACAGATAGCAGGGCGTACTTACAATGATACATGAAATAACACAAAAACTTAATGGGGTTAGGAAGGGCCAGAACGGCTTTATCGCTAGATGCCCCGCACACGAAGACAAAAAACAATCACTAAAGATCGATGAAACGGGCGGCAAGGTGCTGCTCCGATGCTTTGCCGGGTGCCCGACGGAAAGCATTGTTAAGGCAATGGGCATAGAGTGGCGGGATCTCTTTGTTTCGCAGAGAGAGCCCAGGATCAAAAAGTCCTTTTCACAGGACGGCATCTTATTTCTCGCATCGCCTCAGCCAAAGGTTGCTGCCGTTTACCGGTACACGGATGAAACGGGCAAGCTGTTGTATGAGAACGTGCGGTTTGAGCCAAAGAATTTTCGTCAGCGTCATTACGACGATCAGGGTAAAGAGGTTTGGAACCTGAACTGGGTCGAGCGTGTTCCGTATCGTTTGCCGGATCTGGCTAAGGTGCGTCACGGCGGTGACGTTTGGCTGTGCGAAGGCGAAAAGGACGCTGACAGTTTGGCGGAGTTGGGTTTTATCGCTTCGTCGTTCAAAAACTGGCGGCCTGAGTTTAACCGCTGGATAGAAAAGACGAACATCATTATCGTTCGCGACCACGACCTGCCGGGCGGCATTCAGGCTAACGAAGCTGCACGGCTCGTTGCAAAGTCAGCCGTCTCGGTCAAGGTTTTGGACGTTTATGCCGAGTACGAAATGGCTGAAAAGAACGGAGCCGACATCTCTGACTACATCAGGGCGTGCGTGCAGGACGAGGGATTGACCCGCGAAGAGATCGCCGAGCGTTTGGCGTTGATGGTCGATGGGTGTTCGCGTTGGGTGGACGGTAACCTGTCGTCGGCAAACCTGTTCGTCGTCAAAAGCGGCAACCAATGGCTCAACGAAGCCAAGTCACGCCCGAGTCCGAAGATGCTGTTCGGTGAGTTCTGGTTCCAGGGCGAACTGAGCATTTTGTTTGCCGATACCAATGTCGGTAAGTCGATACTTGCTGTTCAGATCGGCGATGCGATAAGCAGAGGTGTCAGTAGCCCGCACGTAAGTAAGGGCGCCCTCGATACCCACAGAGCCCTCCCTAACGGTCGGCCTACGGACACAAAGGACATGTCGCTTGGCACGGAGTGCGAACCTCAGACTGTTGTCTATTTCGACTTTGAGTTGACTGATAAGCAGTTCGAGTCTCGCGTTTCAGAGCGTGCGGTTGGTGCGGACCATTGCACCAATCATTACCGGTTCAACGAGAACTTCAAACGTGCCGAGATCAATCCTGAGACGAGCGACCTCAACGGCTTTAAGACGTTTGAGGAGTATCTGAATCACTCTTTGGACAGGACGATAGTCGAACACAAGGCCGACGTGCTGATAATCGACAACCTCACGTACCTGCGTGATGAAACAGAGAACGCAAGGAACGCCTTGCCGCTGATGAAGTATCTGAAAGAGCTGAAATCGCGTCACGGCATCTCGATACTCGCTCTCGCTCACACGCCGAAACGCGACAGTTCAAAGCCTCTGGGCAGAAACGACCTGCAAGGGTCAAAGATGCTCATCAACTTTTGCGATTCGTCGTTCGCCATCGGCGAGAGCCATAAAGAAACCGGAACGCGATATCTGAAACAGATAAAATCGCGAAACTCCGCGATCATCTACCACGCCGACAACGTCCTGCTCTGCAACATCGAGAAACGCGACAATCTGCTGCAATTCGTATTCAACGGAACCGCAACCGAACGCGAGCATCTGAAAAGCGAATCGCAAAAAGATAAATCACTTGTTATCGCGAGGGCAAAAGAGTTATCGCTAGAGGGTTTAACTACTCGTGAGATAGCTGATGAGATCGGTATTTCACATTCTACTGCTTCTCGATATCTGAAAACTGACTCGGAAACTGTATCAGCTGTATCAGATGTATCGTCTCAAAAAATGATACAGACACAACAGGCTTAGGATATTTTTTATCGCGAGAGGGTTATATGTATATCTAAGTTAAGTAAGTAATAGATATAGAGAATAGAGTAACGGTCTGTATCAAAAATCTTAACGGTACAGTTGATACAAGTGATACAACAATTCTCTCGCGACAAAAATGATTTTTATACACACAAAAGGAAAACACACACATGTACAATCACTTCACAATGAGAACACTTACATACACGATCACACCACGAAGACTAATGGAGATATATCAGACGGAGAAGTTTCGCGACCTGACGGACGTCGGGCGATTGCTGAACGCCATTCTGTTTGCTCACGACAATGGAGCCGGTTACCAGATCGCGACGTTTGGTTTAGTTAAGAACTCAACGACCGAGACGATCTGCATTACCGACGGCCTTTTGCATCAAGCTCTGTCTCTGATGACTATATTAGTTGAGAGATATAAGGGCTATGTTTACGTAAACGGGTTTGAGAATATACTTCTCGCGAATGAGGATTACAAACCGCCTGCGGTCATTCTCGATATGAGATGTAACGGCCCATTTCGGATCGGGACCAAGCCCAAGGCCTCTTTTCTGTTGAGACAATTGGCTCTTAACGGTAAAGATGAATTATTAAGAGACGTCGAGATCGGCGAAATGCACTTTCCGCTAGCGACCGTCACAGACGTGGACGAGACCTATTGCGCGATCAAGATCGGCAATCATCCCGAGGTGCATCACTCGATCGCAGACGCTGTCGAGGAACTGATCGCTGAATTTACTCTCGCGGCTGAGGAGTTTATCTTCTCTCTCGCAAAAGAACTCGGCCTTTCCACCGTAACCGAGCCCACCGAAAAGAAACTCAAGATGGCCGCCTAGCCGTTTGTAAACTTGTAACGCCTGTAACCACTATGACAACGGTTACAGGCGTTACAATTAATGGGATCAGAAAGGACCATCACCACTTCCGGTTATTCCGGTTGAAAGGCTATTACATGTTCTAAGAAGGTGATACAATATCCACCCGGTGAAACTCCTCGTCAAAACCATTAGCGTAATTATCTTTGCCGCGTCGTTAGTGTACACGCAGGGTTCCGATACAGACGCCGGGGTTGAGCTTTATCAAAAACGCGATTACTCTGCCGCGGTTTCTCTGCTCAAAAAAGCCACTAAGACAGACAAAAAAGACTCCCGCGCTTGGTTTTACCTGGGCATGTCCTATCTTGCGTCCAAGAAAGAGAAAGATGCCCAAAAGTCGGTTGAGCGTGCTCTGGAGCTAGACCCTAATTCGGATCTATATCACACTGGTCTTGCATATATTTATTTGCAGCGCGGCATTGAACAGAGCGATAAGGAGGCGGAAAAGGCACTCAAACTTAACACCAAAAACGCTGAGGCCGTCTACATTTTAGGGGTCAACTATTATCGAAGAGAGTCATACAACTCCGCATACGAGAAGGCACGGGAAGCCATAGCCATCAATTCCAAGTTTGCCCCCGCCTATTTGCTAAAATCGCAGACCCTCGTGAGCAGCTTTATGCTGCAAGGCACCACCGTAGTTAAACCCCCCGAGTCCCGATATGAGCTACTAAAAGAAGCAAGCGAAGACCTAAATCGATATCTGCAGCTTACTCCCGAAGGAACTATGAAACAGGAGCAAAAAGATTACCTGGACTCGCTCTACTTTTTTACTAACTACTACAAAGTTCCCGACAACATGAGGATGACCAACAGTGACGCACAGCCTTTGCCGAATTCGACACCAATAAAGATCCTTTCGAAGCCACGGCCAAGCTATACTACCAGCGCGCGAACCGCCAACGCACAGGGAACCGTCCGCATGCTGGTCGCTTTTGACGCTAACGGTAAGATCGGTCACATCTTGATCACCAAACGCCTGGGCTTCGGGCTTGACGAACAGGCCTTACGCGCCGCCCGCAATATCAAGTTCCTTCCGGCCTCACAGGACGGCAAACCCGTTTCAGTTGTTAGAACGATAGAATATTCATTCGCGATATATTAGTCAGGCGAGTAAACCCATTTCCAATTAAGCATAAGTTAACCGCTCGAAAGGGCGGTTTTTTTCGTTGGTAAATACCTGTTTTATCAACCAGATACGAATTATGTACAAAAATAGTTGGAAGATGCTAAACATTGTTGATTTGTATTTAAATAGACAATTGGGTCTGCTCTGGATGCTAACCATATCCGGAGCGTTCTTCCGACACAACACAATTCAAATTTTTCGCCAAAATTCAGCGAAACGCGATAACCACCAATCCGTATGCAGAATTGCCCGGTACGTAATACCGTTTCCCCTCAGGGAACAGCCTCCTTACCGAAATTCCTCTTTCGTATCTCACTTTTATTGTTTCTGACCCTGACCGTCAGCTCGCTGGCGTTCGGACAGGTCAAAGGCGCTCCTTTTGATTTTGACAACGATCGAAAGGCGGATATTTCTGTTTTCAGGCCTGACACGGGCATGTGGTACCTGATGCAAGGCGGTGGGATGTCAGCGGTCAATTTCGGCGTTGCGGGCGATAAACTTGTACCCGCGGATTTTGACGGTGACGGCAAAACGGACATCGCGGTGTTTCGCAGCGGCGTCTGGTGGATACTCGAAAGCACGACAAACAGCTACAACCACTACTATTTTGGGATGGACGGCGACATACCCGTTCCGGCGTATTTCGATTCGGACGCAAAAGCCGATCTGGCAGTTTTTCGACCCTCAAGCGGACAGTGGTTCTGGACGAGCAGCGTCGATGGTTCGCTCAACGCGGTGACATTTGGTATGCGTGACGATGTTCCGATGCCGGGTGACTACGACGGCGACGGCCGTGCCGATATTAACGTTTTCAGGCCCTCGACAGCGGTCTGGTACAGGATCAACAGCTCAAATGCGAGTACGGTCACCAACTATTTCGGAACCGCCGGAGACGTGCCGCTCCAGGGCGATTTTGACGGTGACACCAAAACGGACATCGCCGTATGGCGTCCGTCAAATGGCAATTGGTACGTGATCAACAGCTCGACGTCGGGATTTTCGGCAACTACCTTTGGTATGAAAGGCGACGTTCCGGTGCCAGCGGATTACGACGGCGACGGCAAGACCGACCTCGCAGTTTTTCGCCCGTCAACCACCATCTGGTATCGAATGAACAGCAGCAACGGTGCGTTTGTAACGTACCAATTTGGACAGGGTTCGGACATGCCTGTGCCTGCTTCGAATTTGTCGCCGATAGAAGTCGGAACACCAACCGCAACCGAAACTCCGACTGAAACCGCAACCGACACACCGACTGCAACAGCAACAGCGAGTGCAACAGCTACAAGCACGCCGCCACTTTCGCCAACAAACACGCCCACCAACATCCCGACACCCACAGCCACTTCGACCGACACACCCACTGCAACGGCAACCACAACATTTACTGCAACACCGACGAACACTCCGACACAGGCAGCAACCAACACGGCGACGGCCACTGCAACATTCACTGCAACGCCGACCAGGACGGCAACCTCGACGCCGACATTTACGGCAACAGCAACCGAGACCGCAACCAGCACTCCGACGCGAACAGCAACATTTACTCCTACAGCAACTGCGACATCGACAGCTACCTCGACGAGGACCGCAACGAATACCGCAACGGCAACTGCCACAGCTACATTTACTGCAACCAATACACCGGCAAACACGCCGACATCTGTTCCTACTCCGGCACTCGGCATCATCATCAACGAGGTTGATTCAGATACCGCCGGCACGACTGACGCGGCAGAGTTTATAGAGCTTTACGACGGTGGAAATGGAAACACTCCGCTCGATGGACTGGTTGTGGTTTTGTACAACGGCGGTAACGACAGGTCTTACGCGTCATTCGATCTGGATGGCCTTAGTACGGATGCAAACGGTTATTTTGTTCTCGGTAATGCTGCTGTTCCCGGCGTTGGATTAGTTTTTGCAAACGGAACTTTGCAGAACGGACCGGACGCAGTCGCTCTGTATGCAGGTAATAGTTCTGCTTTCCCGGTCAATTCGGTCGTAACTGTTACCAACCTCAGAGATGCTTTGGTTTATGACACAAGCGACGCTGACGATCCGGGATTGTTAGTGTTGCTAAATCCCGGCCAGCCGCAAATAAACGAAGACGGCGGAGCAAACGGAGCGTCCGTTTCGATGCAGCGATGTCCTGACGGATCAGGTGGAGCTCGCAACACAAATACATACGGTTTGTTTAACCCCACAGCAAATGGTGCGAACGTCTGTGCAGCGTCTCCGTCGGCAACACCGACAGATACACCTACCGCCACTCCGACAGTCACAGCAACCGCAACATTAACACCAACACAGCCGCCAACGCTGACGCCAACGAACACTCCAACAGCCACTGCTACAAACACACTCACACCGACACCGACGGTTTCGGCGACCAACACTGCGACAGTGACAGCTACGGCTACCGTAACCAACACCCCGACGGCAACAACGAGCGCGACAAACACCCCTACAACGACGGCAACAAATACGTTCACGCCAACGCCCACTGTATCCGCTACTAACACAGCCACAGGAACAGCAACCGCAACTTTCACAGCTACGGCAACGAGCACTCCTACCGTGACGATGAGTGCGACCAATACGCCGTCAGCAACAGCGACTACCACACCGACGATCACACCCACGGCTACGATCACCGGCACCAACACACCATCTGCAACAGTAACCGTCACTAATACCGCAACGGCAACGACAACTGCGACATTCACTCCAACGCCTACCAGAACCGCTACTTCGACACCAACGAACACGGCGACCGCGACGATCACGCCAACTTTCACACCTACGGCAACCGCAACGTTTACACCAACGCCAACAGCGACGGTTACATTCACTCCCACACGGACGGCGACGGCTACGATGACGGCAACTTACACGCCGACTGCTACTGCCACTTTCACTCCGACTCGTACGGCAACTTCGACACCGACGAACACCGCAACATTTACACCTACTCCGTCAGCTACTGTTACATTCACTCCGACTGCAACCGCTACATTCACACCGACACGGACGGCAACTTCGACACCGACGTTTACAGCGACATTCACTCCAACAGCAACAGCGACTTTCACACCAACACGCACTGCAACCGTTGTTGTGACAGCAACGGCGACAAATACGCCAACTGCCACTGCAACAAACACACCTTCATCGACAGGCTGTACCGGAAGTAATTGTGTGAACGTTAATCCGGCTACGACCTATCAAACAATGACGGGTTGGGAGGGAACAGACTTTACAGGTTACAGGTACGTCCCGCAGGCATCCTGGAATGCAATAAAGAATCAGATCTTTGACGGAGCTGTTAACGACCTTGGTATCAATCGCATTAGATTAGAAGTCCCAAGCGGTATCGAGAACAACGTTGACTATTACACTCAGTTTCTAAACGGACAGATCACAGAAGATACGTGGACAGCTTTGAGCTACAAGGTCGTAAACGATAACAGTGACCCGAACACGATCAATCCGGCAGGATTTCAGTGGGCATGTTTGGATGACAAGATAAATAACATAGTACTTCCGTTGAAACAAAGATTGGCGGCTCGTGGTGAACAGCTTTTCATCAATATCAACTTTGTTGATTTCAAACGAGCGGCAACGGGCACGAGTTTTCAACACAACAGCAATCCGGCGGAGTATGCCGAGTTGGTAATGGCTGTGTATCAGCACATGCAGACCACTTTTGGTATCACACCCGATAGCTGGGAAATGATATTGGAACCCGATACGGCTTCTGCCAATTATTCAGCTGCTCAGGTAGGTGCTTTGGTAAAAGCGACCGGTGACAGATTGACCGCAGCGGGTATCACTCCGCGTTTGATCGCACCATCTGTGACGAACGCCGGTAATATGGCAAGTTACGTTAGTGCGATAGCCGGTGTAAGCGGAGCCATGCAGTACATGGATACGTTCTCGTATCACAGATACGCCGGACTCACTTCCACCCAGGCAACACAGATCAAGAATCTGGGCAGTCAATACGGCAAAAAGACCGGAATGCTGGAATTTATCGGAGCAGACTATTTAATGCTCCATCAGGACCTGAAGGATGTTAATAATTCCACCTGGCAGCAATTTACGATCTCATCTTTAGCTGATTGGGGAATCAACAATGGTGACGGTTGCTACGACATTTACAACGACAATACTGTTCAATTAGAAAATCCGTCTAAGTATCTAAGACAGTACTTCAAATACATTCGTTTTGGTGCAACCAGAATACAAGCTGCCAATGCGGGCAATCCATTTATAGATCCTCTGGCGTTTAGAAATGCCGATGGAAGGTTTGTAGTTGTCAGCACCGTTACAGGTTCACCCGGCCCGCTAACGTTTGGAGTAAACGGACTTCCGGCAGGAACCTACGGAATTTCTTATACAAGCGGTGATGTAACCACAGAACTGCCTGCACAGACGACCGTAAGCGGAAGTGCGGTGAACGTGACGTTACCTACCGGAACAGTAGGCGTAGTTACCGTATATGCGGCATCTTCGCAATCGCCGACAAATACAGCGACGGCAACGGCAACAAACACACCAACGCGAACAAGCACACCTACATCGACTCCGACAAGGACATCGACACCGACGAACACACCAACCGGGATCCCGAGCAACACTCCAACTAATACACCGACAACGGTGCCGAGCAGTACGGCAACGGTTGTTCCCAGCAACACACCGACAGCAACACCTACATCGACGCCATCGTCATTGTTCACATGTGATTACTATGCGGCAGTGACGGGAACGGCTTCGGGAAGCGGAACGCTTTCGAACCCCTGGAGTTTGCAGACGGCTTTGAGCAAGACGGCAGTCGTCGTTGCAGGCAAGACCCTCTGCGTTCAGGCAGGTGTGTATCGAGGCAAGTTTCAATCGTCGCTCAACGGCGGAACTGTCCGTGGAGTCGGAGGTGCCGTCATCGACGGTTATCTCTATACGACGCTTTCAGGAGCCATGGATGCAACGCAGAACACCATTACCGTCGCCGATGCGTCTATCTTTGTAACACCCTGGCAGGCCGGTGCTGCGACCTCTCTTATCGTCGACGGTGAAGCACTGTATATCAACGGTGTTTCCGGCAATACCATCTCTGTTAACCGTGCAGCAGCAGGGTCTAGCACTGCTGCAGTAGCTCACAATGCCGGAGCACTTGTGCGTATGGCAGGCAACCAGCTCTATACGACAGGCAGCAATACGACATATCAGGACCTTGAGATCAGGAACAGCGACCCGCTTCGCAACTGGAACACGGACGGTGCAGAGGGCTTGAGAGGCTGCGGTGTCTTTAACACAGGAAACGGCAACAAGTTCGTCAATCTCAATGTCCACGACAACCTGAACGGCATATTCTCAGGCAGTTCAAGCTCGAATACAGAGGTTTACGGCACTTTGAGCTATAACAACGGAATGTTCGACGATACGGATCAGGGCAAGGGCCATGGTATGTATCTTGAGAACGCCTCAGGCTACTCCCGTATACACAACAACATAGTCCTCAACAACTTCGGCAACGGCACACAGCTTTACGGCAGAACAGCAGCCTATCCGGGCGGAGACATACAGGGCAACGTCTGGGCCAACTCAGGAGCACCTCTCGGAGCCACGATCAGGCACCACAACCTCGTCGTCGGGCCTGAAACACAGCGAATAGCCGATATCCTCATCCAGAACAACTGTTTCTTCCATCCGCACGGGGTCCTCGGCTACAACATGGTCTTTGGCTACGGAGCAGGTGTGGATAACGGCAGCATCCTCAACAACTACTTTGTAGGCGGCGGAGGAATCGGGCTCGAGCTCACAGATGTTACGAACGTAACTGCTACAGGCAACAAGTTCTATACTACCAACTCGTCCGGTATCAACATCCAGTCGAGCCAATCTGCCTATAATGTCAACAGCAACTCCTACTACGGCACGGCCTCTAATGCAGACGAATTCGGCAATGTCACGGCTCATGCAAACCAGACCTTTACATTGTGGAAGTCTTCGACAGGCTTTGACTCGGCAAGCACCATCAGCTCAAGTGCCATGCCCGATACCGTCATCATCCGGCCCAACGCTTATCAGGCAGGACGTGCCAATGTCATTGTCTACGCTCCCTCAGGTGCTGCTTCCATCAACATAAACCTCAGCACGGCAGGCCTCGTGAACGGACAGCTCTTCACCATCCAGAACGCATTCAACTTCAACGGTGCTCCTCTCATCTCCGCAACCTTCAACGCCGCTTCCCCGATCATCTCCATCCCTCTCAACGGCCTCACAACCTCTGTCACACCTCCCATCGGCTCCTCCTACACCCCTCCAACCACTTCACCTCAAATGGCTGTCTTTGTTGTCCTGCCGGTGATACAGTAAAAGTCATAATGCACATTCCGAAGGTCGAATGGGCAGTCACTTGCGAGCCTCCTAAATTAAAAAGCAGTGAGGTTCACATTTGGCGCTTCGATTTGTCTGAATTTGTTAACACAGTATCAGAAATGCGGCAGATCCTATCAGCCGATGAGTGCGCTCGTGCTGATAGATTTCATTTTGAAAAAGACCGGACCCGTTTCGTGATCCGCCGAGGTGTATTGAGAAAATTGCTTAGCAAGTATGTCAGCATTGAGCCCGCAGATCTGCGGTTTGCTCATAACAATTTTGACAAGCCTGCACTCGAAGGCGATGAACGTATCGTTTTCAATGCGTCATCTTCACAAGATGTTGGAATTGTCGGAATTGCTCACAATGCAAAATTGGGCATGGATGTAGAATTTGTTGATACCACTTTTCCGCATATGGAAATTGCTAAGCGATATTTTTCAGATGATGAAGTTCGCGCCTTACAGGCTTTACCGTCTGAGCTGCGAACTACGGTTTTTTTTGATTGTTGGACAAAAAAGGAAGCTTATGTGAAAGCCATCGGCGACGGAATGTCGCTCACGCTTCCAACTCTCACGATCTCATGCGAGGGATCAGAAGTGTTTTCTGTAACAGCAAGGTCCGAAGAAATGAGCGGTTGGAGTTTTGAAAGTTTTTTTGTGGAAGAGAATTCCATTGCGTCGATAGCTGTTGAAGGAGAGCCGACGGAATTGCATTATTTTAAGTGGGCAGAGTGAGGCTTAAGTCTCAACCAAAAGATCTTTGCTATGTACGACCGTTGATCTATTGAGAGATATTTATCTTGTCCAGATGTTCATTCAACAGAACTGCAAGGCCTCGAACGTAGGGTTCTGCAACTATGGAAGTGTGGTGGCCAAACACCTCGTGAACTTCAATATCGTTGACTAGAGTTTCCCACCCTAATGTTGGATTTGGAACAAGTCCGTAAGGTTGAATACTTGCTCGAAACAGAGTTACTTTTCCGGAGTATGACTTAGGTGAATACTTGCGTTGAGCACGCATCAACTGATCTTCCAATTGAATATAGCTCTTGGGAATCGCACCTTTCCCTTTGAATTTCGTGTACAGATCGCGAACGATCTTTTTACGCGTGTTGTGAAATCGCCGCTTGTATTTGGAAAGCCCTCTGTTTACTTTTTCACCGACATAACCCAATTTTTCCGGCACGCTCAATGCACCGATGTTTGCCTTATGCAAATGAATGCGTTCGATGAATTCATGAAACTTGATGTCTAGTTTTGAGTTGTTCTGAGTGCGGGCTTTTTTATATTCCGGTGTTCCGGTATCGAATAACGCCAGCAATCCGACCTCTTTGCCCATTGAGACAAGTTGCCGTGCCATTTCGTATGCAACGAGTCCGCCAAACGACGAACCTCCTAAGCAATAAGGCCCTTCCGGCTGATGCTCCAGTATCTCTTTGATATAGAACTCAGCCATTTCCTCGATCGTTCCGTGACCGACCTGTCTTCCTGCCAGTCTCCTAGCCTGTAATCCATAAAGAGGTTGATCTTTGTGCAAATATTTTCCAAGATCGCTGTAGAACATCACATTCCCACCAACAGCATGTATACAGTAGAAGGGTATCTTGTTTCCATTAGGCTGGATCGGAACAAGCGAAGCTTCCGGTTCTGACCAGTCCTCGCGATCCAGTATCTCACCCAGTTTTTCAATTGTGCCGGCCTCAAATAATGTTGCGAGGGGTACACTTTTGTGAAAGGTTTCCTCGACAGCAGCGAACATTCTAATGGCAAGCAATGAATGACCGCCCAGATCGAAAAAGTTGTCATGAACGCCGATCTGGTCAACACCAAGCATCTCGCTCCAGATCGCAGCTAGTTTTGCTTCCGTCTCTGACCGCGGCTCTACGTAATCATCTTTGCTGGATAGTGTGTCTTTTTCCGGCGCCGGAAGCTTCTTCTTATCGACTTTGCCGTTTGGTGTCAGCGGAAGCTTTTCCAATTGCACAAAGGCTGACGGCACCATGTAATCCGGCAGCTTCTCCCTCAGGAAATTACGTATTTCAGCAGGCTCTAACTTGGAATCGGAGCGGCTGACGAGATATGCAATCAGACGTTTATCGCCTTTCTGCTCTTCGCGTGTTGTAACCACCGATTCCCGAACATCTTCAAAGCTGTTTATCACCGATTCGATCTCTCCAAGCTCGATGCGAAAACCTCGGATCTTTACCTGATCGTCTATTCGACCGAGATATTCCATCTCGCCATTGGGAAGGTAACGAGCTAGATCGCCTGTCTTGTATAAACGCGCACCTTCTTTTTTGCTGAAAGGATTATTTACAAAACGCTCCGCGGTCAACTCAGGCCGATTGAGATAACCGCGCGCTAATCCGCTGCCGCCAATGTAAATTTCACCATGCACACCTATTGGAACGACCTGCATACTCTCGTTGAGAATATACGTAGTTGTATTTGCCGCAGGTTTTCCTATCGACGCCGAGGCGAGGTACTCGTCTTCGATCTTATCGATATACGCAACAGCTGATCCGACGGTCGATTCGGTCGGGCCGTATTCATTTATGACCGTACACTTGCGTTCCCTGTCGAGGATGCGTTTGACGAGGTCCCAAGAGAACGCTTCACCTCCGACGATCATGCATCTGATCGGAAGTTCTAAACCGTCTTTAGTTTCACCCAACAGCGCACTCAAATGAGATGGCACGATCTTTAACACATCTATCGAGTGCTTGATCGCGTAATCCCGGAAGAGATCCGGATTGGTTAGAACGTCGTAACTGAGCACATGAACGCAACCACCGGATGCAAGAGCAGGATAAATGCAGGTATTGCCAAGATCTGCCGCGATAGTCGAAACATTTGCAAATTGCAACGGGCGATCGGTGCCTAGCACTTCGAGAATATGGTGTGTATAGTTGTTCAGCGAGCTGTGTTGTATCGCAACGCCTTTTGGCAGTCCAGTCGAGCCGGATGTGTAGTTTATATATGCAAGGTTGTCCATGCCGACACCGGTTATTGGATCGTTGTAAGCACCGTTGTCCGAAACCACCGAAGGGTCGTCCATGTAGAGGATGTCTATATTTCTTTGACTGAGTTCCTTTGCCAGATTTTGGTGGCTTACGATAACGGATGCTCCGGAATCTTCGAGCATCATCTTCAAACGGTCGGTAGGATACGACGGATCGAGAGGAACATACGCCGCTCCCGTTTTGAGAATACCAAATATTCCTGCAACCATTTCCACCGAACGCTCGACGCACAACCCGACGAGGCTGTCTGGGCCAACATTAAATTCCTGCAATCTATGCGCTATGGAATTAGCTTTTTGATTCAGCTCGAGGTAGGTAAGCTGCTGATCCTTATACACGACCGCTGCTGCATCAGGAGTTCGCGTGACCTGCTCCTCAAAAAGCTGATGGACACATTTATCGGTTTGATAGTCCTTTCCAGTGTCGTTAAACTCGTCAACTATCAAGTGTCTCTCGGCTTCTGTCAAAACAGGCAAAACGGAAATACTCTCATCTGGATTATTGAGTATGCCCCGCAGTAAAACTTCAAATCTGGCAATAAATCTCTCGATGGTCGATTCATCAAAAAGATCGGTCGAGTATTCAGCCAAAACGCCAAGACCATCGGCATTTTCACGCACAAGAACTTCCAGATCGAATCTTGATGTTCCGGTATTCATCTCGATGGGCGTCAAGTTAAGTCCTGACAGTTCCTGCTTTAAGGGGGGAGTATTATGCAGTCCGAACATCACCTGGAATATCGGATTGTAACTCAAACTACGTTTCGGATTCAGATGTTCCACGAGCTTTTCAAATGGAACGTCCTGATTGTCATAGGACTCAAGCGCGAGACCTTTTACATGATCGAGAAATGTTCTAAATGAAGGCGAACCGGAAAGATTAGCACGCAGCGCAAGCGTGTTTGCAAAAAAACCGATGATGCGTTCGATGTCACCGTAATTGCGGTTCGCTATAGGAACGCCAAGCACAAGATCGTCTTGATTCGTGTGCCGATAGACCAGCGTATAGAATGCCGCCAAGAGCGTCATAAACAACGATACGCCCTCGTTGCGGCTAAACACGCGCAGCTCTTCCAGGAGTTCCAGGGAAAATGTGTTTCTGTAATTAGCTCCTTTGTAAGTCTGAACAAGAGGGCGCTGTCTAT
Source organism: Pyrinomonadaceae bacterium (assembly GCA_044230475.1). Lineage (GTDB taxonomy): Bacteria > Acidobacteriota > Blastocatellia > Pyrinomonadales > Pyrinomonadaceae > OLB17. The sequence continues at coordinate 91,447 of JBGARA010000002.1, read as the reverse complement.
CGGTTGGAAATTCCAGGAGAGGTTCGGCACCTCTCAATTTCTCGGCCCAGAATTCAAGTTGTCTAGCGATTTCCTCTTCTGCTAGCGGTCCACGCTGCCACGACGCAAAATCCGCATATTGAAGCTTCAATTCAGGAAGATGAATATCCACTCCCTGAGTGATGCCGCCATATATTTCACTCAGTTCCTCAAAAAAGACCGCAAGCGACCAACCGTCGCTGATAACATGATGCATGGTAACAAGCATCACGTATTCATCAGCTTTCAGTTTCAATAGCTTAGTGCGGAACAGCGGGGAAGTTGCAAGATCGAACGGACTGGAGGCTTCCTCGGAAGCTAAAGCGCGAACCTTCTCATCCCGTTTTCCATCGCCGAGTTCGGAAATATCTATAACCGGCAAGTCACATTTCAGTTCAGAAACTATTTCGAGGAAAGCCTCGCCATTGATCGTGGCAACAGTCGTCCTGAGTGATTCATGCCGAACGATCAAGCTGTCCAGGGCTTGTCGTAGTGCATCGACATTGATCTCACCCTTGATCCGCATGCCAAACGGAATGTTATAAGCAGCGCTGTTCGGTTCGAGCTTGTCCAGGAACCAAAGACGCTGCTGCGCAAATGAGAGTGGAATTTTACCATTGCGTGGAACTATGGGTATCTGGGCAGCTGAGGATCTTTGAGATGATTTAGATCGCTCATCGAGTTTACGAGCTATCGCGGAAATCGTCGGCGAGCTAAATAGGTCAGCTACTGTAAGAAGAGCATCTGTTTCGTTTGCAATTTTTACGAGAGCTTGTGTTGCCAGCAACGAATGTCCGCCGAGGTCAAAGAAATTATCATGAATGCCAATGCTGTCTGCCCCTAGCAACTCTCTCCATATCTTTGCAACGGTTTTTTCCGTTTCTGTTGACGGGCCTTCGTAGCCTTCTTTGATCTGTGTATCCTTATCGGGTGCGGGCAGGGCTTTTCGATCGATCTTTCCGTTAGGTGTTAACGGTATTTTAGGTATCTCAATGAATGTCGACGGAACCATGTATTCCGGCAGCTTTTGTCGTAAAAAACTACGCAGATTGTCCGCGTCAAGCTTCAACTCTGACGCACTGACAACATAGGCCGCCAAACGTTTGTCACCACCTTGTTCGTAGGCGGTCACGACTGCTTCTCTGACTCTATTTGATTGGCTTAATACGGATTCTATCTCGCCGAGTTCGATTCGAAAGCCGCGTATCTTGACCTGATCGTCTATACGGCCAACGTATTCGATCGCGCCGTTTGGCAAATAACGAGCCAGATCACCTGTCTTATATAGCCGCGCACCGGCCTCTTCACTAAATGGATCATTGATAAATTTTTCACCCGTCAACTCAGGCAGATTAAAATAGCCGCGTGCCACACCTGCACCGCCGATGTACAATTCACCGGTAGAACCCTTCCCTACTGGATTCAATGCCCCATCAAGTACGTGCATCTGTGCATGAGAAATAGGTGAACCGATCGGCACAATTCCCGAGCCGTATGTATTGGCTGTATCGACTGGGAAACACGATATGATGCCGGTCGTTTCCGTCTGCCCATACATATTCACCAAACGAACATCGGGTTTGAAACGAGCGGTTAGCTCGCGTGCTACGGCTGCAGGAAATGGCTCACTGGCCGATAGGAGTAGGCGAACATTGTTTGCGGATATTTTGTCGCCAAGAACGTGAAGGCAGTTTCTCCAGAATGTAGGGACAAAATCCAACACAGTGACGCCTTCTTTTGAAATAAATTCAAAGAGCTCATGGGGGTCTCTAAGTCGCTCGGCTGAAGCAATAACAACCGTCGCGCCGAGCGAAAGTGGCACCATAAGTTGTCTGACCGACGAGGAAAAAGAGATAGATGCAGAATGTAGGTATCTGTCACTTTGACTCAATCCGAGGGCCGTTGGTAGTGATCGTACATAGCTGCACAAATTACTATGAGTAACGACAACTCCTTTTGGCTTACCAGTCGTTCCGGAAGTGTAAATGACGTAGGCTGGATCGGTAGAATTACCGGTGACATTAGTTGGCTGATCAATATCAACGACATTTTCGTCGTCCAAGAGCAGCACATTTTTGATCTTAGTTTCGAAACGTTTCTCGTGATCCTTTTGAGTTACCAGAATCGTTGCTCCGGCGTCGTCCACCACGTAATCGAGGCGGTCTTGCGGATAGTTTGGGTCGAGCGGAACATAGGCTGCACCTGCTTTGAGAATACCCAAAATACCAACCGCCATTCTAACTGCCCGATCGACAGAGATCGCGACCAGATCCGCATTCTTCACGTCCAAAGCAATCAAGCTGTGCGAGACCCGATTAGCCTGATCATTAAGCTCGGCATAGGTCAACCGGTTGCCGCTATCATCGATAACAGCGACTGCATCAGGCGTCTGGCGAGCAACCTCTGCGATTAGTTGATGTATGGAAATTTCTTCAGACAAGATGGTTGCCTTCTAACTTAATATCTATTTATCGACGGGCAAGATGTCGCCCGTCTTTGGTTTAAACCAATGTCCTAAAAAGGAAAAGACACCTAATAGAAACCCATATCCATAGGAGAGATGCAAAATTGCAAAACTTAGGGAAACCAGCGGTAATAAAGCTGTTTTTGTCTTCGCAGCGATAGCGGTTGCCGCAAAATTCGCCAGCAAATAACTCAACACCAATCCGGCAAAAGCCCATCGCCCCAAAGGTGTAAAAAGTGCCGTGATTGCCGTCACCGTCAAAGATGCAACAAAAACAAGCGGAACAAACTGACGCAAACTCATCTGCCGAGGATGCATTTGCAAGACACGTACTTTCCAATATCCGTATTGAAAGTACTGTCGCCACAGTTTCCTGAAAGAGCTGCGATTGTAATATATCGATTTGATACCAGGCGAAAGCAGGATCTTCTCACCACCAGCTCGCAGCCTGTAGTTAAACTCGTCGTCCTGATTTCTGACAAGCTCTTCGTTAAACAAACCGTATCGCTCAAAGATCTTTTTTGGCCAGGCGCCCAGGTAAACTGTATCTACATACTCTTCCTCATCGGAGTAATGAAATCGTGCATTGCCGATGCCGAATCGTGAGCTGGTCGCAATCGCTATAGCTTGCCCTACTGAGCCCTCGGAAGCCGCATTCATTTTTCCACCAGCGTTGGCTGCTCCGCTCCGCAGCAAAGCATCGACGCATTCACTAACATAATTTGGCTCGATAATGGTGTGACCATCTACGCGAACAATGATCTCACCTTTGGCTATTTCTATGGCTCGATTCAAACCGGAAGGGGCGATCTTTTTCTGATTGTCAATGACTCTAATCCCAACCGAAGTTTTGTCCGCAAGCTGTTGAATAAGATCGCGGGTATTGTCCGTAGACATGCCGTCGGCAAGAATGACCTCGATACGATCTTTGGGATAAGTTTGGTCAAGCAACGCGCCGAGGCTTCGCAAAATGAAGCTGCCTTCGTTGTAAACGGGCATTATCACTGAAACGAATGGATAGGTTTGATAGTCCGCCTTATTCATTTTTCGGTAAATTAGAAAGCCTCAAAAGCTGCTCTTTCTTCGGCGGACAGTTCACATATCACCGCCCGAAATTTTCCACGAGCGGTTCGCGGTACCGCATCAACCTCCTCAAACTTCACCTCAATATTACCCATTCGTTCACGGATGCGGGTCGCTAGTGAGTGCAAAGCATCCTTGGTAAAATCTGGAGCGGGCACGTATTTCACGTTAACCGTGTTCAATGATCTTTGAATTATCTGTGCCTCGATGATCGGCAGATTACTTTTAAAGATCGGATCCAATCGTCCGACGCGTCTTCCGTCCAAAGTATATAAAAGGTCGTCGCTACGACCTTCGATCTTTTCAATGAGCGGTAGCTTTCTACCGCATTCACAATTATCATTCGACAGCTTGCCGGCGTCACCGACCCTGTATCTGATAAGAGGCATATCGGCATTGATCAAACCTGTGCAGAGAAAATCTGAAGAATCACTATCGTCAGCGACCTCAATCATTCCGCAATCAGGCCATATGTGCATCGATCCCTGTTCGCATTCGCTTGCGGCTGCGGCGGTCTCTGACATTCCGTAGGTTTCACGTACCGGGCACCCGAATGCTTCGCTTATTACCTGTCTCTGGTATTCGTATAGTGGCTCGGCATTAGTTATTGCAACGTCAAATTTAACATCCTTTCGCTTCAGCTTTAGAGTTTCCTGAGCTAGCGTATAGATCGCGGAAGAGTAACCGAGAACATACTTTATCCGGTGATCAACGATCGCTTGCAAATAAGCCGGAGCAAATTGGGGTGCAAGGTGATAAGAGGAAAGATAAAGTTGATTCAAACCAGCGTTCCATACCCAAAAGGGCGGCTTCTGCTGAGCAACTGGAGTAACAAGCTGACCACCTAGTATTGCCCACCGATCTTTTCGCGACACGCCATACCATCTTTTGGCGCGTGCTTCCAATAGCGCATACCACTGCTTTACAGACTGGAACGAAAACCAAAGATCTAGTGATGTGCCGGTCGTACCGCTCGTATGATCGTGGAACATTTTCGAGATCGTACAGTCATCGGCAACAAACTCCTTGCTGCGTTCCCGCAAGGTTTGCTTTTCCAGTATCGGCCAATTTTCCAGGTATTCCCATGAAGCGGTATCGCCATGTCGCCGCCTTTCTTCCCACAAGTTGCGATAGTACGGAACCTGCGTTGCCGCACGGTACAAAACATAAGAAAGCCGTTCCGCCCGCCATGCGGCCCACTGTTTCTCATCCCATGTATCACGTTCCAGAGCTTCCTCAACAAGTTCGTCTGTTTCATGGTCATACCGCCACCAGCGCAGATAGTAGCCGCGAGCGCTGGCGATCAGCGAGCGGGAAGAAACAGGCAGTTTATGATAGATATCAAGCGCGAGGCTCATTTGTTTGAGGTATCGAGTGAGATACAGCTTCTTTTTGAGAATTCATCATCTCGGCAAAAATTTCTTCCCAACAGATCTTAACCGCATTCCATGAAGACAGTTCCGCCAACTCTCGCCCGTTTTTTGAAAGCTTTTCCGTTCGATCGTGATCATGCAACAGTTCATTGACAGCATCGGCCATACCTTTAACATCTTCGTCTGGTACCAATATTCCGTTTTTGCCATTTTCCAAGAGGTCTGACAGGCCTCCGACATTGGTCGCGATCACTGGTAATCCCATTGCGCACGCTTCGACAACAGCAACCGGCATATTGTCTATTCGGTTTGTATTTAGGTAGATGTCGGCCTCCGAAAATTCCTTTATCTTCGTTTCCTGATCTAGAAATCCAGGAAATCTGACTGCGTCCTGCAAACCCAACTCCACGGCCATAGTCTTGATCTCAGGCTCGAGACCTTTATCAAGTCCAGCCATAACCAAGCTTGCATCAGGACAGGTGTTTTTTACTAACCTCAAAACCTTCAGAGCCATTTGAGGATTGTAGGTTGGGTGAAACGACCTCATCCAGATCATTTTCGGCTCGATCTTTCGTCGGACTCTGCAAGGATATTGATCGATCTCGATGATATTGCGAACTACCCTGATGGGAAATTCAAGATGTTTCAAGCCGTTTACTAAAAATGTCGACGGTGCAGCAAGGATGTCACCTCTGGACAGCACTCGTTTTACCCACCGCGGATACTTTTTCGAGAACAAAGGCAGATTACCGCCATGAAGAACAAAGATCATCGGAACGCCCAAAATTCGTCCCAAAAAGCTGACCGTTTCGGACATCAAAATGTTCAGTCCGCTGTAAACTTCCAGAATGAGGACGTCAAAATTTTTACGATTCCAAATTACGGTCGAGACAATATCGAACCATCTGAGCAAACGATTTATCTTCGACGAACAACTAATGACGGCATAGTTTTCCTTCAATAATAGATCAGCCAGAATTTGTCCTTGTGATGTGATGTAACCTGGATTTCGCCCCAGCAGGTTGCCGACAACACATATCCGCAGTGTTTTCAAAGCTTGTGTATTTGAAGATGAGGTCAAAATGATTTTGCGGGTTTGAGATTTTTGTTAAGCTCTGATCGTTTTTTAATTAAACCTGTCAGCTTGCGTCGCGCAGCTGCCGCGTTGGGGCGCAAACTGACAATCGTTACAAACCCTAGGCCCCAAATAAATGAAGGCGCTGCCAAGCGCATGCCGCTGTTCATCATAAAAAAGCAAGACCAAGCCATCATCCCGGCTATGAAGGATCGTCCCGGTGTGGAATTTGGCCGCGTCAGATTTCCCAAAAGCATTGCGATCATGGCAAGTATCGCCGCAAGTCCAAAAGAACCGTGTTCAGAGACTAAGCGAGAGAACTCAGTATGGCTCATTGCTTTATGCAAAAACCGCTGCCTCTCGAGATATGAGGCTCCAACTCCGATTCCAAAAACGGGATTCTCCATGAAAATGTCAAAATCCGCTGTAGCTATCTCCGCCCGTTGCGTGGTTCCTGTATCTTCAAAACGCTCCTGCAAAGCCCCACCCGTAAAATCGTCCAGCATTGGATAGATGAATAGCATGAACATAACGCCCAGAACTAACGCAGGAGCTATTCTGCGCAATCCAGCCGAAAAGTCACGCAAGCCAAAAAGGAGCATTATGATAATTCCGCCAATCGCGTTATACATACCTCCTCGAGAAAATGTCATCACGCACAATCCGGAAAATACTAATGCAGCGACCCCAAAATAGAGACTGTAGGCAGACCATTTCTTAAACAAAAGCAAGCCTGCCACGGACACGAAAACACCAAGGCCAAGCATGGCTGACACCTGATTAGGCCCAAAACCGCCGCTTGTCGTAAAGTTCGATTCGCCGTCAAACGTAAGATTTTCGGCAGTTACTGTATAAAAAAGTGCCGACAGAGCCACGCTCAGCAAAGGTAGAATAAACGCAAACAAGAGCCGTCGGAAACGCGATGGGCTAAGCCTGCATTTGTAGAAAAACCAGCAGCTAACGAGCAGCACGAAAGGTCCCGAAATATTGAAGCTTAGTTCGTTGAAAGCCCGGCTCATGTCCATCTGCACGATCACCATGATGCAGCCCGGAATAAGAAGTGCAAAATACAAGAAAGGAAGTTTCGGCACATCAAACCTACGGCACCGAAATATCGCGGTAAGCATTATTGCCGCCGCCGCATACTTGCCGAATTCCCATGGAGCGGGCACGCCAGCCATTCTCCATAAAACTTCCGCTCCGATAATGTAGGCAACGATAAAGGTAACATGGCCGAGATTCACTTTCTTCCGAAGTGCCGCATACATCCCTAGTCCAAACGCCAATAGAGGATGTAATATTCCGGCTGAACCGGTACTATACAGAGCTACGCCCAACGGCAGATGCACGAGCGTCAGCAGCATCAAGATCATAAAATCTCTTGACGTTTTGCTCTTTGTCCGCCGCTGTTGTCCGTTCAAGGCAACGGGGCGATTAATCAATGCTGCTGCTCTCATTATCTGGTTTCCATTAGATTGGAATAAATATGCGTCAACCTATCTTGTAAATAACCGATCGAGTGATGTTTCCCGACATGTTCCACGCCATGTTCTCCAAGCTTCCTTCGGAGATCGCTGTTTCGAATCAGTTTTGTTGCAGCATTTACCAATTCTTCAAGATTGGCTGGCTCAACCAAAATGCCGCAATGATCATTAATAACGTCGGGTACGCCACCGACTTTGGTTGCAACGACGGGCATACCGTGAGCCATTGCTTCCAAAACAACATTTGGTGTCCCTTCGTGGTCAGAGGTTAGAACGAGTATGTCACATTCCCGATAAACCGTGGACATATTGTTCTGTTCACCAAGGAATTTCAACTTCTTGCCGTCGAGATCGTTTTCGAAAGCAGCCGCTTCAAGATCCGGGCGGAGCGGTCCATCACCCGCTACAATAAATTCTAACTCTGTGTCGGGCAATTTGTTTAGTAATTTTCTTGCCATTTCGATGAATAGATCGCAGCGTTTTGCCTTAACGAGGCGTCCGGCAAAAAGAATTCTCACAACTTTGCCATTCTTTGAATCGGAATTATCACCTTGTTTACCAACGACATTTCGAACAAGGTGGATGCGGTCTGGATCAATGCCCTTGGCGATTGCTCTATCAACCGCGATCTGCGAATTGGCAATGATCTCTTTGGGAAAACCGAGATGCCATCTGCTAACAAAACCGTTTGAAACAGTTTCAACCAGCATATCACTGCGGATCGCACCGATAGACGGTGTGCCCAGAATCCGACCCGCAAGAGCGGTGTAAATATTTGTATAAAAATGCGCGCTCTGCAAAATATCTGCCGGCCGTCTGCGTAAATTTCGAATGATCTTGCCGAGTCTAACAAACTGATTTTTGGAATCGCCAACCCATTCGATCTCCACGCCAAGATCACGGATTTCGTCTTCAAACGCCTCTCCTTTCGTCAGGCATAACACTCGGGTTTGTATCTGCACGGCCCGCAAGGCCTGAAGCATATAGACAAGCTGTCTCTCTGCCCCGCCGCGTCCAAGAGTTCCGGCAACAAAACAAACCTTCATATTACGATGCCTTCAGCGTCTAGGAGTGATCACTGAGCGAGGTTACATTCCACGCCTTTCGCAGCGTCTCTCCTATTAGATCGCGCCAATCTTCGAGACTGTATCTCTGAGCAGTTTCTATAGCTTTTGCAGACATTTGTTCGTACCTTCTATTATCAGAACAGATATTTATGACGGCATTTGATAATTCTGTAGGCGAAGGAGAATCGAGCAGGATTCCACAGCCATTCGCGATGAGATCGGGCAACACCGAAACCTTTGTTGTAATTACCGGCATACCGCTCGCAAGAGCCTCGAGGACAACCTTCGGAAAGCCCTCTGATGCTGAGGTCGGATAACAAAAAACATGATTCTGCTGCATCAACGAAACGACTTTTGCATGCTCAAGTTTTCCATGAAAGTGTACCTTGTCATCAACGCCGCAGTCTCGCGCCAGCCGTTTTAGTTTAGGCAGAAGAGAACCGTCACCGATCACATCAAGTGACGCATTGGGAAAGGCTCGTAAAATGTCGGACATGCTTTCAATAACTACATCCGTCCCTTTTCTCGGTTCCTGACGGCATGCGATCGTAAGTTTTATCCTCCCATCAGTCGGCAGTGTAAGCGGTCTTCTGCCCTGGATCTGGTCACGGCGAAGTGATGAAGAAAATATCCACTTTATGTCTGGATTGCGGCTTGACGGAGGATTGGACGAACCGCCTGTTGCGAACATGACATTTTTGCCGCCCCCAAATAATTCCATTGACCATTTCCACAATCTCTCTGCAATAGTTTGCTGCACAAACCAATTACCGCAATGTCTTACAACCAGCGGCTTGCGCATCAATAGAGCAAAGACCATACCGATCGTTCCGATATCGCCTGGTATCGGGGCATGAACCGCGTCGGCCCTTCTGACCTCGCGCCAAATTATCTTTCCATTTTTTATTAACCAGAAAGGAATGTTCAGCTTTCTTCTAAAACCCGAACCAACAGGAACAGCTAGAGGGACAACTTCTAAATTGTGGCCTTTCAATGGTGACGCACCATTTAGCGAGGATGAGATTTCGGCTGGGATCACCAGAGAGGTTTTGCTGAACAGTTCTGATATCGCCTTCATGTGAAGTGGAAACCCCCCGTCCGTCGAAAACCCAGACGGCGAACTGTCATTCCGCCAGCAAATTTTGTGCGATACTACGGTTAAATTCATCGTAGATAATTGTCGGATAATTATCTCGGGTCATGCGAGCTCATTAAACCCTCGCGCTACCCGAAGGGTTCCTTCGATCCTGCCGCGAAGTTCCTGCACATCATTCCAACGACGGCGACGCAGAGCCGACATCGCAATACGGAAAAACTCAAATGCCTGGTACCGCCAAAAATTAAAAGAACGTCGAGCACCAAGTGGTCCCACCACATCGCGAAACACGAAGTAATAGTTTGCCACGCACTTATACCCGATCCGGCGCGGGTCGACTCTGCCGTTTGGGGAACGAAGCTCATCGCATTGCGCGTCGCCGCATTGCAGCAATTTCCATTTACGTCCAGCCTTGAGTGAAAAATGCGCATCTTCAAGTACGCCATAGTCCCGAAAGAACTCATGAAAACGCTCGCCGGTATCAAACACCTCACGGCGCCAAACCGCGCACGCAGTTGTCATGAAATCAACCGACCTCGTTCCCGAAAACGGTGGCTGCATGCTGTTATTTATCGGATACCCGCACTCGAAATCATATCGGCCCGGCTCGTATACCGACAATAATCTCAACCGCTTATACCAACGCCAGCGTTCCGATTCCTCAATGTCAAAAAACTGATTGACTCGGTAGCCAACAACACCACCGACTGTATGTTCCGTATCACGGTCAAAAACCTCTAACATCGAACTCAGAAAGTCCTCCTTTAGACGCACGTCGTCATCGACGAAGGCTATGAATCGACCACGGGCAGCATCGATACCATGATTTCTTTGGATAGCGGTCCCACCGTCCTGACGAATGTAGTTAATCTCAAATGGGTACTTTCCGGCTAGAGATCGGACCACGTTCTCCGTTGAAACATCGCCATCATGCGCGCCATCAACGAGAATCACCTCAATGGGCAAAATAGATTGCCTGGAAATATTCTCAAGCAATCCTCTCACCTCTTCAGGTCGGCGAAATGTGGGCGTGACAATGGAAACTGTTTTATTCTCCATGTTTTGAGGAACTTACATGCCCCCTTTTCGCGATCTCCAGTAGCGCATCCGCGACTCTGATGCCCGATTTTCCATCAAGTGTTGAGCCGAACATTTGATCTATCAGATCTCTGCGCTGTTGTTTTCGCTCCCCTGGAGATCGCAAAGATTCGCCGATAAATCGACGCATTTCTTCTGGCGAGTATGCGACTTGGATCGCTCCGCTGTCGACAACTGGTTTGTAATGATCGAATTCGTAATAATCGGCGTAGGACAACTCGGTCACATCAGGCGGATTGTAACCAACATTGATCACCGGCTTATCAAATATACATAGTTCCAGCGAGACGGTTGAAGCAACATTGATGCCCACCGAACAATGACGAAGAGCATTTACCAAGGCAAATGCATCCTCCTGTTTTGGAGTAAGCCATTTTGGTTCCCAGATCGGGTCGATGAAAATGATATCCTTCCGGCGAGCTCTCAAATCTTCAAATCGACCTGTTAGATCCTTAGCATAAACTCTGAGCAGAAGTTGGGGCCTATGCTCCTCCGGAAATTCCAATAGCATGTCCGCAATGCCTTCAACAATTTTCGGACAGCCGGGCATATGGTTTGCCATACCCGTTGTATAAAGAACGAGAGGTCTGTTTGGGTCCGCGCCGATCTGCTCGCAGTATTCCTCTCGGCTGAGGTAATATTGCGGCCAGAAATGAGTGTCGAATTGCGGAGTGCCGGTGACAACAACATTTGCAGGTTCGATCCATTGATACATTTCCAACAACTGCTGTTTAAGTGTATCGTTCCATACTATGAAGTAATCATAGGGAAGCATAATGCGTCCCTGAGATGTCAGATTGTCCCAGCTAAAGATAAAAGTTGCTGTAGGGATGCCGAGCCACTGAGCCGCCTCGACAGCCTGAGTTGCGTTTCGGCTATGAACGTGCGAAGCATTGAATACAAGCGACGGACGAGTCTTTTGATACAGATCTAAATACTCATTTGTGGTCCTAAGGTACTTGCTGACCGTTCGTTCTGCTTTTGTGAGGATGTTCAACCCGCTTCGACTTGCAAATGCAAATGCAATGACTTTCTTTACACTTCTGAAAACTTTTTCCCGAAAGGTTCGGGCTTCCTGGTCGCGCAGTCTTGACCGTTCTTGTGCTGCACGCGTCCAGATCCAGCGATTGTGCGTTACATCAATGATTTCGCGCAGGACACGAACGATCCACCTGTCGTAATACTCCGTAAGAGGAAAAACACTGTCACTTTTGTACTGAAGCAGGTCTGTAAATTCATTATTTACCGCGACGGTCAGTATATTCAGCCGCGAACCGTCAGCAAGTCTATCGATAGCCCCTGAATATACAAAATTTCTTATAGCTTCTCCGCGCGGGACGATCACAAAGACCCCCGGCTTTTCACCGATGTCCAGATCTGATTTTGGTTGAATGTCCGAAGTTCTTAGCACATCGGTTATTGCTGACCTTTCAAATTTCATACATTAACCAAGAAAGCAACCAATAATAGCTGGCCCCAGTACAGATAGTTTCCGTTGCAGGCCCGTCAAGTTTGGTCGAGAAGTGTTACCGTTCATGTCGATCCTGGCGTTATCGTAAATATGTTGTTTTACACTCTCCGTTGAGTGGCCAAAGCCGAATATCCTTCCAAAGATCTCAACCGATGCAAGTTTTCCTATCATGTAGGGGTCTTGAGTCTCCAAAAAGTACTTCTGCACATCGCTCGACAACCCCAGGCTCTCGGCTATCCAGCCGTCACGGAAGAAGCTCTCATTAACGCGCACATACTGATGGCCATACATTGGGAATCCAAATTTTTTCTTTCTCACTATTTCTTTCGGTAAATATTTTTCGGCCATCTTGCGCACGACCCATTTGTCGACGAGGAATGGATGCTTGAAGTTATTAAATCTTCTTGTTCTTCCGATCTTGAATTTTGTCGGAAGGTTTACGGCAAACCTAACAAGAGCTTCATCCAGAAACGGGAAACGTGCCTCAATGGATGACATCATACCCATTCGGTCATTTCTATGAAGAAGCGTCATCAGATGCTCTCTGATCATATTTATCGTCATGGATTGTTCCTTACGCAAAGTGCTATCCAGCGATAAAAGTTTTTCGTTTGCCCGATCGTTAAGTTGCTGAAATTCAAACCCCTGTATAAGTTTGTTGATGAAGGTCACCGGTGCATTGCGGTCAGGAAACAAAAAGTTACTGAGCGCGGGAACCATATTGTATATAGATCTGACAGCGTTTGCCGGAAAGGCAGCTAAGGAACTATACCGCTGTGCTAATAACTGCGGATAACCGAGAAACAACTCGTCCGCGCCTTCTCCCGTTAAAACTGCCTTCACATTTGAATCGTGTGCCAACCTTGCGACGTTCGAAAAAGGTATAGAGTTTACATGTATGACAATTGGACAGTCGTACGCATAGGTAACATCAGCCCAGTCGCGAAGCATCATTTCTGGTTCGAACCGGTAAGCATAGACCTCTTTATCTATATGCTTAGATAATCTTTCAACATCTTCGTACTCGGAATATCGGCCGACAACATTTGCAGTAAAAAGCTTGATGTCGGCATTAAACTTTGCAGCTACTGCAGAGATGAGGCTGGAATCGATCCCCCCGCTTACAAAAGCTCCTACTGGAGCATCGCTGATCAGCATCTTTTGCACGCTGTCAACGAATAGCCCTTCGAAGGTTGTTAAAATATCTTTCGATGTTTGGCTATTCAGGTAGTTGTAATACTCATTGTCAAATTCATCTACCACATCGTAGTAGACAACTTTTTTTGGCTCTCCATTTGCGTCGATCCTCAAATAACTACCCGGCGGCAGAAGCAAGAGGTCTTTGAACAAAGTAAATTCAGCAGACTTTTCTGCCATGTTATTAACCGAAAAAAGTGTACGGATCGGGTCGGGTTTCAGTCCGAGGGTTTTTACCAGGGCTTTCACCTCTGACGCCCAATAGAAACTACCATTCTCCTGATAGTAATAGAGCGGCTTGATGCCCATCCGGTCGCGTGCGAGCCATAACACTTCGTCGACCTCGTCGAAGAAAGCAAACGCAAACATGCCCTGAATTTTGCTCAGCGTCGCGTCTATGCCTTCATGAATGAGCAAATTAAATAAGACTTCGGTATCTGAGGTTGTGGAGAATTTGAGGCCGTATTTCTTGATCAGTTCTTCTCGAAGCTGCCCGAAATTGTAGATCTCACCATTATAAATGAGAGAATACCGGCCATTTGAGAACGGCTGATTGGCAGAGGCTGACAGGTCAAGCAGACTCAGCCGGTTATGCGCCATCGCAACCTTGCCATGTTGCTCAAAGCCGAAATTATCCGGGCCTCGATGCATCATCATCAGTCCGATCTTTTTGACCGTTTCTAACGAAGCAGGGCCTCCATTTCGTTGATACATTCCGGCTATACCGCACATACTATTACCTTCTGACTTTGTCCTTCGTTATGAAATCAGTTATTGCTTCCGCCATGCGTTCGCTGTTTTTCCCGTCTAAATTTCCACAAACATATTCGGCGATCCAACGGCGTTTCTCACGATGCAGTTCCGGTTGCTTTAAGTAAACTTTGACCGCGTTCACCATTTCGTCAAAATCATTCACCAGCCAAACCCCGCCAGATTCGGCTATCGGTTTAAAGTGATTCCATTTGTGATTTACATCTTTGATCAATTGCTGATCCGCTTGTCCAGGTTGCGGATCGAAGTCCAGATTCACCACCGGTTTGTCGAATATCGCCGCATCGATAGTCACCGTCGAGGACAGATTAACGACGACATCTGCATGTCTAAAAGTGTTCACCCACTCAACTATTTGTAATTCGTCCTGCGTTCTTTGTGTTAAGGCTTTTCCCGTGTTCGGCGTCTCCTGCAATCTGACTTTCGGCTTATAAGGATCGAAAAGTTCACGCATTTCGGCGTTATCGTGTATCGGATGCGGCCTCACCAAAAGTTGAACATCACCCAAGTCGTCCTTCGCAACTCGCTTTGCCATATATTCGGCACCGTGTTTTTCCTGAAGAAAATTTGGTGAACCAACTGCGTAAACTATTATTGGAAGTTTTGGATCGAGACTTTGTTGTTTGCAAAATTCTTCGCGTGTTATGTAAAAACGTTCCTGCTGAAATATATCGAACTGCGGAGCACCAACTGCATAAACCGGACTGTCTATCGTTGATGGATAGAATTCACGCAGCTCCTTTTTTGCCTTTTCGTTCCAGACGATATAACCGTCATAATTGAATACCATCCGATTTTTCGTCGAAATGTTGTCCCATGACGGAATATATGCGAGAGTCGGTATGCCTAATTTCTTTGCCGCAGCAAAAACGCCCGGCTGTTCAAATTGAAATGGCCCGGTAGTTACAATTACGTCCGGCCGATTTTCGCGTAGACGTCTCTCAGCCTCATCCGAACGGGGATAAGATAACAATAATTTCTCCAGCCTTTTTTCGATGCGGCGTTCGGTCTGGAGCTTGGCCAGGACGCGCGCAGCCGGCTTTAGGGCTCGCACTTGCAGTGCGTAATTTTTATCTCTGACATGCTCCATCATGCTCATCCGGCTGGGGGGCAGATAACGATAATCCCAGACAAACTCATTTAGCCTGCGGAGATAGTTATGCGGAATTTCCTTAAATGCTCGAATATGGGGAAACTTCTGAACGTCGGCGTCCACACCTGCCCAGCACGATTCCGCTCCAGTTTCACCATATGACGATGCCCAAATTGACACATTTCCGTGTTGCCTAAGCGTATCGATCAATTTCGTATGTAAAAACACACGATCAACCAAAAGCGACGTGGAAAGTAGAAGGAAATTTACCTCGCCTGACTCTCTCGCGTTGGACGAACTGTTTTTAGAATGTGAGTGGTGTAGTAGAGTCATTGGCGGTCAATGATCCAATAATAAATGACTAATTGTCATCTAATACCCAAATTTCTTAACTGATCCGGGGTTAGGTCCCTCCCGCGAATATTTGCCGGAATACTAAGGAGTTCCTTTGATTCTGACGCCTGCGATGTGTACATACAGGTGTACATCAGCCTGTCTTTTGTCCTCGCCTCTCCGCCTTTATGAAAACCTCTTGTATCGGCGAAAATGATGGTTCCCTTTTTGCCGGTACCTCTTTTCCATTTCTCTTTTGGAAAGGCTGCATCCATTTGCTCGTCTTTGGTTCGCCGAACGCCTCCTTCCATGAAAAACTCAGGTTCGATCGAACGAAAGCGGCCTTTTCTATGAGTGCCGGGTGCGTAGGTAAAAGGACCTGCTCCTTCATCAACATCGTCCAAATATAAAAATAACTTCAGGATATAATTATCCTCACGATCAAAATGCCAAAGCTGAGATTCGCGGGCCATTCCCTGCGAAGCAAAGGTTTTCCAAACATTGTAATAACGTAGCTTTGCATACATTTGAAAATACGCATTCGCGATATTGAGCAATCGTGGGTTCAATGCAAATTGAGCAAAAATGCTTTCAGAATCGAACGTCAATTCGCTGCCTAACATTTCCAAATTGAACGTCTTACTTCCAATTGCCGGGTCGTTAACTTGTGTCTTCAGATCGTCTATCTCTTGTTTCCTGTTTTCCAGCAAGACTTTCGTGGCCGTATCAAGACTTTGGAACTGCGATTGGTCCTCAAAAAGTTCCTCCACCGATGTAATGGCGATCCCGTCTGAGTTAAGAGTATCGATAATACTCCGTTCAACACTACTGAGCCGACTTTTGTTTTTGAACTTATAATCCAAGGTTGGCGAGAGATTATAACCGTAACGCCAGACTAGGTCCGTCTTTTTTACCGATTTGATTATCGATCTCGTTCTGCTATTCATAGTTCGATAGCCTCTTACTACAAGCGGCCAACCCCCTCGGTAGACCAGCTAAGATGTGGCTGTACGACACCCGGCTCTTTCACATACGCTCCGCCTCTGGCAGACATATCGACTACATTGAACGACGCAATATCGTTTCTTGTGAAGGTTGTACGCGCGCCGTTTTCAACTATAAGAAGTTTGAGGTAGTAGATACCGGAATTCAGCAATCCACCGGGTATATGAAATGCTGAACGATAAATACCGGGATCATATTTCTTTGTCTCCGACCCTGTGGTCAGCACCACTACTCCCTGCTCATTTAGCAAGTGATAAGCAATATGAACTGGTCGGTCGGCCTTCGTAGCCCAAAACTCAGTTTCAATTTTGATCGGATGCTGCATACTAATGATTCCATCAGACGCCTCGCCATCGGGAACCACTTTCACGCATTTTATCTTCACGACATCGTTGCCGGGAGCTTCAGCCGGATTAGTCCACTCTGAAACCTGATGCTGAACGGTATAACATTCCAAATAGTCAGCAATCATGTCTGCGGGTTCGCCTTGTCCGATCAACCGCCCTTCGCGGAGAAACACGGCTTGACGACAAAGTGTTTGCACGGCGGCCATATTGTGGCTGACGAACAGAACGGTCCTTCCCTGTGAAGCAACATCGCCCATTTTACCCAGACACTTTTTTTGGAACTCCGCGTCACCCACGGCAAGAACTTCATCGACGATCAGTATCTCCGGCTCAAGATGTGCGGCAACCGCAAATGCTAGCCGAACATACATACCGCTGGAATAACGTTTCACCGGAGTGTCAATAAATTTGGAAACCTCGGCAAACTCAACGATCTCATCAAACTTCGAGCGGATCTCAGCTTTGGTCATACCGAGAATGGCTCCGTTGAGGAAAGTGTTTTCACGTCCCGTAAGCTCAGGTTGAAAACCGGTTCCAACTTCCAAAAGACTTGCAATGCGCCCCTTGACGCGGACTTGGCCACTCGTCGGAGCCGTCACTCGCGACAGTATTTTGAACAGCGTGCTCTTACCCGCGCCGTTGCGCCCGATGAATCCCAGGACCTCGCCTTGCCGAACGTCAAATGAAACATTTCTTAAAGCCCATATCTCCTCAGAGCTGTAACCATTACTTTTCCCATTTTGGTGGGCATCGACTTTTATGAACGGATCAGGTTTACCTCTTAGACGAGCCCATTGACGATTAATGTCCTCGACGAGCCGCCTGC
The DNA here is from genome assembly GCA_044230475.1 of Pyrinomonadaceae bacterium. Lineage (GTDB taxonomy): Bacteria > Acidobacteriota > Blastocatellia > Pyrinomonadales > Pyrinomonadaceae > OLB17. Next base: position 73,646 of record JBGARA010000002.1, on the reverse strand, counting down.
CCCCGATCACACCAAGGCGGTAACGTTTAGAAAGGTCGTCTACCTGAATAACAATGTCAGACATAAATAGTAGCTTTTAGCAGCCGGTTCCTGAGAACTCAAACAGTGTCCATAAAGGTCTTTTCAACGTGATTGAAAAGCAACACTCCCGCCGCAAGAATAACGATCGTGAAAATCGCGGAATAACCCAGTAGTTCCCAACTGAATGTGCCCGCGCCGAGAAATCCGTAACGAAAGGTCTCAATGATCGGACTCATAGGGTTTGCCGCAATTATTCCGCGATATTGCTCCGGAATTCTGGACAACGGGACGATAACCGGCGTCGAATACATTAACAATTGAACGCCGAATTGAAGAAGGAACCTGAGGTCGCGATAACGTATCGTTAAAGACGCAACTATTATTCCGGCTCCGAGACCCAGCCCGGCCATCATCAAAAGGAGCAAAGGCAACAAAAACAAAGCCGTCGTAGGCCGAATGCTGCTGTTACCCGCCATAAAGTAAAAATAGAACCCGAGGAACAACCCAAGCTGTATACCGAATTTGATCAAATTTGAGATCACGATCGATACCGGCACAGCAAGTCGCGGAAAGTAAACCTTGCCAAAAATATTTGAGTTGTGGTTGAACGTTTCCGATGTTTTAAGGAGACACTCAGAGAAGTAGCTCCATGCAGTAACGCCGGAAAGGTAGAACAGAACTTTAGGCAAGCCGTCAGTCGAAAGCTGCGCGACGTTGCCAAAGATCACCGTGAATGTCAGAGTCGTCAGCAAAGGCTGGATTATAAACCACAGCGGCCCGAGTATCGTCTGTTTATAAAGCGAGAAATCACGATGGACGAACATTATGATCAAATCGCGATAACGCCACAGGTCAGATAGATGAAGATCGAGCCAACCACTTTTTGGCTTTATTATCAGCGTCCACTGCTCAGAATTTACCGGTTCGTTTCGTTGACGGTCTTCCATCTCGATATCGTTCTTTGTCGCTCCGATTCCTTCCATTCTTAAACTCTTACCATCATCTGCCATATGTTCAGGCTCGAACGGCGGCCATGGGCGTCAGCTTGTGTGTTGAAACCATCAAACCAATGCTGATCCATTGCCATACATAAAAGCTGTTATCACTTTTTCCACTGCAAAAATCCGACCAGGTCTTTTTCACCGCATCGCGATCGAGCCAGTTGCCTGCAAAACCATCGAGCGCCGCGTCGATCGTCTGATCGGCCCAATCTTTTAGCTCGTGCCGCAACCATTCGCGCTGCGGGGTTTGCAGCGGCCGTTTCGGAGCTTCTGTCAGGCTGTCCGGGATCAATCCGTTCGCGATCTTTCGCAGCATCACTTTTCGCGTTCCATTTTTGATCTTGCGTTCGACAGGTTGGCGAAAAGCCAACTCAAACAACCGATGATCCAGAAACGGTTCGCGCAGTTCCGTCGAATATTTCATAGAGACGCGGTCGTTGAATCGCAGCACTTTTGGTATCTTCGTATATCTTGTATCGCGGTACTGAAGATTTCTGACACTGTCGGCAAAAACCGAAGGAAAATCGGCCGGCTCCGATAACGCAGAAAATTCCCGCATCAGGCAGTCCGGTTTGACCGGCGATTCTTTTGTCCCCTGGATCAAGCTGGGTTTGTGTCCGTTTGTTGTCGGAAGATAGTAGTCGTAACCCGCCCACTGTTCGTCCATGCCGTTTCCGTCAAGCAAAACGGTCACGCCGTTTTCTTTAGCTTGTTTAAAAACATTTGAATAGGCGATCGTAGGCATACCGCCAAAAGGTTCGTCCTGACTGCCTTGGATCTCGTGAGCCAGAACAGGTACCTCATCCGGTGCGAGTTTACACACAACCAATTCGTGCTGTGTTTTCGCGATCATGCTCTCGACCCACGGCAACTCGTCATAGTTTTCATCGCCGGTCGCAAAAGTGAAAACCTTTACATCGCTGTCCTTACCCTGAACCGCATGAACCAAACCTAAAAGCGTCGATGAATCTAGACCACCGCTGAGATTAATGCCAACCGGAACATCAGAACGAAAGCGAAACTTGACGCTCTCTTTCATCAATTCGAGATACTCCTCGGCAACTTCGCTTTCGGCACGCGTATCAAACACACTGCCTACGCGCTCGGCGATGTCGTACCAACGCGTGATGGTGGTTTTGTTATCGCTCCATTCCAAAAAATGCCCCGCAGGTAAAGCTCTGATATTTTTCCAGAACGTCCGCTCCGAGTGATCATACTGACCGTTTGCAAGATAAGTAGCCCAGGTTACCTCATCGGGAACAAGTGAAATACCGGCCGCATGAAATGCTTTGATCTCGCTGGCGATCACCAATGTACCGTCACTTCTAATATGAAAGTTCAGCGGCTTTACACCAAAACGATCGCGTGCCGCGAACGCCGTTTTCTTATTCACATCCCAAATGATGAATGCGAACATTCCTATCAGCTTATCCAGACAATCACGTCCCCATTTTTGATATGCAGCCAGCAAAACTTCGGTGTCGGATTGCGTCCGAAAAGTGTATTCGCTTTCAAGCTCTCTCCTTAGTTCAAGGTAATTGTAGATCTCACCATTAAGAACGACGACGAGATTTCCATCTGTGCTAAACATTGGCTGGTTCGCTGCTTCAGACAAGTCGATTATCGCCAAACGATTCTGTCCGAGGCCCGCAATACGATCCGGAGAAATATACATGCCTTCACCATCGGGCCCGCGATGCCGCTGCGAAGCTACCATTGCTGATAGGTCGTGCTCGCTCCACGATCTTCCAATTATTCCGGATATTCCGCACATATATTAAACCGCTCGCGTCGCCCCTGATTGCATTGATCGGTTTTTGATCATTCCTTCGGCCCGTTCCCAATCGTCTTGAGTATCGATGTTGATCGAATTAGCTTCGTCCATCTCGTAACCACGAACGTTTCGGCCATAAAGATTGCCAAATTCAGACAGCACGGTACGCTTTGTGACATAAACAGAACCTTCACGGTGAAAGGCTGGCGGTAGATCCTGTCGTCTTGTAACGGGTTCTGTGTCGCCGCTCGACAATGTCATTTCACCATTTGGTGAACGCCAATAGACCCACTTTGGATTGTAAACGTGCGGCACGGGCAGAATGCTGATTACTGAATCTGCCCCTGACGTTTCCAGTATTTCTATACAATTATCGATATCCTCAGCGCTTCTGAGCGGGTTAGTTGGCTGCAACAAACAGATCGCTTCGTAACGCTCGCCTTGTGATTCTAGTTTGGCTACTGCGTGAAGTATCACTGGAAATGTCGCGGTTGCATCTTCGGCAAGTTCGACTGGCCGGATGAACGGAACGTCAAGACCGAGCGATCTGCCAATGTCGGCGATCTCTTCGTCGTCGGTCGACAATATTGTTCTTGCTAATCTGACAGATGCCAACGCAGCATCAGCCGTGTAAGCAAGCAACGGCTTGCCGCAAAGCGGCCTAATGTTCTTTCGATGAACGCCCTTTGATCCGCCGCGTGCCGGGATTATGCCTAATACTTTCATTAATAAGTGAGCATCTTTTCGATGCTCAGTTTCGCATCAGCTAAAACCTGTGCGATCTTTTCACCGGCTTTGCCATCGCCGTAAAGTTTGTCTCCGTCATGTCGTCCGTTGGCTATTTGCTGACGCGCAGCGGCAAGGATCGCCTCCTTTTCATAACCGACGTCGATAACATTGCTGCCCCTCTCTCGTCCGACCTGACGTGTGCCAATGTTCACTACCGGCACACCGAGATAGGAACATTCACGAATGCCGACACTCGAATTTCCGATCAGGCATTTGCAGTTGTAGAGAAGCCGCAAAAAATCTGTCGGCGACATGCTCTTGAAGAAGTGAATATTCTCCGGGTTCTTGCGTTCCCTAAAAGAACGTATGCCATTCGACGTACCGTCAGAACCTGCGTCAACGTTCGGCCAAAACCAAAGAGTTGGCATGTTGATCTCGTAAACGGCTTCGAGTGTTTCCATTACGTGCTGGCGCGCTTGTTCATGTTCAGTCGTTACCGGATGCTGCATAACGACAAGATATCCGTTGGCAAGTTCGTTCAGGATGCCGACACCGCCATAGCGTTCGAATGGATTGAAATTTAGTGACGGATCATCAAGAATTTCCGTGGCAATATCTATCGAGGGACAACCTGTGACGTGTATCTTGCCACTGTCTTCGCCCATTCTTTCAACGCGCTTTCCGGCAAGAGGGGTTGCAACCAGATGCAGGTCGGCAAGTTTCGTGACTGAGTGGCGAACTTTTTCATCGATCGACCCGGTGATTTCGCCGCCCTGAATGTGTGCGACCGGAATGTTCATGTATGAGGCAGCAACCGCAGTCGCGAGTGTCTCAAATCGATCTGCGACAGTCACTACAACATCGGGTTTGAGATTATCGAAAACCGTTGCAAGCTCAAGAATTCCCAGGCCTGTCGTTTTTGCCATCGAAGCCGGATTTTCGCCTTCCAAAACCATGTAGACGCGAGCGTCTATCGAAAAACCGTCCTTCTCGATAAAGTTAACCGCTGTACCGTATCTATCAAGCAGGGCAGACGCCGCCACGACAAGCTGCAGTTCGAGATCAGGGTGCTCGTCTATCGCCCGCAGCACCGTTTTCACACGGCTATAGCTTGGCCTGGCAGTTACTACTACGCAAATTTTTCGTGGCATCAATATTATTCTCCGGCGCCTTTCTTTGTTTCGACCAGATCACTCGATCGAAGCAGATCATCCATCTTTAAGTCGCGGCTAAGGGTTTTGCCTAAAACATCGGGCAACTGCGATGCAGGCATTCCGGTTCCTGGTTTTTTGAGTTTTAGATGTTCTTCGGCTAAAACTGTGCCGGCACGAATATCGACACCCGCGACGACGCTTTTTGTAAATAGCGAACGCAAATGCGACATTTCACCGGCCATTTGAGTCTTATCAACCGGCGACGCGATCATTCTTTCGATCTGCCGGGTCCCGTCTACCAGTTGCCGCAGCTCGCTTGTCGTGACCGACGCCTTAACATCCGGCCCAAACATCTCCTTGCTCATCGCAACGTGTATCTCAAGTACTTCTGCACCCAACGTCACGGCCGCCAGGCCTGCAAAAATACTTCCGGTGTGATCGGACAATCCGACTGGAACCTGGTACCTTTCCCGCAACACCTCGAGCATGTTGAGACCAACTGATTCCGGCGGGCAAGGATATGAGGTGGTACATTGCAGTACGGCAAGCGGATTGCCATTATCACGAACGACCTCGACCGCAGCGTCAAGCTCCGTCCAGTCGCTCATTCCAGAAGAAAGTATTATCGGGTCGCCTGTTCCAGCGATCCGCCGAAGTAGTTGAAGACTTCCGATCTCGCCGGACGCTATCTTCCAAACCCTCATCCCGATCTCTGATAGGAGTTCAACGGCTGCATCAGAAAAGGCCGAGCTCATAAAAAGAAGGCCGCGTTGATCGGCATGTTCTTTCAACCCGAGCCACTGCGCCTTGGTAAACTCCATCCGTTTCCAATATTCGTAACGAGTCTCGTCCTGAGGGCTAAATTTTATTCGCCACGGTTCACTTGGTGTACTTTCCTCGGCCGCGATATGAGTTTGGAACTTTACCGCATCTGCGCCGGCATCGGCGATAGCATCAATAAAAGCATGAGCCATGCCAAGGCTGCCGTCGTGCGACTGGGCAACTTCTCCTACGATCAGACACCTGCCTTCCGAAAAAGGAGTCCCGACCTTGCTCATGCATTCATTACGAAATGTTTGATCTGTCATTTTGTGGAGGACCGTACAATTCCCGTTCTTGATCAGGATTACTCGAGATGCAAAATTGTTCCGCCGTCGCTTCCGTTCGTATTCTTTGCCTCGGTATCGTCGCTGCTGTAATACTCGCTGTCGTAATACTGATATCCGCTGATGGGAATGTCGTTCAGCACAATGCCGACAATATTCGCATTTACATCCATCAACTTTTTCTTTGCCAAGGACAATATCTCCGACGAGCTGAAATTAACACGCCCCACGAGCAGCACCGAATCGACATCGGCGGCAAGCAAAACACTGTCGGCAAAATAAAGTGCCGGCGGGGAATCGATGACTATATATTTATAGGTTTCGCCTAGTTTCTCGATTATGTCGCGCATCTTGCCCATGCTGAACAGAGTCGCAGGGCTTGGAATTGCCCGTCCCGAGGTCATCAGATCGAGATTACTTGCAATGTCTTCGATGATCATGCTGTCGATGTTATCTATCGCCGAGCCGTTCATGGTCAGTAGGTCGCCGAGGCCCTTTGAATTATCAAAACCGTTGATCAGGTGCATTTTCGGGCAGCGAAGATCGGCATCGATGAGCAAAACCTTTCCGCCCATCTCCGCTAGACATTTTGCGAGATTAAGCGAGGTCAGCGTCTTTCCCTCCGAGGGTTGCCCCGAGGTGACAAGTATCGTTTTCGGGCCTGAACCGCTGGTCGAGAGCAGCAGCGAAGTCCGAACTTGGTTAAAAGCCTCGCGGACAAGAGGCTGGTCGAAATCATTTGGGACGATCGCCGAACCGCGCCCGCCGTCGCTATTGCCGTTCAACTGGCGGCGCGGCGACATCAGACGCTTCACCATCCCCTGATGGATTCCGGGGATCATGCCGATGACAGGTGTGCCAAGTTTTGCCTCAACGTCATCAAAGACGCGAATCGTGTCATCGAGCCAGTTCACCAAAAATGCCAGGCCTATGCCTAAGAATATCGACACGACGAAAGCGATCATTACCTCTTTTGTCCTTTGCGGCCCTGCGGGGCCTCGCGGCGCAAGTGCTCGATCAGCAACCAGAACATTGTTTGGCGTGCCGTTCAGGATGACCTCGGTCTCCTTCGATTTTTGAAGCAGGTCGGTAAGCAGTGCCCTGTTGGTGTCGATCTCTTGCTGGATAATTCGATAGTTGATCGCCGCCTGATTTTGAGCCAGCACCGCACCTTTTTGCCGCTCAAAATCGGCCCTCAGATCACGAACTTTTACAGACGCTTCTCTATAAGCTTGTTGCAGTTGTGATGCCTTGGTGTCCTGCGCCCTCTTTTTATTTGACTTGAGTTCATTTTCGATCAGGGCTATTTGTTTTTGCAGTTTCTGGACTTCTGGCCATTCATCGGTATATTCGGTCTTTAGCTGTGCAAGCTGTTGTTTGAGTGTTGTCAACTGCGACTGAAGTCCCGCTGTTCGCGGGTCGTTATTCTCGGCCGCCGCTCCTGACATCGGATTTTCGTTCGCGGCCCGCAGTGCGGCTTCGGCAGATATAAGTTCATTCTCTGCGATGCCGAGTTTGGTATTGAGGTCGCCCAAACGCTGGACAACGGTATTTTGACTGGCATCGAGCGAAATTATCTGATTGTCTCTTGCGTAATTTATCAGCCGCTCTTCGCTCTCACGAATTTGAGACTGCAATTCGGCGACGCGTTTTTGCAGAAATTCGCTCGCCGTAGCATTTGTCTCGACCTTGCGTTCGAGATTTTGCAGTACATATGTATCAGCGATCGCATTCGCGATCTTTGCAGCGACGCCCGGGTCTCCGTGAGTGAATCCGACCTCGATCAGACGAGTTTCTTTATTCGCCGTCCTGTTATCTTTGACCGGCATCACCGAAAGGCCCTTTTTTATTTTATTTACAAACGGCGCGAGTTTTTCAGCTTCCTTATCCAGATCGGTCAGGGCCTCCGGCGTCAATTCTAAAAGATTGGGTTGGGTGTCGCTCTCAGATATCTCGGACTGTGCGGGCTCGTATAACCCGAACATCTTCAGCACATTCTGTATCGCATTCAGCTTTTGCCCCTTATTCGGGTGGGCAAATTTGTCGTTATGTTCGAGGTCGATGGCCTTTGCTACTCTGCGCAGCAAACCGGAGCCTTCCATGATCCTAAGCTGGGTCGTAAAATACGCAGGGTCATTGCCCGGATTCAGAATAACGGATCCGGTAGCGGCCGGATTGTTTTCGTTGTTCACCTGTACCCTCGCAACCGCTACATAAAAATCTGGCCTCTGCGCCTCATACAGGATCACAAGCGTAGTGATGACCAGGACGGTCCCTACGATCAGATGCCAGTGCTTGCGGAGGATAGAAAAGAACCGCAGCAACTGCTTCTTTTGCGAGACTTCATTTCCCGCTGTAGGAGCATAAAACTCGTAACCGTAGCCCGGATCGGAATCAACCGTGTAAGGCTGAATAGGAGCCGAGCTCTGATCGGGCTTTATCAATGATTTGTCGTTAGCCATATAAAAAACGCGAGGGTCGTGCCTCGTGTTATGGAATTACCCTAAGTGGCAGGGTTGATATCGCAGGCAGCAACCTGTCACGCATATCTGTCAAAAAATTCTGCTTGGGTCCGGGGACATCGACAATGTCATTAGGCTGAAGCAGAATGTCGTCTCTCTTCCGTGCATTTATCTCTTTCAGATTCGCGGCTATCTCCGTTCGGTTTACAGAACCCTTGATCTCGCGACGGATAATTATCTTATCCAACCGCGCGCCGGCCGAAGGCCCCCCTGCCATTGCGATCGCCTGAGACAACGTAACCGGTTCTTTCAGGTTGATAGTTGTTGTTGATTTAACATTGCCGATCACAAAAGCACTTTTTATGTCCGCATCAGGAACCCTTATGATATCGCCGGCTCTTACATAAGGGTTTTCACCACCCTTAAAAGCATCGTCGATATTGAACGAGATCAGTTCATCGCCGACACCGGTTGGCGTGATCATTTGTGATCCGTCGCAATAAGACAGGCTGCGATTCCTTAATATTTCTAACGTCGTACCTGCCTTTGCGGACGGGCCGTTTACCCAAGTCAGCAGGTCGATCAGTTTCAATGGCCTTTGCAGTTGAAATCGGCCGGGTGAATTCACAGCTCCGATAACGGCTACGGGATTCGAATTGAAATCTTTGACGGCAACAATAACATAAGGATTAAGAAGAAACTTTTTACCTTTTTCCTCGATGATCTCGGCCAGCTCACGTTCCGTCTTACATCCTGCCTGAATATCTTCCTTGATCATCGGCAACTGGATCATCCCCTGATTATTGACCCTAATACCGGTACGCGAAAGCTGGGCGTTGTTACTGACATTGACGTCTATGACATCGCCGGGGCCTATCCTGTAGTTTGTGTCCTGAGCAGATACTCTTACCGCTGCGGCGCAAACCATCGCCATCATAACCAGAACCGTTGTTTTTGAAGTTGTTATATTAATAATTCGCATTACATTAAAGCGCGCCGTCTGGACGCGAGTGCCTCACTTAGATGATTTGGGCATCGTAAGTTTAAGACTGTATTACTTATTACAACGTTGTATTCTTCGTTTTCCTGCACAAATTTTCCGTGCAGCGGCCCGTCGCCGAGCTTTACGACGACATTTTCACGAACCCATTGCCAAAACTGAGCCTGGGTCGTCCAGTAGTTTTTGCCATCCCGGCAAATAACCAGAGCGTTCTTTTTCTTTTTTCGCCTTTCTTTTTCCTGGCGTTTCTTTTCTATTTTTTCTTCTTTGTTCATATTTTGCTGCGCTGTCGGACTATTGCGCCTCTCAATGCACATAACAACCACAAAAAGGGGAAACCTGAAAACTCAGGCAGTCTAGAAATGTTTGCTCAACATTCATGAGCGGCAAATTAACTAAAACGTTCACATATCTATTCCTTGTTCCATTTTTAACAGCGATCCTTAGACGTAATTTAGCTCCTTTCCATCGTCGCCGTTTTCCTCATAGGCTTTCTGCTGATTTGGGATCTTAACCAGCTGATTTTTGAAGGCATAAATAACAAGCTCCAGCCGGCTGGCAACCTCAAGCTTGTTAAATACCGAAGTCAGATGATGCCTGACCGTTGTTTCTGCAATAAAGAGCTTTTCGGCGATGTTCTTATTCTTCATGCCGCGACAAATAAGCTCGACAACTTCTCTTTCGCGTTCGGTCATACCGTTCGCTTTTTGTGCCGCCGGATTGTCGATAAAGGACTGCTTCTCGTTCAACATATGTCGGATGGTCGCGCCCATCACTGACCTGTCAAACCAGAATTCGCCCTCGCAAACTTTCTCGATAGCCTTGTACAGGACATCTGCCCCGTTTTGCTTGGCTACCAATCCCTTGATGCCCAATTTCAAACACTGTTGATAAAACTCGACTTGGTCTTTTCTGGTAAGCACAAGAACCGGTATCTTTGCGATCTCAGGTGTCGTCAATGGCAGCAACGACTTGTCGTCAACATCCGAAATATCGACAAGAATAATATCGGGGCGGAGGCTAGCTATCCGTTCGACCGCGGTATTTGCATCCGTAGCCTCACCTACCACCTGAAACCGGCTTTCAGCTTCGATCAGCATTCGCAGAGCGGTCCTGAATATCGATAGGTCGCAGATAAGAAAAATATTGATTGATGTCTTTGCCATAATAATCGTGCAGAGGAACGTAGCCTTTCCCGTTAGCCAATGCTGACCTTGACCAGTAAAGAACCAATTAGGCTAAAAATCCTCTTAATCCTGTCAGAAAATCCCTACTTCCCTTGTTTTTTTCTCCGATCGATCATTAGCGGCCGAGAGTCGAAAAACCTATCGTAACGATTCATATCTTCTCAGCGTTTTACCGACTACCTAATGGTCGTTAAAGACCAATAGCCGTTCACGATCGGAAAGAGTTTCAAAACCCATCCGGCCAATTTCAGAGACAATAATGCTAGCTGAAACCAAAGCCAGATTGAGCGAGTGTAGTTAAAATCTACTGCACTTAGCCTAACGGCACATCGGCGCAAACGACATTTTAGCATTAGCTAATTGTTCTATCATATAGTTTTTTCAGTTCCGCTCACTATTATTGTTTAGTCACAAATGACCAGGATTTTACTGTGTAAACTGGCTAAAATTATCTATTTCTCGGATTTAGTGTAGGTATCTATTGGCCTGCGTAACAGTTGATCTTAGTTTGACATCTGTTTAACCATTGAATTCACGCCATATCGAGAAACAATTTCATTTTTGAGAAACTGTATCTTAAATAGTTCGTATTATATGCCTGATCGATCTTGAGCAGATGCGGCGATCTTGCTATTTGAAAATAAGTTCAGAGTGGAGGCTTCAGCCTTGCGAAAAAAACAGTGGGACAGTGGGACACTTGGGACAAGTCGGCGTGTAAACATTGCAGATGAACGACTTAGATATGTCCCACACTGTCCCACTCTGTCCCGGTCGTTGGGACAGTATGAGTAAGTATGAAATATTCATACTTTTGCCACAAAAAAGGGTCTGTTCCACGAAGATCACTGCTTCCCACAAAGCCGCGATGACCGTAAGCCTAATGATCTCAACGTTTAATGCGTTAGCAGAGCTTGGTCACAAATTTTTTGTAAAAATCGTGGAACGGTGCTGTTTTAGGGCACTTAACCCGCGTGATTGCAATAGTTAGCGCGTTCCACCGACGAGTGGAACGCTGTGGAACGCTCGTGGACAGTAAGCAGCGGGAGTTGCAGCAGCGCAGAGGGAAAGTTGAGCAACAAACACCGGATGCATGATGGATGCAACTCACAATGTTATCCGTCACATATTTACCCTCGCTGAGTAACATAAATGTTCTATAAGCGGATTGAATATTTTCCTGTCAAAATGTCGGATGATGTAGTACAGTTATGTGTTTGGATTCGTCGCTAAACGATACCAAAATACCCTGTAACCATAGAACTAATTGGAAGATCATGCTGCTTGGACGTTTAATACGACCGATTCAGCATTTTGTATGACCATGCCTGACACAAAGATCCAGAAGCAATGCATACGAATTTCGGTGATTGCCCGCCATCGGCTTGACCGCGAATGTTTGGCTTCTTTGATAGAAAGTAACAGCGACCTGCGGATCTTATCCAAGTTTGGCCTTGGTTCGGATAGTGAGCCTTTCGCGACCGAGGGCTCGGATATTGCGGTCATCTATCTCGATGCCAGCGACTCCGTAGAGATCATCAGGGATATCTTGCAGAACAACCCGGACCTAAAAGTGGTGATGATCACAGATACTGACGACCTTGACTGCTCAACCCAGGCACTTAAGTTCGGGGCTATGGGCATAGTTCGTTCCGATCAAGGGTCTAAGTTGCTGATCGAAGCGATACGCAGGGCATTTAAGGGTGAGACGTGGCTAAATCAGGCGCTTCTCAACAACCTGATCAAAAACGGCGACTCAACTGCTCCAAAAGCCACCAACGGCAAACATGGGCCTGCACCCGAGACCATAACCCGGCGGGAAGTCGAAGTGATATCAATGATCGGAAAGGGATTAAAGAGCAAGGTCATCGCCGAACGCCTCAGCATCAGCGAAGCAACGGTTCGACACCATCTCAGCTCTATCTACGGTAAGCTGGGCGTTGATGATCGCCTTAATCTGGTCATTTATGCCTTTGAGAAAGGCCTGATCCAGCCCGGCGATGATCAGGACGACGAGTAATTTGCCTAACTAATTTCTTACGGAGTTTGAGGCTGACTGACCTTTCAGACAGCCTCTTTTCAATAAGATCGAAAAATGACCCTATTTGCCGGTATCTTTTGTCGAAATCCGGGCCGCCCCGTGCCGGGCTCAATTTGTGACACTCTGCGCGCCGCGATCTCGCGCCATCCGGCCGATGAGAGAGTGATCTTTGAGGACGATCGGTCGTTTTTCGTGAACGTTGACATCGGCGCCTTTGGCCAACCGGCTGTATGCAAAAGTGCTGACGGTTCGCTCACAATGATCGCTGGCGAACCTCTGCTGGACGACGGATCAAACCGTGAAAACGACACGGCAGCGATCCACGACGCATTCCGCCGCGGAGATACAGACATTTTGCAGAAAGCGACGGGTGTTTTCAGCGCAGCCCACTATCAACCCGCCACAGGCACTGTCGAACTCGTCACAGACAAATTAGGTTTGCGACCGCTGTATTTTTATATCGACGAAGAATATCTGATCTTTGCGAGCGCGCTCCGCATGTTGGAGGAAGTCACCGAGATCCCCAAACGCATGGATGTTCGAGCGGTAACTCAGATGGTTGGTTTAGGATACGCGCTTGGCGAACGGACACCGTATGCCGACATACACATGCTGCGAGCGGCGGAGATCGTCACGGTCAACAAAGACGATGTTTCCCGAAAAAAATACTGGCGTTGGGACAAGATAGAAACTTCAACTGCGGCGGAAGATGTGTTGTTGTCTGAGCTTTTCGGTCGCTTTGACAACGCAGTGGCCAGACGAATAGGGAACGATAAAACAACTGCTGCATATCTTAGCGGCGGCCTCGATTCGCGTTGTATCGTTGCTGCGCTCCGCGGACAGAGGGTTAATCTTCATACCTTCAATTTTGCGCGCCCTAATACCCAGGATCAGGTTTTTGGCCGTCAATTCGCAACCGAGATAGGGTCGATCCACGAGGAGATACCAAAAAAAGCCGGCGATCTGGTACCCGATTATTCATCGTTGATGTCCGATGTTTGGTCGGCCTCTAATGCACGCAGCAGTTCACCCGCAGAACGCCCGTCGATCGTCTGGAGCGGCGAAGGCGGCAGCGTCGCCCTCGGCCATGTGCATATCACTGAGAAAATAGTCGAATTGATGCGTTCGGACAAGATCGACGAGGTGATCGACGAGCATTTGAGCCGAGAATCAGCGCAGGTTTCTCCAAAGATATTTCAAACCACTGTGTCCGGCCATCTGATTGGATCGGTGAATGAGGAGATAAAAAAAGAGCTGAGAAATTTTAACTGCAACGATCCTGCGAGAAATTTTTATCTGCATCTTCTTCTCAACGATCAGCACCGAAAGCTGACAGGTCATTTTGAGAGCATCGATCTGCATAGGCTGGAGTTTCAGTTGCCTTTTTTTGATAGTTCATTTCTTGAACTGATCGTTTCTATGCCGATCGAGATGTGCCTCAGGCACAAACTCTATGTAAAATGGCTCTCGCTTTTTTCGCTTGCCGTCACGGCGATCCCATGGCAGGTTTATCCGGGGCATCAACCGTGTCCGGTTCTGGTTCCTGACGGACTTGATTATCAGTGGGCGGCAAATTATCAAACGGCTGAGCATGCAGCACGAAAACGCCGTGTGATGCAGCAGGCGTCAGAACTGCTCGGTTCAAAAAGTTTCCCGAGTGAGATACTGAATAAGAAAAATCTACGGTTGGCTTCGTGGGTACACGCGACAGGGCTTCGCGATTATCAATATCTGATCGGACCCGCGCACACCTACCACACGTACTGGCAAAAGTGCGGCGGGAAATTTGTTTTGTGAAATAGGGCCGTCAAGGTCATTTATTGTCACTTTTTGTTACAACGGGGTTATTAGGATTGACCTTTTTTAGCTTTTCCAACGTCGAGAGAAAATTTTCCCTGTCATTCTTCTCGCTATAGGCCACCGCAAGATTTTGCAAAGTTATTTCGTGATTCGGTTCGATAGCCAAAGAAGCCTTGTATTCTTTTATTGCTCGTTCGATATCGGGCGGTTCGCGAAGAAAGAATGTGAGCCCGAGGTCGGTTCTGACATCTATATTTTTAGGATCTTTTTCTAATGCCTTCAGATACCATTTTGCTGCCTCTTCGTATTTCTTGCCGTCATGATAGGCATTGCCGGCTTTGATCTGAGGTTCTGTCTCAGTAGGTTTGATTTTCGAGGCCGCTTCGTAGAACTTGGCCGCATCATCAAACTGCTCTATCTGGTAATAGAGATCAGCAGCGGTCATTTGGGCCTCATAATTTTGCGGTTGAGCCTTTGCCTTTTCGATGGCTGCCATAACCTCAGGCCCGGGAGAACCCCCTTTAGGTCGTTCTTCTCCGGAATCTCCAAGCGGTGGATGATTGGGAGGCAGTGCCGGATTTTTGTTGGGATCGCTGCCCGCAGTGGAAGCGGGTTGTTTCTCGTATGCCGATCGATTGATACTGTTAGCGCCCGCAAAGCCGATCACCAGACCCACAAGGAGGCCGAGCACCACAAACATGATATTGTCTTTTCTCATCTTATTTGATTGTAATACCTATCGACTCCAAAAATCGATTCGGCCTCTCGCCACCGATGAGAGCAAAAACGTAGTCGTTTGGAATTGTTTCGATCTCCTTCTTCGTTTTTACGTCTTCGAGAACGACCTCATTTTCGCGCAGTTCCTTGATACCGACACCAAATCGCAGATCGATGATGCCGTTGTCCGCGCATTGGTACAGCTGAAATTTATTTCCAAATTTCACAGTAGGCGCCAGATAGTCGCGCACTAGCAACGTGACCTGATTCATCATTTCGGGTGTTCGTGGCGCAATGGCCGCTCCGTCACGCGTAGCTACTAGATCGACGGCAGCTTCCACAGCGACATTGCCGCCTCCTACGACAACAATACGACAACCCCAGAAATCAGCCGGATTGGAGAGACCATAAATGACTTTTTGCTCATCACGGCCTTCGATCCTGAATTTCAGATCTTCATTCGGCAGCCGAAGTTTATTCGGAGCACCTCGAAGACCGATGGCAATTATTACTCGTCTTGCTTTGTACGTTTGCGGTGATTTCTCAGCACCGCGCTCGGTATTGATAACAAAATAATCGCCGTCCTCGGCCCGGTTTACCGTCTTGCAGCTTTCATTTTCATTTATCCGAACGCCTTTTTGGGCAAGGCTGCCGAGCCATATGTCGAGAATGTTCTCACGCTGGTCGCCTGGAATTTTTGTCTGAAGCTGATCGGTGATGTCCGATCGGAAAAGCGGCAGCAGAGTGTCACGTTCTTTAAGAAACTGAGTCTGAAACACTTTTGTCCAATCAACTGAACCCTTTGAACGTAGAAATCCGGCGATCCTTTTTTTCAGCTCCTTCTCAACCTTTTCAGAGAGTTTGGGCGCGAGTTTTTCATGAAGCGAGGTTGGTATCTTTGCGAGCATTTCGGCGTGAAGCACAGCCGCCTGTTCGTGCACGATAGTTTGCAGGTCCTGTCCCAGCGCGTCAAAGATCGGTTGGTCGCCGTCATCTTCCGCAGCCGCGTATTTTGGTTTTGACAGGCCGAGGCCTGCAACCGGAATTCCACCTGACCAGTCCTTTGTATCCGGCTTAAAGAAGATGTACTTCCCCTTGGGATACAGGTCTATTGTCGACAGTATTTGCGTCTGTTCGATACCAATGTAGCGAATATTTGCTTCCTGCGCGGCTGCCGCTGCTGATGCCCCGCCAGGCCCAATACCGATGATCGCAACATCGTAATCTGCCTTAGGCTCAGGTGGGGCGCCCTTCAGTTCGCCAACAATGTGCGCGATAACGTCGGCACCTTCTTTAACGGCATTTTTTATTAAGGGAACGCCCGAGACGTCGCCGATAATAAAACACCCCGGAACGTTCGTTTCAAAAGTTGTGCCGTCACGCGTTGGTGTCGGCATCGAGCGCACTTCTTTGGCAGTATTGATAATGATGCACGCCTTTGGATTCACAGGACACTCCGCCTGGCAGGCGGTATCTTCCATGCAGAGGTCGGGAGCAACCGCCGCCGCAGTCCCATCGACTATCGCAAGCACGTCATGAGGACATGCATCGACACACGCCTGACAGCCGATGCATCTTTCGGAAAAAATTACCGGATGCGGGTACGA
Organism: Pyrinomonadaceae bacterium; assembly: GCA_044230475.1. Classification (GTDB taxonomy): domain Bacteria; phylum Acidobacteriota; class Blastocatellia; order Pyrinomonadales; family Pyrinomonadaceae; genus OLB17. The sequence goes on along the minus strand of JBGARA010000002.1, from coordinate 57,050 downwards.
CGGGCCGCGATATTTATCGATGCCCAGTTCGGTAAGCTCCGCTTTTGAGAGGGTTCGGATGTTTGTTTCAGGTGCCGCTTTTTTGTCACGATCTTTAAAGAATCCAAATGCCCGCGACGTGTCATTAAAAATAAGGAGCAGGCCAAATCCGACACCGACCAAGCCAATGCTCGCCCAACCGATCCAAGAAAGGCCTCCGTATCGAATCGCATCGGCGGGTACAATGGCCTGGTTCAGCCAAATGAGAAAGCCGATAAGCACAATACAAATAAATAGATGGAAAAACTTCATTGGCTGCTAAGTTGTTTGATCTTGTTAGTCACAGCTTCCTTTCTTCTTTCAAGCGCATCACTGGTCAGAAATTCGCTCCAACGTCCGGTACTGTGAGGATGCTGAACGTGACACGAAATGCAATTCACTCCGCCGGAACTGAAACGCTTGTCACGACCCGCCAAATTTTCAGGTGTAGTATGGCAAACCGCGCACGTCTGGCGCGGCTTAACCCTGTCTACATTATTTGTGCCAAAACTTTCGTGACATGTTGAACAAGTTACGAGACCTCGTTTATCACCTTTCAACGGAGCACCTGCCGTCAAGCGATAAAGATGGATCGTGTGAAACTGTCGGCTGAGTTTTGCCTGCTCATCTTTGTCGCCTGTAGCGCTGCGATCGATCTCAGGTATCGCATCGGCAACTTCGCGATAGACACCTTTCCATTGCCACTTGCCATCAACCACCGGATAACCGTATGAACCGCCATGTGGCGTATTCACCTTCTTGCCGTCGTATGTTTTTGTATTTTGATCGTTATGACATTCGGCGCACATTCTTATTGCCGTGGCCTTCATATCAAACTCAGATCCCTGATGCTCGCGATGGCACATCGTACAGGTTATTCCGGCCGTCTCGTGTGCCTTTGTATTAGACGAATGAAATTCCGATGCAGAATGACATTTGATACATGAATTTTCGACCGGTTCGTTAGGAGTATGACAAGTCGTACACGAATTTCCGTTCGCTGCCACTGCTATTGTGCTGTTTTCGATCTGCGATGCGTGCGGATTTGAAAGCGGCCGCGATGTATAAACATCTGGGTGACGGAAAAATGCGTAAACACCGAGCGCTCCGACTACAAGAAATGCCCAGATAAACAGCCCGGCTCGCCACGTTGGACGCAGATCATGCGTCGGCTTCCAGTTGAACATAGCCTTGCCCGGTTGTGGTTTTTCCGTCGGGCGAAGCCGCGTTCCCCAATCATCCTTGTCACGTGAACGTTTTTCCCAAAATACATCAAGGACGCCGCCGGCTTCTTCATGAACATTAGTCGGAGTTTTTGCAACTTTTGATGTATCTTGCTCCGCCAAGTCCTTGACCTGCTGTTCGACGACAAGCAATAATTCATCGTCAAGACGGCCTACGCCTATAGTATACGGACCGATCTGGATCGTATCGCCATCCGCCAGCACATCGGACTGTTTAGGCTTTAGTCGGCGACCATTCAGCGAAAGAACATTCGACGTCGATAAATTTACAAGATTGTAATTATTCTCCTGAAAACTGATCCCGGCATGGATCCTTGAGACACTTTTATGATTCAGAAAAATTTCGCACGTCTCCAATCGTCCGATATAGATGCTATCCTTCGTAACCGACTTGGAATTGATAAGAAGGTCGGCGTATGAGATCGTGAATTTTCCTTCTAGCTCGCTCATCTGACGTTAAAATAGACAACCTGAACTATATGTATCGCCATAAGCACCAACATAAGCGCCGTAAACAAAACATGTGGCGGAACCCATAGCTTTAATGATTTATGCAAGTAACACAATGCATCGACCCGCCGCAAGGTAGCAGCATTTTCCACCGCCTCCATTAATCGTGCATCGTCAGAGCGGCTCATTCCTTCAGCCGCCGAACGAAATTCTGCTCGTGCATCAGCGAGTAAGGTTTGCAGATCTTCTTGCTTCAGATATTGTCGGATAAGATATCCAAGCCCCAAAAAACGGCGGCGTACTTTCTTTTGAATAAGCTGGTTCAGTTCCGCATTTGCCGTTTGATCGGCGGCACGAACTAGCTCGGCACGAAGTTCTTCGCGGCGAGCTTCGAGATCTTCCAACAACAGAGGTTCGCGTTCGATCCGCGTCATAAAACGCGGCACGATAATGTAACAAGCTGCGCCAAAAAGACCGCTAGCGATCACAAGATCGAACGAGATCATAAGAGCTGTCGTCAGCAACCCGCCGGAATTTGTACCTCCATGAACCAACAGTAAAACTCCTGCCAGAACGCCAAGATAGATATGCGACAGCATCCAATATCGCAAGGCTCCGGCGCGCCGACGATAGACTTGCTTTCTCATCGGGTAGGCCATCACCCATACGATACTCGCGAGTCCGGTCAATCCGGTCAGCCATCGCATTGTCACCCAACCGCCGCCGCTCAGCGGAATATCCTGAGCAAAGGTCCGTGTTGCCCACACAGCCGCACCGCCAAATGCCAAAATTAAAACGACTCCAAAGATGTGCCAGATTGTCGCCCACAGATCGAACTTGTGAATATTGACTCCGATCGCGTGTGTTTTGCTCCGACGCATTGGGCCGATCGTCTGATTGACCTCATCGAAATATTCTCGCGGATTTACTCGGACAAGTGCTCCGGTCGGACAATTTTCCTGACACGAATATGTCTCGGTTTTTGCTCCCTTCGGATTCATTCCCGTGTCGTGACAAAGATTGCATTTTACGGCAAGTAGGTTTTCGGTTTGCTCCACTCGCTTTGGTAATTTTGCTTTGCCGAGCGAGAAGACGGATAAAATATTTGACACCGCCCCCTTGCCGTTTTTGTTTTTGGGGTCAGGACGGGCGATCATCGAGATCGCGTTGTATGGACACTGCGTAGCGCAATCGCCGCAACCAATGCATGTTGCTGGATTGATGTCGATCTCACCATTGGGGAATCGAGCTATCGCGCCTGTCGGACACCCGGTCAAACATTCCGGGTCCTGGCAATGCATGCAAACGGTAGGCACAAGGACACTTTGTGTTGCCGGCTTATTTGCCTTAAATGGCCGCTCGATGTGAATGCCGCGTCGCGTGAGGCGCGAGTGACCATGAACCTGATGACACGCAAGCGAACAATTGCCGCAGCGTATGCATTTGGCCATGTCCATCACCAGCAGATTTACGCCATCGACAACACCGGTTTCGATCTCGCGGCTTGCGGCAGTCAATACACGAGGGTCGCTCGGATGCAGCGGCATCTGGTCGTCGTTTTCAGCCGCGCCTTTCAAAAACGGAACGACCACCGAGCCCATTTCCTTGTCCTCACGCAGTCGTGAGACAGCAATTTCAAGCACCTCCGTTCGTCCAGCGACAGTTGCGGTATATCTCCAATTTGTCGGACCATCAACCGCCTCTAGCCCAAGACAAGTTCCCGCTCCAAGGAAATCGAGACCCACCGATTCATCCGATTCGAGCAGCAGATCAGCAGCCTTTGTGTTAAATTCGATGCCGCTTACGCGCTGTATCCAGCCGTTTTTGACAAACACCACTCGATTGATCGGGTCACCCTCGCGAAACAACACATGATCTTTTTCATAGACAGCGAAACGCGCGGCATCGTTCAATCGCTGAATAACAGGATTTCCAAAATCCAGGTTTGCGAGATCTTTTAGTTCATTCAACGTGAGCGTCTGCCCATAGCTGCGGTAATTGCGGTCAAGAGCCTTGCCAAATTTCGGCAGCTTGCGCAGCAACCGAATCGCGGGTCGCGTAAATTCCAAAACGAGTGCAGGCTCATCTGCCACGGAAACCGTTGCAGTTCTAGGGGTTCCTGAAAGCATCGCCATTTCGCCAAAAGAGCTTCCGGCAGAGATCGAGCCAACAATTTTTCTGTTCCCGCTTTGTTCTGTGATAGAAGCGTCGAGTTTGCCTTTTACGAGGATGTAAAAGATGCTGCTTTCCCATGTCTTTTCCTGAACGATGGTTTCGCCGGGAGTGTATTCGAGCAGACGTGTATATGGGCCGACCTGTTTGCCGCGATAGCTGCGGCCAAACAGAATGATATCCATGTCGAGCTCGTTACGAAACTCGCCGTTTGGCAGCTTTTCGACAAGTTCCGATACGATGTCAACTTGTCTAAATGCCTCTATTACCTGCTCGTGATTTTCTATTACACGTGGCATTGTGAGTATGTGTTACCGAAAAAAGTTGCGATGCGCTTACTTAAGACGTGACATGATATCAAGTACAAACAAGATCGCGGACGCAATGGCGATCGGCAAAAGTAAGATCACTGCCACGCCGATCAGGATATACAATCTCAAATTGCTCGCAGCCGCCGTTTTATCAGGTTTCTTTTCCGGCGGTACTACCGCGGGCTGCACAAGAATACTTGGAGTAGCTTTCGGTGGTACTGCTTCTGTCTTGACCGGAGCTATAACTTCGACGCGCTTTTCGCCCGCGTTTGGTGCGGCTGAAATATTCAGCCCCATATCCTCGAGCAATTGATTATACATCGTCTGTCCAAACTGGACAGTGGAATCCAATTTCTCAAACTTCGAGGCTTCCTGTCGTCTCTCTTCCTGAACAAAAGCGTTGCCGCAACCTGGGCAAAATGCCTTGGCCTCGTCAACAGTTTCACCGCATTTCTCGCATTGCCTTGAGGCCATTTATTGATTCACTTTGTGACAAACGGCGCAGTCCTTCGACGTTGCAAATCCTTTGTGAGATTTTAGCTCTGGCCGGGCCCTAAAGGCTGCGTCATGGCACGAGTTACAGTTGATGTGATACGCAAGTTGATTATTCAGATCTTTAGTGCCTGATTTCGGCATAGTTTTTCCGTCGGGAACATTTCCATCCTGAAAATGGCAATCGCGACAGCTACTAACCTTTTGATTCGATTTTTGCCATAGTTCAAAAGTCAGAACCTCATCCCGTTCTGAAGTCACATATGGTGGCTGCATCGCCGATTTTGGTTGATCGGTATGATGGCACTCGACACAGCCCATAACTGATTTGCCATCGGGGCTGTATTTCATAAAGGCATGTGAATCATGATCGAACGGAGCCTCGCCGTATTCAGACTGGCTGTCTGCACCCAAGGTGAATGATTTAGTTATCTTTTTGCCGCTGCCGGTCGGACCGGTTGCGGTACCTGTATTTGCCGCCGAAGTTAGAGGCGTCGCAGCGGATGTCGCCGCGGGCGATACTGTGCTTACTGGTGAAGCATTAGCCGGCATTGTGTTTGCGGACGTGCTTACATTTGCCGCCGGTTTGGCGTTGGCCGATACCGAATTTGAGTTTGTCTTTTTTGGCGGAGTCGGCTGTGCTGCTACTCCGGAAAAACCAGCCGCGCCTATCGTAACCTGACCATTGATGCTCAAAAAAGCAAATAGCGCCCCGAGCGCAAAAGTAGAGATCACTATCAATTTAGCTGTGTTTTTCATAATACGACTTATTAAAAACCCTTTTGAATCTGAAGTCAACATTTTTGGAAAAACTCATAGCTCTACCCATGACAAACACTGCATTGTTGGTTGATTCTAGTGGCAAATTTCGCTTTTTTCCTTAGTTCTGTTCTTCTTTCCGCTGCACTAGCATGGCATAAAGTGCAGTTCTCCAAGCCTTTCCAGACTGTATATGTGAGGGTCACAAGGCGTTCGGATAATCGCCCGGGCGTTCGTGGTTGGTCCGTATGATGACATGCCACACAGGCCACGATTGAGTTCCCATCGATGCTATAACTTGCCTTAAAGGCATGCGAGTCATGATCGAAAGGGACGGGTCCCTTTTCTCCATCTTCATCGAGTGCACGTAGTTCCTTATTGATTGATTGCATCGGCTGGTCAAGACCCTGCTTTATATTAGCAGTTACAGGAGTATTGAATGGCGTCGGCTTTACGGTCGATTGTTCAGTCGCTGTCACAGTTGCTGTTGGGGTTGCAGTTGGAGGTGATCCTTGTCTAACAGACGCGTGCGAATAGCCCGTCCAGCCAAATCTGGAAATATCATAAGAAAAAACGATACAGACGGTAAGACAAAACACGAATCCCGTAAGTTTGTTCAATCGAATCATATTGGATTGTTCTAATTCTCTGCCGGAGCCTCTTCAGCGGTATCGGCATAAGTGCCTGGCGGCAGAACGGGCGATACCGAGCCGCCGTGGCAACGCGCGCAGCTGCGTGCGTCGAGTGGATTATTGCCCGTAAAAGCGCGTCTGCCGTTATGACACTGCAGGCAATTGTTGCCAGGACTGGTGCGGTGTTCCAGGATCTGAATGTTTGTTACTTGTCGTGAATTCGGCACCCCGGCAACCACGTTGTGACAATCATTGCAGGTAATTCCTTTACCTGTGTGATCGGCGTGGCTAAAAATTGCTTTGAAATTATATTCTGACTGCGTCGTTCTATTATATGGTGCCAACTGATGGCAAACATTGCACTGGCCGCTTGCCGGTTTGTTCTCTACGGTGTGGCATCCGTAACAATTCGCATGCGCCTCAAATCCGACGGGTATCGATTTTCCTCTTCCAGAAGATTTATGGCAATCGTCACAATTGGAAATAGAAATGTGAGCCGCATGATCAAATTTCATGTTGAACCCTTCGATAAATTTCGCGGGGAAAGCCTTGACCGGCGGATCTTGCCCTTTTGTATCGGTGTGGCAGATAGCGCACATCATCTGCTCCTCATCGATGAACTGATTCAGGTGACAGCCGATGCAGGATTCGTGCCCGCCAAATTCACTTTTGACGCCACGTGTCTCGCGTTGATGGCAAGTATTGCAGGCAAATTGTATGTGCTCAGGAATGCTGTGAGAAAAAGATTTGAATGTCTTGTCAGAAACACGCTGCGGTATAGGATCAGGCGTTTCCGCCGAGGTCAGTGTCACGGGCGTCTTTGCCGCTTGCTGAATGCAAGACGCCGCAAAAAGCGCAGCACAGACGACGACGAGCACAGCCTTCAACATTTGTCTTGAACTCGCGTTCATTATCATTCGTGATGACTTTCGGGTTTCTCATATCTTCCGATAGTCGATACATGACAATAATTGCACTGAAACTTCTTGTCCTTTTCCCGCTTTTCCAGTTGGTCTTTTATATCGTCGCTGTGACACGAAACGCATGTTGAGAACGGCACTTCAGGTTCACTTTTTTTCTTGTATGCCTGCAGATCGGAGCTGCCCGCCGTACGGAGGTGACAGGTCATGCAGTCTTTTGCGTGAACACGCTCGCCAACCTGCGATTTCTTACCCAATTGTTCGTGGCTGAATTTCAATGAATATCTTTCTACGACACTGGATTCAAAATAAGGCTTGTCAGCAAGTTTATGGCAGCCTGAACAATTTGTTGAGATCGGTTGTGTACGCTGATAGTGACATGCAAAACACGTCGCATGATTCATCGGAACATCCTTAAAGTAGTCAGCGGTCGGTTTGAACGGGTCCGGGGCGGCCGCCAATGGTTTTTGATCGGTATTCGGTTTACGTGTTCCATATTTTGGCAAGATTTTTGAAGTCTGATGACACGTAGAGCAATTATAGAATTCGGTATTTTTGTTGTCGGGCGGTTCGGTAAAACTTGCCAAAACAAAATGTCCCGGAGCAGTATCATTTCTTCGATCGTTCAAGGCCACGATGTCCTGGTGGGCGTCGTGCGGAAAGATAGTCGTGAACTGCGTGGGATGAGCAGGATTTGGAAATGGTCGAAGCCCGCTTCCGGGCCTCGCACGCGGTCCGGCGGCCAAATGACAGCCTGCACAAAAAGCACCACCCTTGCTGTATATATCGTTTGTATGACATCCGAAACAGGCTGTATGTTTTGCCGCACCTTTTGTATCGGGAAGATTGAAAGGATAATCCGTCACATCTGGAAAAGAGTCGGCTTTGTCAGCTCTCGGCGATGTCCAATTTCGCGTCGGCAGAGTGTGACAAATCTTGCAGTCAGCGAATTGGTGAGATTTTGTGAAATGGGAAAACGTTTTTCCGGCATTCTGACCCGTAGCTTTTTGCGCAAGGGAATGTGTTATTAAGCTGCCCGCAAATATCACGACAGCCAGTCCGACAAAAATGAGTCTGAGAAAAAGTTTCATTTCTGTTCACACATTCCCGCATTACAAACGGGCAGGTCTCGCACTATCACCTCACATTTCTTGATTACCTTGCTGGTTTCCGGTGCATCCAGGATAGGCGTTTTTTTATCCTTTCCGACATCGACTTCGCATACCCAAACATAGCTTCTTTCTCCGATCTCGATCGGTACCAGATTGGCAAAGATAAATTTCTCGACTTCAGGGGTCAAAGGTATACTCGAAAAGTTAGCTAATGATGCCGCGCTGTTGTCGGTCATCGAGGATTGGACCGGCAGCCGCTCCGCGGGTAAATCTTTCAGCAGATCGTCGATCATTGCCTTTCGGGCATCGTAGAATCCTGTGCGAAGTCCGGGCTCGAGATTTGTTACGAGCCATTTGCGCGCAAGCTCTGGCTTCTTTGCAAAGGGTTTTACTCCCTTTTCAAAACCCGTCTTAAATTCCGGTACGCGTTCAATATCTTCCTGCGTGATCTCGCGGCAATAAACTGACTCACAGCCGCCGTCACTTGCCTTCAGCCAAGCCATAAATTCCGGGCTTACCTTTTGCTGGCAATAAAAACAGTCGCGCGACGTCACTTTCGCGCTTCTGAGCCGTTCTACCAATGTTTTGTTTGCTTCGCGGTCACCCCGAAAAAGATAGAATCTTTTTTTCTTAAGAACCACGGTTTTTGTTCCGACTTTTGCGCGGCCATTCACGATCAATGAGCCACTTGCCTGTGCAAAGATTTCTTCGCAACCGAACAAGAGGATCAGAACGAAAAGTAAATGCCAACAAAGACGTTGCATCGGTTTAAGGCAAAAACGGTCTTGGTGGAAACTTTACAAATGGAAGCCGAACATTGCGAACAAAGAAATTGTCTGATCGCATTGCCTGCGGCGGCGGAAACAGGTTTGCTCCCGCGGCCGAAATCAGATCATCTTGTTCAATGCCGTCGCCGCTTGTGCCGATGCCGCCGATAAGTGTATTTCCTCTGTAGAGCGGAACTCCACCGGCAAACAACTGAGTGCCATTCTTCAGTTCAGGAAGTACTGTGCAAGGACACGGAGGAAGCATAGTCCTCTTCTCCCTTCCCGACCCACGACATATGGGCATGGTAAGAACCGCATCTCTTATAAGATCGACCTGCAGCCCATTATTAAAAGGACTAAAATCGGCCAGAGGACGACTAAACGGCCCGGCATCTGTTCCATTTATTCCATCTGGAAACATCGGGCGGTTCAGAAAACCAAAACCTCTGTCACTGAAAGCAATCGAACCGTTTAGCCCGATATTGTCCGCGTTTGCTCGTGTAACGTATGATCCGAAACCCGCTACAGTTAATTTAGTACCAGCCATCGAACTGGAGACAAAATTGACTGTTCGAGCCTTTTGAGCCGAAACATCAAAGCCAAAGACCGGCGCATCGAGCAATCTGAAAAACCCTAGAATCTTACCGTCAGTATCAACCACGGTAATATTAACCCTTGCATTACTACCTAGTGGTTGACGAATCGCGGCTCGCGTAATATTAGCTGTAGCGGCGGCCGCGCCTAGTATCTGATCGACCTCCGTTGCGGTCAGCGCAGAACCCGCAATAGTCGGATAGCGAATACTGGCTTGCCCGCTTACCCCATTCAAAATGCGTGGTACAAAATCGCTCGCCGGCGCAGCCATAACCGGATCGGTATCTATCACGCCGGGTAAACTTCCGAATGGGATAGCTGTCGCAACCGGAAAATCTGCGGCATTTATGTTCGCAAATGGAAAACGAATGCCTGCAACAAGTATATTATCGGCACGAATTAAGGCTGGCGTGTCAAATCCTCGCGACGCCGCAACGGCTATTCTTTCTTCATAAGACTGGTCGTTGTCACGCGGATTAGTATCGACTGTATAAAGGCCATCGCCCTCGACACCTACACCCCCAACTTCCACACCGTCTTTGTAAAGTGGTATTCCTCCCGCATCGCCGGACAAGCCAAGGGGAAGTCCTGAGATCGCAACATCAGAACACTTCAGCGACGAAAACTGTACACCGAAAAGCGGCCCGCCCGGCGTATTGTCGATACCTGCAGGGAAATGTTCCTGAATAATGAACGAAGCGGTCCGTGTTGAAAATGCATTCCCGCCCGACGAAAGCAAAGCGCCCGTACCGGCCTTAGACAGAGAGGCAAAACGCGATGGGACAGTGACGCCTTCAAATCCTTGCCCTAATCGACCCGTGCCGCGGATCGTGGTTGTCGCTGCCGCTCCGGTCATAGCAAAAGTTCCCAGCACATGTCCTTCCTTATCGAGCACGGAAACCGTAACCTTTTTGTTCAATACGACCGCCTCGGAAACCGCCTGAGCGATTATCCTCTGCACGTCTGCTGCCGTTAAACTGTTTTGAGCCTGAATGTTGAGAGCCGAGACGGCCAAGATCGCCAATCCGGCAAAAAACTTAAACTTCTTCACCAGTTGTCTACTCTTCATGATTTTCTGACTATTATACAAACGTCCGCGATAGTCAAGTTATTTAGTGTTTGGTTTTTGGCGTAAACTGTGTTACAAACACTATCAGTAACTTACCCTAGAAGATATTTTAATTTATTGTCTCCTGCACGTTGTTGGAATAATTTGCGCTATGTCGTTGAGTTTTCCGAAAACTGTTCTTTTTCTCGCCCTATTTGGTTTATCAATAGTTTCGACTAACTATGCCCAGTCGTCCGGCGGACGGCTTACCGGAAAAGTCGTTGACGAAAATGGCAATCCTGTCGCTGGCGTCACAGTGATCGTCACGGATCAAACCTCGGGAGATGATGAACGGCGCGTAACTAGATCTGACGGTCAGTATTCATTCCGGCTTCGAGCCGGTGCTTACCGCATAACGGTCGCTCCGCCTTTCGAAGCGCGTTTTGACCCGGGCAAGACCGTAGAATACGGCGTGTTTTCCAACGTCTTCTGTGACAGGAAAAAAGAAAAATGCCCCATCCTCGAAAACGTAATCATCGACGGCGGCGAGCGAAAGATAGACTTTAAGGCGGCAAATACAAGTGCAGTAAAGCCTGAGGATGACGGCAAAACAGAGGCTGCCTCAAAAAACATCCCCGACCGTCGCGAGGTACGCGACCGCTGGCGTTATGAGTTTCCGGAATACGATCGCTACGGCGACAAGGGAGCTCGTGGACGTGATATCCCCTTCAGACGAAATGCATGGTACAACCCTTACGACAGGAACGTTCTAAAAGGCGATTTCCCGATCATCGGCGACAAATATTTCATGATCTTGTCCGGCACCAGCACGACGGGCATCGAAATTCGACGAACGCCTTCGGGAAACAATGTCAGCACAGCGGACCCGAACAGCAATAATTTTTTTGGCCGCCCGGAAAGTCTTTCGATCAATGAAACGCTTCAGCTGTCATTCGAGTTTTTTAAGGGCGACACCGTTTTCCGTCCGCGAACTTGGGCTATTAAAATTTCACCGACATTCAGCGTTCCTAATTATCTCAACGCCCGCGAAAACGGCATTGTGAATATTGATGTTCGCCGAGGAACGACACGGACCGACTATCACGCATCGCTCGAAGACGCTTTTGCCGAAGTGAAGCTATTCGACACAAACGACAACTACGACGCGGCATTCGTCCGTGCTGGAATTCAGTCCTTCAATGCTGACTTTCGCGGATTTTTATATTCGGACAATAACTTAGGAGCCAGGTTTTTCGGAGCGTTTTCAAATAATAAGAATCAGTTCAATCTAGCCTATTTTAATCAGCTTGAAAAAGACACGAACAGCGGCCTGAACACATTTCACTTGCGACGTCAGAATGTTTTCATCGGCAATTTTTACCATCAGGACTTTTTAACAAAAGGCTATACGATCCAGGGCATCGCGGCATATAACGACGACCGCGGGCGTATTCACTATGACGAGAACGGCTTTCTCGTTCGTCCCGCGTTGATCGGCAGTGCCCGCGAGCACAACGTCAAGGCAGGTTATGTTGGTTTCAACGGTGACGGCCACATCGGTTTGCTTAACCTGTCTAATTCATATTATTTCGCATTTGGCCGCGACGACTTCAGTCCGATAGCCGGAAAGCGTACCGACATCAAGGCCCACATGGCGGCCGTCGAAGCATCGATAGATCGCGACTGGCTGCGTTATCGCGCATCGTTTTTCTTTGCATCGGGTGACAGCGATCCGACTGATAACAAAGCGAACGGCTTTGATGCGATCCTGGATGACCCCAATTTTGTCGGCGGACAGTTCTCATACTGGAATCGACAAGGAATTCGTCTCGTATCGACCGAAGTGGGATTAGTTCAGGGCAACAGTCTTTTGCCAAGTCTGCGGTCGAGCAAGACCGAGGGTCAGGCTAATTTCGTCAACCCGGGCATCGAGATATTCAATCTCGGAGCCGACGCTGAAATAACGCAAACCGTCAAGGCGGTGTTCAATGCAAACTATCTTCGCTTTCATCGCACCGAATCCATTGAGTATGTGTTATTTCAACCGCGTGTTCGTCACGAGATCGGCGGCGACTTAAGCCTCGGAGTCGTTTATCGCCCGTGGTTGATAAACAACGTGACGTTCACATTCGGCGGCAGCGTCTTTTTTGCCGGTAAAGGATTTAAGGATATTTACACCGACAAACCGCGTAACTGCCCGATACCGAATTTTTGCTCTAACGACGATATTGTTAATCCGTCAAAGCCGCAGTATTCGCTGTTTAGCCAGATGAAACTGATTTTTTAACACGTTAAGGAGTGAGGTAATGTCCGCAGGTAGAAGCACAAATAATCGGATCAAGCTGACCGTCCTGCTTATTTTTGCCTGTTTTTTGGCTGCTGCCGCATGGAAAGGCTCGGCTCTCGCAAAGATAAATGACAATCCACCCGTTTCTAGGACCAATCGTCAAATTCTGCCCGCTGCCCCGGCACCTCCAAAGACGGTTGATGAAGCTCCCATGGAAGGCTGTCTAAAATGCCACAACAACATCGAGCCGATGCACAAATTCAACAGCAGCGGTGATGTTTACGAAACCCTAAAGAACGGAAAAGATGCCCAGGACTTAAGCTGCACCGCGTGCCACGGTGGTAACCCTGCGGCAACAACCCAGAAAGAAGCTCATGTCCAGCCGCTTTTCCCAAAAGAATGGGGCTGTAAAAATGGCGAATGTTCGAGCAAAAATCCCGAGCGAACAAACTCACTGCTTGCAAAAGAAAGCCGCGATTTTGTCCGCTTTATCAATCCCGGCGATTTTCGTGTTATCAGCCAGACATGTGGTAGCTGTCATACCGAAGAAGTTCGCCGCAGCCCGCGCAGCATGATGGCACACGGCGCTATGTTGTGGGGAGCGGCACTTTATAACAACAGCGGATTTCCGATCAAGGACACTCATTTTGGGGAAAGCTATAGCGAGGACGGCAAGCCGCAGGCGCTGTTTCAATCGCCTGCAGCAACTCGCGAACAGCAGGCAAAGGAAGGCTTTCTTGAATCGCTCTACCCGCTGCCGCGTTGGGAAATATCACAGCCGGGTAATATTCTTCGCGTCTTTGAGCGCGGTGGGAAACGGCGCCTCGAACTTGGCAATCCTGACAGAGACGAAGATAACGGCAAGCCGGACAAAGGCCTGAGTCCGCGCGGCCTCGGTACAAACAATCGAACGGATCCGGTCTATCTCGGCCTGCAAAAAACGCGCTTACTCGATCCGACTCTTAATTTTCTCGGCACTAACGACCATGCCGGTGATTATCGCTCGGCGGGATGCACGGCTTGTCACGTCATTTACGCAAACGACACAAGCAAAAAAGCGTCCGGGCCTTACGCGACTGCTGGAAATCAAGGATTTTCGCAGTCGGCAGATACAAAGATTCCTAAGAATGAACCCGGTCATCCGATCAAGCATCAATTCACGTCAAATATTCCAACGTCTCAGTGCATGACATGTCACATGCATCCTGGCACCAACATGGTTGCCACGTATCTCGGCCAGATGTGGTGGGACAATGAGACCGACGGCAAGATGATGTATCCGTCGGACAAACAGATCAACCCGAGCCAGTCAGAAGAAAAAGAAAAGCTCGACAAAAACCCTGAAGGGTCCTCGCTTCGTGGCCTTTGGTCCGATTCTGTTTTCTTGCAGCAGACAGGCACGGCGGATTTCAACGCCAAGTTAAGAAATGTTCAATTTGCCGATTCGCACGGCCACGGATGGGTATTCAAAAACGTTTACAAGAAAGATCGCAAAGGAAACCTGCTTGATGTTGGCGGACGCGTGGTTGACGCGAACGATCCTGATAAATTTAAGAAAGCTGTTCATCTTCAAGACATTCACCTCGAAAAAGGAATGCACTGTGCCGACTGTCACTTTCAACAAGACAGCCACGGCACCGGCATTCTTTACAACGAACCGCGAGCGGCGGTCGAAGTCGGCTGTGTAGATTGCCACGGTACGGTTAAGGCAAAAGCCAACGGTATCACGAGCGGCTTTGCTGCCATGCAAACAACAAACAAGGCAGAGATCAATGCCAGAAACAAAGACGGCAGGCCATTGATAGGACGCGATCTGACACGTCTCAAGTTCCGGGCGCCTGACGGAAAACAGAAATTCATACTCGAAGTTATTAAGGCTGATACAAAACGAAAGAATTCGGCCGGTCGCGATATCGCCCTCAAAAAAGGCGACATCGTTCAAAACTCGATCGTCGATCCCGACTTGTGGTGGCGGGTCAAACAAACGACTGATACCGTAACTGAAGGAAACCGCGATTATAATCCTGCGTCCGCTTACGCTAAGACGATCCAAAAAGACAATGCGACTTGGGGTGATTCCGCTGTCGGTGACGACAAACTCGCGCATCGTGACAGCAACATGACCTGCTACGCGTGTCATACCTCGTGGGTTACGAGCTGTTTCGGCTGTCACCTTTCCATGGAAGCTAATCGCAAAATGCCAAACCGCCATAACGAGGGGGGCGATTCGCGTAACTTTACGTCTTACAATTTTCAGGTTCTGCGTGACGATATTTTCATGCTCGGTATCGACGGGACGGTAACAGGCCATCGCGTTGCACCAGTTGCTTCGCGTTCGGCAGTTCTTGTCAGCTCAAGAAACCAGAACCGCGAATGGATCTACAGCCAGCAGCAAACAATTTCTGCTGAAGGTTTTTCGGGTCAGGCGTTCAATACACATGTGCCGCACACCGTTCGCGGCAAAGAAACTCAGACGTGCTCAAACTGTCACGTTTCAAAAGACAAAGACAACAATGCATGGCTCGCCCAGGTCATGCTGCAAGGAACGAACTTCGTCAACTTCATGGGCCGCTACGTGTACATAGCCGCAACCGACGCACTAGAAGCCGTCGCCGTCACCGAACACACCGAGCCGCAGGCCGTCTATGGCAGCAACCTTCATAAACTTGCTTATAAGGACAATTACGATAAGTTTGTTGCCGATGGACGCGAATTGGAAGAAGTTTACGAAAACAAAGGCCGTCCCGAAGTTTTGCAGGTGCAGACGCGTGGCGAATATGCCTACGTTGCAGCAGGAAAGGGCGGCCTGCGCGTTTATGACATCGCTCAGATCGATCACAAAGGATTTTCCGAACGAATAACCACCGCACCTGTCTCGCCGATCGGCCAAAAGTTTTACGTCCCGACAAAATACGCCGCTGCGGTTGCAGCGCCTTCGACTTTGGCGGTCGATCCCGCACGATGGCGAACCGTTCGCAATGAAGACGGGACGCTAAAACAAGTGCCCCCCGACGAAGCATTACGCCTGAACGCCGAGGCTGACAAACTAGGCAAGCCGCGTCCTGCGATCAACGAGGAAGGCCCGATACATCCTTTGTACGCCTATCTTTTTGTCGCCGATAAATATGAAGGTTTGATCCTGGTCAATGCGGCAACGCTGCTCGACGGCGACCCGCAAAACAATTTCCTGAAACGTGCCGTGACCTTTAATCCTGAGGGCGCTCTTAATGGTGCCAACAACATAACAATCGCCGGTAACTTTGCTTACATTACGACTGACACAGCTCTTGTGATCGTCGATCTTTCGACGCCGCTTCAACCAAAAGTTGCGGCACAGGTTCCCTTAAACCATCCGAAAGCGGTTGCTGTGCAGTTCATGTACGCATTCGTCGTCGATGCTGACGGAATGGAGGTACTCGATATCAAAAACCTTCAGTCCACCGGCGAGGTCCGTAAAGTCGAAGGATCAGAAGTGCGGCTCTCACACGCTCATGATATTTACGTCGCCCGCACCTACGCTTACGTTGCAAATGGCGAAGATGGCATTGCGATAATCGATGTGGAAAAGCCCGAACAGCCCAAGCTTGATCAAACATTTAATGCAGACGGTTCGATAAACGACGCTCATTCGATCAAGGTTGCGATGACCAACGCCAGCCTTTACGGCTACGTCGCTGACGGCAAAAACGGCCTCAAAATCCTCCAGCTTACCGATCCCGAAACTATGCCCACATTCTCCGGTTTCAGCCCGCGTCCTGAGCCGAAGCTCATCGCCACTTTCAAGACCAAGGGCGAAGCCGTCGGCATCTCCAAAGGACTCGACCGCGACCGTGCAGCCGACGAAAGCGGCAACCAGATCGCCGTTTTTGGCCGTCGCGGGGCCCACCCATTCGGTTACGAGGATGTCATGCGCCTGCTAAAAACTAACGACGGCGCCGGTGATTTCTTCCAGGTTTCCGACGATCCGCCTGCAAAATAGCTTTTTTTCATCGTCAGAGATGGGAAACTCGTCGTCTTCGGAAAAGAACGTCGAAATAAGAAAATCAAGTCAGATCGGACACATTGGTGTTTCAAATCAAACATCAATGTGATAGTTTATGGTGCTCGCCGCAATAAAATGGGCGGCGATAGGATCTTTAAAGAAATAAAATGAGAGACGGTCGATCATAGGGAACCCGCTCGCCGTCCCGGGCATATACCCTCATTTTATTGGACAGAGATGTATTTTTTGATATCCTAACAGGACCCTGTAAAGGTGATGATTCGATTTTCTGCGCTATGCTCCGCGCCAAGCACTCGGATGCTGTCTGTCCGATGGCTAGGAGTGTGTCTTCTGATAGTGCTCGCCTTAGTACTTCAAAGATATAATTCTGTCGTAAAAGCTGATACTACAATCAGTAATATTACTAATGTCGAGCCGATTCCATTTGCACCGCCGACGTGTGATTACTATGCATCGCCGACTGGCTTTTCTAACGGCAGCGGCACCATTACAAATCCGTGGAATCTTCAAACGGCGCTCAACAAAACAACGTCCATAGTTGCGGGTAAGACTCTCTGTCTGCAGGATGGCACCTATAGAGGCAAATTCAGATCCATGTTGAATGGAGGCACCGTTCGCGCGGCCGCTAATGCTTTTCCAGTTATCGATGGATATGTTTACACGACTCTTGTGGGGGCAATAGACGATTTGCAAGCGACGATAACGGTTGAGGATGCCTCTGCATTTGTCACACCTTGGCGCGAGGGTGCAGCGACTTCCTTAATAATTGATGGAGAAGCACTTTACATTAACGGGATTACGGGCAACTCCATCAGGGTAAACCGAGCTGCAGCGGGCAGCAGCACGCTTGCCGTCCCACATCTCAGCGGAACAGTCGTAAGACTTGCGGGTAATCAGCTTTCTACCATCGGCAATAACACGACTTATCAGGACATTGAGATAAAAAATAGTGACCCGTTGCGAAACTGGCTAACGGACGGCGCCGAAGGCCTGCGCGGAACCGGTATCTTCAATACCGGAAACGGCAACAAATTCGTCAATCTTATCGTTCACGATAATTTGAACGGCATCTTTACCGGCAGTTCAAGCTCCGATACCGAGGCTTACGGATGCCTTAGCTACAACAACGGCATGTTTGACGGCACAGACCAGGGCAAAGGCCACGGGATGTATCTAGAAAATGCCTCTGGTTTTTCGCGGATACGGGACAATATTGTTCTTAACAATTTTGGGCTTGGAGTGCAGTGTTACGGCAGAACGTCTACTTATCCCGGCGGTGATATTCAGGGCAACGTATTTGCAAATTCCGGATCGCCGTTAGGCTTTCCTTGGCGGCATCATAATCTGCTCGTCGGCACGGAAACACAGAGGATCACCGACATTCTGGTACAGAGCAACTATTTCTTCCACCCCCATACCATGAACGGCTACAACTTGACACTCGGTTATGGGGCCGGTGCAGATACTGGGCGGGTCTTGGACAATTACTTTGTAGGCGGCGGCGGTATTGGACTGGAATTACTAGATGTCGCAAGGGCTACGGCTACTGGCAACAGATTTTATACTACAAATACCCTGGGGGTTAATATCCAGTCTGAGGAACTTCCTCACGAGGTCAACAATAATAGTTATTATTCCGTTCAACCCACCTCGCATGAGTTCGGTGATAGTACGATCTCACAGAACCTAACATTCAGCTCGTGGAGAACAGCAACCGGCTTCGATGCCGCGAGCATGGCCTCAAGCAATGCGATGCCGGATACGGTCATTGTTCGTCCGAATGCATACGACACCGGACGTGCAAATATTATTGTTTACACTTCGTCCACAGCCTCGTCAATTAGCGTAAACCTCAGCTCGGTAGGGTTAGCAAACGGACAGGCCTACTCGATCAAAAATGCGTTTAGTTACAACGGCCCCACTGTGGCCAAGAATACTTACAACTCGGCATCACCGACCATAAGCCTTCCATTAACCGGGAATTCTCTATCGGTCGCGACGCCTGTAGGAGCAGCATTTACACCACCCACAACATTGCCTCAGTTTGGTGTGTTTATCGTACTGCCCGACTTATCCGCGCCAATCACCCCGTCGCCAACAAGTACTTCGACGGCAACCTTTACGCCAACAGCAACTTTTACTCCGACGGCCACATTTACGCCGACCCCAACGCCTATTTCTTTTGTCGACGGCACTGTAACATACAATAATGCGGTTGGCTCACCTAGCACTCGTTATGTCTCCAACGTAAGAATCAACGCCAACGGGGCTCCGCCGTCCTTTGCGCTTACAACCTTTCCGTCAGGAACGTATTCATTAGGCGTTGGGCTCGGCCAATACACAATAACTCCATCAAAGATCGGCGGACAGAACGGCGCGATAAATTCATTTGACGCTGCTCGAATAGCTCAGTTTGTAACCAGTAACGCCACTTTCACTCAGGCTCAGCAAATTGCAGCAGATGTCAGCGGAAACGGGAGTGTTAATTCTTTTGATGCGGCACAGGTTGCCCGTTATACAACCAATATGCCGCCGTATGGTTTGACCGGCCAATGGACGTTTAGTCCGGCAAACAGAACATACAACCTTACCAGTTTGAACATCACAGGTGCTGATTATTCGGCAACGCTTTTGGGTGAAGTCTCTGGAAACTGGAATAATACCGGTGCCCGACCCGGCAGTACCAGCGGACCCGCAAAAAGTATCGACATTTCGACCCCTTCACTTTTGGTCCCTGCGGGCTCTGAAGTCGCCGTACCCGTCGTTGTTCAGGAAATAGTGGGCAAAGATATGATTTCTTACGAATTCGATCTGAGATACGATCCTCTCGTCATACAGCCCTTGGAAAATGCGGTCGATCTTGCCGGAACCGTCAGCCGCGGCCTCAAAGTAGTCGCGAACGCTTCCGAGCCGGGGCTGCTAAGAGTTGCGGTTTACGGTCCGCTGCCTATCGATTCTGATGGAGTGCTTTTGAATTTACGTTTCTCTGCGGTTGGGACACCAGGCTTGGTTTCGCCGCTTATCTGGGAACGCATGATGTTCAACGAAGGCGATCCGTTCCTAACACTTAACGATGGCAAAATTGAGATCTTGCAAACCGACCCGCCGGTCAATTGATCCGAACAAACAAAAAAGGCCGTCGAGCCTGTCTTTGTAAAACCATAATGGTGGAGACGAGGGGGATCGAACCCCTGACCTCTGCAATGCCATTGCAGCGCTCTCCCAGCTGAGCTACGTCCCCATATCGGGAACTTTGAATTTAGCGAAAAAGACCGAACCCGTCAAGTTTCTTCTATCTAATCGAACGGCTATTTGCCTTTAAATTCCGGCTTTCGTTTTTCTAAGAATGCTGCTACGCCTTCCTTTTTGTCTTCGGTCGAAAAGCAGATCGCAAATAGATCGACCTCGCGCCGAAGCCCTTCGTCCAGATTTGAGCGTGAGGCAAATTTCACGGCTTCCTTACAAAGCTTTAGGGCAATAGGGGCCTTTTCGGCGATCTTTTCGGCAAGCTTCATCGTCTCGGCTTCGAGTTGTTCGGCTGGGTAAACGTGATTGACTAGCCCGATCTTTTCAGCCGTTGCGGCGTCGATCATATCGCCGGTCAATATCATTTCCATCGAGCGGCCCTCGCCTACCAGGTTTGTCAGCCGCTGAGTTCCGCCGCCTCCGGGAATGATGCCGAGGTTGATCTCAGGTTGTGAAAACCGGGCCGTCTCGCTCGCCATTCGCAGGTCGCACGCCATCGCAACCTCATTGCCGCCACCGAGGCAAAATCCATTTACCATCGCGATCACCGGCTTTGGAAACGAGTCGATCGAATTATAGAGCGAACTTTCATGAAAAAGATCGCGTTGAGTGACCGGAGTTTCACCGTCAAATTCTTTGATGTCCGAACCGGCGATGAACGATTTCTCGCCCGCGCCGGTAATCACCAAAACACGAACGCCATCATCCTTTTTTAATTCATCAAGCGCCGCGACACCCTCTGCATGAACCTGTTTGCTGAGCGAGTTGAGTTTGTCCGGACGATTTATCGTCAGAACGGCAACACGCCCTCGCTTTTCGACCGTGATAGTTTCGCAATTAGACATAGTCAGGAATTTCTAAAACAAAGTCACATAGAAACAAAAGACGCGAAGAAAACAATTCATAAACTCTGCATCTTGGCGTCTCTGCGTTGAAAAAGATTTAATCTACTCGTCCACGCCTTCGACGACATTGTCATCGGCGATCCAGGCAACAAAAAGACGCAGCCAGCTTTCTTTTGATTCTTCGATAGAAACGCCCACACGTGAAGTACCGAAATTTGCCGGAACGACACGCACAACGTTCGCCTTGACCTCGACGGGCGTTCCGTTTGGCCGATGCGCGCGTATCTTGACACTGTCGCCCGCAGTAATAGGTTGATTTAATTGAAAAAGGGCTCCGAGAGTCGAAATATCGTCGGTTTCTGTTGGCTCGCTCCATGCCGAGCCGTCCTCGGTTCGCCCCGAAATGACAACCGGGAGCCTGAGTGCCATACGCAGGGCAAACCGCTTTTCCTCAAACTGGGTCTGTAGAGAGGCCATTCGCAAATCCGGTCAATATCGGTAAAAATACAGCTTCAGTTTAACACGAAACTTCAATCTCGTTAACTATTTACAGGCAGATCGCCAATGCAATGTCGTAATTTAGGGCGGTTCGTTTCGGACGCAAATCGCAAAACTGATCTATTAGACGAACCTGTTACCGCATAGTTATACTATAAGCAAAGGCAAAACCAAAGTGCGAGCTTCTCGCATTGCCGAAAAAAGCTGATATGGCTCAAAAAGAATTACATCATAAGGTCGTTATTTTAGGCTCAGGGCCTGCAGGTTTGACGGCCGCGATCTACGCCGGTCGTGCCGATCTCTCTCCATTGGTGATTGACGGGCCGCAGCCCGGCGGACAGCTTACGATTACGACAGAGGTAGAGAACTATCCCGGATTTAAGATGGGGATCATGGGGCCGATCCTGATGGACGAGTTTCGCGAGCAGGCTCTGCGTTTCGGCACCGAGATAATAAATGTGTGGATCGACCGTGTGGATCTCAGCAAACGTCCCTTCACGCTTTACGGCAAGGATAGCGAAGACAGCAACGAAATAACCACAGTCATAAAAGCCGACACGCTTATAATCTCGACCGGAGCGTCCGCCAAATGGCTCGGCATTCCCGGCGAAGCTCCTGTCCCCGAAGGCCTCGGCGGTAACGGCGTTTCGGCATGTGCGACGTGTGACGGTTTCTTTTTCCGCGACAAACCGATCGTCGTTGTCGGCGGCGGCGACACTGCGATGGAAGAAGCTCTCTTCCTGACAAAATTTGCATCCAAAGTGACGCTTATCCACCGTCGTCACGAATTCCGTGCATCAAAAATAATGCAGGATCGTGTGCATGCTAACGAAAAGATCGACATCCTTTGGAACACCGAAATAAATGAGATCCTTTTCCAACGCAAGGCGTTTTCATTGCCATAGGCCACAAGCCCAATACTGAGTTGTTCAAGGGCGTTCTTGATATGGACGAAGTTGGTTATCTGATCACCGAGGGCAAGTCGATGAAAACAAATATCGAAGGCGTCTTTGCATGCGGCGATGCACAAGATTCATATTATCGCCAGGCGATCACAGCAGCCGGTACTGGCTGTATGGCGGCGATCGACGCCGAGCGTTTCCTCGCCGAGCATTCACATCATACCGACGCCACATCAGCCACAAAATAGTTTTTATGCCGATCTACGAATACAAATGCCAGCAATGCGGACTGCACTTTGAAAAGCGTCAGAGTGTGTCCGATTCGCCGTTGACGACCTGCGAAAAATGCCACGGGAAACTCGAAAAACAATGGTCGCTGTCCGGTTTTCAGTTTAAGGGAGCCGGTTGGTACGTGACTGATTACGCCGGAAAAAAAGCTGACAAAGCGGAAAAGAAAGGCGCCGTTGAATCAACCGCAACCACCGAAACCGCATCAAAGAGCAAAGACGAAAGCAAAACAGCCCCAAAAGAAACTGTTTCGAAACCGACTAAAGAATGATGAACACCCGACGCAAAGTGCTTCTTTCGACATTATGTTTGCTACTATTTGCGTCATTGGCATTGTCTCAATCGCGTCGCAGCTCAAAAGGCGACGTAGTCGAGGGCACCATTCTCAATGTTGCTGCCACACGTACCGACAAAAAAACCGACCCCATCAAGGCCGAAGATCTTTTCCTTTACGAAAACGGCATCGAACAAAAGATCAAGAATCTGGTCTTTGACCCTAGCCCGTCAAAGATCGTGATCCTCGTCGATAATTCACAGACGCTTCCGACCTCAGTCGATGCTTTGAAAAGCGCGGTGATGGAATTCGCCTATGAGATATTTGACGGCGATCAGCTTTTCGTCCTCGCTTACGACGAACACGCCGAGATCGTTCAGGAGTGGACGGACGACGCCAAGAAGATGGAAAAGTCGCTGGTCACACTTCGCAAAAAAGGGCAGCCTTTTCTTTTCGACGCCGTTCACTCATCGATAAAAGAAGTTCTTCTTCCGTTAATGCCCGGAACTCGAAAAACTGCGTTGGTAGTGATCGGCGACGGTCTCGATCGTGGGAGCAAATTGCCTTTTGACAAAGTTCTCACCGAACTCCAGAACGAAAATATCACGGTATATTCACTTCAAATTCCCGATCGCACAGGCGGAGCCTACCGACGCGACCAGCCAAAAGCGTCGGCTGTTGTTACTCAACTAGCCGAAGACACCGGCGGCAAAGTTTTCCCCTTCGACGAGGCGCAAAATGCCGCAAAATCTATCTGCGACGAACTCAGAAAGAATCGTTATCTTTTGTCGTACATGCCGGCCAACACTTCATCCTACGACGCCCGCAAGCTCTTGCTCCTAGGCTCTGAAGGCATCACCGTCCGCACAAAAGCCGCCCATCCGCCGAATGTTAAGTAAGGATTGCAACCGAATGAAATTGTAAACCATGAAATCGACCATCACATTAGTTATTACGCTCCTGGTCTGCAAGACTGTTTTTACCCAGGCGATCAAAACGATTGATGGAAATAACTTTAAAGGCGCAACTCTTACTTTTCTGTCACAAAAATGTCTTCCGAAAGATAAAATTCCATATGTTGGTGAGGATTTGATTGATTTCAGCGATATGAACAATAGATTTCGCCTTGAAAATAATGGAAAAGAAGAGATCTATTTCCTAGCCAGCAGTATTTCAAACAGCATTTCGCCAGAAGGATTTGTGTTGTTTAGGAAAAGTAAAGATATCGACTGGACTTCTGTTTATAACCCCGGGCGAGGACGAGAAGGAGTCTTTTCGTCTAAAAGTACTTATCGTTGGCTCGGACTTCTACCCGGCTCCGCTATAGAGTTTCAGTACAGCGGGTTTAGCACTAGTGATGGCGAACACGCTGCATCAGTTATCCTAAATTCGAAACCGGAAAATAAGAATCGCATGGAGCTTATTTCAAACGTTTTTGTTACTGTTCCGTGCTCGAAGGCTGAAAGATAACGTTAAGCTCTCACACGGCAACCGGTGCGGCGATCTTTCCCCACGACTGATAATTCTCTAATTTCAGATTTTCAAATTTGAAATTGAGCAGTCCGTCGAGACCTTTTAGGTTATCGGCATTATCAAATTCCAATGTGGGCAGCGTCATCGGCTCGCGCGCGAGGAGCTCGTTAACCTGTTCTAGATGATTGCTGTAGATGTGCAGGTCGCCAAACGTGTGGATGAATTCACCGACTTCGAGATCGCACACATGAGCAACAAGATGCATCAGCAGTGCGTAGCTTGAGATATTGAACGGCACGCCGAGAAATGCATCGGCTGAGCGTTGATAAAGCTGGCAATGCAGTGTTTTTCCGCCTGCGATCTTGAATTGAAACAGCGTATGACACGGCGGCAGGGCAACATCGACGCATGTTTCAGGATTCCAACCTGTGACGATCAAACGGCGTGAGTTTGGATTTGTTTCAATTTCCTTTATTAATCTTGCGATCTGATCGACGCCGTTCATCTGCGGGTAATCGCCGCCAAATGAACGCCACAGATAACCATAGACCGGACCTAGATCACCCTCCGCTCTACTAAATCTTGCCGTTTGCTCTTCGGTGGCCCATTCCTGCCAGATATCTACACCACGTGCGCGTAAGTCGTTCTCATCGGTCGAACCGCTTAAAAACCAAAACAATTCTTCCGCGACCCAGCGAAAAGGCACGCGCTTTGTCGTAACAATTGGAAAGCCTTCGCTTAGACGAAAGCGCGTTTGATAACCAAACGCCGATATCGTGCCAACGCCGGTGCGATCCTCATGTCGCACGCCACTATCTAAAATGTGTTTTAGGAGGTCGTGATATTGCTTCATCGTCTATTCATCATCATAGATAGTCTGCGATGTGTCGAAAAAGACCTTTTTACTTGTTCCGTCGGCAAGCTCGATCACCCATACGCTTTGCCTGTCGGGTGATGTGAAATGCATTCCCTGTTTCCAGTCCTCGTTCTCGACTCCGTATTGTTTGCTGATAAACTTGCGCTCGTGGACAACACGCGTCAGCAAGCGGCAAGGCTTAAATTTAACGGCGGTTTTCGGCGTTTTGCCGTCTCCGGAAATGATCAGTTCTTCGTCAGGTGTGTTCATCGCGGCGTTTGTGCAAACTTTTCCTAAAAGTTACCATAATTCCTTGATGTCGGGAAAATTAGAAGTCAGTTTCAATAGTCCGCAGTGTGGTTGGATGTCGATCGGTTTTGACGACGGCACCAATGAATTTCACACGACAACGGCCCACGCGCCGCACGATGCCGCTCTGTCCGAACTGATGACGATACTGGCAAAGCTCGCCGATCCTGCGTCACCGGAAAATGAGCATTTGCTCAAATGGAACCGCGACCCTGAGGAATTCGATTTTCGTTTTGTCCGCAATGAAGAAAGTTTAACGCTCGAGATCTATCAATATCCGACCGATGAACGCGACTCAAATGAAAAGGAGCTTGTGTTCTCGCATACGGGAAAGATACGTGATGTTTGCGGCTCTTTCGCCGAAACTTTTGAGCAGCTTTACAACGACCGCGACACCGACGAATTTGAGTTCAACTGGCGCCAGCCTTTTCCAAAACCTGAGTTTGAGCGGTTTCGCTCCGCTATCTCTGCCTGAATCGAATGCGTAAGATCATCCTACGATCATTGATCTGTTTGGTTATCGGCGCCGTTATTCTCGCCGGCTGGATCGCTGTTGATCTGAATCACAGCTACAAGACCGATATTCGTGAGTTTAACGCCGACGAGATCGCCCGATTAGACACGGCAATGTGGCGTTCGTATTACAGTCGCGAGCGGCTTAGATTGTTCCGCGAGCTTGGCGAAACCCTGGAAAGCCAGTTTCACTTTCCATTTTGGCGGCGACAGCTCGTCGCATTCTATGCGGCACGAGCCGCCTTTGTGTTCAAAGACGGCAAGACGCGCGAAGATTACGAAAAGGCTTTGCCCGATCTCAGAAAGTTTTACACGCACATTCACGATGTAAGCACATCTGATTTCGACATCGAGCAAGCGGCACAACTCGAGCTCGAATGGTGGATCGTCCACCGCCAGCGAAAGGATCATGCACCCGGCGACCTTTCGCGTGCGTTGGCAGACGGTGCGGCGGCAATTTACAATGTGAAAGCCGACGACCTGAAAGAATATGGCGATGCACGAGCGGACGCGATGGAAATTCGCGATAATAAAGCCGAGGCCGGCAGTGTTACTGAGGAAGACTGGAACCGCATCGACGCCCTGCTGCATCGCTCGTGGCGGTCGCTCCGCGACGTAGTAAACAATAAATGAAGGAACGATTATTAGACCTGCTTGCTTGCCCGATCTGCGGCGGTGACATTTTGCTCGCCTACGCAAGCAAGTACGAAGAAAAAGAAATTATTGACGGCGTGCTGACGTGCAAAAAATGCACGCGTGAGTATAAGGTTGTTCGCGGTGTGCCGCGCTTTGCCGATCTCGAAAAGATCGAGGACGACAAAGCAGAAACGGCTGAAAATTTTGGTTGGCAATGGACCCATTTTACACAAGAGGATCCGAAATACAACGAGCAATTCTTAGGTTGGCTTCAGCCCGTAAAGCCTGATTTCTTTAAAGATAAGATCGTGCTCGAAGGCGGCTGCGGCAAGGGCCGTCACACAAAACTCGCCGCTGAATGGGGCGCGACGGATGTTGTCGGCATTGATCTCGGCGACGGTGTTGAGTCGGCGTTTGCACTAACGCGCGATCTGCCGAACGCGCATATTGTTCAATGCGACATCTTCAAACTGCCGCTCAAGAAAGCATTTGATTATGCTTTCAGCGTCGGCGTTCTGCATCACACACCTGATCCTAAAAATGCGTTTATCTCACTCGCATCAAAAGTAAAAAGCGGCGGCGATATTTCTGCGTGGGTTTACGGCGCTGAGAACAACGAATGGATAACGAATTACGTCGATCCCATTCGAACAGGATTTACATCACAGATAAGCCAGCCGATGCTGTATCAATTATCAAAGCTGCCAACGCTCGGCGTATTCTTATCGACCAAGCTCGTTTATCGCCCACTGAATGCGATCGCGAAACCTGTCGCCAACAAACTTTTTTACAACGAGTATCTCAATCATCTCGGCACTTTCGGCTGGCGTGAGCAGCACAACATCGTCTTTGACCATCTTGTAGCACCGACCGCGTTCTATATCTCAAAGACTGATTTCGAAAGCTGGTGGAAAGATATCAGCGCCGAAAACGTCGAGATCACATGGCATAATGAGAACAGTTGGTGTGGATTTGGTGAGATCGTCAAATGAAATTTGATAAGGGCATAGAAAACAAACATCGCAAATCGATCGAGTTAGCCTGCGAGACCATCGTCGAGAAAGGCAATGATTTTCATCGCCACATGATGAATGAGTTTTTCGAGTCAAACCTGCTGATCAGCGTAGAGCCGGTTTCAAAGATTGGCGGAGCGTCAGGTGTTACAAGCGTTGTCAACTCGATCAAAACAAACATTCGCATGGCTAGAGAACGCATGAGTTTGCGCGATGCACTGGGCGAAATTTACATCTGTATCGCAGCAGAAACCATCGGCGACGGTTTTCAACGAGGTGTTGAGGGTACATTCGTCCACGAAGGCCGCCATGCTTACGATTTTGCACAAACTCTGGAGAGCCTTTCGAATGCGGACGTAAATCCTCTCGGCGTTTTCAACCCAAATCTTTACGAGATGGAATGGGAGGCACACTTGAACGCCGGCAACTGGATGCTTTGCGTAAATAAGCCCGATTATGTCGAGGAAGGTGTCGGACTGATGATCCTGGGTAAAAAGCCAGATGGCTCTTATTTTTTAAACGAAGACGGCATAAAACAGCGCCTTCGAGACAGCTATGGCCTCGCCCCAGACGGCAATGTCGGCAGCCTCGCAAGCGAA
The DNA here is from genome assembly GCA_044230475.1 of Pyrinomonadaceae bacterium. Taxonomy (GTDB): domain Bacteria; phylum Acidobacteriota; class Blastocatellia; order Pyrinomonadales; family Pyrinomonadaceae; genus OLB17. The sequence goes on along the minus strand of JBGARA010000002.1, from coordinate 28,789 downwards.
ATGATGGGGCTTCGAATATAATAGGCTTATGAACGCGACTTTGCCGCAGGAAATGCAGCAGCACACATACGCCATTATGGACGAGGTCGAGGGCTCGCACTGGTGGTTCGCCGGACGGCGCGCGATTCTCGAGAGTTTCCTGGAAACGATAGTCGCGAAGATCCGCGATGAACACTCCGCAATCCGCATTCTTGATGTCGGCTGCGGAACCGGAGCTAATATCCAAATGCTCTCACAGTATGGCGAAGCCGAGGGTGTCGATGTGTCGGACGACGCGCTCGAATTCTGTCGAAAAAAAGGTTTGAAGGTGCAGAAGGGCTTAGCAGAGACATTACCTTACGAAGATGAAATGTTTGAGCTGACGACCGCTCTCGATGTCGTCGAGCATCTAGACGACGATATCGCTGGCCTCAAGGAAATGTATCGTGTGACAAAAAGCGGCGGGTATTCGCTGATCTTTGTGCCAGCATTTATGTGGCTGTGGGGCGTGCAGGACGACATTTCAAACCATCGTATTCGTTACACTAAAGAACAAATTGTCGAGCGTCTGAAAACTACCGGTCATACGATCGAAAGAGCGACCTATGCAAACTGGACGTTCTTCGCGCCGATCCTGGCGGGTCGAGTGATAATGCGCGTCACCGGCATTAAACCCGAATCTGAAAATAACATAACTGTCTCGGCACTGAACGGCGTTTTCGGGAAACTTTTTGGAGCAGAACGTTTCTGGCTGCGCAATTTTAACTTCCCGTTTGGTGTGTCTATCGTTGTCGTCGCGCGAAAGAACTAGCCTAGAAATCCACGCGATTCACGAAAGCAGTTATCTATTTCGTGTTTTTCGTGTGTTTCGTGGTTAAATATCCTTTTTGGAAATGAACCCCGAACTATCATTATTCCTGCCTGTTCTCGACGAAGAGGACAACCTTCGTCCGATGCACTCTAAGATCGCTTCTGCGCTGGACGCTCTCGGCAAATCGGCCGAGGTTATCTATGTTGACGACGGCTCGACTGATAAAAGTCTCGCAATATTGAAAGAAATAGCCGCAGGCGATGATCGTGTCCGCGTAATTTCACTCAGAAGGAATTACGGTCAGACGGCCGCAATGTCCGCTGGTATCGACGCTGCAAAAGGTGAAATTCTCATCCCAATGGATGCCGACCTGCAAAACGATCCGGCTGACATTTCACGTCTTCTCGATAAATTGAACGAAGGCTACGATGTGGTTTCTGGCTGGCGAAAGAACCGTCAGGATAAGCTGATATCAAGAAAGATTCCTTCACAGATCGCCAACCGCATCATTTCGTGGATCGGCGGTGTCGAGCTGCACGATTACGGCTGCTCGCTTAAAGCATATCGACGCGAAGTCATTCAGGACGTGCGACTTTACGGAGAGATGCACCGTTTCATCCCGATCTACGCAAGCTGGGCCGGAGCACGCGTCGCCGAAATTCCAGTCGATCATCACGCCCGCACGATGGGCAAATCGAAATACGGTATCTCACGCACGATCAAGGTGATATTCGACCTGATGACGATCAAATTCATGGCCGAATATCACACAAAACCGATCTACGTTTTCGGGACATTTGGGATGATCGCATTCTTTCTCGCGTCTGTTGCCGGCGCCTGGGCGGTCGCATTAAAAATTTTCCAGTCGGTATCTTTCATCTCCACACCGCTTCCGGTTGTGACGGTTGTAATGCTCGCGATCTCGGTACAATTTTTCCTGATGGGCCTGCTCGCCGAATTGCTTGTTCGTACCTATCACGAATCACAGGACAAGGCGATCTATGCAGTTCGGGAAAAGGTCGGTTTTGGCGAATAATAAATGCAGCAAGACATCGTACACATTGCTTTGGTCGTGAGAGATTACGATGAAGCTATCGAGTTTTATACAAAAAAACTCAACTTCGATCTCATCGAGGATAGCTATCAACCCGAGCAGGACAAAAGGTGGGTTGTGATCTCGCCGTCAGGATCGAAAGGCACCTCCGTGCTTCTCGCAAGAGCTTCGAAGCCGGAACAAGAGCCATTCATCGGCAATCAAGCGGGCGGACGCGTCTTCCTTTTCCTGAACACAGACGATTTCTGGCGTGACTACAATGAGATGTTGGCAAAAGGCATCAATTTTGTCCGTGAGCCGAAAAAAGCGGATTATGGAATAGTGGCTGTGTTCGAGGACCTTTACGGAAATCTCTGGGACCTTATCCAGTTCAGTGACGGCCATCCTTTGGCCAAAAGAAATTAAGATCAGGCCCTTATCTGTATGTGCGGCATAACAGGTTGGATAAACCTCGACAAAAATAGTTCAAACAACCACACCGAAGCAGTACTGCATTCGATGTGTGAGAGGATCGTGCATCGCGGTCCCAACAGCGAAGGCATTTGGATGGATGATTGCGTGGCGCTTGGAATGCGGCGGCTGTCGATCATCGATCTGCACACCGGCAATCAGCCGGTTTACAGCGAAGACAAAAGCATTGTCGTGATGATGAATGGCGAGCTTTACAATTACCGCGAGGTCAAAGCGGATCTTGAGCAACGCGGCCACAAGTTTGTTACGCAAACTGATACCGAGATTGTGCCGCATCTCTATCAGGAATATGGCGATGATTTTGTCGACCACATTAACGGAATGTACGCGATCACGCTGTGGGATACTCGCAGGAAACGCCTCGTCATTGCCCGCGACCGATATGGTGAGAAACCGCTCTACTACGGCGTGTTTGACGGCAAGCTGATCTATGCCTCCGAACCAAAAGCTCTGCTCGCTCATCCGTCTGTCAACGCTGAACTTGATGCTGAATCGCTCCGTCAGTATCTTTCATTCGATTACGTACCTGCGCCGCGGTCAATCTACAAAGGTATAAGCAAACTTCCTGCCGCTCATATAATGACCGTCGAGAACGGTGAAATTATAACGCGCCGTTACTGGAATCTTTCTTTCTCAAAAAATGGGCACACATCATCAATAGAACGAGCCGCGTCAGAGCTTCGTGACCTGCTTTCTGACGCGGTCCGAATGCGTCTTGTCGCGGATGTTCCGCTGGGCATTTTGCTTTCGGGCGGTATTGATTCGTCAACTGTAGCGGCATTTGCAACGCAGCACGCGACCGAAACAATCAAGACTTTTTCAATAGGTTTTTCCGAGGATTCCTTTGACGAATCGAGATATGCGAGACAGGTCGCCGCTCATCTTGGCACCGATCATCATGAAGAAATTCTGAGTGCCGAAAAGGCCGGTGATCTCATCAGCGAAGTTGGCACATGGCTCGACGAACCCCTTTCCGACGGATCACTGATCCCGACATACTTGCTCGCCCGTTTTGTACGCAAGCACGTGACGGTCGCACTCGGCGGCGATGGCGGTGACGAGATCTTTGCCGGTTATCCGATGTATTTTGGACACAAAGTTGCGAGTGCGTACAATACGATCCCACAATTTTTGCGCTCCAGCCTGATCGAACCCATTGTTCACCGCCTGCCGGTCTCGACGAAGAATATGTCGTTCGATTACAAAGCAAAACGCTTCGTCAAATCGGCAAAATACGACGCGATCCAGCGGCACCATTCGTGGTTTGGTTCGTTTTCGATTGGCGAACAAAGATCTCTTTTGACAGAAAATGTTCTGGCGCAAACAAATGGCGACATCTATGCCGGGCCGAGAGGTTTGCTCGATATCTGTGACGCTAAGGATGAGATCGAGCGAATGCAGTATCTCGATATGAATTTCTACATGGCCGAGGATATTTTGACCAAGGTCGACCGCGCATCGATGGCCGTCAGCCTCGAAACGCGAGCGCCGTTCCTCGATCCGCGTATCGGCCAGTTTGCTTCATCGCTGCCGCTCGATTACAAACTGCGGGGCAGCAAAGGCAAGTTTATCTTGAAAAAATCTGTCGAGGGATTGATCCCGGATTCGATCTTGCATCGATCCAAGAAAGGCTTCGGCATACCGATCGCCGATTGGCTAAAGGGACGCCTTAATCCGCTAATGCACGACCTGCTGGCACCCACGCGGCTAAACGATCAGGGCCTATTCGAACCTGATCACGTCCAAACGCTAATCGCAGAGCACGAAAAAGGCATCGCCAGCCATCATAAACAGCTCTGGACACTGCTTGTCTTTCAGCTTTGGTACGACAACTTCTTGAGTAGCGAAAAAATGTAACCACAGAAGAACTCAGATAGATCCTTATTCGTGTTTATCTGTGTCAATTTGTGGTTTCTTTTCCCGTCTTATTTCGCGTATCATCAACTTATGGCAAACTTTTACCCCGAAATTGAGCCGTTCGACAGCGGAATGCTTGCCGTTTCGGACATTCACACTATCTATTACGAACGCGTCGGCAATCCTGATGGTATTCCTGTCGTTTTTCTTCACGGCGGGCCTGGTGGAGGATTGCTTCCAACATATCGCCAGTTTTTCGATCCGGCGGCATATCACGTCGTTCTTTTTGACCAGCGCGGATCGGGTCGTTCGACGCCGCACGCAGAACTCAAAGAAAATACAACCTGGGACCTCATCAAGGACATGGAATCGCTGCGTGAAAAATTCGGCATCGACAGGTGGCACATTTTTGGAGGGTCATGGGGTAGCACACTCAGTTTGGCTTACGCCGTCACGCATCCGGATCGATGTCTTGGATTGATACTTCGCGGCATTTTTCTTACGCGAAAGAAAGAATTGCAGTGGTTCTATCAATACGGAGCATCCGAGATATTTCCTGATTATTGGGAACGCTACCGCGACGAGATACCTGAAGATGAGCGTGGCGATTTTATCACCGCATATCACAAACGCCTGACCAGCGACGATGAAAATGTGCGTCTCGCGGCGGCGCGTGCCTGGAGCGTTTGGGAAGGTTCGACATCGAAGCTTTACCCCGACAAAGATCTGATGGACCACTGGGAAGGCGAACACGAAGCCCTGAGCCTAGCCCGCATCGAGTGTCATTATTTTATGAACAACTCGTTCTTTCCAACCGAGAACTACCTGATCGAGAATGTCGACAAAATTCGCCACATTCCGACAGTGATCGTTCAGGGACGTTACGATGTTGTCTGCCCGATAACGTCTGCATGGGAGCTGCACAGAGCCTTCCCCGAGGCTGAGCTTATTGTGGTCCCCGACGCGGGACATTCGGTTTCAGAGAAAGGAATAAGCTCAGCCCTGATCGAAGCAATGGACCGCTTTAAGACAAAGCAGTCAAAATCTGCGTGAAACAAGACGCAATAAGCGGTATATTATGATTTAGATATTAAGGATCAATCATATGAACTTCGGAACAACAGAAATTTTATTGATAGTAGCCGTTCTTTTCCTGCTATTTGGAGCGAGCAGGTTACCGCAGTTGGCAAAATCGCTTGGACAGTCTCGCAAGGCCTTTAAGGAAGGTATGCGCGAAGCCGAAGAAGAAGAGAGTCAGCAAAAGATGGCTTCTGCTCCGGTTGCTCCGCAGATCAACCAGATGAGCGACGAGGCATTAGCCGAAGAAATGCGCCGCCGGGCTGAGGCAAACCAAAGTTAGCGATGAGCTTGGTGGCTAGTTCTTCTCTCCTGTCAACAGCGTCGCCTTCACCGAAAATCTAAACGAAAGAGTGCCGTCCTCGGCATCAATTAACTGAGCGAGTTGTTTTGCGGCTCGCTCTTTTTCTTCTTCATCGAGGGTTTCGAGCCACACCGGCATCAGGAAATCTTCTACCAGCGGCGACGCAATAAATTCCGCACCGTTCTCATATTCAAATACTTCAGAGGCAGTTTGCGTATTAACGTTCACGAGACCGGCACGCTTACCCATCGTTTCAATATCTGAAGTAGTGGGTAAGTCGGCGATGAGTTTTTCGACGGCCGCGCCGTGTTCTGCCAGATCTTCGTTAAACAACACTTCCCACAATAATGAAAACACCTCGCCATAGCTCGACGCCGTCGGCAGAAAGACCGCTACATCACCGCCTGTGCGAGCCACTCGAACAGCGTTCTCAATAAAATGCTCGATCTCTGCCGGCGGAACAAAGCTGCCGTCCGCCAGCACTGCATCAAATGCATCATCCTCAAACCTTATCGTCGAAAAATCGACGCCCGAACTCACCGCGGCGGCTTTATCGCGGGCAATAGTGAGAATGTCTTCGTTGTCGCACGCCGCGAAAACATCTGTCTTCTCGCCAAACCGCTCGTGAATTGCCATCGCGTGCGCGCCTGTTCCGGCATTGATGTAAAGCATATTTTCCGAATCGCGGAGGTCCATATGCTTGTCCACCAGATCGGTAAACCGCTTTGTCCATTCGTCCTGAATATAAAGGTCTCGCAAAAATGCGAGCTCTTTTTGTGTCTTTGCCATATCGGTAATTTAACCGCATTGCATTTCATTCAGCAACAACGCGATCTTTCAATGACATGAGTCTTTAGAATGCCCGAAGCAGGAAAAAACAAAGGGCTTTGTTTTACAGGGTTCAACAGCTGGAAAATCATGTCATATCTAGAAAGTTATGTCGTTTCTAGAAAACCATGTCATATCGGGAAAATTGGTATTTCAATTTCGGAGGAATGGCGCTAGTGTGAATGTGCGAGACGAGTCTTAGACTCATCTGCTGTCGCCGGATCATCTCATGGAGGAACTATTTCACAAATCGAAATTCCGCAAATTTATCTGGGACGTGAAAATTTGGTTTCAGTGTTTTTGTTGGCTGCCACGCAAGGTAGCCGCGTGTCGGATCTTTGCCGACACATCGAAACAAATTGCCCAGCCAGACATCGCCTGTTTTCGGCGTTTTTCCAAGAGACGCAAAAGGTACCTTTATCGCCATCACGACTTGGTTCTTTCCGACTCTGACGGCAGACGTCATTTCGGATCTGTATTCAAAATCGGTATTTCGTTTCCCGGACGCACCTATTTCGATCGCGAGATCTATCCATTCGCCATTTGGCGCGATCTCAAATTCATAATACTTATTTCTCTGGGACGCATCCGGCGCGACGAATATCTCGCAGACATCTCGATCCCACAATCCGACGATCTTTTTTGTAATGTCCGGCTTTTCACTGACAACCAGCGGCTCGCTCTGGGACGCGCTAAATCGAACATAAAGAGCCGTGTCCGACCAAAGCAAACGAGCTTCGAATTGTCTGCCTTTCGGAGCCGTTTCACCCGACCAGTACGTGGTAATTTTCGTCTGCTGCGCGCTTTTCCACGCTCGGTCATCGAGATTCTCGATCGCAAGATCTCTGGCAATATGTTTGATCGTCAGGCCGTCTGATTTTGTCATTTTGTTCTGGGAAGCAGCACCTGTAACAAATATAAAACTGAGAATGATGAGCAGTACAGCTTGTTTCATTATCTTCCGGTTGTTAACCAATTGCCAAAGGTCCGTGCTTCGGTTGTGATCGCCTTTAACAGACCATGTCCAATAACGCGAAATGGCTTATTTTCGGTAAATGCTTTGGCGATCGACCACATCGTTTTGCCTGAGAATTCAGACTCGTTCGAGATCGCGAAAACAGGTTCCCAATATTCCGGCATCAGTTTTGATTTGAAACGATCCAGGCCGTCGAAATTATAGAACCGCTGGCCGTGTTTACGCATCCACGAAAGCAAAATTCTGAGCCATACCGGATTATCAAATGGCTCGATCCTGGCCCTTTTGGATAACGGCGATAAACCAAGTGTAATGTACTCATATCCGTCATCGGATAATTTTCTTATTGCCGTATCCATCATCAGCTCGACGGTTCCATTTGGAGCGCCGGGTCGATGTGGAAATTGTTCGGTGAGCCAGCCTGAGCGTTCCGGTATCGGCGACAATACGAGAAATGCCGCGATCTTGCCGTTTCTTTCGGCGACAAAAACCCTTCGGTTTTCAAGACGTCTTAATGTTTCAGGTTCGATAACAAAATGAAGCGGAGGTAAACCCTTTGAACCAAGCCAAGCCGTGAGGCATTCGCGAAGGCCATCATTGTCATGAGCTTTTTTGAGAGGCCATTCGTGTACTGTAACACCTTTGTTTGTTGCACGGTTTATCTGTGCCCGCAGTGAGGAATGACGCGAAACAAGTCCTGCCCAGTGTGCCGGGTGCCAAACCGGCTGGGCACCGAGTAAAACAAACGAATGGTCAGTCGAGTTGCGAAAGAGGGACTCAAGACGGCCCTCAGCTCCGAAATAACAAACGGTCTTGTTATGTTCGGCAGTATCGGCCTCAAATTGTGCAGTAATATCTTTCAGATCTTTGAAAGAGCAAACAGGAGCACCGGCGACCACGCGAACCTCACCTGATGAAACATAGCCGACAACGGACTCACCGTCGGGGCCAAACCAATATTCCATGCCGGGGTTGACGATCTGAAAACAAGTGGAGTTCCAACCGTACTTTATCACCAGATCGCGAGCCCGTCCGAAATTGTCGCGATCGAGCGGTGTCATTGTCCGGTATTGAGAACGGTCCTGAATGCCATTTTTGCGAGTTTCCAGGTGCGGTCCCAGTCGATCTTGCCGCCCTCGTCGCGGCCCATGATCTTATCGACAAACATCTTGCGAAAGTCCTTACCCTCGCGTCGGAGCATAAATTCCTTGGCGTATGGCTTGGCGGTCTCAAAGAAATTAAACTCCGGATCGGTGATGATGCCGATGCCTTCGAGGGTCATTAGGGCACGCATGATGTAGGTGAAATTGGACGGCAGGCGAAACGGATAATCGTACATTACGTCCGCAAGGTCGTAGGTCAGCTCTTTAAAATTCACGTCTTTGAGCTTCTTATTGAAGTGAAACTCGAACATGCGTTCGACAACGGGTTTTACGACTTTAGGGCTTGTTCCCGGTTTTAGAAAATCTAGGTCGATGAGGTCCTCAGCAATGCCGCCCGGATCTTTATCGACTACGTGAAAGAATGCGTCGATCATCTTTGCCTGAAGTTGCGGCGTGATGCGACCGACCATTCCGAAATCAAAAAATGCGACGCGGCCATCAGGCATCACCAGCAAATTACCGGGATGCGGATCGGCGTGAAAAAAGCCATCCTCTAAAAGCTGTTTAAGGTAAGTTTTGATCAGCAGGCGATTTACTTTTGACGGCGAAATGTTGCGTCGTGCCTGTTCCTCGAGATCAGTGACCTTTGTGCCGTGGATGAATTCCATCGTCAGCACTTTTTTAGTGGTCGCGTTCCAATAGATCGTTGGAACATGAATGTTGGACCAGTTCTTAAAATTCTGGCGGAACTGCTCGGCGTTTCTGCCCTCTGCGACATAGTCCATTTCTTCGTGGATAGTCGAGTCAAATTCGCGCAGCATGCCGGGCCAGTCGGCATTCTCGTTGAGGTTCGGAAAGCGTTCGGCAAACTTAGCGACGTTCTTAAGAATGACAATGTCGCCTTTGATCGTCGCTTCCAGATTGGGCCGCTGTACTTTTACGGCGACCTCTTCGCCGGTGTGAAGGCGTGCGCGATAGACCTGACCAAGCGAAGCCGCCGCGACCGGCTGAAGTTCGAATTCGGCGTAGATCTCGTTGATCTTATGCCCAAGTTCTTTTTCGATGATCGAAAAGGCTACGTCATTTGGGAACGGCGGAACCTGATCGACCAGCGTGCCAAGTTCTTTGACAAAAGGCAGCGGCAGAAGGTCGGCGCGAGTGCCCATCGACTGTCCCATCTTGATAAACGTTGGCCCAAGTTCGATGAGTTTTTCTTTTAACCAGACGGCCTGTTTTTCCTGATTGGCTTCTTTGGATGCAGAGTTGCCGATGAACAAACGCTGCAAAGCCAGCATCGTGACATGAAACAACCACAGACGCACGGCGTAAAGTTTTTCACCATAAACGGCCGCTCGCGTGAGGTCCTTTGCCTGTTTCATTCGACCGTCGGCGCGCTTGAGATGATGTTTGTGATGCATCTCGTACTGATCGAGGTACAAATAAAGCGAAAGCATCGCTATGATGCGCGAGACAGTGAATATTCGCCAATAGCCGCGCAGGCCGTGATAGGTGCCCTCGACATTGCTTTCGACCTTTTGCAGCGAGCGTTCTTCTTCGATCAGTTGCTCGTTGGTAACAAATTTTGCTATCGCAAGCTCGTCGGTCGGAACGAGCGCGTGTGTGCCGTTACCGTTTGACCCGATACTTTTTTGTTCTTTGACGATTTGTTCAGTAGTTTCTGTCATTTGTTACGCAACGATCTCCTGCCCAAATTGCAGCATATAGCCGTTGTTATCGTAGATCGCAAATTCACGCATTCCATACTCGAAGTTTTCGAGTTCGTAACAGACATTTACATTGTCTTTTACTTTCTCCCACAATGTATCGACGTCGTCGGTATTGAAATAGAACGTGCCCGTAAAACCGATCTTTTCATACGGCGTGTGTTCGTTCGGCCGAGCCAACATCAGCGAAACGTCGTCGATCGACAGCGAAGCCCAGCCCCAATCATGATTTACTTCGTCGGCCGTGAATCCGAGCGTTTCCGTATAGAACCTGATCGTGGCGTCAAGATCTTCGGTCCAGAGCATCGGTTTGAGTGCCGTAATTTTCATAGCATCGCCAGCATGTTCTTTACGCCCTGATGATCGAAATAGTTCCTTGCACGCTGTGTGTCTTTTTCGATCTGTGCCTTTAACTCATCTATTCCGTTGAACTTACGCTCGTCACGGATCCTGTGCAAAAACCGAACGCGCAGAACATCGCCATAAAGGTCGCCGTTAAAGTCGAATATGTATGATTCGATAGATGCGTCGGCATCAGATTCAAAAGTCGGGCGGACACCGATGTTTGTAATGCTCTTTCGCCAAATGCCATCGATTAGGGTAGCAGTTGCGTAAACTCCATAGCGCGGAATAACGCGATTGTGCGGTTTCAGATTAGCGGTTGGAAAGCCGATCGTGTGGCCGCGTTGGTTGCCGCGAATAATAACACCCTCGACACCGTACGGACGGCCAAGCATCCTGCGCGCGAGATTTACACGTCCGTCGGCAAGCAGTTTGCGAATAGACGAGGAACTTATTCGCTGGCCGCGTATCTGAACCTCATCAACCTCGTCGGCGACAAAGCCAAGCTCCTTGCTTTTCTCTCTCAGGAGTTCGATATTACCGCCGCGTCCTTTGCCAAAGGCAAAGCCTTTGCCGAGGTAAACCTCTTTCGCGTGGAGACGATCGCGGATGATATTTGACAAAAAATCTTCGGCGGGCTGGCTCGCAAACTCGCGTGTGAACGGGACGACTATCGCTTGCTCGATGCCAAGCACCTCCAAATTGGCGAGCCGTTGATCAAGCGTTTGCAGCAGCGGCGGTGCCGATTCGGGATGCAGTACGGATCGCGGATGCGGATCAAACGTGATCGCTGTCGCGTGAGCGTTCGCTGCTTTTGCGCGATCTACAACTTGCTGCATTATCCGCTGATGCCCGAGATGCAGCCCGTCAAAAACCCCCAGCGTCAGCACGGTAGGCTTTAGGATATTTGCGTTCTCGATACCGTGAAATATCTTCATTGCTCAGATTCTATTTTAGCTGATTTTAGCCGGTAAAGATTGTGTGCGGCTATTTTGAATGGGCGAGGAGCTTTTTCATTTGTGCGGAGGTCAATATGCGATATGCAGGATGATTGGCCTTTTCGTAGGTTTTACTGTGATGAATAGCAGGATAATTCTTGGCTTTCATTTCATCGTCGAGGTTTGTCCAAGACTTGTGATCTAATTTGCCCGCACTCTTTTTCTTTAGCCTTTTACCCAGCTCCAGCCACGCATCGACAAAGCTCGATTGCTCCGTTTTATATTCACGGCTACTCGCCAGAAACGCCTCAAGCAGGTCGTCCTCCTTACCGCCCTTTGCTTTGAAGGCACGCAGATTCAACCTGCCGATCTCGCCGTCGCGACAGAGCGGCTCCCAGAGCGGTTCATTCGCCGCAGGCTTGCCCAACGTCTGCCATTCGCCATCAAGCCAACTACGAGCCGACTCTGCATCAGGAACCGCATGCTCACCGCCGCGCGTCGCCTGATATGTCCACTTGTAAGCGTCGTCAATGCGGACATTCTTATCCGCTTTCCATTTTGGAATAGCAAAATCGAGCAATGGCGCTGGCGCGCAAAGGAGTACGAATGCTAGTGATATAAATGTCATTGAATTTTTAGAACTTTTAGTTTACTAAATCGTGAACTCGTTTGTCGGAAAAACTATCTAAGAATACAGGTAAAATTGTGAAATAGGGCGTGATGATTATGATCAGGTTTATCTTAATTATATGTTTAGCGTCAACCAATCTTGCTTGTCATTTGGCAAAGACTCAATCCAGTGGCAATTTGACTAATCTTCCAGCTTCTTCAGTCGTAACTTCAGAACCTGCGACAGAAACCAAAGCGGATGATCCTGACAAAATAGTTGAGTCTTTTTCCGATGATTCAAGAATTGGCAGTCCTCACCGAAACAAAATTCAAATTGATATCTTAGAAGGCTATGGCGTTGACTCTGCAAATCGGCCAAACAACGTAGCGAAAATTAGATTTTATTCGCTAAATAGCCTCAAGAAATGGATTTTGAAACAGACACTTGAAATTGATGACAACGCACTAATGACGTGTTCTCCGGAGATACTGGACTTCAACAATGATGGATTTAAAGACATTACTTTTATTTCTAATACGGCGGCAAGAGGCGCGAACGAGGTTAGGACGCTATTAATCTACGACAAAAAGCGTGATGAGTTGGTATGGATAAAAAACTCGGAGGACTATCCAAACCTTGCCTACAACAGAACTCTAAATTGCGTAGATTCGTGGATGGTTCATGGGGCGTCAACAACAGTTTTTCTTCATTTAGAAGGTGACGAACTTAAGGAGTTTGCTTCAGTTGGAACTGGCGGGGATAGTAAGGGCGAATGCTGTGGGCTTGAGGTTAGAATAGTTGATAAAAGCGGGGAGGAAACAGTAATCAAACGTAAGAAAATTACGGAGGACGATATTTACACGAGATACCGAACCTTCAATCCTCCTCGTCCCTAATTACCACCCCAAAATATAAGCAAACATCAGGGGAGCAACGATCGAGGCATCGCTTTCAACAATGAATTTCGGTGTTGTGGCTTCGAGTTTGCCCCAGGTTATTTTTTCGTTTGGCACGGCGCCGGAGTATGAGCCGTAGCTTGTGGTTGAATCCGAAATCTGGCAGAAATAGCCCCAAACCGGAACATTCTCACGCTGCAGGTCTTGGTGCAGCATTGGCACGACGCAGATCGGGAAATCGCCCGCGATGCCGCCGCCTATCTGGAAAAAGCCGATAGTCGAATTATCCTTCGCGTTTTCCGTATACCAGTCGGCGAGCATCGTCATATATTCGATACCCGTACGAACGGTATGAACATTCTCGACATCGCCGGTGATGACGTGGCCCGCGAACATATTGCCCATTGTCGAGTCTTCCCAACCCGGCACCACCATGGGCAGATTTTTCTCCATCGCCGCATACATCCAGCTATCCTTGAGGTCGATCTGGTAATACTCTTCAAGCGAGCCGTTTCGCAAAACCTGGTACATGAACTCGTGCGGAAAATATCGCTTACCCTCGGCCTCGGCATGGGTCCAAACCTCGACCATTGCCTTCTCAAGCCGACGCATCGCTTCGTGCTCGGGAATGCATGTGTCGGTCACGCGGTTCATGTGCCGATCGAGCAAACCCTGTTCGTCCTGCGGCGTCAGATCGCGGTAATGCGGGACACGTTCATAAAAATCATGGGCAACGAGATTGAATAGGTCCTCTTCGAGATTCGCCCCCGTGCAGGAAATGATCTGCACCTTATCCTGCCGTATCATCTCTGCAAGGCTTAACCCCAATTCAGCCGTGGACATCGCGCCCGCAAGCGTGATCATCATCTTGCCGCCCGCGTCGAGATGTTTTTTGTAGCCCTCAGCCGCGTCGATCAATGCCGCCGCATTAAAATGCCGATAGTGATGCTTGATAAAATCTGCTATCTGATTGTTCATATTTCAGTATATTGCGCGTCCTGTAAGGTAAAACATAACAAGAACCCGAATGAAAATAATATCTCATTCGCTTCTATGCGCGTAATTGGTGCTCATACTCCCGCAGAACCATTGAATCTGACGATTCGTGGTTTGCGAAGATATGTATCAGGTTTGATTTAAGGAGGGCATGAACTTGTGATCACATTGTCGCTGTTGCTAAATATCCTTGTGCTGATCCCGGTCAGTCTTGGACTGATAACGGACGCGGCCTGGACTCGTGAGGCTTATGGCGAGAACTCGCCCGCGCGAGCTATCCTGCTGTCGATCTATATCGCTATCCTGCTGGTTTCTCTGGCCCTACTTTTTTTGGGTCAGCCTCTTGCAGTTGCCGCACTCTTGCTCATTCAGATCGTTTACAAGTTAACAACCCCATTCACCGTCGGTACGATCAGGAATCCGGTTGTGATCAGCAATATCCTGATCGCCATGTTTCACACTGCAACGTTTTTGAAAATATACGGTTCTTTTTAATCTGCTCATATGTTAATTTTGCCCAAAGCAGAAATGATATACCGATCACCATTAGCGGCTCACCACAACCGGCGACTAACTGCCCTGGTCCTATTATTTATCGTAGGCATTTGTAATTCGTGCGGGCCAAGATCGACTCAGCCTGATGCCGTCGAGCAGGCATTCGAACGTCATCAAAGCAACGTTATAGTGAAGGGTGAGGGTGTGGTTTCAAAAATTCTCTCTGACGACACCGAGGGACTTCCGCATCAGCGATTTATCCTGCGCCTTGAGTCCGGGCAAACAGTTTTGATCGAGCATAATACTGACGTTGCACCGAGAGTAAATGATCTGCAAGTGGGTGATGCAGTCAGCTTTTTAGGCGAATACATATGGAATGAGAAAGGCGGACTCGTTCACTGGACACACCACGACCCCGCAAACCGCCACGCGGCAGGATGGTTAAAACACGCAGGCCGGATATATGAGTGATCGTGCATGACGGATCAGAGTGCTCCAGCTTGAAATGACGTTAGATTTCCTAACCTCACGCCGAGCCATCGTCTCAAAAAGTAATACTTGACACTTCTGTAAGGTTTCGCTAGTATTTAGAAACAATTTAGGTAGGGGAGTAGAAACCTCTGTTTGTTCAGGGGTCCACCACATCGTCAATACGTTCGCATAAATAGCCAAGCGAACCGGTGGGTTGGGAAATATCGAGACCTTTTGCGGCTTTAGTCTGCAAGAGGTCTTTTTGTATTTGCAGACTCGGAAAACAAGGAGTAAGCAGATGAATAATTTCTTGATGCAGGGAATCTTAGAATATCGAAAACAAGCCAGCCGCGAGCGACAATTCATGGGCTACGCCAGACGAATACGAAACCTGTTGCGGCTTAGTGGCCGGACATCGGACACCTCATATTTGCTGATGTTAACGCCAATGATAGAAGTCGCTTGGGTCGACGGCCGAGTAGGACGGGCTGAGCAGAACGCGATCTTAAAGACGGCTGATATCTACGGGCTTCTGGCGGACGACGAAACTTTTATTGAGCTCATGAACAGGCTTTCTAGCCGGCCGACCCCGACGACGATCGAACGTCTGTGGAACGGTGTCGCAGACCTTCTTTCCGGCCTGCCGACCGGCCAGACCGCAGCGATCTCATCCCTCATGCTCGGTCAAACACGGTATGTGGCCGACCTCGGCCAAAAGCAAATATTTGGTATGTGGCGCGGTCATTCGAGTGGTGAAGAAGAGCGAAATAAGGTAGGGGAGTTGGAAAAAAGGCTGGCCGATTTGGAAACGAACCGACTGGGGCCGGATCCCGCGGCAACAAAAGCCAGTATCGACACCAATCTTAGATTACTGCCTCTCGTCAAGGTCGCTTGGGCGGATGGACGGATCACGAAGCGTGAGCGTCAGATGATATTTGAAGCACTATTTGACCTTGGAGTGGATCCAAATAATGAAAATCTGAATCAACTGCTAGGATGGCTGGAGTTAAGCCCTGATGACGATTTCTTCCGTGAATCTTTAGAAAGGTTACGGTCAGGATTGGAAACACTGCCCGACGATGAGCGAGCGAACGAGAAATACAGCCTGATCTCAAAATGCACCCTTGTTGCAGAAGCGTCAGGAGGTAATTCTAGTTCGCCCTCCGGCGGCAAGAGAATCTGCGACGAAGAGATCACCGCTGTGAAGCAAATAGCGCGAATTCTAAACGGGTCTATAAATCGAGGCTAAAACCGAGCGAGTTGTCAGCTCGAATAAGACGGCGATGCTATACGCACACGCCAATGGAGAGATTAAATGAGCCTATTTCCTTTTACCGAATATTGGCTGTTCTACGCCGGATTTCTGGTGTTTGTTTTGGTGATGCTAGCCATCGACCTCGGGATTTTCAATCGAAAAGAACACATTGTCTCATTCAAAGAGGCGACTGTCTGGAGTGCAATATGGGTCGCTCTTGCTCTTGTATTTGCGGGCGGCTTCTATCAGTATACAGCCACCAAGTTTGGACCGGTTGTTGCTGAGACCTTGACGCTTGAGTTCGTGACCGGTTACGTTCTCGAATATTCGTTATCGGTGGATAACATATTCATCTTCGTGCTGGTATTCAGTTACTTTGGGATACCTGCCAAATATAAGCACCGAGTTCTGTTCTATGGCATTCTCGGCGCCCTCGTTTTCAGGGCAATCTTTGTTGCTCTGGGCTCTGCGTTAATGCAGTTTCATTGGGTGACTTATCTATTTGGCGGTTTTCTGATAACCACCGGCATAAAGATGTTCCTGACCAGCAGCGAAGAGATCGAGCCGGAAAAGAACCTGTTGATCCGAGTATTTCGGAGGTTTATGCCGGTCACTGACAAGATCGACGGCAAGAGTTTCTTCCTGAAGATCGATGGTCGTTGGAATGCCACTCCTCTTTTCATCGCCCTGCTGTTTCTCGAAGCCACCGACATTATTTTTGCGGTGGACAGTGTTCCGGCTATATTTGCCGTGACAAATGAACCGTTTATCGTCTTTACGTCAAATATATTTGCGATACTTGGTCTCAGGTCGCTTTATTTCATGCTTGCCGGCGTGATCGATAGGTTCTATTTACTCAAATATGGGCTTGCGGTTGTTTTAATATTTGTTGGGTTAAAGATGGTGTGGTTGAACGATATGTTTGGCGGAAAATTCCCGATCTCGTACTCACTAGGGTTCATCGTGTCGATCATATTTGCATCAATATTCCTCTCGCTGGTTTTTCCGCAGCGACGGGATGTCACAGCATAGCAGGAGGTTGCCGATATGCGTTTTTACATACTAAGTGCCGCCTTATTAATACTCTGCTGCTCCGACAGTATTATTTCTGCGCAATCGATCGTGCCGGCTCCAACCGATGACACTCAACTCTGGAACGACTTACAAGTTACTGTTCCGCTACAGAAAAAAGTTGATTTGGTTCTAACGGGCACATTTCGGCTCGGCAGAGGAGTAAGCCACCCTGTGAGTGAGCGCGGTGGGATCTCCATTGTTTATAAGGCGAACAAGTTTTTTACCTTTGACACAGGATATCTGTACACAGCTTCTCAGCCTTACAGAGGGCGCAAGAGTTACGGCAGCAATCTCATATTCACCGGCACACTAAAGTTTCCGATCGGAAGGTTTACGATAAGCGACCGTAATCAGGTCGAACGGCGCTTTCGAAATTCTCGCTCCGATTCGACCCGTTACCGGAATCGCCTTCGAATTGAACATCCTGCTGCGGTAGGGAACACAAAATTCAATGTCTTTGCTTCAAACGAGGTCTTCTACGATTGGGCACCAAAAGAGTGGGTGCGTAACAGGTTCGCTGTCGGTGCCAACAAAAAAATAAACCGGCATCTGACGGGAGAAATATATTACATGAGACAAAACGACGGCCGCAGCCGCCCCGGAGACCTACATATCATTGGCACGATCTTCAGGGTTCAGCTTTGATAATTTCGCGTTTTAGTAATTAGAACGCTTCGCTAAAGCTGACTTCGCCTGCGACAGCGACCTGATAGGCTGAAACGCGGCGTTCGAAGAAATTGGCGAGTTCTTGAACGTCCTGTAGGTCCATGAATGAGAAGGGATTTTTTGCTCCGTAAACTTTTTGGAGGCCGAGCATGACCAATCTCTGATCGGCAATGAATTCGAGATACTGGCGCATGTCCGCAATCGAGAGACCCGAGATGCCGCCGCTCAGTATGTCTTCAGCAAACTGCATTTCGCATTCGACCGCTTCGTCCAGCATAGTGACGATCTCACGCTTTAGTTGTTCATCGAACAACGCAGGTTCTTCTTCGCGGACTTTTTTGACGATCTCTAACGCAAAGTTCATATGCGCCGACTCATCGCGAAAGACCCAGTTCGTCCCAGCCGCGAGGCCGTGAAGCAGCCCTTTTGAGCGCAGAAAATAAACATACGCAAAAGCGGCAAAGAAAAAGAGTCCTTCGATACATGCAGCAAAGCATATCAGGTTCAGGAGAAATTGTTTTCTGTCTGAGGATGACTGCAGGCTGTTCAGATCGTTTATAGAATCGATCCATTTGAGGCAAAACTGCGCTTTGTGATGTATCGAAGGAATGTTGTGAACCGCTGCAAACGCCTGTTCGCGTTCGCGATGGTCGGGAATATATGTGTCGAGCAGTGTTAGGTAAAACTGTACGTGAACAGCCTCTTCGTAAAGCTGCCGAGAGAGGTACATTCGAGCTTCGGGCGAATTTATGTGCTTGTAGAGATTGAGAACCAGATTGTTCGAGACGATCGAGTCGCCGGTCGCAAAGAAAGCTACAAGACGATTGATCATATGCCGCTCGGACGCCGACATCCTGTTTCGCAGGTCATTAACATCGGTCGAAAAATCGACTTCCTCGACCGTCCACGTGTTCTTGATCGCATTCTTATACATTTCATAAAAATGCGGATACTTCATCGGGCGAAGGGTTAAGTTGAAACCGGGGTCTAACAGCATATTCTTCAATTATTGACAGGCCTCACAGGCCTCGGGATTTTCAAGAGAGCAAACCAACGCCTCTTGCTCAGTGTACGTAACTTTTGGTTCGGCTGTAGCTATCGTCTCGCCAGCCGCGACCTGAGCAATACGAGTCGCGGGCCGCGAACGCAGGTAATAGGTGGTTTTCAAACCTTTTTGCCACGCGTACATGTACATGGACGAAAGCTTGCCAATATTGGGGCTTTCCATGAAAAGATTGAGCGACGCAGACTGATCGATGAACGCACCGCGGTCCGCCTGCATATCGATCAATGAACGCATTGGTATTTCCCACGCTGTTCGGTAGATAGCTTTAAGGTCTTCGGAAAATTCTTCGATGTCCTGTACCGATCCCTCGGCAAGCTTTAGCTTGTTGCGGATCTCATCCGTCCAGAGACCGATATTCTTTAGCTCTTTGACCAAATACTTGTTGACCTGGACAAAGTCGCCCGACAGCGTTTCGCGTTTGAAAAGGTTTGATACCTGAGGTTCGATGCATTCATAACAGCCTGCGATCGAAGCAATGGTCGCAGTCGGTGCGATAGCGATCATCAACGAATTACGCAACCCGGTGGCCATGATCTTTTCACGCAGAGCGTTCCAGCGGTTCATATCGTCCGGCGTGACACCCCAGAAATCAAATTGCAGATCGCCGTGCGCCGCACGCGTTTCTAGAAACGCGGGATGCATGCCGCGTTCGACGGCGAGGTCACTCGAAGCATCAAGAGCCGCAAAATAAATTTCTTCTTGTATGCGGGCCGATATTTTTCGAGCTTCGTCCGAGTCAAACGGCAATCGCATCTGAAAGAAAACATCCTGCAAGCCCATCAAGCCGAGACCGATATTGCGCCAACGGTTATTCGAATCCGCCGTACTAGGTATCGCATAGTAATTCAGGTCAATTACCTTGTCCAACTGGCGAACCGCCAGCCGCACATTGCGATGAAGTTTCTCGAAATCGAATTCGCCGTCCTTTATGTATCGGGCGACATTGATCGAACCTAGATTGCAGACGGCGGTTTCATTTTCCGAAGTGACCTCAATGATCTCGGTACAGAGATTTGAAAGATGAATAACGTTCTCGGGCCGCGCTGTTTGGTTCGATTTACGATTTGCAGAATCTTTGAAAGTCATCCAGCCATTACCGGTCTGAGCCATAGTGCGCATCATTTTTGCGTATAGCTCACGAGCATTGACCTGGCGCATAAACAGACCTTCTTCTTCAGCTTTCACATACGCTGCTTCAAATTCCTCGCCGTAAAGGTCCGGCAAATGCGGTACAACCTTTGGATCGAAGAGCGACCAGACGCCGTCAGACTGAACCCGTTTCATAAACAGATCCGGGATCCAGTTTGCAAGATTCAGGTTATGTGTGCGGCGTGCTTCGTCGCCTGTATTGTCGCGAAGTTCAAGAAAATCTTCGATATCGGCATGCCATGTTTCGAGATACACACAGCAGGCACCTTTGCGTTTCCCGCCCTGATTTACGGCCGCAACCGATGAATCGAGTGTCTTCAGCCAGGGGACGATCCCATTTGAATGTCCGTTGGTTCCGCGGATCAAAGAACCGCGCGACCGCACGCGATGATAGGCGATTCCGATGCCGCCGGAAAACTTCGAGAGCATGGCGACATCGGAGTACTTGCGGTAAATACTATCGAGGCTGTCCTGAGGGCTATCGAGCAGAAAACACGACGACAATTGTTCGTGCTTCGTACCCGAGTTGAAGAGCGTTGGCGTCGATGGTACATATTCCAGCGACGAGAAAAGACGATATAGGTCGATCGCTTCGTATGGATTTTCCGCCAAACCGCAGGCAACGCGCATCCAGAAAAACTGCGGCGATTCGATAACGTCGCGCGTCTCAGGGTTTTTCAAGAGATAGCGGTCATACAGAGTGCGTAGGCCAAAAAATTCGAATAGATCGTTTCGGGTTTGATCGATAGCGTCGTTTAGCTTACGGCTGTTTTCAACTACAAAATTTGCAACACGCTCACCGATCAAACCTTCTTTTACGCCAAAGGCTATCGATTGTGAGAAAGAATGTATTTCCTGATTGCGAACCTCTTTCTCGATGTATTGATTCAGCAAGCGGGCAGCGAGCAGAGAATATTCCGGTTCTTCAAAGATCAGGCTTGCGGCTGTCTGAATGGATAGCTTATCAAGCTCCTTTGTGGTCGCACCGTCGTAAAGTCCGCTGATGGTTTTTGTCGCAATTCGCAGACTATCGACCGATGGCAGATTTACGCAGCACCTCGTGATCGCACGGACGATCTTATTTATGTCGACCGGTTCCAGCGATCCGTTACGTTTACGAACCTGCATTGATGTCTGTGCCGAAGTGTCTGTTTGGCGAGTTGCCGCGGTACCGATTTGTCCTGAAAACGTGTCCATTTTTTTATGGTTTCAAGTGAAAAAGAGAGAGAAAATCCCACCTCCACGCTGGCATGATTCAAAGCGTGGCCGTTTGTTCACACTGAAAATTGGTTATTTGCAGGCGGGCCCTTCAATAATATTTCAATAGCTGCTCCCCGCTGCGGATATAGACTATATTGTAGTCAAAATGCTTTGTCAACACTAGATGTAGTATTTTTGTAACTTTCTGCTAAGTCGCGTTATTTCAGTGTTTAGGGCGCGTTGGGTAAAGTGATTATTTATATTTACCAGATCAGTCCAGAGGAAATGTTGTGGAAATCCGAATACTCAATCGACAACTAGTTCGTCATAGGCAAATTTAACGTTATCGGGCAACTGCTTTGAGTCTCTCTCGTACAAGATGTCGTGGTTGAGGTGGGTCAGGAAAGCTCTCTTTGGCCTAATGTCGGAGATTATTTCGAGCGCTTCCTCCAGACATAGATGGGTTGAGTGCGGCTTAATACGGACGCAGTCGAGAACCAAAACATCCAGATCACGTAGTCCGTCCATCGATTCCGGCGGGATGACCTTTAGATCGGTCGCGTAAGCAAAATCATTAAATCGATAAGCAATTACCGGCAGTTTTCCGTGGATGACCTCAAGCGGTGTGACCTCAAGATCGTCGCCAATACAGAACGGCGAATTATGCTGGACCGTGTGTGGTATTAACTGCGGCAGGCCGCCGCCAAAATGGGTGGGGTTGAAAATGTACTGGAAAATACGTCTTAGGTCCGTCCAGGCGATCTCATTTGCATAAACTCCCATCGCACCGTGTCGAAAGTTCAAGGGCCGAATGTCGTCAAGCCCGAAAACGTGGTCGACATGGCAGTGAGTGATCAAAACTGCGTCGAGATGACTGATCCTGGCCCGAAGAGCCTGTTGGCGAAAATCTATTGATGTATCAACAAGTATCTTTTTGTCGCGATGCTCGATCAGGATCGAAACTCTAAGGCGTTTGTCACGCGGATCGTCAGAAAGGCACGTTTCACAGTCGCAGCCAATGGACGGAACGCCTGTGGAAGTGCCTGTGCCTAGGAAAGTAAGTTTCATAAAATGAAAATTGCCGCAGATATCACTGAGGCAATTTGTCAAAAGTCCCTCTAATCTACGTGGCTAAACTACTTCTTTCCCAAAATATCGTCGCCGGAGAATTTTGCCGCTGCCTGAGCTTTTAGCTTTTCTTCAGTCGCACGGACCAGTTGGACATACTGCATTCGAAGATCACCTAAAAGGCCGTCTAGCAAACGAGCCTCCTGCGGATGAAGATTGTCCTTCGTTTTATCTCTCAACATACCGAGAACATCGAGCCAGTACTTGCCGGTTTCGAGATCAAGTGTTCGCTTGCCAGTTGCTGGGTGCGGAACTGCACCAAGAGCTGCAGCTGCATTAGTGGCAAGAGTCGAAAGAAAGTTAACAAAACTTGCCGGATCATGAGCCCCTGGAATTTCGCCACTGTCATCGTCATGTCCGATCGATTCATCAGTCTCTGGGCTTTCGTCGTGAGAGACTGCTTCGGCACGCGGCGGCTCAACTTTTTCGGTATCCGGCTTTTCTTCGGCCTTGGCACTCTCGAGCGTAACGCCTTCTTTTACAGAGCCGTCGGAGTTGAATTTACGCCTGTCCGCAACCTTAAAACTGACCTCTTCCTGATTCTCGTCATGACCGATCATATTTTTGAAATCCTGTCTCGATAGTAGCATTTTGCCGAAAAAGAATTCAAAATTTAGCCCATGTCGAAATCATTTGACGATCTAGTTGCTGTTATGGCCAGGCTGCGTGCACCGGGCGGTTGTCCCTGGGATCATGAGCAGACGTATGCGTCATTGGCTCAATACCTGCTCGAGGAATCTTACGAGACCTTTGATGCGATCCAAGAGGCCGATGAAACAGGCGATACGACAAATTTGCGCGAAGAACTTGGCGATCTGCTGCTGCAAGTCGTATTTCATTCGACCATAGGTGCCGAGCGTGGCGATTTCACTATTGACGATGTAGCCGCGGGTGTAACGCAAAAACTGACCTTGCGGCACCCACACGTTTTTGGCGACGCAAAGATGGAACGGGCACAGGATGTTCTAGACAACTGGGACCAACTAAAAGCAGATGAACGAAAAGCATCAGGAAAGCCCGAAAAAACGAAGGAATCGATCCTTGACGATGTGCCTGTACATTTTCCCGCGTTGCTGGAGGGGCTAAAACTTACAAAAAAAGCCGCAAAAGTTGGCTTTGATTGGGAAAACGCCGATCAAATATTCGAAAAGCTGGATGAGGAAGTCGCGGAGTTGAGAGATGCTATAAATAAAGGCCAAAAGGAAAACGCCGCCGAAGAGATCGGCGATCTGCTGTTTGTGGTAATGAATCTCGCGCGACATTTGGATGTTGAACCAGAAACCGCAATGAAACAAACAAATCGCAAGTTTCGTCAGCGGTTCAGATTCATCGAGGATGAGTTGAAGCACGACGGCAAAAGTTTGGAAGACGCAAGTTTAAAAGAAATGGACGACCTCTGGAATAAGGCCAAGGCGCAAAAAGCCTGAGGATTATTTCAGTGCTGGTTATTCGGCAAATAACTCTTGTAGACGTTCAAGAGTTATTTTCTGGACCACTTTTTCGATCACTCCGATCTTCTTTACAAGTCTATCTTTATCAACGGTTCTTATCTGATCCAAAACTATTACCCGTTCGCTGTTTAGAAAGTTGACTGGTATTCGCGTTGGGTATTTTTGTCCGGCAGACGAAAGTGGGGCAATTAAGACGCTGGAAATGTTGCGATTCATCTCGTCGGGCGAAATGACCACGCATGGCCGTGTATTTTTCGCATCTTTCGAGGCTTGCTCGTCGAGATTGACAAGATAAACATCAAATCGGTTTACCATTGCCACTCCTTCTTTTCAAAATCGGTTGACGAACTGCCGTCTGCTAGTTCATCATCCTCATTTTCCGCCATCAATCTAAAGGCTTCATCCCAATCGGCACGCGGCTTTTGAATATTCCGAATAAGAATGCCCTCGGAATGCAGTTCAAGCTCGACCTCACCTGAAATATGGCTATCTTCGAGCAGGCCTTTTGGAATGCGAATGCCTTGGGAATTGCCAATTTGGATGATCTGAGCTTTCATAATTACATCGTAATTACGTAGTGGGTTTGAGTCAACTGATCTCAGCGAGACCATTCAAATATGGGCGTAAAACCTCAGGCACAAGTACCGAACCATCTTCCTGCTGATAATTTTCGAGGATCGCGATCCATGTTCGACCGACGGCCAGGCCGCTGCCGTTCAGTGTGTGAACAAATTCCGGTTTTGCACCGCCCGCGCGGCGAAATCGCGTATTCATGCGGCGAGCCTGAAAGTCGCCGCAGTTGGAACAGCTTGATATTTCGCGATATGTTTTTTGACTCGGCAGCCATACTTCTATGTCGTAGGTCTTTCGCGCGCCAAAGCCCATATCGCCGGTTGAAAGAACAACGGTTCTATACGGCAGACCGAGAAGCTGCAAAATACGTTCGGCATTTGCGGTCAACTTTTCGTGTTCATCGTCAGAGTTTTCGGGTAAACAGAGCTTTACTAACTCGACCTTTTCGAACTGATGCTGGCGTATGAGCCCGCGCGTATCGCGACCGTAGCTTCCCGCCTCGCTGCGAAAACATGGCGTATAGGCCGTGTAATACTTAGGCAGGTCTTTAGCTTCGAGGATCTCTTCGGCATGGTAATTCGTTACGGGAACTTCGGCGGTTGGTATCAGAGCAAAACCTCGCTCGTCCTTGATATGAAACAGATCCTCTTCAAATTTTGGCAGTTGATTCGTGCCGAAAAGGGCAGTTCTGTTAACGAGAAAAGGCGGCAGCGTTTCGGTATAACCATGCTCGGAGGTATGAATTTCGAGCATAAAATTAACCAAGGCTCGGCTCAATTTTGCTCCTGCACCATTTAGAATGGCAAAACGTGAACCGGCAATTTTTGTAGCCCGTTCGAAGTCGAGAATACCTAATTTTTCGCCAATATCTACGTGATCTTTTGGTTCAAAATCGAATTCTCGCGGCTCGCCCAAACGCCTTATCTCCTTATTTGCGGCCTCATCTGCACCGACCGGGACATCGTCTGCCGGGATATTTGGCAGGCCGGCAAGCAGATCGTGCATTGCGGCCTGGGCTTCGTCGCGGAGCCTTTCAAACTCGGCCTGTTTGTCTTTTAGGCCAGCAATTTCGGCCTTTTTGGCGTTGGCTTCGTCGGCTTTACCAGCTTGCATTAATGCCCCGATCTCTTTGCTTGAGGCGTTTCTAAGCTGGTTGATCTTATCTGCTTCGCCTATGACCCGCCGGCGTTCGGTGTCCAATTCGACAAACTTATCGAGCGAATCAAGCGGAAAATTGCGGTTTTGCAACGCTTTACGAACCGCTTCTAAGTTATCTCTTACAAAATTGAGGTCGAGCATCTTTTTGGTTGTTTCTGTGCGATTTTTAGCCTAAAATCTACAGTTCGCCTTAGTAAAGGACGTAACGAATTTAGCAAAATTGGTATGACAAACAAAATTCGCAAGGCCGTTTTCCCCGCTGCGGGGCTTGGTACAAGGTTTCTTCCGGCAACAAAATCTTCGCCAAAAGAGATGCTGCCGTTGGTTGATAAACCCCTTATTCAGTATGTAGTTGAGGAATCGGTCGCAAGCGGGATCGAGTCAATTTTGATCATTACGGGCCGCGATAAAGCCGCGATCGAGAATCATTTTGACATCTCTTTTGAGCTTGAACAACTGCTGAAAGAACGCGGTAAACAGGCGATGTTTGAAGCCGTTCGAGCGATCTCGGATATCGTAAATATCAGCTATACGCGGCAAAAACAGGCTCTGGGATTGGGCCATGCGATCTATCAGGCAAAGGATTTTGTTGGCAACGAACCGTTTGCGGCGCTGCTGGCGGACGACATTGTTGACAGCGAAAAGCCCGCTTTGCAGCAAATGGTTGAGGTGTTTGAGAAATACAATGCGCCTGTGATCGCGACGATGCAGGTCGATGGTGAAGATATTTCGCGGTTTGGAGTGATCGATGCCGACGAGGTCGAGCCTAACGTGTTCAAAATAAAGGACATGGTGGAAAAACCGCCATATTCCGAAGCTCCGTCGAACCTTGCAATTATTGGCAGATATATCTTTACGCCGGACATTTTTGAGGCGATAGAACAGACCAAACCGGGTGCCGGCGGTGAGATACAGATCACGGATGCGATGCGGATCTTGCTTAAGGAGCGGCCGTTTTACGCTGTTAAACTCGAGGGCAAACGCCACGATGCCGGAGATAAGCTTGGTTTCCTGATCGCGACGGTCGAGCTCGCACTAAAACGTGAAGACCTCGGCGAGGAATTTCGAAATTATCTGAAAACTCTCAACCTTGGCAGCTAAAATTCCTCGCGGTTTGTTGTTATTTGTTGGTCAAAAGTAAAACATTACTCGCTGCCTGGAAAACCACGTCATATCGGGAAAATCACGTCATATTCGGGGCACGTCGATGCGTTTTTCCTAAATATCTGAAAACACTTGAGTTACTAACACACGCGTCATTTCCGGCCGATGCGTGTTTGGCATCGTAAACCCCAAAAAAAGCCGGTTAGCGGTTCACAGAAAACTTGTAAATGTCGACAAACAGATCGTTTAGAGCCATCTGAACACTCCCGCGTTCAAAAAGGTTTCTAAAAAGCCATTTTACGGCCCCCAAAAAGCACTTTTTGACGCCAAAAACCCGTTTTCGACACCTAAAAAACCACTCTTTTTCGCGGCACTTTTGCGACTATCTTCGTCGATAATCCACGTTCTTGTCGATGGCATTTCCTAGTCAATGTCGCCGTTCTCGTCTGTAGGTTCAGCAACATCAACCTAGTCTTAGAGATCAGCGGACTAGGCTGCTGCAACGGCACCAATTACTTCGTGTTTTCGTGAGATACAATTTGGCCGATGTAGTTACAATGTAATTATATTTTGCGATTCCTATCATTGCGAAGAAAGATAATTGAATCGTCCTGCCATCGAATATAACTTGTATATTTGTATATACATATATATACTTTGAATATGCTGTTGAAACGGCTCGTCGATAAGTTTAATGAAAAGAAGATCGGGTATGCCTTGATCGGCGGCTATGCCGTTGGGCTGCATGGGGCCGTTCGCGGTACTGTCGATATCGATCTTGTGGTCTCGCTCGAAGAATCGACTTTGATCGAGGTTGAAAACGTGATGGCGGAATTGGGGCTTGTATCGAAGATACCGGTATCTGCACCGGAGGTCGCAAAATTTCGCTTAGAGTTTATTAAAAAGAGAAATTTAAAGGTCTGGTCGTTTGTAAATCCGGATAATCCGGTTGATCTGGTAGATCTTATGCTGATACATGATCTGAGAGAGTTTAAGATCGTCAGGAAAAAGACGGCATTTGGAACGATCAATGTTGTTTCGATAGATGACCTGATAAACCTGAAAAAAGAGGCGGCGCGGCCGCAGGACCTGGCAGATATCGAAGCACTGAAAAGGATAAAAAATGATGCAAAACAAGACTAGGGCGGTGCAGCATTTTAGCGATGAATACCTGCAAGAGTGTAAGAAAATGAGCGCCGACCAGATATGCCAGTTTCTTGATGACTATAAAAAGCTTCATTTCGACATCGGCAAGCTAAAACAGATAAACCTGCGCGTGCCCGAAAACATACTAAAAGCATTTCAAGCAAAGGCGCGTTTAGAAGGTGTCCAGTACCAGAAAAAGATCAGGGAACTGATCACAAACTGGGCAATAAACAGTTAGTAAGATCACAGACGACATTGCCTTAGGTATTATGAAACCAAGGAACCTGTTGCCAAAAGGCACACAACTCCGGTAGACTTGATCTGTGAAGTATTTCGATTGGGATGACGAGAAAAACGAGCTTCTCAAACGCGAACGGGGCATCTCTTTTGAGGAGGCAGTACTTCATATTGAAAATGGCGACGTGCTCGATGTGATCGACCATCCCAATGCGGCGAAATATGGATCGCAGAAGATCTATATACTTGATTTTGACGGCTATGCGTACCTGGTGCCTTTTATCGACTCGCAAGATATAAGATTCCTGAAAACGATCATCCCGAGCCGCAAAATGACACGGAGATATCTATATGACGATGAAGATCAAGCTGGATAAAGAAGAAGCCGATCTGCTGAAATCGGTTGAGGCAGGTGAGTGGGGATCAATAAAGGGCCTGAAGCGCGAGATCAAACACTCTCAGGAAATGGCTCGGGCTACGTTTCGAAAAGATCGCCGCGTCAATATACGAATATCCGAAAAGGACCTCCGAGGCCTGCAAAAACGCGCGCTCGAAGAGGGCCTTCCCTATCAAACACTGATCTCCAGTGTCTTGCACAAGTATCTATCCGGAAGCCTGTCTGAAAAATAATTTCTAAATTGCTACAGGCC
>JBGARA010000090.1:0-14582 GCA_044230475.1 Pyrinomonadaceae bacterium | reverse complement strand
CGATTTGAGCGTGCGCGCTCAGGCCCAACCCATATTTTACATTTATTCGATGATCTAAGACAAGATTTTTGTTACGCAACACCTCAACGCCCCATAGTAGTTTTTTGTAGCATTTTCCCGAAGGAGCATTGTATAATCGCTTCAAATACTCCGCCACTGAGGGTTGGAGAGTCATTCCTTACTTTAGTCGTCTTTTTCTGTCCTTCAAGTGAATCGTCCCAAGAGGAGCTGTCCTTATGTCAAAGAGCAAGATATTACCACGCAAAATATTTGGCCGTAGTGCAAATCTGAAGCGCTATTATTTAACGATCTTAGTCTCCGCACTTGTTGTGCTGGGGCTTTTTATCTCCAATCCCGCATTAATTACCGTTTCCGCTCAGAAGGGAAGCTCGAATCCGAGCGCAAAAGCTCGTGTCGTAACAAAGCGATCAGAGAAACTCCGCGAGGCAGACGAACGCCGACGCGAAGAGCTTACGAGAAAATATCGTGCGTCTCTCACCCCTGCGAAGATCAAAAAGGCACAAGAGGGACCCACGGTAGTTTTACCACCGACACATTACGACACTTCAGGACCACTATCCGAGCTTATTGACATAGCTGCACGTCAACCGCCATTGAGAGCCGAAGATGGGCCGCGTTTTGAGAAAAATGTAGAGGAAACGATAGAGGTGCCCGCCGATGCTCCAGAAACCTCTACTTCATTGGTCGAGTCGTTTCTACAGACCCAGACGCCGACCGCCTTGAATGCAATAGCCGGTGTTAGCTTTGAGGGACTTGGTGCGGGATTTTCAGGGTACAGTATAAGTTCTATACCGCCAGACACGACCATGGCTGTCGGCCCGAATCATATCGTCGCCTGGGTTAATTCACACTTTGCGATCTTCGATAAGGCCGGGAACGCCCTGATGGCGGCTCCCGGATTTGCCGCCGGAAACACACTTTGGGCGGGTTTTGGAGGGCTTTGTCAAACAACAAACCGGGGTGATCCAATCGTCCAATACGATAGGCTGGCCGACCGCTGGGTCTTTAGCCAATTTGCGTTCAATGTTGACGGTTCAGGTAACCCTATAACGTCATATCTACAGTGTTTTGCGGTAACCACGGGCCCAAATCCGGCTGGTCCTTACAATCGATATTCATATAGCTTTGATACTGCCGGAGCGGGCGGAACGCCGGCATTTAACGACTACGGAAAGCTAGGCATCTGGAACGATGCATATTACGTTGGGTATAACATGTTCGGTGGTTCACCAGCGGGAGCAAACACCGGTGCCGGGATGTGTGCTTACAATAGGACACTTATGCTTTCAGGCGGTGCTGCGACATCACTATGCGCTCCGGTTACATTTTACGCCGGCGGAGCAAGCCTTTTTCCTGCCGACATGGAAGGAACAACCTTGCCGACCGATACGACGCGCGGCGGCCTTTTCCTCAGATTCTCGACCACCGGACCTTCATTGCGCTACGTTCGGCTACTGCCTAATTTTACAACTAGTACCGTAACTGTTTCAGACGGTTATGGCGGAGGCTCCTCTTCATTCGTAAGCATACCTGTAACAGTAACGCGCGCCTGTAATGGAGCCGCTGGAACATGCATTCCTCAACCCGGAACATCGGTTCAGCTTGATACTTTGGCAGACCGGCTCATGTACCGGGTCTCGTATCGAAATCGCGCCGGGACTGACAGTATCGTCGTAAATCAATCGGCGGATCCTGACGGCGCGGGAACTCAGGTGTCGTCGATTCGCTGGTATGAGATCAGAAATCCGTTGAATAATCCGGCGGGAGGATCTCCGCCAACCCTGTTCCAGAACAGTACTTATAATCCTAGCACCACCAATCGCTGGATGGGATCAGCCGCCATGAATGGGAACGGCGACATAATGATGGGTTATAGCATGTCGAGCAGTTCGGTTTCTCCGTCGATCGGCGTCGCCGGTCGTCAATCGGGCGATACGATAAATACGCTTCAGGCCGAGCAAGTGGCCGTTGCTGGAACGGGTTCGCAGAATGGTGTTTATTCGCGCTGGGGTGACTATACGACCATCCAGGTTGATCCGGCCAATGACCTGACGTTTTGGTTTATCGGGCAATACTATACCTCACCCTCCTCTGCCTTTAGCTGGCGTACGAGGATCGTAAGTTACAGTTTCGCAACGCCTACAAGCACTCCAACATCGACCCCGACAAATACGGCGACAAATACTGCTACCGCGACTGCCACGGCAACCTTTACTGCAACGCCGACGAGAACTAATACATCCACACCAACACCGACATCGACAAACACGTTTACACCGACAGCAACGAATACATCGACGCCAACTGCAACAAACACATTTACGCCAACGCCGACATCGACGAACACGTTTACACCGACGGCGACGAATACATCGACGCCAACTGCAACAAACACATTCACGCCAACGCCGACATCGACAAACACGTTTACACCTACGGCGACGAATACTTCGACACCAACGGCGACTAGCACGTTTACTCCGACGCCGACATCGACGAACACGTTTACACCGACGGCGACGAATACATCGACGCCAACTGCAACAAACACATTTACGCCAACGCCGACATCAACGAACACGTTTACACCTACGGCGACGAATACATCGACGCCAACTGCAACAAACACATTTACGCCAACGCCGACATCGACGAACACGTTTACGCCAACGCCAACGGCAACAGAAACGTTTACACCGACTGCAACAAATACGGCAACCGATACGCCGACGCCAACAGCTACGGAAACATTTACTCCGACCGCGACGAACACCGCTACGGATACTCCGACTCCGACGGCAACGGAGACATTCACTCCGACTGCTACAAACACGGCGACGGATACACCGACGCCGACATCAACTAACACATTTACGCCGACGCCTACATCGACAAATACGGCGACTGACACTCCAACGCCCACGGCTACAGAGACATTTACGCCAACAGCAACTAACACCGCGACGGATACACCGACTCCAACTGCGACAAATACGTTTACACCGACCGCCACAAATACTGCGACGGACACGCCGACATTTACGCCGACACCGCCACCTGCTATTTCGGGAGCGGTAACATACGGAAATTCGGTTGGAGCACCTGCAGTACGCTTCGTTTCAAACGTGGTGATCTCAGGCGCTGGCTCGCCTAATGTTTCGACGACGACGCTTGCCCCGGGGGTTGGTGAGGGTACCTATACACTCAGTGGATTCGGCGCGGGTCCATACACGATCACGCCGTCTAAATCAGGCGGGCAGAATTTATCGATCAGTTCATTCGACGCAGCAAGAATTTCTCAGTTCGTCACGGGCAACGTAACGCTTACACCTGCACAACAGATCGTTTCGGATGTCAGTGGCACAGGCGGAATTTCATCGTTCGATGCCGCGCTGGTCGCAAAATATGCGGTTGCGGCACCCGGAACGGGCTCGACAGGAAACTGGATCTTTACCCCCCCAAGCAATACCCATGCTTCGGTTACGGGCAGCCTGACCGAAGACTATTCGGCTTTGCTGATGGGAGATGTTTCCGGCAATTGGTTAAACACCGGCGCCAGACTTTCGCGCGGTGTCAACGGTCCGGAAAGAAGCACATCGGTCGTTGCTCCGAACCTACAGATGGCGGCGAAAGGCAAACTACTGATCCCGATCAGTGTCGAGGGAGTTGCTGACAAGGATGTCATTGCCTACGAGTTCGATCTCAGATATGACCCGAAAGTAATAGAGCCCGATGCGAATCCGGTCGACGTCGTAAATACGATCAGCCGCGGACTTTCCGTTGTATTTAATTCGAGTGAACCCGGACTTCTGAGGGTCGCTGTTTACGGACCGACGCCGATAGTAAGCAACGGTACGCTTCTCAATCTCAGATTCAGCGCCGTGGGATCACCGGGAACGACCTCTCCGTTGACCTGGGAGCGAGTGATATTTAACGAGGGCGACCTTGATACAACCGTTACGAACGGTCAAGTACTACTACTTAGGCCTTTACGAAAGCGGTAGGTCGGAGTTTACAAAATAGCCTAACGAACGATCTCGACCGTAAGCGTTTGCGAGCCGATGACGATATATTCGCTTGGTTCCAGTTCGAAGCCGGCAATCATGGTTTGAGTTGTCGGCTTCAAGCCACCAGTTGTCCGATCGTTGTTTAGCGTAGCGACCACCGATGGCGGTAGATTTGGCATTTCACTAGATCCGATGACGGCTCCGCTGGTATTTTTTGTGATCACCGCGTAAAGACGGTCTGGACGTTTCAGACGATTGATCGTCGAAATAAGCTCGGCTGCATTTTGTGGAACAAACTGCGTGATGGCTGAGTTTTGTTGAACCGCACCACCATCGCCGACAGTTATCGAAACCATTCCGGGAGCCGTATCTTTTGGAATGGTTACGGGAACTTGTCGGGCGATGATCTTACCGGCTTCGGTTCGCTGGAAAATACTGACCCCGATGGTTTCGCCCGCGTGTGCTTGCGTACGATCAGCCGACATGCGATCAAGAGTCGCCGTGTTGCTGCCTTCCACGGCGGTTATATCGAGCGTCACGCCTGTAATATCAAGGCCGTCAAATCCACTGCGGAGCAAAAGGTTTAATGGAACAGCCGCAGCCGCAGCCGTAAACGCCGCCGTCGCCGGCCCCGCAAAACGGCGAAACAGTTTTATTGATTCTTCGCCCCTGATCTTGATCTCGCCTGACAGCTCGACGGTGGTGCTGCCAACATTACGTTCATGTGCCGATATGGCGTTTGTCACACCGACGCTGACGATCAGCGGCGTAAGCAGTTCATCAAGGACCGTTTCAAAATTTATTTCCTCAGCTCGTCCACGGCTGGTTTTCATCCTGATCTTTACCGGTAGCATTTGGGGCGTTTGCCCAAGCATCCCAAAAATGCCGGTGGCACGATCCTGCGTTATGGATCCTACCATTGCATCGGGAACCGCGAGCTTGAATGAGTTGTTTGCATTTGGGACTACGGTCACGACATGCGATTCGGCCATCGGCAGGCTTATGGAGCCTAAACCAAAAAACGGATGGCCAAATGCATAGATCTTATTTCCGTCGCGTAGTGTCACGGTTCCGGCTGCAGCCAAAGAGATGTCGCCGCGTGAAAGATGCACCGTGACGGAATCACCACCTACGAGCGTTTTGTCATCTGCCTTCTTTAAGGGCGTGATGATCGAACCGCCGGCAGATGCAGCCACCGGAAGAATGCCTAAGGATGCGAGTTCAGGTGCAAACACATCGAGTGTTTTTTGCGAGATCCCTGAAAATGTTACCGGCGTTGTTATCGGTTTGATAGTTTGTCCTGCCACCGCCATTAACATCGAGTCCGACGAAAATCCGGAGGCAAGAACGCTCTGTGGGATCGGCCTGCGGTTAATATCCGGCCTCCAGTTGTCCGAAAGAATCTCAGCAAACGAAAAAGCTCTTGGTGTCCTGACCGATGCAGTTTTTGAAGGAGATGTTTCGACAGTCGAAACCATTTGCTCAAAAGGCGTTATCCCGCATATCGGCTCTTTTGCGAAAGGGAAGGCATACGAGATCGCTCCAACTAGTTTCCCGCCAATGTAAACCGGCGAGCCCGACATTCCCGCGAAAACAAAAGTTCTTTCAGCATTTGCTCCGCTTAGTCGCCCAATGATCACATCCTGTTTTGGCCCAACCCAATTGGGTAGTACGCCCAGGATCTCGACATTGAATTCCTCCGCCTCATTACCGCTAAAAACGGTGCGGGCCGTGCCGCGCATGCCTTCGCGAATCTCAGACACCGGAAGTATCTTTATATCGGATCTTGGAGGCAGATCAGGCCGAAATTGACCGAAAATATTGATCGACGCGAGAAGAATGGCCGAAAAAAGGCCGAAAAACTTTGATTTTGTCATCTGAAAAACTTCTTCCGTAACAATAGGCGCTTATGGTAACATTTAAGAGGTCTTTTTCGAAAGCCCTTTCCTTTTGCGGCTTTCGCTCCCAACCACCAACGACCGGCTCTTCGCCAAATATTCTTTCATTTACAGTTCGTTATGACTAAAATGACACGCCTCTTAAAGAGTTTTACACGCCTTCTGCTGCCTGCAGTTCTCTTGATCCTGTTTGCGATGATCGGCGGATCGGTGTGGCTTATTTACACGACTTCGCGTCCGCTGCATTCCGTTTACCTTCTCGCACCTGACAAATACGGACAGCTTAGTTCGCGCGCGGCGCAGGTTACGGATGAAACCTGGACAAACCGCGACGGCAGCCAGTCGCGCGGATGGCTACTCCGAGGAGCGGAAAATGCTCCGGCGGTAATATTGCTCCACAAATTTGGAGCCGACAGGTCTTATGTTCTAAATCTAGGCGTAAAGCTGAATGAGTCGACAAATTTTACTGTGCTAATGCCCGACCAGCGCGCTCACGGAGAAAATCCACCGGTCAAAAACGCATCATTCGGCGGGTGCGAAACTGAGGATGCTCTATCAGCGATAGAATTTCTCAGAAACTTAAAAACGCCGAACCAGATAGCCCTTGTAGGAAAGGACCTCGGTATTTTTGGGGTCGAGATGGGGGCGATCGTTGCAATTTCAACCGCTTCAAAAGAGCCGAGCATCAAAGCTCTTGCGGTCGATTCGGTGCCTCAGGACTCGGATGGTGTGCTCGAGACAACGGTTGAAAAGCGATATCCTTTCGCGAGTTTTGTTACCACAAAGCTGGCTCAACTAGGAACTCGCTTTTACTATTTTGACGGCTGCTATCAACACGACACGGTCAACGAGATGGCCAAGAAGGTCGACAACCGTAAAGTCTTAGTCCTCGCAGGTGTTGACGCGCCGGACTTTCAGGAATCAACCGCCAAACTCAGCAAGGCATTTCCTACGGGCAATAGGATCGAAACAAAATTCGACCTCAGCCCATCTGGCTTTGGGATCATAAACGCTTCGATGGAACAGTCGGAGGCTTACGATCAACGGCTGATAGATTTTTTCAGGAACTCGCTAAGCAACTAAATATCTAATTTCTTTTTACTGTGGCCGTTTGTTCGTGAGAGGGTCTGTATCTCTGAGCTTTCTTCGATACGGACGACTGCGGTGCCAAGTACTTCTTCTAGTTGTTTCAGCCTATCTATCGTCGATGTTGTCTCCAGCATTTGATATTTTTTGGCGTTATCAAAACTGAATGCGGCGGTGATCAAAAACGACAATGCTTCAGGATCGGTGCGCTGAATTTCGGGTAAGCGGCCGCGGCTGCCGCTTATTTTGAACGCCGCCTTTGCCATGCGCTCAAACAACTCAAAGACTCTGTCAGACAAGGGGACAAGTATTTGCGGGTCTTCGTTTTCATCTTCGAAAAACTCGACGTCGCCTACCAGATAGGGCTCGCCCGCATCGACATAATCTAGCAATCGATAACGGATCAGGCCAAAAGTGATGATGTTCGAACGGCCGTCGGGCAGCATTTCAAACTCTCTGATCTCGGCGACGCAGCCAACGGTCCCGGTCGCCGGCTTATCGCCAAAAGATTCCTGCGGATCAAAAAGCGTAACGCCAAACAGCTTGCCTTCGTCCTCGACATCCTTGAGCATTTTTCTGTATCGGTCCTCAAAGATATGCAGCGGCAGCAACTCATTCGGCAGCAAAACGAGCGGCAGCGGAAATATCGGCAAATGGCGTATGCCGGCTGTCTTGTCTAAGGCTTCGGACATGTTTTTAGCGCAATAAATTCGGCGATCTTTTGCGGCTCATCATCACTGAGAGCCATGCGTTTTGCTCCTACAATGGCGTCAACTACATCGTCGGTGCGCGTTTTGTAACGAGCGTCGCGAACGGTGAGATCTTCTATCACCCGCCGCTCAAGTTGTTCTCGGCCTTCTTCGTCGGCATCCGTCGTATCTAGGTAATCGAGCGGAACTGTATGGTTCTTTATCCGCACATGAAGAGCTCCAGTGATCGCTTTTGCTTCATCGCGGATCTTTTGGAGTTCGAGAAGTGAATTTGGAAACCCAAGTTGTCCGCGAAGAGCGATCTCGATGATAGGCTGCGGCTTGTCGATCTCTGCGGCACGAGCTTCCTTACGGATCAAATCAAGCACTTCATTTGTAATTTCTTTTGCATCATTGTGATCGGTTACCTGAAATGAAAGTTGTTGAAATGGCCTGAAATGATAATCTTCGACATGCCGTGCGGTAACGGTATTATTTTCATCGACCTCGACGATAAATGCTCCGCGGGTTTCACGAAATTCGCTAATGTTGGTGATCTCGATCGAACCCGGATTAAAAGCCCAATTGCCGATCTCGTAATGTTTATGCGTGTGGCCGAGCCCGACGTATTCCACGGCGGATTTTAGTTCGTTCAGAGCGTCGATCGACAGCGCGGGAATTGGATGCATTTGGTGGCCTTCGACATCTGTGTGCAGCATCAGAATGTGAAACGCTCCGTCGCGGCGGTTTTGCTTGATCGCTGCAGTCAACATCGGTATCGCCCAATTGCCTGAAGCTCCGTACCATTCTGAGCCGAAAATTCTCGCTCGTCCAATATCGATATAACCACCTGTCCGTGTCGTTTCGTCCCAAGGAGAATACGTAAGATCTACGCCATTGGGTGTGATCTCACGTTTTGGTTCAAGCAGCTTCACCAGTCCCCAACTTGAAAGCGAACGGAGCCAGCTAAATTCGCTGTCAGTGTGTTTTTGATCGTGATTGCCTTCGATCGTAACGACCGGGATTCCGGCCTCACGCATTAATGTTAAACCCTCGACGGCGTAGTTCATCGTCTCTGGCGGCACGACGCGCTTGTGAAAAAAATCGCCGCACATGATGACAAAATCCACCTTCTCATCGACCGCATAGCGTCGCAGCACATCGATCCACGCATCAAAAAAATCCCGCGGACTCTCTGCCAACTGGTATCGGGTGCATCCGAGGTGAACATCGGCGACATGAAGAAACTTCATAGGCGCAGTATAAGACATTTCAACGCTAAGACGCTAAGATGCAAAGTCGCAAAGAAACATTGGCAAATGTCTTCCCTTTGCGTCTTTGCACCTTTGCGTTAAATTAAAATCCATGAACAAAGTTGTCCTTATCACGGGCGCGTCGAGCGGCATTGGTTTGCATACTGCGAAACTTTTTCAATCGAAAGACTGGAAGGTTGCTGCGACTATGCGCAGGCCTGAAAATGCTGCGGAATTGCACAATATCGTCGATGTCGAGTGCTTTCGTCTGGACGTTACGGATGTTGATTCGATCAAGTCGACGATTGCCGCCACGATTGAAAAATTTGGCCGCATCGACGCCGTTGTGAACAACGCAGGCTTCGCCGTCGTCGGCCCTTTTGAAACTGCCACACAGGAACAGATCGAACGGCAAATGCAGACAAATGTCTATGGGGTGATGAACGTCTGCCGCGAGATATTGCCTTATTTTCGCGAGCAAAAACGCGGCACGATCGTGAACGTTGCGTCTATGGGCGGACGCATGACATTTCCGCTTTACAGTATCTATCACGCATCGAAATGGGCGCTCGAAGGTTTTAGCGAAGGGTTGCAATACGAAGTTAAAGACTTTGGCATCAAGATAAAGATAATTGAACCGGGCCCGATAAAGACCGATTTTTACGATCGCTCGCAAAGCGTCACAAAGAAAGAAGGACTTACCGCTTACGACAATTTGATCGCCAGAGCTTTACCCAACATAAAAAAAGCAGGTGAAACCGCGCCCGATGGCTTGGTCGTCGCGGAGACAATTTACACGGCTGTTACCGACGACTCCTGGAAGATGCGATATCCAGTAAATTCAAAGCTGATTCTGACTGCACGGCGTTTGCTGCCCGACAGTTTATTCCTGCCCATAATAAGCAAAGCAGTTTTGAAATAGATAAATGGCTCAAAAGATGCGATGATAGTGCTTAATCGTTCGGTCACTTCTCAATTGTCCTTTGGGAACAAAAAATAAGCGAGGGGGTTGTGCAACAACATTTCGATCGCACCGCACATAAAGGCAAGGGCAAAGACAAAACATGAAAATTCTCTTGTACAACCCCGATAACGGCATAACGCGCAATTTCATGCCGCATCTCTGGATGTTCCTCTTGCAGTCTTTGACGCCGAAGGAGCACGAAGTCGTGCTCATCGACGGGAATGCCAAGGCGATGACTCGGCCCGAGCTGGTCCAGTTTTGCAAAGACGAGAATATTGGGTTGGTAGGTATCGGATCGATGACGCGAATGGTCGCTCGTGCTTATCTGGTAGCGGACGCTTTGCGTGAAGCCGGCTTTAAGGTTGTGATGGGCGGCCCTCATGTGACGGAATGTCCGATGGAGGCTCTTGGCAAAGACGGCGGCCCGCGTCATGCCGACGCCGTGGCACTTGGCGAAGCCGACGATTACTGGGCAGACATTGTTAATGACGCGGCAAACGGCACTCTCAAAGAAATATATCAACCAAAGGTTGACGAGAAAGGCAACGATTTTAAACCGAGCCTGCAGCCATATCCGCACATTCCCTGGGAAACCCTCGATCTCGAACAGTTCTCCCTGATACCCAAATTCCTCCGCCCCGTCATGTCGAAATTTGGCGAGGGTTGGGGCAAATTCTTTGTCGTGCCTATCGAGACCGGACGCGGCTGTCCTTACGGTTGCGAATTTTGCACCGTTACCGGTTTCTTTGGCGACTCGATCCGTTTTAGAACAAACGAAAGTGTTGTCGAAGAGCTTTTGCGGTTAAAGGAGCGGGCTAAGAAAGAAAAAGGCCAGATCGCCGTATTTTTCATTGACGACAATCTCGCGATAAATAAGAAGCGGCTCAAATCTCTTCTCCGTGACATTATTGCCGCCGGCGCGATCTTGCCGTGGGTTGCACAGATAAGCGCCAATTTGCTTGCGGACGAAGAACTTGTCGATCTTATCGCCGAGGCTGGCGGGCGTTGGGTTTTCATCGGCATGGAGTCGATCGACCCGGCAAACATGGCGGACGTGAACAAGAATTTCTCCAAGCCGGAAAATTATCAAGCCGTGCTCGACGGCCTCGCTCGGCGCAATATTTACGCGATCACATCTTTCATTTTCGGCATGGACAACGACACTCCCGGCGTTGCCAATCGAACCGTAAGCGAGATCGAAAGCTGGGCTCCCGGACTGCCGGTATTTGGCCAGTTGACGCCATTTCCTTCGACGCCGCTTTATGACCGTCTCGAAAAAGCAGGCCGCCTCGACCGTCCAAAGCACTGGCTTGATTTCGCGCCGTTTGTCATGGCACACAATCCACTGAAAATGACCATCGAGGATGCAAAGAAAGAGACCTTTAACGCATGGTCGCGATCCTATAGTCCCGAACGCAACTGGGAAGCGATAGAATCGATCAAAAACGCCCCGATTGACACCCGTATCAGCCATCTCGCCGCACGGCTCTTTTTCCGCGGCATCTACTTCCCGCAAATGGGCACGCGGGCGTGGTTGAAACTCCTGTTCGACAACCGCAAAACTATTCTAAGTCTCACAGGCGAAGGCCTTCGCACCTGGCGGCAATTCCGGAAACACCAACGCCACGAAAGGCAGACCGTTCAGGCTACTCAATAGGCCCAGACTCACTTAGATCAGCAAACCGAAACGCAAACTTCAATAAGCGATCATGCGCCATCGAACGTGTATGATCGTTCACACTTCCGTTGCTCCCGTGACGAAAAAAATTGACCAAAAACGCGGGCAAATGCTAATCTCGGCTTATCAGAAGTTCCTAAATCAGCAACGGGTAAAGAGGAGTATATCTATGACTACCAGAGTTCTTTCGGCGGCATTCGCTGTGGCCTTATTTTTGTGCGCCAATATTTCGGCTCAGACGAGCGCGTTTACATATCAGGGAAGCTTGAAAGACACGAATGTGTCGGCAAATGGGCCGTATGACATGTCGTTCAAACTGTTCGATGCTCTTACAAATGGAACACAGATCGGCGCTAGCCTGGATATACCGGGTGTTCAGGTGGCGAACGGCATCTTTACCGTCAACCTGGATTTTGGACCTGCCGCATTTACAAATGGTTCGCCCAGATTTTTGCAGATCGAGGTTCGGCCTGGCGGTACTTTTGGACAGCTCACGCTGCTGTCACCGCGGCAACCAGTCGCTAGCGCTCCGTTCGCGGTCAAGAGCCTCAGCTCCGACACGGCAACAACGGCGACAAACGCGACACAGCTTGGCGGTGTTGCCGCTAGTCAATACGTAGTCACAACCGATCCACGAATGACTGACTCTCGCTCGCCAACTGCCGGATCGACAAACTACATTCAAAACGGCACATTGCAACAGGCGGCGACCAATTTTAATATCAGCGGCAATGGAGTAGCGGCCGGTTCTCTGACGGCACCGGTGATCAATGCGACAACAGAATACGACATTGCCGGAGTTCGCATACTAAGTTATCCCGGCAACTTTAACCTTTTTGCTGGAGCCAGCGCGGGTGCATCGAATACGTCCGGTTCGCAAAATTCATTTTTCGGCGGCAATGCCGGTTTGAGCAATTCAACGGGAAGCAATAATTCGTTCTTTGGTAACGGTGCCGGCATAAACAACACGGGCGGGTTTAATAATGCGTTTTTTGGAAGCGCGGCAGGATCTGCAAACTCGACGGCCGCGGCCAATTCGTTCTTTGGAGTTTCCGCCGGACAGTCTAATTCTATAGGAGCTAACAATTCGTATTTCGGAGCCTTTGCCGGACAATCCAATCAGACCGGAGCTAATAATGCGTTCTTCGGACGTTGGGCGGGAATAAGCAACAGCAGCGGCAACGAAAATGTGTTTGTCGGGACCAATTCGGGTCAAACTAACACGACCGGAAGCGGTAATACAACGGTCGGCTTTAGTTCTGACTTTGGGTCAAACGGACTGACCAACGCGACCGCGATCGGAAATCGCTCTTTTGTTTCTCAAAGTAACTCGCTTGTGCTTGGCAGTATTAATGGCGTCAACGGTGCTTCCGCCAATACGAACGTCGGCATCGGCACGACGGCGCCAGGATATAAGTTGCATGTAAAGGGCGAGAACATACGCATTGAAGGCGACTCGCCAAGCACCCTTCCACGTTTCTCTATTGCCTATAACGGCGCCACGGCGGCCGATGGGAAGAAATGGCAAAATTATGTGTCAGGCAATGGAGTTAACAGCTTTTTGAATTTCACAGCATTGAACGATGCAGAGGATTCAGAACAGGGATGGCTCCAAGTGGTGCGATTCGGACCCAGTGTTCTCCAAGTGAATTTCCCGACTGGAGACGTGAGGGTTTATAACAAGCTAAATGTGGGAGGCAATTTGGTTGTCGGCACGTTCGGCGCCGCAGGCGCGACGCCTCTTTGCAGCAATGCACTGAGCCAGATCGCAACCTGTTCGTCGAGCCTGCGCTACAAGACTAACATCGGACAATTTTCCGGCGGCCTTTCGTTTGTGAACAAGCTGCGGCCAATCAGTTTCGACTGGAAAGACGGCGGGATGAAAGACATAGGCTTCGGCGCGGAAGACATTGCCAAAATCGATCCGCGATTTGTCACCTACAACGACAAAGGTGAAGTCGAAGGCGTCAAGTATGACCGCCTGAGCGTTGCTTTTGTAAATGCCTTTAAAGAACAGCAAATGCAGATAGAAGCTCAGCAGAAAGAGATCGCCGATCGGAAGTCCACGGAGCAAAACCTGCAAGCGCAGATAGACAGTTTGAAAAAGATAGTTTGTTCGTTAAGACCGGATGCAGACGGCTGCAGGAAAGAGGAGAAATAAGATGCTGAAAAATATCTTGTTCATAGTGCTGGTTATCGTCACTTTTTTGATCGGTGTTCATGCTCAGACAACAGCGTTCACTTATCAGGGCAGTTTGAAGGACGGAGCAAATCCGGCGAACGGCAATTACGATTTTGAATTTGCCCTATTCGATGCTTTGACAAATGGCAACCAGACCGACTCTACGGTTTCTGTCAATAATGTAGTTGTTGCGAACGGCATCTTTACGGTAAAGCTGGATTTTGGACCGGTGTTTCCGGGAGCAGACCGCTTTCTTGAGATCCATGTCAGACAAGCAGGTGGCGGAGGTTTTACCACGCTGACGCCGCGTCAGCAGGTTAGCAGTGCTCCGTATTCGGTAAAGAGCCTTAATTCAACGACCGCCGACACTTCAACGAATTCAACCCAGCTTGGCGGTCTAGCGGCAAATCAATACGTCGTTACGACCGACCCGCGAATGAATGACGCTCGCGCACCGACCGCAGGGAGTGCGAATTATATTCAAAACGGCACATCACAGCAAACATTGAGCAATTTCAATATCAGTGGCAGTGGCACGATCGGCAGTAGGCTCCACTTGCCGGCGACCGGCAGCAGTACGGTCGGCGTCATATATCAAAACAACGAACCACTGATTCATACATATGGTGGTGTAAATCTTTTCACGGGACTCAGTGCGGGTAATTTCACCACGACAGGTCAATTTAATACCTTTGTCGGGAACAACTCCGGGTCGAATATCACCACAGGAGGCTCGAACAGTTTTATCGGATCCTCCGCGGGTAAT
The DNA here is from genome assembly GCA_044230475.1 of Pyrinomonadaceae bacterium. Classification (GTDB taxonomy): domain Bacteria; phylum Acidobacteriota; class Blastocatellia; order Pyrinomonadales; family Pyrinomonadaceae; genus OLB17. The sequence goes on along the minus strand of JBGARA010000090.1, from coordinate 38 downwards.
GCGAATACTACGGGCGGAAACAATACTTTCCTTGGATC
>JBGARA010000089.1:0-14695 GCA_044230475.1 Pyrinomonadaceae bacterium | reverse complement strand
GATGTTCATTTGCGGCAACGATGATAATGCCAAGGGCGTAGTGGCCAACATCATTGAGCAATTCGGTTGGGAAACGGCAGATATGGGCGGCGCCGAAGCAGCCCGGGCCATCGAGCCATTGTGTATCCTCTGGTGTATTCCCGGTTTCCGAAATAACGAGTGGACTCACGCTTTCAAGTTGCTGAGGTAGTCGATCGCGGAAGCTGACCGCAAAGGTTTCGAATCGGTTGAAAGAGATACTGTTTACAAAGTGTTGAAAAAAATGTCACTAATGGAGAAATAATATGAAAATTTTCTTGGTATCGTTGATTCTTTCCTTTTGCTTTGTGGTTACAGGCCACGCACAAAAGTCACAGGGTAAAACCGGTGATTTTCAAACTGTCGTGAAAAAAGAGGTCGAATCGGCGGTACGATCATTTTTTGCCGGATTCGGCACTGCAAAATGTGACGACGTGACCCCTGTTACAAAGTTCATCCGCGACAATCTGATCTACGTTGCGGAGAAAGATATATACACGATCACGCACGCCGAGTACGAAGAAGGCGTCCGCGAAAGAGTCTGCGGTTGGACCAGCCATTTGGGCGTAGTGGATTCAATAGTCGTCGATCCTTTGAGCAAAGATATTGCTGTGGCTGCGTGGGTTTACCATGATGAGATCAAGTTAAAGTCCGGCGAGATCAAAAAAGCTCGGGGCTCCGGACTGATGACATTTGTCAGATCGACCACTGGCTGGAAGATGACTTCTACTACGTCCGCTGAGCAAAAGGTACCGTAAGTTAAGGATCGCGACTAATTATCAAATCCATCCCCATGGCTTAGGAATACTAATGGTATGAGCGAAACCGCCAACTTAATATCTGCATTGGAAACGGCACCCGGCGTCATTGTTCCTCTGATCCGCGAGGTGCCGCCGCATATCCTCAAGCGGCGGCCGAGTCCGGGGAAATGGTCGGCTTATGAGAATGCTATTCACCTGTCCCAGTCTGACGTTGCGTTTCGGGCGCGGCTCGATCTCATTTTGTCGGAGCCAGAGCCTTTTATTAAAGTGATCGAAAATTCGGCAGAGGATGAAGCGGGAGCGATGCTTGAGGTCGATCTCGACGAAAGTCTGGAGAGGTACGTGCGCGAACGAGCATCTCTTGTCGAGAGATTAAAAAAACTATCGCCGGACGAGTGGCAAAAGACAGCCGTTCACGAGGCGTTCGATCACTACTCGGTGTTTATCATGTTCCGGCATCTGTACCTACACGAAATGCACCACGCTTATTTGCTCGAACAATTAATGCTCAAGAATGATTGGGATTAGATAAATATTAAGAATTGTTATGCCTGAGCAGACCACCCTGTAGCTGAGATCGAAGCCATAGAAGAAGCCTACGCCGCTCTTAACCGTGGTGACATTGAGGGATTCGTTGCCGCATTTGACCCGGAGATCGTGCGGATCGAATTTGAAGGATCTCCGATGGCAGGAATATTTCACGGCATCGAAGCAGTCAAAGCACACGTTACACAAGGACGCTCGACATGGGCCGAAGGCGGCTGTGAACCGCAACAGTTCATTGTCGCCAGTGATAAGGTCGTTGTTTCGGTCCACGTACGTGTCAGGTTAAAGGATCAAACCGACTGGCTCGAAGGCCGCACCACCGACGTCTACACTTTTCGCAACGGCAAAGTCATTGAGTTTCGCACGTTCGCCGATGAACAGCAGGCCCTCGACTACGCGGGACTAGAAGCATAATAAGTGAATTGAAAAGAAGTTAGACTCTCAACGAACTGCGAAAACCTCGTGCGCTGTAGTAGGACTCTGCACCGTTGTGATAGGTAAAAACGCGGCCAAAGCGGCGGTCGCAAAATATCGCTCCGCCGAGGCTGCGGATGTCAGCGGGAGTTTGCACCCAGCTTGAAGTTTTGAGATCGAACTCGCCTAGCTTTTGCAGATCGCGATACTGATCTTCGGTCAACATCTCGACGCCCATCGCCGCAGCCATCGCGGCGGCGCTACCGCCCGCAGGCTTGTGTTCCTTTCGTGAATCCCAAGCGGCCTGATCGAAGCAGAGGCTTCGGCGGCCTTTCGGGGTCTCGTCTGAGCAATCGTAAAAAACATACTCGCCCGTTTTTTTATCAAACGCGACAACGTCCGGCTCGCCGCCCGTTCGTTCCATCTCGGCGAGCGACCAGAGTTTTTCAGGATCTGCTTCGATGCGCTTCTGTACATCGGCCCACTTGATACCTTTGTGACGAACTGTGTTTTCTTCAAAACGAGCCTTTAATGTTTCGAGCAACTCAATTCGATGCTCGAACAATAATTCCTTACGCTCACTCTTACCTTTTTTATTACTCATACTAGTTATGCGTCATACTCAATGTAATAAATCACTCGCTCTACTTTTTTGTCGATGTCCATCGTTTCCAAATCCTGCAACAGTTCGTGGATCAGAAACATTTCCATACAGTAACTAAATCCAGGGCACTTCTTTTTCGCAAGTTCGTCGGTCTCTAGGTCTCTTTCTTCCTCGGTTAACTCTAAAAGCACAGCTTCGGACGAAGGTAATAATTTTCCATCAACTTTTTTCGCATACAAGACCAGATCTTCATCGATGGACAAACCGTTGACAATAACATCCCTCAAGTTCATCAGCTCAATTATATGCGATCGTTCTACTCTCCGGTCTGAAATACCATGACACTACCGTCAGCGTTCCGAGTAGTATCGATGGAAAAATGTCTCCGAAACCGTCGCCCATTACGAGATGCGATATGAATGCGCCGGTCGTTACGAAGAAAAATCCTGCGTAGGCCCATTCTTTTACCAAGGCAAGTCTGGGAGCCAATATCGCGATTATCCCAAAGACCTTCCAGACGCCGAGGATAGTGAAAAAGTAAACCGGATAACCGAGACGTGCCATATTTTCCATCGCCTCGGGCGGCGTTTTTGCGATCTGGACGATCGCACTCGTTCCCATACCCAAAGCGAACCACAGTGTTGCGACCCAATAAACTATCTTCTTTGTTTTAGTCATAATTTTTACCTTAACCCGCTTACTATTTCCTGCAGACGGTCGTGTGCCATATTTATTCCCATAGCAAACGGCAGCTGCATCAGTTGATCTCGGAACTCGACCGATCTGAAAACTATCTGCATATTGAGCTTGCTGGTTTCGTCAGTAAGTTTTTCAAACTCAAGAAACTCAAGCTGAACGGGAAACGGCGTGTTTTCCATTTCAAATGTGCGCGTTATTTTTCCATTTGGAACAAATTCGTGGATCGTCCCGTTGGCGCAAAACACTACATTTCCCTGCGGATCGGATGTTTCAAATCTGTAGCCGCCGTGCTGTTTATTTTCGAGCTTGACCACCTTAGTGCCCATCCATTGCTCGACGATCTCAGGCTCGGCGTACGCTCTGAAAAGTAAGTCCAACGGCAGGTCAAATTCGCGCGTGATCTGCAGTTCTTGTTTGCCGTCTTCGGCCTTGATCTCAGTTTTTCGTTCCATACTATTTTTTGGTTTTGTATTTTTTCATTACCGCTTCGAGTTTGTTAAATCTGTCATCCCACATTTTGCGAAACGGTTCGATGAAGTCGGCCACTTCTTTCATCTTTTTTGCGTTGAGCGAGTAGTAAATTTCCCTGCCGGTCTGTTCTTGTTCGAGCAGCTCGCATTCGGTCAATATCTGCAAGTGTTTTGAAACCGTCGGCCGCGCTGTATCAAAATGCGCGGCTATCGAGCCGGCGCTCATCGACTGTGCCGCAACCAACAGGAGTATCGCCCTGCGTGTAGGGTCTGCTATTGCCTGGAAAACGTCTCGTCTTAAATTCATTGCGTAGTCACTTGACTACAAATATACATGAAGTCATTTGACTACGCAAGCGCTATTTAAATAAAAAATTGGCGGCCCGTCACCGAGCCGCCAAATCGTTGTTAAATAAGAGATTATCGAACTACGCCAGATCGAAACGGTCAAGATTCATCACTTTGTTCCAAGCAGCGACGAAATCCTTGACAAATTTCTCCTTCGAATCCGAGCAAGCATAAACCTCGGCCAATGCACGAAGCTCCGAGTTTGAGCCGAAGATTTAAAGACCTCGCCATTGCCGTTCGCTGCTTCCCACTTGGTGCCCATGCCGAGCAGATTTGTGAAGAAATCGTTTGTCAGGATGCCCGGACGGTCAGTGAAAACGCCGTGCTTCGAGCCATCGTAGTTTGCTCCGAGAACGCGCATACCACCGACTAGCACGGTCATTTCCGGCGCAGTTAGCGTCAGCAGGTTAGCCTTATCAACGAGCAATTCTTCTGCCGGCGTGCTGTGATGGCCTTTCTTGTAATTTCTAAAGCCGTCTGCGGCCGGTTCGAGATAGCCAAACGAATCGATCTCGGTCTGCTCCTGGGTTGCATCGCCGCGGCCCGGTGTAAACGGAACCGAAACGTCAAACCCGGCATCCTTGGCAGCCTTCTCAACCGCTGCGCATCCGCCGAGTACGATCAGGTCGGCGAGCGAGACGTGCTTACCGCCCGCATTGAAATCCTTCTGTATTCCTTCGAGCGTCGAAAGCACACCGGCCAACGCCGTCGGATTATTCACTTCCCAGTTCTTCTGAGGTTCGAGCCTGATCCGGGCACCGTTTGCACCGCCGCGAAAATCTGAACCGCGGAACGTCGAAGCCGATGCCCACGCTGTCAATACGAGCTGCGACACCGACAAGCCGGAATCGAGGATCTTTGCCTTGAGTGAAGCGACATCCGCCGCATCAATGTTCGATCTGGTATCTGCAGGGACCGGATCTTGCCAGATCAGTTCCTCAGCCGGAACAAATTTGCCGAGGTATCGAGCTCTCGGGCCCATATCGCGGTGAGTCAGCTTGAACCACGCACGCGCGAAAGCATCCGCAAATTCAGCGGGATTTTCCATGAATCGGCGCGATATCTTTTCATACGCCGGATCCATACGCATCGCCATGTCAGCCGTGGTCATCATCGGCAGGTGCTTTTTGCTTGGGTCGGCAGCATCGGGGACATTTGCCTCGCCACTGACCGGCCGCCACTGATTTGCTCCGGCGGGGCTCTTGGTCAATTCCCATTCATAGCCGAACAGCGTTTCAAAATAACTGTTGTCCCACTGGATCGGCGTCGGCGTCCATGCTCCTTCGATGCCGCTCGTGATCGTATCGGCGCCTTTACCTGAGTTGTAGGTGCTGAGCCAGCCGAAGCCCTGCGCCTCGATTGGAGCAGCCTCGGGTTCCGGGCCGACGTTGGTCGCACTGCCTGCACCATGAGCCTTACCGAATGTGTGTCCGCCTGCTGTCAATGCCACCGTCTCTTCATCATTCATTGCCATGCGGCCGAATGTTTCGCGAATGTCACGTGCCGAGGCGAGCGGGTCAGGATTGCCATCGGGGCCTTCGGGATTAACATAGATCAAACCCATCTGGACCGCGGCCAGCGGATTTTCGAGCTCACGGTCACCGCTGTAACGACTATTGGCTTTATCGCTTGTCGCAAGCCACTCACCCTCCGATCCCCAGTAAACATCCTCTTGCGGCTGCCATACATCGGCACGTCCGCCGCCAAAACCGAACGTCTTGAATCCCATCGATTCGAGGGCAGCGTTTCCCGTCAGGATAAACAGGTCGGCCCATGATAGTTTGCGGCCATATTTTTGCTTGATGGGCCAAAGCAGACGACGGGCCTTGTCGAGATTTCCATTATCGGGCCAGCTGTTGGTCGGAGCGAAACGCTGCTCGCCGTTGCCGGCTCCACCGCGTCCATCCGCCACACGGTAGGTTCCCGCGGCATGCCAAGCCATGCGAATAAAGAATGGGCCATAATGCCCGTAGTCCGCCGGCCACCAGTCCTGCGAATCAGTCATCAACGCCTTAAGATCGTTCATTACCGCATCGAGGTCCAGGCTCTTGAATTCCTCTGAGTAGTCGAAGCCCTCACCCATCGGGTCAACAAGCGATGAATTTTGCCTCAAGGCTCTCAGATCTAGTGCGTTCGGCCACCAATCCTTGTTGGATCGACTGGTTCCGCCGCTGTGTCTCATTGCTCCACCCGTAAAGGGGCATTTGCTTTCATTTCCGTTACTTCCATTTTCTCCCATCTTGATCACCTTTCCTTTTAATTTTATTAGACCTATTTAGAACAAATCCGTGTCAATTTTTTTTGCTGCACTCAGGACACAGGCCGTGCAGAGTAAGTTCGATCGATTGTGCCTTGAATTTCGAATGCTTCGCCGCCTCCTTGACCAACGCGTCGGGTATCGATAACTCAATATCGACGAGCTTTCCACAGTTGTTGCAGATCGCATGATCGTGCCGCGTAAGTTTGCGGTCGTAGCGCGTCGCCTCCATTCCGAAACGGACTTCGCCGATCAAGCCTTCATTCTTCAAATAACGCAGCGAGTTGTATACGGTGGCAAACGAAATACCCGGCAAGATCTGTTTGGCATCCTCAAAGACCTCATTCGCCGTCAGATGCTCGTGAGATTCGCGAATCACCTGCAAGACAGCCTGCCGCTGTTTTGTGATCCCCGAACCTACTATCTCTTTTATCGCCTGCTTCATTAAAACTGAGTAAGTTTAGAATAATTCTAAATCTAAAGCCTGTCAAATAGACTTGGTGAATACCAGAGAGAAAATATCGTATAATTTGTCGAAGACTTCCCTAATTTAGGTAGAACCAAGGAGATTTGATTTATGCATAAACTGAGTTTTGTGTTCGCAGTAGTTCTTTTGCTGGTTGGATCAAGCGTTGCTATGGGCCAGCGTTCGGCGGTAATGAAGCCGATCAACCAATTTGTCAATGGCTTTAACAAAGGCGATATGCAATCGGCAATGGCGGCATGTTCAGAGGCGACCGCGATCATCGATGAGTTCCCGCCGCACACATGGAGCGGCCCGGGAGCATGTCAGAAATGGGTCGAAGACTACGATACCGATGCCAAGAAGAACGGCATCACGGATGGCGTCGTCAATCTCGGCAAACCATCGCATTTTGAGATGACCGCCGACTACGCTTATGTTGTCATCCCATCGAACTACATCTATAAGCAAAAAGGAAAGCGTGTCGCACAGATCGGTTCGCTATTCACATTTTCCCTTAACAAAGGCGCGAACGGCTGGGTGATAACAGGCTGGTCGTGGGCAACAAAATAGTCTATTTCGACCGAAACCACTCGACGAATTTTGGAATGCCGTCGGCGATCTTTGTCGTCGGGTTGTAGCCGAGCAGTTCGCGTGATTTTGTGATGTCGGCAAATGTGATCGGAACATCACCGGGCTGCATCGGCTGGCGGTCGATGATGGCGTTCATCTCAAGGTTACGCTCAAGTAAGCTGATCAATTCACCAAGTTCGATCGTCTGAGACTCACCGAGGTTGAAGATCTCATACATCGAACTGTCATAATCTATCGCCGAGCGCACGCCTTGAATTATGTCGTCAACATAGGTGTAATCGCGCCTCGTTGTGCCATCGCCAAACACCTGAATGGGCTTGCCTTGCGTTATTAGCTGCGAGAATTTGTGTATTGCCAGATCGGGCCGCTGACGCGCTCCGTAAACTGTAAAAAATCGCAGAGCAACAACGCGAATGCCGTAAAGATGCGAATAAGTATGGCAGATCAGTTCGCCTGCGGCTTTCGTCGCAGCATAAGGCGAGATCGGCTGGTGAATACGGTCATCCTCGGCAAAGGGCACTTTTCCATTGATTCCGTACACGCTCGATGATGAGCCAAAGACAAACTGTTTTATGTTGTGTTCTTTTGCAAGTTCGAGCAGATTTAGCGTGCCGTTAATGTTCGTTTCGTTATAGAGCTTGGGTTCGCTAAGCGACGGTCGCACCCCCGCACGCGCAGCCAAATGCACAATAACGTCGAACTTTGTTTCATTAAACACCGCAGCCATCGCCGCCGTATCACGAATGTCGGCTTCAACCAAACGGTAATTCGCCTGCGTTAGATGCCCGGCTACATTCGCCCGCTTGATATCCGGCGAGTAAAAGTCGTTGAAATCATCAACAACCGTTATCCGCCAATCGCCTTCCCTGAGAAGCCGATCAACGAGATGCGAACCTATGAATCCGGCCCCACCCGTTACAAGTATTTTTCTTTCATTCATAAAACACTTATCCGCTTATGTGCAGATCAAGTTTGGAAAATAACACACTTGCTTTTTGACCGCAAAAAGTAATATGTTACCGAAATCGGTCATATCAACTTTTCTTTAGTTCTTGTGCACATTTTACAGATGCTTCTATAGCAAGGATAAATTTATGGGATTAGCGGCGAAACAAACAGTAAAGCTCTCTATTTTTTTTGTAATTTGCTTTTTTGCAATTACCGGATCGGCGACTGCTCAGGGCTTTGATCGAATAGAGCGCGGTCGAATGAAAGATATTTTGGGAGTAGTAAAAAAAGATGTAAAGAGCAACTATTACGATCCAGCATTTCACGGCATCGATATCGAAGCCAGATTTAAAGCCGCAGACGAAAAATTGGATAAGGTAACCTCAACAAGCCAGGCACTCGCGGTCATCGCTCAAGTGCTCATAGATTTTGACGATTCGCACTTGTTTTTGATTCCGCCATCTACAAACCTCGCCGTCGAATACGGCTGGCGGATGCAGGCTGTGGGAGACAAGGTATTCATCACACAGGTCCGGCCCGGCAGCGACGCCGAAGCCAAAGGGCTAAAACCCGGCGACCAAGTCCTTTCTGTTTCAGGATTTAGACCTTCGAGAAAAGAGCTATGGAAAGTGCTTTATTACTACAATGTCATCAGTAAGCGCGACAAAGTTATGCTTACCGTGCTCAGTCCAGGTGCCGACACTCCCCGCGATCTTGAGATAATGTCGAAAATGAAGCGAAGCCCGCAAACGATAACCTTCTCCGCTTACTGGAAAATCGGTGACGATTTCTACTCTGAGGAAAACGATAAACATCGATGGATAACTAACGAGGGCATCACGATATGGCGTATGCCGTCGTTTGAATATGATCCCGATCTTGTCGATGGATTTGTTGACCGCGCAAAGAACAGTTCGGGCCTTATAATCGATCTTCGCGGAAACGGCGGCGGTTATGTCAAAACAATGGAGCGATTGGTAGGAAATTTTTTTGATAAAGAAACCAAGGTGGCTGACCTCAAGGGCCGCAAAAAAATGGATCCGAGCATAGCCAAGACACGGGGCGGATCGACTTTTAAGGGCAAGCTGATCGTTCTTGTGGATAGCAAATCAGCTTCTGCATCTGAGATCTTTGCCAGGGTCATACAGCTTGGACAGCGCGGACAGGTCCTCGGCGACGTATCTGCCGGTGCAGTTATGCAGTCGCTTGCATACGATGAAGCAATTGGGACGGATAACATCGTGCCTTTTTCTATCAGCATCACAAATGCAGACGTGATAATGACTGACGGAAAGAGTCTCGAGCATACAGGCGTCGTCCCCGATATACTTGTGATTCCTACCGGTGCCGACCTTGCCGCCGGACGTGACGTCACGCTTTCCCGCGCGATCGAATTGCTGGGAGGCAAAATATCTCCTGAAGAGGCAGGCAAGCTGTTCAAATATTATTGGAAGAACTACTAGAGATCGGCGCTTAATTCAAAAACCGCTGTTTTGCATGAAAACGGTGCAGGATGTCTTCGAGAAATCCCTCGTAAGAGAATGTTTCGAGGTCATAGCCGGGCTTAAGTTTATACATTATCGGCAGAGCGATACGCCATGCCATCCAGAGGCGTTGGCGCTCGGTCAGATCCCAGCGGCGACGCAGAAAACTTTCTACAACCTCGACTTCCCTTTCGGTGAGAAGACTGATATTCGCTTCCACACCGGTCGGCTTTTGAACACGTGTAAAGGCAACATCTGTAATGCGAGTTGAAAACGTCTCGGCAAATGTTGGGGCCTCATCGGTTCGCTCGCGCACAACGACCGTTCCGGCAAATATGTCACCCACACGCTGATCGCGGCTGCTCAAAAAAATAACGATCAATCCAATAGAGTAGATCGGAACGATAAAACCAGGTACAGCATCGCAAATACGTAAAAGGTTTCTCGCGATCGCTTCCCACAACGTCAACGGCCTGCCGTCGTCGCGTATCACACGTAGCTTTAGCAGCCGCTTGCCCGGCGTCTGGCCGTTCCATAGCCATTCAAAAAGGATGAAGTAGCCGGCAAAGATCAGAAAAAGGGTGAGGATGAGAATTGCGATCGTCCACTTTGGCATTTCGGCAAGCAGTTTGTTCGGCGACTCATCCATGAATGATGAACCGTAGCCCGTAACGCTGAGGACAAACCACGCGATCAGAAAGATCGACAAGTATTGAATAAAATGATCGATAGCTACGGCCAAAAAACGATTACCGATCGACGCCAGCGCAAACTCGAGTGGCACGCGCTCCGGTGTCTCGATGATCAGTTTTTCTTCGGTTTCTATGATGCCGCGCTGCATATGCTTGGCTTATATTATGAGATTTAAATGCGTTTGCAAAGGACAGTCTCTGTAGCTATTTGAGCCAAAATACCGCCGTTTCCGACTCGGCCTAACTGGCCGATTATGCGAAATTTGCCTGTTTCGTGCTATAAAGTTTGTAGAGCAACTAACAATCTAGAAATTTCTGTCAGGAGGACACTCATGGTGAAGCTAACGAATCTCTCTTTGTGGATCTTATTGGTGGTGTTTTGCATCGTGCCGATCGCTAAGGCGCAGAATACTCAATTTACTTATCAGGGTAGTTTGAATGACACTTCACTTCCCGCAAATGGAAATTTTGATTTTCAGGTGGATCTGTTCCAGACTGCATCGGGCGGTACTGCGTTAGCGACCCAGACGCTATTAAATGTTCCCGTTACGAATGGAGTATTTAGATTGACACTCGATTTTGGTACAAATTTTACGGGAGGCGGGGCTCGGCGTCTGGAAATATCCGTCAAGCCGGCTGGCGGCCCGACATACACCATATTGACACCCCGCCAACCCGTCCTGTCCGTACCGTACGCGATGCAGAGTATTAACGCATCAAATGCGGTCAGCGCCGATACGGCAACCCTCGCTACCACGGCAAACAATTCCCTTGCTCTTGGCGGCACTGCCGCGAACCAGTTCGTGCTGACCACTGACGCTCGAATGACCGATCCGCGTAATCCGCTGCCAAATAGCGGCAACTACATTCAAAATACGATCAATCAGCAGTCTGCCGATTTCAATATCGATGGAAATGGATCTCTCGGCGGCACACTAACTGCCGCAACAGTTTCGGCAACCGGCGCTCTTTCTGGTTCGCAGGTGAATATAGGCGCAAACCGTGTACTTTACGCATCAAACATCTCGCAGTTGTTGGCTGTTGGCATCGGAGCAGGAACCGGCACAACCGGTTCGGACAATTCGTTTTTCGGCAACGGAGCGGGACAACTCAATACAACCGGAACCTCCAATTCCTTCTTTGGAAAATTTGCTGGAAATGCAAACACGGCTTCGTCCAATTCATTCTTTGGCAACGAAAGTGGACTTGGCAATACGTCGGGAACCAGAAATTCATACCTTGGCTCCAATACTGGAAGAAGTAACCTAACAGGGAACGATAATACCCTCGTTGGTTACCTTTCGGGGTTTTCCAATTCCGCGAGCTTCAATTCTTTTTTTGGCTCCCGTTCGGGAGACAATACCACCAGCGGAAGTCAAAATTCGTTCTTCGGCTACAACAGCGGCACGGCAAACCTGAACGGCGACGGCAATTCATTCTTTGGCTACAATGCCGGTACAGCCATAACCACAGGGTTTTTAAATACGGCTCTCGGAGCGTCTGCCAATTTTGGCAGCTCAGGCTTGACTAATGCAACCGCTATAGGCGCAAAGTCATTTGTCACACTAAGCAACACGATAGTTTTGGGAGCAATAAATGGTGTCAACGGAGCTGCAGCGGACACGCGCGTCGGCATCGGAACAAGCTCACCGACAGCTCGGCTTGAGGTCAACGGCGGCGGCGGTAACGCGCTCGCGATCACAAACGGCGGCATTAAAGTCACAGGTGCAGGCGTGAATACAAACACGGTTGTGTTCACCATGGTAAAAACCGCGGCGAACACTTGCGGCGGGGCGGGCGGGCTTCAAACTGCCATCAACAATCCATTCTCTAACGGCGATCCAAGTGCGATCCTTTTCGTGACCGTCCAGGACGCCGTACCGCGTGCTTTCTCAGTCAGGTATGTTACTGCGGCCAGCGCTCCTCCGGCTTGCCCTTTCCTGGCGGATAGATGGTCCATTCTGGCGGGAACAAATGCCTTCAACGACAACGACCAGCTGAACGTTATGGTTATCAAACCTTGACCGTATCAAGTGATTGTGTCCGCGCGCATAGTTTTGCTTGTCAACTTTGATTCGCGTTCTCTATACTAGAATTAGTCCAAATGTATGGAGTTAAAAATTGAAAACTGAATACAAACGTAAACAGTTATCGGCAGCAGGTTTTCGGTTTTGCATAGTGGTCAGCCGTTGGAACGATACGCTTACGACCAAACTCGCAGACGGAGCCGTCGAGATCCTTTACGAATCCGGGGCCGATCCTGAGTCGATAGTGATGCATCATGTTCCTGGCTCGTTCGAATTGCCTGTCGCGTGTCTCAAAGCCGCCCAGAGCGGCGATTTCGACGCTGTAATTGCACTCGGAGTCGTTATTCGCGGCGACACCCCGCACTTTGATTACGTCGCCGGTCAAGCCGCCGCAGGGATAATGAATGCGTCGATGCAGACCGGGGTTCCGATCCTTTTTGGCGTGATCACAGCCGACAATATCCAGCAGGCAACTGCCCGTGCAGGCGAAAAATCAGATAATAAGGGCTTTGAAGCAGCACGCTCAGCCGTCGAAATGGTAAACTTATTTCGTGAGATGAGCATCAGCAATATACAAGGTGGGAGCGACGCAAGAGTTTTACCGCATGTCGTTTGAAAAAGCAGAGAAGAGTTCCGGCACAAGGCATAAGGCACGTGAGTGTGCGCTGCAGATGCTTTTTGCGTTTGATATGGCCGGAAGCGAGCCGGAAACGCTGACTCGTGACTATTGGAACGAGCTTGGTGACACGGCGATCGATGATAAGACCCGCGAATTTGCCAACAATCTCGTTGTCGGAACGATCAAAAATCTCAATGCAATAGACGACGTCATCCGCACACGAGCCGAACACTGGCGCATCGAGCGAATGGCATTCGTTGACCGGAACGTTCTCCGCCTAGCCGTTTTTGAATTTCTTCATCAGGACACGCCCGATAACGTAACCATAACCGAAGCACTCGAAGTGACTCGCCGCTTTTCCTCTTTCGAAGCGACGCAATTTATTAATGGCATTCTCGATGGGATAAAGCAGGATATCGAAAGTGCTGCAAAACCCACCGAGGACAACGGCAAATCACGAGCGTCTTCGTCTAACTGAACCTTCGTGTCAGTTCCTAATAAGCCAGTCATACTATTGGTAGCCGTCATATTTTTCATGCTGGCCTCATTTACGAGCGGCCAAAAGCTCCCCGACAAGATACGTGGCTATAAGGTCTACGACACAAAGATCTCGGTAACAAGTTCCGCCGGCGAACAATCTTCCAAAAAAGAAAAACAGATACCACTGGTAAAATTAGGCAAGCCGCTAATCGACTTCAACGGCCTTCTTTCGATCGCGGTCGAGGCCGGCGCCGAAATAACTTCCCCGGCGCATAGCGGCAAGATCGATTTTCTTACATTTCACGACATTCGTATAAACGATGTCCCTGTGGAAATTGACGAATACACAACTCCTTTTTCGATAAGGAAAGACACTGCGGTTTCACTGCCAAAACTATTTCGCCTCACCATCGGCATCGCAGGATTGGCAAAAGCCGGTTATCAGGAATTCATCGAACCGAAAAAAGAATGGTCGGTAACTGGTACAGCATTTGTTTTTGGCAGGTTCAAGAAGTTCGGGTTTGGCTTCAAACGCGTCGTGCCGATAAAGATCGATATGAAGATAAGGAACCCTCTGGCGGATTGAAAGATCTTTACGATTTTTGACCTTTTTGCGTTAAAATTTAAGTTTGTCGAATTTTCTGAACAAAGTGAGCGAAAAAACCACCAATTTATCTGAATTTATCCGAGAATCTTTTGGGTCCAACGCGACCTATGTGGAAAGTTTACTCGAGCGTTTCAAGACCGACCCGAAACTCGTCGACGAGTCTTGGCAGGCCTATTTCAGCGATCTCTTGAATGGCGTGACACCCGTAGAAACCTCCTCAAACGGACAAGCATCGGCACCGACGCCTCAGCCTGTCGTTGAAAATTCCGCTCCGGTGAAACAACCTATCGCTGTTCCTTTGGCAGCCGACACTGAGCCAAAAGCGATAACAGGCCCGGCAAAAAAGATCGTTGAGAACATGGAACAGAGTCTGACCGTTCCGACGGCTACAAGTTTTCGCACCATTCCTGTAAAGGTTCTCGAAGAAAATCGCCGCATTATCAACGAGCATCTCGCTTCGGAGGGGCTCGGCAAGGTTTCATTCACGCACATCATAGCTTGGGCTATCGTCAAGGCCATCAATGTTTATCCGCACCTAAATGTTGGGTTTGGATTAGTTAATAATCTACCCTCACGGCTAGAACACAAAGATGTAAATCTCGGTATAGCGATCGATATTGAGAAAAAGGACGGTTCGCGCAGTTTGCTTGTTCCAAATATCAAA
>JBGARA010000088.1:0-14881 GCA_044230475.1 Pyrinomonadaceae bacterium | reverse complement strand
GCCGTTAAGACTGACAATAACGAAATTCGTCCTGTTAAAGCGGTGGCCCGTCGCCAACCCGTAAATGTGAAACAGGAAATGGCAACAAATACAAAACCACAAAAACCATCAGTAGTTGCGACGACCGCACCGGTTTTGAGCACCGCCTTTGAGGCAGAAGATGACAATTCACTCAGGCTTGCCGATCTTTTGGCAGACCTCGATAGTTAGGTACAAGTATTATGAACGTGAAGAATTACATTAAGATCTTATCGCTTTCAGCAATGACGTTTTTGTTCGCATCGGTTATCGCTGCACAGGACGCAAAACCCGCTGACGCTCCACCGCCCGAGGCACAGCGTCAGTCAATGAAACGAATGCAGGACGATCATGCGGATTTCCTTCATCGTCTCGGCCTGTCCGAAGAGCAGTTCCAGCAGATCCGTAAGCTGCATCAGGAGAAAAAGCCGCTGATGGAGGCGGCACAAAAAAGGCTCCGTGAGGCGAGCCGAGCCTTGAATGAGGCCATGTATGCCGATCAGGCCAACGATGCCGACGTTCAGGCACGGATAAACGACCTTCAGGCCGCTCGTTCTGAGGTTGAAAAGCTGCGTTTCACAACTGAATACGCGGTACGCCGCCTCTTGACGCAGGAGCAGCTAGTCCGTTTCCGCGAGCTTCGACAGCAGTTTGAAAGGATGCGTCAGGACATTGAAACAAGACGTCGGGACATGGGAAACAGGCCTCTTAATCGACAGCGCCAAGGCAATCAGCCCCAGCCTGCAAAACCTGCAGCTCCACCAGATCAACCAAGGCAAGATATATAAGGGTACAGTTTTTATCTTTTCTTGCCTTAGTTGCAGCCGGTTCGTGATGGGGCCGGCTGTTTTTTCGCGTTTGATGTTTTGTGGAGGTTCGTTATAATCTGAATCATCTAATGTCGGCTCAGCCTTAATGAATCCAATCGCAAAATTTCTTTTCGAACTCCAGGAGATCACAAATCTATTGTGGCGTTCGATAAGAGGACTTCGCAAAAAGCCTCGATACTTTGATGAAATTGTCCGGCAGATGGACCTCATCGGCATCGGTTCGTTGGGCATTGTCGTTTTGACAGGCTTTTTTACAGGCGGCGTGATCATACTGCAGTCCTATCCGACGCTTGAATATTACGGTGCACAGAGCAATGCCGGCCAGGGAGTCGCGACGGGCCTTATTCGCGAGCTTGGCCCGGTACTGACTGCTCTGATGGTCGCAGGGCGTGTTGGATCGGCTATATCTGCTGAACTTGGCTCGATGGTCGTTTCTCAGCAGATAGATGCAATGCGCGCATTAGGAACTTCTCCGGTTCGCAAACTCGTTACGCCCCGCATAATTGCCTTGCTTCTGACGCTTCCCCTGCTGACAATTGCGGCAGATATGTTTGGATTGATCGGGGCAGGCATCGTCGCAAAACAACTTCACGGTCTCGACCTGAACATTTATATCTCATCGGTGCGGACCGGCACAAAGATCAGCGACATCGTCGCGGGCATGGTAAAACCGGTGTTTTTTGGAGTGATCATCGGGCTCATATCTTGCCATAAGGGGCTGAGCACAAAAGGCGGAACGGTAGGAGTAGGCATTTCGACAACTCAGGCGGTCGTGCTCGCGTCGATCAATGTGATCATAGCGGATTTCTTCCTGTCAAAGATACTGCAGTCGATCGTTGGCAGTACGATGTTCTAGTTTCTGGTTTCCTATGTCATTTTTCAACAACGACGGATCCGAAGAGCCAGAGTTAATTATCAGCCAGCGCCACGCTCCGCATCCGGTGCCCGCTATCGAGTTTCGTGATGTTGAACTGGCTTTTGACGACCAGGTCATTCTGGATAAAGTTAGTTTTTCGGTCAGGCGCGGCGAAACAAAGATCGTGCTTGGGGGTTCCGGCACCGGAAAATCCACCATCATAAATCTCATACTTGGCCTATTAAAACCTGACGCCGGTCAAGTCATCGTCGAAGGCGAGGATATTTCAAATTTCGACGACATGGAACTGATGCGGATCCGGGAAAATATAGGGATGGTTTTTCAAGAGGGTGCGTTGTTTGATTCTCTGTCGGTTTATGACAATGTCGCATATCGCCTGCACGAAGAGGATATCGACGAAGATGAAGTTGAGCACGAGGTTCGTCGAATGTTGAATTTCGTCGGACTGGAAGACGCCATAGACAAAATGCCCAGTGAGCTTTCCGGCGGCATGAGGCGTCGCGTGGGCATTGCCAGGGCACTTGTCGGAAATCCGGGTATAGTGCTTTTTGACGAGCCAACCGCCGGCCTCGACCCGCCTACGGCGAGAACTATCTGCGAATTGGCTATTAAACTTCGAGACCTTGAAGATGTATCATCTATATTCGTAACTCACGAGATGAATAATCTCGATTATCTGGCCTCAGAATATGCGACCCTCGATCGAAAAGGCGAAGTTCATTTTGAACTTGAAGGAGATCGCTTGTGTTTGATAAATACAGAGGTAATGATGCTCAAGAACGGTAAGATCATCTTCAGCGGAAAAGACGAACAGCTTCGCGAGACTGACGATCCTTACATACAGCGATTCATTCGCGGAAAATAAACAATGCCCAGACGTCAACAAAAACTTACATTGAGTGAACTCCGCGTCGGCATCTTTATGCTCGCGGCTCTTTTGGTCACTGGATTTTTGATCCTTAATTCCAGCGGGAACTTCAACCCCTTTGAAAAGAAGATCAAACTAAAAGCCAGGTTTGAAAGTGCGGACGGGCTTCATGCCGGAGCAGATGTACAGCTTGCAGGAGTTTCGATCGGCAAGGTGGATGAAGTCAAATTTTTACCGCCCGACGCACCGGCCGGACTGCGTATCGAAGCCACGTTTCTCGTCGTTCAGCAGTTAGACAACAAGCCGATCTCTGACTTGATCCGAACTGACTCCCGCGCTCAGCTGGTTGCCAGTTCGATCCTTGGCAATGATAAGTTGGTGAACATTATCCCGGGCACGTCAAAAGGCACGCCGGTTGAAAACGACACTCTGCTCGACTCTAGCGCCGGCAATTCGCTCACGCAGTTGACGGAAACCGGAAATGATCTCTTCAAAAAGATAAATGAGCTGGCTGTTCCCGCAAACGAAATATTGAACAAGGCCAATCAGGGCGAAGGTACGCTTGGGCGGGTTATCAACGACGAATCTCTTTACAAGAGTCTCGATAGCGCGGTTATCGAAACCCGATCGACGATGACACGTTTGCAGACAACGATCGACAAGATAAATAAGGGCGAAGGAAGCGCCGGCAAATTGGTCAACGACCCGGCTCTGTACGAGAGTTTAAACAACACAGTCGCGCAGCTCGAGGCTATTTCAACCGACATAAAGGCGGGGCGGGGTTCGGCTGGAAAATTCGTCAATGATGACGCTCTTTATAATGAAACGCGCGACGTGGTTGCTCAACTTAAAGTGTCTGCTGGAAAGATATCGTCGATCGCGGATGACGTAAAACTCATTACCGCCGACATACGTGACGGTAAAGGTTCGGCTGGTAAGCTATTTCGTGACGATAAGCTATACGACGATACTAAAGATGCTATCGCTCGTTTTAATGCGGCTACAACGCGGATCGAGGCTATCCTTGCGGACGCTCAAGCCGGTAAAGGAACGATCGGACGACTCGTAACCGACGAGACGCTTTACAACAGCGTCAACCAAACCGCCAACAGCGTTAACACTTTCACCAGCGAAGGCACGAAACTGCTCTACGATTTCCGTCAAAATCCCAAGAAATTCCTGCGGATCAAATTAGCTTTATTCTAAAAGGAAAACCACCCGCAAATACGGGTGGTTTTTATGAGATGGTGCTCAGGGCGAGACTCGAACTCGCACGGATTGCTCCACACGCCCCTCAAACGTGCGCGGCTACCAATTACGCCACCTGAGCTTAGAAATCAAAGAACTATTTATTCGCCGGAGCGTCGCCTTCTTCGGATGCCGCTGTATTAGAATTCGCTTCGCTTGACGTCGCGGTATTCGAATTTGAGTTTGCTGCGGAGCTCGTGTTCGAATTTGAATCAGCGGTATTCGATTCTGTCGAAGCCGGAGCTTCAGCAGGGGTCTCCGGATTGCTGTTCAACACAGAGACATTACCTGTCAACGCAGGCATCGCCAAAAGCAGGGCCGACAACATAAACATTGTCGCCGCTCCGATCGTCACCTTAGACAAAACCGTCGCCGTGCCGCGGGGGGCCAGCGCAGAACTGGAAACATTGCTTGTAAACAATGCCCCGGCGTCCGTCTTACCGGGCTGTAACAACACAGCCGCGATAAGCACCAAACAAGAAAGGAAAAATAAACCGTATAAAAAATAAACCATCTTAATTACGTCCGTAGTTTACGATCTGAGCAAAACTCTCAGCTTCGAGGCTCGCTCCACCGACCAATGCACCGTCCACGTCGGTTTGCGACATTAGTGTCGCAATATTGTCCGGCTTTACCGAACCTCCGTAGAGTATTCGAGTCTTATCCGCCGTCTCGCTACCATGCGTTTCAGCAACTGTCCGGCGAATGTGAGCGTGCATTTCTTGAGCCTGTTCAGGCGTCGCGGTTTTACCCGTTCCGATCGCCCAGACAGGCTCGTAAGCGATAATGATACGTTCCATGTCGGCAACTGTCAAACCTTCAAGCCCGCTAACCGTCTGCCTTTTGACGACGCTTTCGGCCTGTCCACCTTCTCTTTCCGAGAGCAATTCGCCGACGCAGACTATCGCCGTCAGCCCTGCCGCTAACGCTGCTTTAGTCTTTTTGTTCACCGATTCGTCGGTCTCGCCATAAAATTGCCGCCTCTCGCTGTGCCCAATAATGACATATCGACCGCCGACATCTTTTATCATCGTCGGAGCGATCTCGCCTGTGTGGGCTCCAAAATCGTTCTGCGTTGCGCAATCCTGAGCCGCAACGCGAATATTCGAGCCTTCAAGCCGGTCGGCAACGGTTTTTAGTGCGGTGAAGACCGGTGCGATCACGACCTCACAATGATTTGCGTTGGCAACCAATGGCTTCAAAGCAAGCGCAGTGTCAACTGCTTCTCCGAGCAGTTTATACATTTTCCAGTTTCCGGCGATTACAGGTTTTCTCATAAAGTCTATTCAGATAACCAGCCAATGATCCGCGGCATATAATTTACACTTATCTTAGTCCATTTTCCGGTTGCAACACTCCAGACACGGATACCCAACGGGTCTGATTTCATAAGCGGCTCGTCTTGAAACTCAGCTGCGAGATAGCCGTCAGTCGTTTTTGAATAGCCGGAAGTAAACGCAGCCAATTTCTGATCCTTGAACATAAACATTTTGTTATCGCCGAGACCGACTCGCTTGAAGCCGTTTCCAAGCCCAAAAGCTTTAGTTAAAGTGTGCTTTCCGCTTTCAGTATCGATCCGATATGTCTCGTCGGCCAAATAAAAGATATTTCCGTCGTCATCGGCATAGAATAAAGGTAAATGGTCAATGTTATTTGATACCTCGATCTTTTCAAGCGATGTTTGCTTATGTGAGCTCACACTATAAATAACAAGTTCACCGTTGCGTACCTGAGTTAACAATCTATCGTTATCAACCCAAATTGCCGGCGCCGTAAAGTCCTTCTTTTGACATTTTTTACCACATGACGCTTTAAAACTACCGTCTAAAGTTTCCTTAGTGTACCCGCCTCCATCTTTTCCTTTTCGATGCAAGATGACCAATTTACTCAAGTTAAGATATGCGACTCTTTTGTCAATGCCGGGTGAAAACGAACCCGCAAAAGTAGAAAAGAAATTTATACCGCTATATGACTCATACTTTTTAGTTGAAAGATCGAATGAAACTGTTTTGTTTGTATTGTCAGATGAACTTATTTTCTCAATATCAAAAAAGTCCAAACCCCGTAAACCTGCAAACTGGTTAATTATTATTTTGCCATTGTCATAAGCTACAAAACGCCCCGTTTCTTTCTCGAATCGAGCCCTTTCCATAAGGTCATACACGCGGCCGGAATCTGAAACGATATATCGATTTTCAAAGAGCAGTGAACGTCGGAAGCCGTCATCCCGGTTCTTTAAAGGAAAAACGTTCAGTTCCTCACGGGAAATATAATTTCCGTCCTGAAAGGTAAACTTGTGCAAAGTTTCTTCAGTACAATTCTTTTCAGAGTTACAACTTACTATCAGAAGTGATTGTTTCAAAGACCCCTGACCAATAGTGGCAATCTGGGAAAACAAAACTAAACTGATAATCTTCAGTAAAAGCAGTAGACCGGAGTTTTGTATAGTCCTATCTATCATCTAATGCTGAAACGCCGGGCAAAACATCTCCCGCCAAAAACTCAAGTGTTGCACCGCCGCCTGTTGAGATGTGGCTTATCTTGTCATTGAGTCCAGCTTGATTTACAGCGGAAACAGAATCACCGCCGCCGACGATAGATGTTGCTCCGTTGTCGGTCGCAGCGGCAACGGCCTTTGCAATTGCAACGGTGCCTTCGTCGAATGGTTTTTCTTCGAACATGCCCATTGGGCCGTTCCAGACGATAGTTTTCGCGCCTTCGAGGGCTTTTGAAAATGTATCGACCGTTTCAGTACCAATATCGAGACCGACAAGACCGGCGTTTGTGAATTCGACAGGAATTGTTTTTCTAGAATTTAACGGATCATAGCTGTCAACGACCTGATGATCGGTCGGCAGGATCAGTTCAACTCCTGCGTCCTTTGCCATTTGCTCGATCTCAAGCGCCTTGGGCATCATTTCATCTTCGACGAGCGATTTGCCGATAGTGAAGCCCTGAGCCTTGAAAAATGTGTAAGCCATAGCTCCGCCGATCAGCAGCTTATCGACCTTTCGTTTTATTAGTGATTCAATGACCGGGATCTTGTCCGAGACCTTTGCACCACCAAGAATAGCGACAAATGGACGTTCCGGGTCATGCAGAGCTTTGCCAAGGAAATTGAGTTCCTTTTCCATCAACAATCCTGCTACCTTGTGATCGACAAAATGAGTAATGCCTTCGGTCGAAGCGTGTGCCCGATGGGCCGTCCCGAACGCGTCGTTAACATAAACATCACAAAGGGAAGCGAGTTGTTTTGAAAACTCAGGATCGTTCTTTTCTTCTTCGGCGTGAAGACGCAGGTTTTCGAGAAGGAGAATATCTCCTCCAACTAACTTATCAACTGCCTGTGTAACGTTTTCTCCAATACAATCTTCAACAAAATATATCGGCACAAAAACATCGGCATCAGAAGCTTTGGAGTCGCCGACCAATAGGTCAGCCATCATTTGAAATTGTGATTTTAGATTCTCGAACACTGGCCGAAGGCTATATTTACCCGCATCGTAAGGCAATCCTTTCTCTTCAGCCTTCTTTTTATCTTTCAGAGGCCGTCCGAGATGTGACGCCAGAATAACGCGAGCACCTTGTGCGACAGCATGTTCGATCGTAGGCATCGCTCCTCGAATGCGTGTGTCGTCGGTTATCACACCATCCTTGATCGGCACGTTAAAATCGACGCGGATGAAAACGCGTTTTCCTGAAATATCGATATCCCTGATGTTCTTTTTGTTCATTGCGTGTTATTCGTCGTCGTCGCTGCCAAGGCCGTATTGAGTCTTAGAGAATATCTTGTCGTTTTGAAATGTCAGGATAATGGATTTGAAATTGTCTCCCTGCCATTGATCTACAGAAAAACGATATCCCGCGGCATTCGAACTGCTTATTTCCGAACCTTTGCCACCGAGGATGGTTTCGACTTCAGCCCGCGTCATCCCCGTCTTAAGACGTTTATAATTTGCCAATGTCAGATAATCATCAGTTTTTGCATCGTTCTTGTTTGTTTTTGCGGGCGTCGAAGAACCAGAAGGCATTGCAGACGGAGAGGGAAACGCTTCCTTAATATTGGCGACTACTTCGTTGTATCGATTGTAGCCGACTAGGAAAATTCCGCCGATACCGCCGCCGCACACCAGCAGCAAAACACCAACAATAAGCAGAACCCAAACCCAAGTTTTCGACTTACGTGGCGGCTGAGCCTGTTGCATAATCGGCGGTTGCTGCCATTGGGTCGGTGCAGCAGCTTGCTGCGTCACTGTTTCACCTTGCGACGGCAGCATAACCGTCGGAGCCGCCTGATCGGAAACGATGAGCGCCGTTCCGTCATCGAGACAAAAATTAAGATTATTGTCTTCGTACGACTTACGGCACTGAGGGCAGATCTTCATCTATGAGATCACAAGCCTTTTTCGGCGATGTATTTCATCAGGTCGCGGACGCGGCAGGAATAACCCCATTCGTTGTCGTACCACGAGAGGACTTTGATACACGTTCCGTCAATGACCTTAGTATTCTCAGCATCGACGATAGACGAATTTGAGTTGCCTTTGAAATCGATCGAAACGAGCGGCTCTTCGCTGAATGCCAATATGCCTTTGAGTTCACCGTTCGCAGCCTCTTTCAAGATCGCGTTGACCTCTTCGGTCGAGGTTTCCTTCTCAACGTTCATCACGACATCGACGAGCGAAACGTTTGGAGTCGGCACGCGAACTGAGATGCCGTCAAACCGTCCTTTGAGTTCCGGAATGACAAGAGCGATGGCCTTCGCCGCACCGGTCGAGGTCGGGATCATTGAAAGTGCGGCGGCACGCGCACGGCGAAGATCTTTGTGCGGCAGATCGAGCAATTGCTGATCGTTGGTGTAGCTATGGATCGTGTTCATCAACGCACTCTTGATGCCAAACTTTTCGTGGATAACTTTTGCGACCGGAGCCAGGCAGTTTGTTGTGCATGACGCATTTGAAAGAATGTGGTGCTTACCAGCGTCATACATTTTTTCGTTAACGCCTAGGACGATAGTGATGTCTTCACCCTTGGCCGGTGCGGAAATAATGACTTTTTTCACGCTGCCGCGGAGGTGTTTACCGGCGTCTTCAGCCTTTGTAAAGCGACCTGTCGATTCGATAACAATGTCGGCTCCGACCTCTTCCCAGGGGATCTGTGCCGGATCTTTTTCCGAAAACACACGAAAACTATCGCCTTCTACGTTGATCTTGCCATCACCAGCCGTGATGCTGTGATCGAGATTGCCCATAACCGAATCGTATTTGAGCAAATGAGCGAGTGTTTTGGTGTCTGTCAGATCGTTTACGGCAACCAGATCGATGTCTTTGTCGCCCAACCAAGTCCTGACAACCGAGCGTCCGATGCGTCCAAAACCGTTAATACCTACTTTTATAGCCATTTTGATTTAGATTTCCTCCAAAAAATGCGTATGTAAACTCTTGAAGATACCGCATTTATCGCCAGATTTCAAAGGTGCGTTGACCGGTCATCATTACCTGCAATCAGCTGCAGAGAAGATGCTGTCCGATCTGTCCCAGTGTCCCAGTATCTTTTTTCGATCACATCTCTCCTTTTAGTACCATTTTTATGTTCCAAGCGTTCCACCGCGTTCCACATGGGGGTGGAACGCTGTATTTATTGCAATCATTATATGTTACAGTCGTTTTTTGGGCGCGTTCCACGTTTTTTACAAAAAAAGTTATTTGAACGGAACAAAATTACTAACTATTGTGAATACACGGGATATCGTGTTTCATCAAGTCCTTTCAGCAGAAACACCGTGGAACGCTATGATCGTAATAAAGCCAAAATTCGTTCCCGAAAAGTCGTCTCGAACACATCTTGTGACTTAAACAAATCCCATTTTGCCAACTAACAAAGGACAGTCAGCATTATACGACAAGTGCCGTGTAAAGTTCCATGTAGCATGTGCGCAACACTAACTGAACGGTGGAAGTTACAGACGGACTCGCGAGCCCGAACTCAATGAAGAGCTTTCCTGTAATAAGACGTAACAAAATTGTTGAAACAATCTAAAATTTGAGGGCGTAATACCGGATTAAGTTTTTCTGACATAGAATATAGATCAGATCTGAATGCGCCGAGACAAAACCATGAAACTTTCGCGACTAAAGCCAACTTTTGGATTGACCGTTTTTGTTTGTCTGCTTGGAGTGTCGGCAATGGCATCACCGCAGACCGATCCACAAGCCGCAGAAAAGATCGGCAACGACAAAATGACTGCGTCTGTGGTTAGCACTCAACCGGAAACTACCAATGCTGCAAAGCCGCGCAATGCGGCAACAGGGCTTTCTCGGGTCGGCGTGCAAACGGCGCAGCCCTTGACGCTGTCGCTACAGGAAGCGATCCGCCGTGCGCTTGAGAGCAATAATGATATCGAAGTTTCGCGTGGCGATGTTCGCTATCAGGAAACGCAGGTTCGCTCGCTCCTTGGGGTTTACGATCCGGTCTTTTCAGTTTCGCCAAATTATTCCCGGAGCAATACGACCGGCCAACCGGCGACCAATGATTTTCGGATCAATTCTAGTTTCAGCCACAACATCCAGCGAGGCGGCGGAAATTATCAGGCATTTTTTAACAATCAACGAACGGAGAATGCTTTTGCACAGGCGCAGGTAAGTTCCGGCTCCGTGTCAGGAGGCGGCACAAGCGCCATATTTTCATCCAGTCTTGGTTTTAATTTTACTCAACCTCTGTTCAGAAATTTCAAGATCGACAGCAAGCGTCATCAGATAATCATCGCTCGAAAACGTCTTGAA
Organism: Pyrinomonadaceae bacterium; assembly: GCA_044230475.1. Taxonomy (GTDB): domain Bacteria; phylum Acidobacteriota; class Blastocatellia; order Pyrinomonadales; family Pyrinomonadaceae; genus OLB17. The sequence continues at coordinate 4,258 of JBGARA010000088.1, read as the reverse complement.
CAAACTGATTCCGATTTTCAGCTCAGGGCAACGGATACGATCACACAAGTGCAGCGGGCTTATTGGGATCTGGTGTTTGCATCGCGAAATCAGCAGAATCAAGTAGCAAACGTAAATCTCGCCAAGGAGAACCTGCGTCAGGTGGAGGCAAAGATCGAAGCCGGTGCGGCAGCCCCGCTCGAACGTGCAGAGGTCGAGACCGAATTGGCAAACCGTGAAGGCGACCTTTTGCTGGCGACGCAGCAGGTTGGAGTCGCGGAGAACGCACTGAAACAACTTATCCTAAAAGACCCTCTTTCAAATGAATGGTCGTTGTCGTTGGTTCCGACTGATACTCCAAAATTCAGTCTTGACGCCTTGAATCTTGACGACGCAATGAAAGATGCGATGGATAACCGGTTCGAGCTTCGCAGGCTGCGTATCCAAAAAGAAATAAACAACACAGACATAAAGTTCTATAAAAATCAGACAAAACCACAGATCGATCTTAATTCGACATTTTCGCTCGATGGACTCTCACGCGGAACCGGAACAACCACCGACACGATCGTCCCACTCATCGATGCAACCGCAATTAACACCAACGGAAATGCATTTCTGCTGTCATTGATACGAGCAACACCGGGTTCACCGACGACGCTCATTCCGAATGTAACGATCCCTGGTACCCAATCATTTCTTATTGGTGGTTTTAACCGTTCGCTTTCAAATATGTTCCGCAGCGACGCTCCAAATTTCTCAGTCGGTGCGACGATCTCGTTTCCGTTTCGCAATCGGACAGCGAAAGCGAATCTTGACGGAGCACGGATCCAAGAACAGCAGCTTGAAGCTCAGACTCGCGGCCAGGAGCAAACTGTCATAGTTGAAGTTAGAAATGCGGTACAGGCAGTAGAAACTGCTCGACAACGGGTTTTGACAGCTCGACGTGCAAGACAAAATGCCGAGATACAATTGGCCGGTGAGCAAAAACTTTACGAGGCAGGGAAATCGACAACGTTCCTGCTTTTCCAGCGAGAAAACTCACTGACCAATGCTAAGAATGCTGAGATCAGGGCCGAAACGGACTACAACAAAGCACTGGCTGACCTTCAGCGTGTGACGTCGACAGCGTTTCGCGAAAATAACATTACCATTGATTCGCCTCTGAAATAGAAGTCGTCCTGCGATCTCTCAACAAGTCGACTTGCTATTGGAAATCTGGTTGAGTCAGGTTGTCCTTTATCTTTCCCGCTAACTTTGCGAAAATTCTTGCGATGAATATCACTGCCGTGATCATTGCGGGAAACGAAGAAAAGAACATCGCCGAAGCGATCCGCTCAGTGGAGTGGGTCGATGAGGTAGTCGTAATCGATTCGGAAAGTACGGACCGCACACGAGAGATCGCGGAGGAAATGGGGGCTTACGTTGTAACACGGCCATGGCCCGGTTTTGCTGCCCAAAAGCAGTTTGGCGTCGAGACTGCTTCACACGACTGGATACTGAGCCTTGACGCTGACGAACGAATCTCGCCTGAACTCAGAGATGAGATCCTGAACCTACGAAACGTCCCAATGAGTCTGAGAGCTGATGGATTTAAGATACCGCGACTTTCCTTCTATATGGGTCGGGCTATCCGGCACAGCGGCTGGTATCCCGATTGGCAGCTTCGATTTTTTAATCGTCAGAAAGGGAAATGGAAGAACGTTCTGGTTCACGAGTCCTTTCAAATGGCTCCGGATGCGAAAATCGAAAATCTAAAACGTAATATTCATCATTACACGGCAGAAAACGCACTGCACCACCACGAAATGATCGGCAAGCGGTATGCCCCGCTTGCCGCACAACAAATGCTCCTCGATGGCAAGCGAACGACGCCTTTAACGATCGCAACCGTCGGGATCGTGGCATTTATCTCATCTTATGTGCTGAAATTGGGCTTTCTGGACGGTTTTCCCGGGTACTGTATCGCTCGTTTTGCTGCGCATCATGCATTCATGAAGCACCTATGCCTGAGGGAATTACAAGCTCAACCTAAAACCCAAGACTCAGCCTAAAGGCCAAAGTGTAAAATTACAACTATCAGCCGGTTCACAACATCTAAATCTTTTAGAAATTGCCGTTTTGCGTTATATTTTTTTTATGACATCGCGTGTGCTGAAAACTATATTTGCCGGCGTCTTGTTCAGTCTTTTCGTTTGCATATCGGCCTACGCTCAAAAAGGTGTCGATTCACAGACTCAAAAGATCAAGGATGACGGCAATAAAGTTACCACCAGAAGCAATGATGCGACGCGTTCATTTGACTGGGGCAAAGGCAAAACAAAGCTCCGCGACCGATTGGCAAATCCCTATAAACTAGCTGCCCGACGTGACGTATTGATCGAAAACATCGTCGGCACTCTGCGAGAAAAGAACATTCTCGTCGATGATGCTTCCTCACGGTTAAAAGACGGCATAGTTATCACTCAGCCGTATGTTTTCGCCAAAGGCTCGGTCATTGCCTTGAACGAGCTTTCGCGCTATGCCGTCATTGATGCCTCGGATTCAGCGTGGACAAGAGCACGTTACACGCTAACCATCGAGGTTCAATCTATAGACGGCATCCAGAATAATGTTTCGGTCATCGCCAAGGTCGAGGGCCGGGCAGGCAACGGCTTAATGTCAGAATGGCTTACTTTGCGAAGCTCCGGCGTTGCAGAAGATGAATTTCTTTCCAAATTGATCGAACGCGTTACGGGCACTTCGCCGGAACCGGTGCAGGATTCAGTTCGCTGAGGTTTGCTCATGTTTAGTTTCTTTCTTTATTCAATCCTTCTGGTCTCCCTCCTAGCCTTATGTCCCATTTCGTCTTACGCTCAGGGTGCAGATCAAAGGACTGGTTTCGAAAGAAATGACGCCCTCGAGAATTTGCCCCGAGGCGCAAGAGAATCGCAAATAAAATTGCAGATCGAACAGAGCAAGAAGGATTACGAAGAGATGATCGAACGCGGCAAGGAGGTCCGGCGTCTTGCCGAACGCCTGGCGAGATCGTTCGCTCAAAACGGTCGTTTGTCCGAAGATGATCAGGCTGCTCTCGAGGCGGTTGAAAGAAATGCGAAAAAGATCCGCAGCGAACTAGGAGGAAGTGACGATGACGAAAAGATCGAAGACCTCCTGCAAGCGGGCGATAAGGCTTCGTTTGCCGATGCTGTCGGCACATTAAAGGATGCGGCATTGAACTTGGCCGATGAACTAACGAAAACAACAAGATTCTCGATCTCAGCCACGGCTATTCAAAGCTCAAATGCTGTTTTGACGGTCGCCCGTTTTCTGCGTATTAAGAATTGATCCTGGCTTTCTCGTATGAGGTTTTGCTTCACTTTATTCTTCCTACTTCTATTCCTTTTTTCTGAAAACAATTTGACTCATGCCCAAAAAGATGACGATGTCATTAATGTCGACACGTCTATCGTCGTTCTAAATGCCTCGATCACAGATACCTCGGGAAAAGCCGTAGGTGGCCTGACCCAGAAACTCTTTCATGTATTTGAGGATGGCGTCGAACAAAAGATCGAAACATTTGGGGCGGAAGAAACTCCGTTCGCAGCGGTGATATTGATGGACACTTCAGGAAGTATGGAGGAGCGGGTTTCGCTGGCTCGCGGAGCGGCGATCAATTTCCTGCAGAGATTGCGTTCATCTGACAATGCGGCGATCTACAATTTCTATTCGAAGGTCGTGATGGTTCAGGATTTTTCGAACAGCCGCGACATTCGCCAACACGCGTTCGATCTAAAGGCCGATGGCATGACCGTCCTGAATGACGCCGTTTACAAGGCCGCCGAAGTGCTTTCAAAACGGCCGGAGAAACGCCGGGCGATCATCGTCTTATCTGACGGAGCGGACACGATGAGCAAAGTTTCCGACAGCAAAGCCCTGAAAGCGGCTTTATCGATCAACGCGATGATCTTTGCGGTCGATATGTCGTCACCTGATCTGAAATTGGGCGAAAGAGCACATAACAAAAACGTGCTGACCAACTTCGCTGAGAAAACCGGCGGCAAGTACATATCGACGCCGGGCGGCGTGGCGATGCGCGACGCCTTCACACGCATCGTCGAAGAGCTCGGCACGCAATACACGCTTGCCTATCAGCCGTCGAATACAAAAAAAGACGGCAAATGGCACGCCATCGAACTCCGTGTCGCCAAACCCAACCTAACCATCCGCACCCGCAAAGGCTACAACGCCCCGAAAGCCAAATAAAAGCCTCCGAGATCGTCGAAGAGTACATAGAAAA
>JBGARA010000087.1:0-15217 GCA_044230475.1 Pyrinomonadaceae bacterium | reverse complement strand
GCTGACTTTAACGAAATGGTCTTGGCAGATGAGCGTGTCGAAAATGTGCTTTTGCCGATCCGCGATGGCCTGATGGTTATCAGAAAGATAGCTTAGTCGTTAGAAAGTACTAGAAACGAGTCGCTCCATTGGCCGATTACCAGGCTTTAAATTGCGGATACAATCTATCCAACGAACAAATCGTTCAATTGGAGGAAAAATGAACGCAGAAACTAAACAGATCAAAAACGTAAAGAAAATTGAGAACATCATCGCACCGCCGCCGCGACATTGGGTCGGTGACGGATTTAACGTGCATGGGTTTTTCCCGCACGGGCCGCTAACGGGCGAGCGGATGAGCCCGTTCTTTTTGTTGGACTACAATGCGAAGCTGGATTTTCCGCCGCGTGAAGAGCCGTTTGGAGTCGGGCCGCATCCGCATCGCGGGTTTGAGACGGTGACGATCGCATACAAAGGCAAAGTTGAGCATCACGACAGTCGCGGAGGCGGAGGCGTCATCGGCGAAGGTGACGTGCAATGGATGACCGCCGGCAGCGGGTTGCTGCACAGGGAATATCACGAGCAGGAGTACAATCGCGAAGGCGGCCCATTTCAGATGGTCCAGTTGTGGGTCAACCTGCCTGCCAAATACAAAATGACTGAGCCAAAATATCAGGCGATAACAAACGCAGAAATGGGCAGAGTTAAGTTATCCGATGGAGGCGAGGTCGAGATCATTGCAGGCGAATTCAACGGCGTCAAAGGCCCCGCGACGACGTTTTCGCCGGTGCATCTTTACAACCTCAAACCTAAAAGAGGCGAGACCGTCGAACTGTCATTTCCAACGGGTTATACGACGGCGATACTGGCAATCGAAGGCTCGGCAACACTAAACGGCTCTGAGAAATTGCCGACAAATAACCTTGCCTTATTTGAACGCGACGGGGAGTCGATCAGCGTCGAGGCACTAGAAGACAGCATCCTGCTTGTTATGAGTGGCGAACCGCTAAATGAACCTATCGCACAGTACGGCCCATTTTTGATGAACACTCAGGCTGAAATTGCTGCAGCGATTGAAGATTATCGGAGCGGGAAGTTTGGCTATTTGGCGGATTGATATTTCGTAAGACTTGTAAATATGAATAGGGCGGTAAACTCAATACTGAGTATACCGTCCTTACTAACGCGCGGGCTTAGGCATTCGGGATCACCTCGAAGCCCGGATGATGTCAGCGAAAACTCCTGCAGCGGTCACGTCCGCGCCGGCTCCTGCTCCTTTTACCACCAATGGCTGATCTGCATAGCGTTTTGTGTAAAAAAGGACCGCGTTGTCCTTGCCTGAGAGGTTGGCGAAATTGTGTTCGGGGCCGATGGATTGCAGGCCGACTGACGCCTTGCCGTCATTGAATGATGCGATATATTTCAATTTTAGGCCTTTGTTGACGGCATCATCTAGCAAGCGGCGGAAATGATCTTCGTGCCGCTCCATTTCAGTGTAAAAGTCTTCGACGCTTCCGGCTAAGCAAGATTCGGGTAAGAAACCTTTATTCTCAATGTCTTCCATTTCGATCTCATTGCCAACCTCGCGTGCGAGGATCAGTATCTTTCGCGCGACATCAGTGCCGTTCAGATCGAGACGAGGATCTGGCTCAGTGTAGCCTTCTTCTTGTGCCTGACGAACAATCTCAGCAAACTTTCGCGTGCTGTCGTAGTTATTAAAGACAAAATTCAATGTACCGGAAAGCACCGCTTCGATACGATTTACCTTATCGCCGCTGCGCAGGAGGTCGTTGAGAGTGTTGATAACGGGCAACCCTGCGCCCACATTAGTTTCAAAGAAAAAGTTCGCATTGAATTCGCGTGCGGTTTCTTTCAGATGTGAATAGTTCTCATAGCTCGATGAAGCGGCGATCTTATTGCAGGCAATCACCGACACACTCTTTGCGAGAAGGTTTGCATACACTTCGACAACATCAGCGCTGGCTGTGACATCGACAAAGATCGAATTGCGCAAATTCTGTGCGACTATCTGTTCGGCAAACATCGCGATGGACACCTCATCGGCCTTCTCAAGGTCCGCTTTATATGATCCGAGATCGATACCTTCCTCTGCTAATAGAGCTCGTTTGCTGTTCGCTATGCCGACAACGCGGACGTTCAGTCTCATCTCATCGAGCAAGTGCTGATGTTGTGAGCGAAGCTGTTCAATAAGTTTGCTCCCAACCGTACCGACGCCCGCGATGAAGAGATTGATCTGCTTGTTGCCGTCTGAAAAAAATTCTTCGTGCAGGGTGTTGACGGCTTTTTGCACATCCTTTGACGAGATGATCGCTGAGATATTCCGTTCGCTTGAGCCTTGTGCAATGGCGTGGATGTTGATGCCGTTGTGGCCCAGCGTCGTGAACATCTTGCCGCTTACGCCGGTGTGTTCTTTCATGTTGTCGCCAACCAGCGCGAGGATCGAAAATCCGCTTTCAACTTTCAACGGCTCGATCTTGCCGACGTTGATCTCGTATTCGAACTCGCGATCGACAGCTCGTTTTGCGGCCTCAGCATATTTCTCTTCAATGGCGACGCAGATCGAGTGTTCGGACGAACTTTGGGTGATCAGAATGACATTGATCTGCGAGCGTGAAAGTGCGTCAAACAGCCGTTTTGAAAAGCCCGGAATGCCAACCATGCCGCTGCCTTCGAGGTTGAGGACGGTGATCTTGTCGATGCTCGTGATGCCCCGGATAATGTCTTTTTTTGGCGCCGATTCAGCCTCGATCAGCGTGCCCGGATTGTCAGGCTCAAACGTATTTTTGATCAAAACCGGAATGCCCTTTGCCATTACAGGTTGGATCGTCGGCGGATAGATGACCTTTGCTCCAAAGTGCGATAGTTCCATCGCTTCGCGATAATTGATATGCGATATCTGCCGGACGTTGCGCACAAATCGCGGGTCGGCTGTCATCATGCCCGACACGTCCGTCCATATCTCAAGCACCTCGGCATCGATCGCTGCCGCAATGATCGCCGCAGTATAATCAGACCCGCCTCGGCCCAATGTTGTTGTGTACCCTTTAGAGTCACTGGCGATAAAGCCCGGGAAGATATGCAGTTTTGCCGACGACGATTCAAAATACTCCTTCATCCGACGATTGGTTTCGGCAAAATCAACCATGCCAAATCCGTGGTTAGAGTCGGTGCGTATCACGAGACGACTATCCTTCCACTCATTTTCAAGACCTGCTTCCAAAAGTTTAGCTGACACAATGCGCGTCGAAACGATCTCGCCAAAACTCAAGATACGATCAAGCGTCTTGGTTGATAATTCGCGTATCAGCCGTACGCCTTCGCATAGGTTTTCGAGTTCCCTGATCGTAGTTTCGACAAAATCTAAAACACCATGATTCGGACTGTCGCCGAAAAGTTTGTGGATGGTGTCGATGTGACGCTGGCTGATGTTGCTAAGGATTTCGATATAACCGTCATCGCCGAGTTCCGCCGAGCGGCCTGCTTCGATGAGCGAGTCGGTTGTGCCTTGCATCGCCGACAGCACAACTGCGCATGGGCCGGATTTGACGGTTGTGCGGATTATCTCAACTACTTTTTCTATTGTTTCGGCGCTTCCAACAGATGAACCGCCGAATTTCAGGACCTTCATATTTTGCTAACGAGGAGATCTTTTAAGTCTTCATATTTTACATCCATTTCGATGCTCTGCTTTTCTTTCGCGAACAGCGAACCAACGGATGCCGGTACTTTTCCTTGCGTTCCGAGTATGTCGTTTACAGAATCGAATTTTACAGGATGGGCAGTTTCAAGAAAAATGCCTTTTTGATCATGGTATTGTGCTAAGTGATCTGCCAAAGCTCGATAGCCCACGGCTCCATGAGGGTCGAGGATGTAGACATACTTCTCGTAAACGTCACGCATCGTTGCGGCGGTAGTTTCATCTGAAATGCTCTCGGACTCAAGTTTTTCTTTGAGATCGACAAATTTATTGTCAAATATCTCTAGAATGCGGACAAAATTGCTGGGCGAGCCGACATCCATGGCATTAGACAGCGTCGCGACCGACTGGCGCGGCTCGTAGTCTTCGGTTTGCAGAAATCGCGGCACAACGTCGTTAGCATTGCACGCGGCAATGAACTTTTTAACCGGCAAGCCTGAAATATGAGCCAATATGCCCGATGCGAGATTCCCGAAATTGCCGCTCGGAACTGAAACTACTGGCGGCTCGCCATCCCACTGCTTCAAAGCGTAGAAGTAGTAAAATTGTTGAGGTAGCCAGCGGGCGATGTTGATGGAATTGGCTGATGTTAGATGCACTTTTGATTGCAGATCAGCATCGGCCAAGGCCTGTTTTGCCAACGCCTGACAATCGTCGAAATTGCCATGTAGTTCCAATGTAGTTACATTTCCACCCAAAGTTGTCAGTTGCAGTTCCTGGACCTTGCTAACCCTGCCTTTTGGATAGAGAATTACGACCTCAATGCCCTCAATACCATGAAAACCCGCTGCAACAGCTCCTCCCGTATCGCCCGAAGTCGCAACAATAACAATCGTCTTTTCAGCATTGTCACGCGAAAAATACTGAAGGGTGCGACTCATAAACCTGGCCCCAACGTCCTTAAACGCCAGCGTCGGCCCGTGAAACAGCTCGAGCGTAGAAATATCGTCCGTGATATGTACGAGTGGAAAATCGAAACTCACAGTCTCGGAGCATATTGTGAAGAGGACATCGTCAGGTATTTCGCCAGCGACGTAGGGCCGTATTACATCAAACGCGGTCTGTTCACTCGAGCGTGTCGAAAGGCTCCGTAGCCAATCGTCGGGCAAACGCGGTATCTCAGATGGAAAATAGAGGCCTTTGTCCTCAGGCTGGCCGTTCAGAACGGCGTCACGAAACGACACATGAGGGGAACTTCGATTTGTGCTAAAGTAATGCATCGACATCAATCGGAAAATACTAAATCATATACGGTTTGCTCGATTTACTAAAGTATGGACGAAGTAAGAGTTTTGTCGCCGGCAACGGTTTCAAATGTTGTTTGCGGGTTTGATTGCCTCGGTTTTGCCCTGGCGGAACCTTGCGATGAGATGACCTTGCGAAAGATAGACAAGCGTGAAATACGTATCGTAAACCATGACGATCATGGTTTGCCGACCGCTCCGGCCAAAAATGTTGCTGGCGTTGCTGTGCAGGCGTTGATGGACGCCGCCCAGGTTGATTTCGGTTTTGAAGTCGAGATCAACAAACACATCAAACCCGGCAGCGGCATTGGCTCGAGCTCCGCGAGTTCCTGCGGTGCGGTTGTTGCCGCAAATAAGCTGATAGGCGAACGGTTCTCAAATCTCGAACTTGTCCGGTTTGCTATGGAAGGCGAGTTTCTGGCGTCAGGATCGCGTCATGCTGACAATGCCGCGCCATGCGTCTATGGTGGTTTTACGCTCGTCCGATCAACCGAACCGCTTGATATTGTTTCGATCGATTTTCCGCAGCTTTTTGCGACCGTGATCCATCCGCAGATCGAGATCAAAACTGCCGAAGCTCGGGCGATCCTGCCGAAAGATGTACCTCTCAAAGATGCAGTTCGTAATTGGAGCAATCTCGGTGCTTTTGTCGCGGCACTGGCAAAGGGCGATTACGAGTTGATTTCCCGCTCGATGGAGGACAGAATAGTCGAGCCCGCCCGCAAATCGTTGATACCAAAGTTCGACGATGTAAAAGCGGCAAGTCTTTATGCAGGGGCACTCGGCGGCGGTATCTCCGGTTCCGGGCCTTCGATATTTATGCTTAGTAGAACGCTTGCCGAGGCCGAAAATGTCAGATCGGCGATGAATGATGTCTACGGCAAAACAGATATCGGATACAACATCTATGTTTCAGAAATTCATCCCACTGGCGTCAGGTTTGCATAGGTTGCTATTTCTATTTGGACTAAGCTGTTAAAATAGAGCTGGGATGTTAACGAGGGAATTAGAAGAAACACTGAGTTTCGCAGTCGATGAGGCCGTGAAACATAGGCATGAATATGTAACGCTTGAGCACCTCCTTTTTGCTTTGCTTGAAGATGCGGCGGCGCGTGAAATATTGTTCCATTGCGGCGCGCGCATCGATGAGATAGGCAGAGCCCTACAGGAATATTTCAACAACGCTCTTGAAAAAATGCCTCCGGGCGCAAAGGCAATGCCGGAGCTTACCTCGACGTTTCAATCGACCATCTCGTATGCGGTAATGCAGGCAGAGGGAAGCGGGCAAGGAGCGGTCGATGGCGGCAATATTCTCGCTGCTCTGTATCAGGCCGAGCAATCATATGCAGTCTATTTGCTCTTGCAGCAGGGCGTGACAAGGCTCGACATTCTAAACTACATCTCACACGGTATTTCAAAGGTCGATCACGGCGAACCGCTGCCCGACGGTGTCGAAGACGAGGAACTTGACACACCGGCTCAGCGCAAAAAACCGCTTGAGAGTTTTACGGTCGAGCTTGTTGCAAAGGCAGCTGCCGGTGAAATTGACCCGATAGTTGGGCGTACTGCCGAGATCGAACGTACTATACAGGTGCTGTGCCGCCGCAAGAAAAACAACCCGCTTTATGTTGGCGAACCTGGCGTTGGAAAAACTGCTTTGGCCGAAGGCCTGGCGCTCAAAATTAGCCAAGGGGATGTACCAGAGATCTTACAGGGAGCAAAAGTTTTTGCGCTCGATATGGGAGCGGTGCTGGCCGGAACCCGTTATCGGGGTGATTTTGAACAGCGATTCAAGTCGATCATTAACGACCTAAAGGAACAGGAGAACGCCATCCTTTTTATCGACGAGATACATACGATCGTCGGCGCCGGCGCGGTTTCGGGCGGATCGATGGATGCGTCAAACATTTTAAAGCCTGCTCTCGCCGACGGAACTTTGCGCTGCATCGGCTCGACGACTCATGCTGAGTATAAAGCGGCGTTTGATCGTGACCGTGCCTTGGCCAGGCGCTTTCAGCGGATCGATATTAACGAACCGACGGTTGAAGAAACGTACGAAATTCTCAAAGGCCTCAAGAAATTTTACGAGCATCATCACGGCGTCAAATACGGGAACGATGCGCTGCATACTGCAGCTGAGCTTGCCGGTAAATACATAAATGACCGGTTCCTGCCTGACAAGGCTATTGATGTGATCGATGAGGTCGGTGCATCGGTAAAGCTATTGCCCGCAAGCCGTCGCCCGAAAAAAGTTTCCGTCCAGATGGTCGAAAATACGATCGCCCGGATGGCGAAAATACCGCCAAAAACAGTCGTCGCTGATGAAAAAGCCCGTTTGAAAACGCTACGCGAAGATATTAAGAAAAGTATTTTCGGACAGGATGAAGCGATTGACGCGATCGTCGATGCAATACAAATATCGCGTGCAGGACTCGGGCATCAGACAAAACCCGTAGGTTCCTTCCTGTTTTCGGGTCCGACAGGCGTTGGCAAAACCGAAGTTTCAAAACAGCTTGCCGAAACGCTCGGCGTCGAATTTCTCCGCTATGACATGAGCGAATACGCCGAGCCGCATACCGTTTCGCGGCTCATCGGCGCACCGCCGGGATATGTCGGCTTTGACCAGGGTGGTTTGCTCACAGAAGCTATCATGCGAACGCCTCATGCCGTTCTGGTTCTCGATGAGATCGAAAAAGCTCATCCTAATCTTTTCAACCTGCTGTTGCAGGTTATGGACTCGGCAACCTTGACCGACAACAACGGCAAAAAGGCTGATTTCCGAAATGTCATATTGATCATGACGACCAATGCTGGTGCGAGAGAATTATCGTCAGGCGGTGTTGGATTCCGTAATGCGTCTGATACGAAAGGCAATGCGAAGGGCGCCATCGAGCGAACATTTACGCCGGAATTTCGCAACCGGCTCGATGCGTGGGTGCCGTTCAAGCCGCTCGACCTCGATGTCATCAAACTGATCGTCGATAAGTTTATCAAGGAGCTTAACGGCCAGCTTGCCGAGAAACGTGTTCTCGTAAAACTGACCGAAACGGCGCGCGGATGGCTTGCGAAAAATGGTTTCGACGCACGCTATGGAGCGCGGCCAATGTCTAGGCTGATTCACGAAAAGATCAAACAGCCGCTTGCAAACGAGATCCTTTTCGGCAAGCTTACCAACGGCGGCAGCATGTTGGTGGACATAAAAGACAGCGATCTGATCCTGATCCAGGAAAAACACAAGGCGTCTGCCGACATTGAATCTTAAAGTAATGAACACCGATGTTCTCATCGTTGGAGCCGGCCCTACAGGCCTCGCACTTGCTTGTCAGTTGATCCGTTACGGCGTCGATTTTGTCATCATCGACAAAAAAGAAACAACTACACCCTATTCCAAAGCTATAGGCGTTCAGGCACGTACTCTCGAGCTTTACGAGCAGATCGGCCTCGCCGACAAGTTAATAGCGATCGGGCACAAGGCTGAAAAAGTGCGAATGTTTGCTGGCGGCAAACTCCGCGGCGAGGCTGAGTTCAAAGACCTCGGCAAAGGGCTTAGTCCATATCCGTATATTCTCATCGTCGAACAGGGACGACATGAGCGGCTGCTTTATGACTACATTCGGACGCATGGCCGCGATGTCGAGTGGCAGAGAGAACTGGTTTCTTTTCAGCAAGATGAAGCTGGCGTGACAGCGGTCGTACAAGATGCCGACGGCAAGACAGAAACGATCAATACGAAATACATGGTGGCTTGTGACGGGGCAAAGAGCCTCGTGCGTCACTCGCTAGGCCTTGAATTTGCTGGCTCGACATTCGAACGGATGTTTTATGTCGCCGACGTTCAGCTCGATTGGGATTTCGGCCATGATGCTCTGCAGGTTTTTCTGATGAAAAACTCGCTACTCGCTTTTTTCCCGATGCTCGGAGACAAGCGGTATCGAATTGTCGGCACTTTTCCCGAGGAGTTTTCAAAAGATGAGGGCGATGTGCTCTATGATGAGATCGAGGAGCGTATTAAGAAAGACACGGAACTTGAGCGTGTCGATCTAAGTAATGTCAATTGGTTCTCTACCTACAAGGTGCATACGCGGCATGTCGATAAGTTTTCGGTTGGCCGGATTTTTCTTGCAGGTGACTCGGCCCATATTCATTCGCCGGCAGGTGCACAAGGCATGAACACCGGCATTCAGGACAGCTATAATCTCGCGTGGAAGCTAGCGTTCGTAATCAGGGGCAAAGCGAGCGGTGAACTGCTAAACACTTACAACGAAGAGCGATTGCCAAATGCCGAACAACTCACAAAAACGACTGACCGTTTTTTCGGCATGGTCGCCGGTTCTGAGCCGTTGTTGGCTTTCACACGCATTTACATTTTTCCTTACATCGCACAGTTCTTGTTCAGCCTCGATGCGTTCAAACGATTCGTATTTCCCCGAGTTTCGCAGATCAGGATCAACTACGAGGACGATACGCTCAGCGAGGAACACGGGAGTTTTGCGGTCAAGGCTGGTGACAGAATGCCGTGGTTCGAGATCGACGGGGCGAGCATATATGACAGGGTGCGTGAGCCGCGTTTTCATTTGATATTCTTCTTTGACGGTAAAAATGAGATGCCCTCAATAGATGATTTGAAGTCAAAATGGGACGACATCCTTGATGTTCATCAGTTTTCGTTGTTCCCGCATGTTGCCGAGATATTTGGTACTAAGACATCATTTTTGATTATCCTGCGGCCCGACAATTACATCGGCCTGATCGCAAATGATCTCTCGCCAGAGGCAGTGACGAAATATCTCAATTTGATCAGCAGGTAGCCACTATGCGGGTCAACGAAAGAGTCCTTATAGCAAATGATCGCGAGGTTAATCCGAAGGCGAAATACGTTTTGTACTGGATGCAGATGTATAAGCGTATCGATAATAACCACGCTCTTATCTGGGCGATCAGAAAAGCGAACGAGCTAAAATTGCCGCTCGTGGTTTACGAAGGGCTGAAATATTACTACCCGTGGGCGAGCGATCGGTTGCACACTTTTATCCTCGAAGGCGTTGAGGAGAAACGACGGGAATTTGAGCAACTTGGCATTCGCTACATTTTTTATCTACAAAAAGATAAAAATGCGCCGAAGAATACTGTAGCCAAACTAGCAAAAAATGCTGCGCTGATAGTCACCGACGATTATCCTTGCTTCATCATTCCCGAACACAATCGAAGAATCGCGGAGCGGGCAGAGATTCCGGTGCATGTGGTTGATTCCAGCGGGATAATTCCGATGTCGAAATTCGATAAGGAAGAATACGCTGCTTACACGATACGACCCAAAATAAACAAACTGTTAGATAGCTACATCAAATCTCTCGATAGTGAAGTGGTTGATATTCCGAGCCTCGATATTGAAACTGATTGTCCCGAAACCATCGTAACTGCAGACAATATCGCTGAACTCGTTGCATCTTGCGACATAGATCACAGCGTTTTGCCCAGTGTGCACTATCACGGCGGCACTGCAAATGGACGCGTGCGTTTGAAGAAATTTGTCGAGGAGATATTGCCTGACTATGATGTTGCTCGAAGCAAGCCCGATCGCGATGGCTCTTCGCGACTGTCTTCATATTTTCACTTCGGTTTTCTGTCGTCACTCGAGATCGCGTTGGCAGTAAAAGATGCTGACGCACCGCAGGAATCCAAGGAAGCCTATCTCGAAGAGTTGATCGTCCGCCGCGAGCTGTCGTTCAACATGACGCGGCACAATCCTAATTACGATTCGCTCGCCGCATTGCCAGAGTGGGTTCAAAAAACCATGCGTGAACACGCCGATGATCAACGGCAATATGTTTATTCGCTCGAGCAATTAGAAGCCGGCCAAACACATGACGAGCTGTGGAATGCGGCCCAGCGCGAGATGGTCGTGACCGGCGAGATGCACAATTATGTCCGTATGCTCTGGGGCAAAAATGTGATCGCATGGTCGCCGAGTTACGAGATTGCTTTTGAAACACTCGTCCACCTCAACAACAAATACTGTCTCGACGGCCGCGATCCAAATTCATACGCGGGCATTCTATGGTGCTTTGGAAAACACGACCGTCCGTGGATGGAGCGGCCGGTTTTTGGCACCATTCGCTACATGACGAGCGGCAGCACCGGCAAAAAATTCAATTCGGCAAAATACATTGAGTGGACAAAGGGACTTGCAAACGATAAGACCGGCGTTCAGACAAGTTTGTTTTCTTAGGTCGATGAAAACGGCAGCCAGTTTCCTTTCCAGTCGAAATATTCCAAGGCGGTAAATCTCATTTTGTAATCGTAAAATGATTCGCCCTCGTAAGCGTAGCCGGGATAGAAATATTGCTTGCCGCTTTCCATCGCGTATTCGATCTCTTTCAGCATCGTGAGAATGCCAAGGCTTCGCGAAGTTTCCTCTGGCTCGAATATGCCGTAAATACTGGACACAGAGTTTTCACCCACATCGAAAAAACTCGCGGCGAGCAGTTCTCCTTTGTGGCGGACACCGACCTCAAATACTTTGGTTGGGCCATCATCCATAGAAAGAAAATCGTAGATCGAGCTTGGCACGCCGCTTTTGAATCGCGTTTTATGTCGATCAAAAAGCTCGTAGATCTCGTCGGTAATATTAATCGGCTGAATTTTGACGTCGAGATCGCTATTTTTACGCAAGACACGGCGTTGGCTTTTGGAGAATCCAAAGTCAGCTAAACGAATGCGTAGGGGCATCACACGTCTGATCTCGTCCTGATACACGCCCAGGTTGTAACGAAAAAAATGCTCACTAAAATGCCGCCAACCGTCAGCGAGAAGCAGATCGATTTGCTCCGCCGTTACACTGTCAGCGTAAAATTCCTCGTTTATCAGTTGTAGATCGGTATCAAGCTGCATAGAAAAAAATCAGTGTCCAGAGTACCAATCATAACCGTACTCGGCCCAGAAATCTTTTGGACGACTATCCGTAAATTCTATGCTGCCGATGCGCTTTATCTGTTTGATGCCGTACTTTGTCGGCGAAGCGATGCGGAGCGGAGCGCCATGTTCTGGAGTAAGAGGAGATCCATTCATCTCGTATGCAAGCAAAGTCTGCGGATGCATGATACTAGGCATATCCCAGCCGACAAAATACTTTTCATCCGGCGTTGCCAGAGCAACGTAGTCCGTAAAATGAGTTAGTCCCACATTAGCGACAAAATCAGAAAAGCGTACGCCGGCCCAGTGAACAATGGTGCTCCAGCCCTCGATGCATTTTAGTTGGGTTATCATTTCTGTCCGCGGCAGGCTCTTGATCTCTTCTAGAGTTAGCATGCGCGCTCCTGAAATACCCGGCATGCGCACGAATATGAATTCTTCCGCGTCGCGTTCGCTTTCAAGGCCCCCCATACCGTTAATGCGTGCTTCGGTAATTTGATCAGGCGAAAACTCCGGCGCCAGGCGAGACGGTCGATAGAGAATTTGGCTGAGTTGTTCATTAAGAGCAAAGGCTCCTTGAAAAAGATATTCTTTGGCGGTGTCGGGCATCCACCGCCAGCCAAAAACGGCGGATAAAGCTGCAGCGCCACCGACAAGAAAGCCGCGACGCGACATCGCAGACATTCGCCGTTTTGCTTCTTCATCTGAAACCGGCTCGCTCAGGTAACGACGCTCGCGGATCACGTTCGCGGTGTTTTCATCGCCGCCCGGCCAGAGCGAATCGCCTTTTTCGCGTAACAGCTCGCGAACTTTGTCGATACGAATTTCTTTGTCTTCGCTCATGCAGGTTCTCCTTCCGTAGTCGGTTGTGATTCGCTTTTTTCTTTAGCTTCAACAAAGTCGTGACCTGTGATCATCGAGCGAAAATTTGCCCATCCGGCGAGTATCACTTGAATGACATGCACAACGAAAAAAAGAACGAACAACACCATCAGCCAGAAATGCACGAACCGCGCCCATTCGTAACCGCCGAGCAATGAGGTCAACCATGCGAGTTGGAGCGGCTTGTAGATAGCCAACCCCGTTACAGTTGAAGCGGCGCCCATCAGGATCACACCTGTGTATGCGAAGCGTTGAGCGTCGTTGTATTTGCCCTGCGGCGGTTTGTTTTTAATGATGTGTGCGTCGTGAAGAGCTACGAGAGGTGCCCGTTTGAACGATCCGGGCAATGGAAGCAACGCGCGCCATTCGCCGGAGATGATCGTGTAAGCGATATAGATCACGCCGTTTATTGCAAAGAGCCACATGAAAAAGAAATGCAGCTGCAGGCCTTCGGCAAGGCGGTACGGTATGCCGAGAATATCGTAGAACCATTGCGGGAAAAAATGGAATAACTCGGTGCCGAATAGCCGAACGGAATACACCTGATTTGCCCAGTAGATCAGTATGCCGCTCCAGATCATCATCGTGAGTAGCGGGAAATTGATCCAGTGCAGCCAACGCACGGCGAGCGGATGCTTTTTATCGAGTTGTTTGGCCACAAGGTAATTCTAGCGCAATTAGTCTGAACCACCTGCGGCAGCGGGTAGTTTGAGATGCAAGATTGGGTTGTCTAAGGTTGAAATACTTACCGCTTACTTACGCAAGCCGTTCTGATACATTACCAATTGATCTTTCCTTCCTGCGAGGTGTCGATCTGTGCAAGTTCGACGCCCTCGTTAAAGAGGAATATTTTCAGATTGTCGAAAAGAAACTCGTGCGAGTCGGGATTAGAAACATCGAGGCCGTAGTGGTTAATGAGCTGCATCTGTTTTTTTTGCCATTCGGCCCAACAGTCCTTGCAGATCTCATCGGCAACGCGCTGGCCGAGCTCGTTGGGAATAGGAGGGAACGCAAGCTGCTCGGCCTTTCGTCCGCAGCGCGAACATTCAAATTTGTCACCGAATAAACCCATAATTATTTACCGCCAAACATACCGCTAAGGCTGCCAAGCAATCCCCCACCGCTTTCTCCGCTGCCGCCTCCGAGGAAACTATCGACGTAACTGTTATATGGAGCCGGAACACGTTCCTTCAAAAATCCTGCGACCGTCTCGACCGCTGCCTTTGCCTGCTCTTCTGAGATACCGGCTCGCTCCGATACCTGTTTGATCAATTCTTCCATAAGATGCATTTTATCACGCTTCGACGCTATTTGCTCGCCGCCTTGATAGCAGCAAGTATATCTTCGTCCGACGGGCGCATTAAGCCAATGGGACGAATTTTTTGATAAGCTAATTTACCCTGCGGGTCGATTACGAATTCCGAGCGAGAAGTGCGGCCGGGAATGATCGACTTCGCCCCGTATTTATCGCGTACCTCACCATTTTCATCTGCCAAAAGTCGAAGCGGCAAGCTGTACTTCTCTGCAAATTGCTTTTTCGACTCGACAGAGTTTGTCGAAATGCCGACGACCTCAGCGCCCGTCGCCTGATAGTCCGACCAGTGATCGCGCACCGAGCACATCTCTTTCGTACAAACCGGTGTATCGTCACCCGGATAAAACATCAACACGACAACCTTGCCGCGATGATCCGAAAGCGTCCAGTCGTTTCCGACGCTGTCTTTTAATGTAAAGTCAGGTGCTGTGTCTCCAATATTCATTGATAGTCCCTTATGTCCTTGAACGGTTTATCTCTGTCAGTAAAATCCGGCCGGTAGTAGTGCGATGCCGACTCGTATTCCTGCATAAAGCCTTCTTCCATGCCGAGGTCTTCCAGGAGCGATACGGCCTGGAACCATTCGCCTTCGGAGATGCGGCGGGAGAGCAGGATGTAGCGCTCGTCGGTCGCAGCTTTATTGGTCGCGTAGTATTGTGCCATCAGCGAGATCGCCGTCTTTGGGCTAAGCTCGTCGCGTATCCATCGCAGATTTTCTTCGATGTTCGCTATATCATTTGGCAAAACCAGCAACCGGATCATCAAGCCTCGTTTCAATAAACCGTCTTCGCCAAAAACAAGTTCATCGCCCATCTGACGATGCATTTCTTTGATCGCGGCTCGTGCGTGCTCTTTGTAATCGCGCACTTTCGAATATTGAAAGCCCGCGTCTGAGTCCGCGTATTTCAGATCGGGTAAATAGACATCGACAATACAGTCGAGCAGACGCAGCACTTCGACCGAATCGTATGCATTAGTGTTGTAAATGATCGGAAGCTTAAGGCCTTTTTCGGCCGCGATAAGAATGGCGCGGGCCATCTGCGGAGCAAAGTGCGTCGGCGAGACAAAGCCGATGTTGTGACAGCCGCGTTCCTGCAATTCGAGCATCATTTCGGCGAGGCGTTCGTGGGTTATTTCATTCCTTTTCTGCTCTTTCCAGGTCTGCGA
>JBGARA010000086.1:0-16800 GCA_044230475.1 Pyrinomonadaceae bacterium | reverse complement strand
GACTTTTTACAGGCTTTTATGTGCCTTACAAAGTTCTTTTCGATGTCAGCCCGCTGTGCGTCCGAAAGCCTGTTCCAGCGATGCCGAGCCCGCGAAAAATACGGCGTTGTGTAAGCGTTCAAAACTTCGATAATGGTCATGCTGCTAATAATTCAAAGATTGATGCCTGTTTGCGGCTTTCAAGTACTCCTCTTGCGTTCTTGACCGCAATGTCAAAATAGCTATCTTTCAGCTCGAATCCGATGGCCTTACGATTCATTTTCAACGCTTGATAGACTTCGGAGCCGATGCCTGCAAAAGGCGTTAGAACCGTATCGCCTGCGTTTGACCATAGAGTTATGGCGCGTTCGATCGTTTGCAGTTGCAGGGGGCAAATGTGCCGCTCGTCGTTTTCGTGACGGCCTTCGCGTCCGTTTAGAGTTTTGCCGTAGTCAATATCGAACCACACCGGCGATGCGTATTTTTGCCAAGTGTCAACGTCAATCTCGCATCTGACCGGATTCGCGTGTTCGCCGCCTTTGCGGAAAACCATCAGATAATCAGGCAGTCCGACGCGGGACATTGCCGAATCTTTCTTGACTTGCTTGTGAAGCAGTCCGAGGGCTTTTGTTCGCTGCATTTCGGTCACCGGGTCTTTCCAGATCGTCACGCGCGAATGATAGATAAATCCGGCATCGGTGAACGCTTGCAAGATCATCCCTGAAAAGTCACGCAGTCCGATGTAACCTTCCTTACCTTTCTGAATCGGCAAATCCATACAATGCACCGCGACGTTTCGCCCGTACATCGTGACGCGGAAAAGATCGAAAACAAGCATCTTGAACGCGAACATAAACTCGTCGTAATCTGCCGAGTTCCCCATATCCGCGACGTGATCGGAGTAGGTGTAAAGCGATGCGAACGGCGGCGAGAATATCGAAAAGCCAACCGTTTCATCTTGAACGTCTTTGATAAGCCGGACGCAATCGCCCTTCCGTAAAAGACAATCCCCAGTCTTAAACTCGTCCGTGTTCGATTTGTAGCCCTCGATGACGCCCGTTGACTGATTCATTGCTGTGACCATTTGCTCTTGCATATTTTTGAATTGCCTTTCCTTTCGTTCTATTGACTCGACTACGTTCTGCATCGTGTCGGTTGTGATTAGGTAGATATTGACGGCCTCAGTTTGTCCGAAGCGGTATGATCTGCGAATTGCCTGATAAAGCCCCTCAAATGAAAAATCTAACGCCGCAAAAACTTGGTTGTGGCAGTTTTGGAAGTTCATCCCAAACGATGCGATTTTGGTCTTTGTCAGCAGAACGCGAAATTCACCGTTTGCGAATCCGAGTAGCTTTTTCTCTTTTGTTTCTGGCGATTCGTTGCCGCGAACCTCGACGGCATCGGGTATCAGGCTTTTAACGTGATCGGCTTCTTCGTTTTGCTTAACCCAAATAATAAAACTCTCATCGGAGCCGTTGACGATTTCGGCAACCTGATCTAAACGGTCAACTTTCGTGAGCCGCAATTCCTGATTAAAGTTGGTTGCGGACACGGCAACCTCGTTGAATAACTGCCCGTTGTCGCGTTTCTCTGTGATGATTTTCTTTTCGATGAAGTTCAACGGCGGCAACTCGTAGCCTTCGGCATCAAATCCCAGATCGTGCGGCTTGGCAAGCATCACCGACCATGAGGCCACGAAGGCCCAAAAGATGCTCTCAGCGTGTCCCTTGAGCCGCCATTTAGCCGTTTCTCCGCCGTCGTGAATGAAATACATTGACAGCATTTCGTTTCGGCTCATTACGTTTAGAAATTCGGCGTGGTTGCCGAGTTCCATTACATCGTTCGGGCTTGGTGTTGCGGTGCAGGCAAGCTTGTATTCGGTATCGCGGAAGAGTTCGATAATCAGATCGCGTGTCTTGCCGTCAAAGTTTTTGATAATGCTCGATTCATCCAGAACCACGCCGCCAAACTCCGAGCAATCAATGTTCTCAAGTTGCTCGTAATTCGAGATATAGATCTCCTGGCCGACAATGCCGGAATACTTGGAAACCTTGATGCCGAACTTCTCACCCTCTTTTATCGTCTGACCTGACACGGCAAGCGGAGCAAGTATTAGCACCGGCTTTTTAGTGTGCGTGACAACCTTATCAGCCCATTCGAGCTGTATCAGCGTCTTACCAAGCCCGCAGTCAGCAAAGACAGCATAGCGGCCTTTCTTCAGTGCGGTTTTCACAATCCATCGCTGAAAATCAAACAGATGATCGTTCAGATCGCTGTCTTTGACATCAAAACCGGACTCCGCAACCCGCGTTATTTTGTTCTGTAAAAATCTCTCGTAAGCGTCCATTTTCATCATCTGGCCGTCGTGCATAGTTTCCTCTGTCTCGCCTTTTTCGCCCGATAGTATTGAGCGAAATAGCCACGCCGGTCGGTTTTTTGAGCGTACCGGCGCTGGCTGTCTTTTCGTTTGTCAGGATTGCTCGCGATCCACTCTTTGAGTTTGTGCAGTGATTTGCATTTCGGGTTATCGCAAAACCAAAGAGAGCACACCGGACAAATGTCTGTTCGTTCGAGGTCCATCGCTTATTCGTGATTCGTAAACAGCCTCTTGGTGATGCCAAGAGCCTTGGCCGGCGTTTGTCCTCGTCTTATTCGACCGTCAACAGTGCTCCAAGATAGCCCTGTAATTTCGCACCATTCCGCCAATGTCTTAGATTGGCCGTTTACCTCAATGAAACGGCTTGACGTGCGGTTACGAGCCTGCTCTTTAGGTGTCGCCCATCGGCAGTTGTCAGGCCCATATCCTAGATTGACATTCTTTCGCTCTAGCGAATGCTGAGGACTTGGCCGGTGTCCTAAGTCGGCGAAAAACGCATCAAAGGATTTTAACCAACGGGAGCAAACGCGAATACCGCGTTTTCCGTATTGTGAATAGGACGGATTTTTAAGGTCATAGCATCGTGAACGCATAGCCACCCACGCCTTATATTCAGGTGTTTTGGTCATTCCGTGCGTGGTTTCCTGTGATCGAGCAGTATCAATCGCTAAACAACCGCAACTCCGTGTTTGATTGAGTAATAACAGGTCGGATCGCACAGCAGTTACCGTTCCGCAGTCACAAAGGCAATACCACTTCGACCTACCTGATAATGTTCCGGCATAGCCAAGCACTAAAAGGCGACCAAAGCGACGCGCGTTAAGATTCTGAAACCGTGCCCGCCGCGGCATCCTTTCAAACTCTAAATTGTCGATGGAAAGATTATTTGGTAGGCTTCTTCTAGCCATAATTACCTCCGAAACAGGTGATTTGGTTAGAGGCGAAAAGGTGCTAGTAACACCTTTAGCCTCGACTCTTATTTTACTAATACTCTTCTGCATACTCAATTCAACAAAACATTTCCTACATATTTGAGAAAAGCCCTTGTTGCGTGTCTTTGATTTCGTCACAGGCTGCCGCGATTTTCTTAATAGAGTGCTGCCAAAAACCAAACTCCGTAATTTCTCTCGCATAACCCTCAAACTCATGCCCGCGAATAATAAACTTGCCATCTTCCATTGCTGTATGACAGAGTTCGTGGAAAAGCAGGGCACAGATCGTGCGATAGTTCGCCCTGTTTTCGCGAAGGTGATCGGCCGCGACCCAAACAAAATAATCGACGTTCGCACCCGCGTCCGGTGCCGCGAAAAACGCAGCGAGTCCGCTCGGTTTGATACATTTGCCGAGCGTCGCCTGTCCGCAAGTAACGCCGCCGGCTTCCTTCCACAAATAAACGATGTTCGCGTTGTCGAGATGTCCAAAATCGTTGCGGTATTTTTCGATCAGCGTCTCGGCAACCGTTTTAAGATCCTCCGACTGCAAAAACTGCTTACCTTCAAAATCTGACTTGTCCGGGATCGGGAACATCTCAGCGATCTGTTCCGATCGATTCTTGTTCTTGAAATGTTCCGCGGCCTGCGTGATGTCGTCGGTCGTTCCCTCGAATAACACCTCACCGTCGCCATCCCTGAGCGTCACATCGTATTTTTCCTGCACATAGTTGTTTTGTTCTCCTGTTTTATGAATTAAACTCCGCAAACGCCCTCGCATTCGTTCTCGAATAGGTTGCTTTGACCATTTCTCTCGGCAAGGGTGCTAAAATCAACGGCTTCGAGCGACACGAGCGAACGATGCAAAAACGGCGTAGCTTTGAAGTTTTGCGATTCTGCTTTTTGCTTTTTGCAGAGCGATTTCAAACTCAACTGCTTTTGAAATTCTTCCGGCTCACTAAGTTTTCAGTCGTCGCCATTCGTGATTATTGTGAAATGGACAATAGACGCATGATGAGCGGGAGGTTCGGGATATTCATTTGATTTCATCCACTCGATGCACTGACTTCGAGTCATTCTTTGTTCGATCAACGGCCAGCGGTTTGATTCCACGATCGCGGCTGTCTTTCATTCTGGCCGCCTCATCGAGCGAAATGCCGATCCATGTGATAACGCCGACTTTTTTGACCTCGAGCAATCTGTGCAGAGTTCGCGTTGCTTACGGCGAATCGGTGTAATCTTGGAAATCCTTCGTACAACTACGAAATGTGATTTTCCTCGCCGCCGTCAGGGTTTCGCGTAAAAAATGGAATGTTTGTTCTGGAATACAACCGGCCATCTTTAGTCGTTCGCATCTCCAGGGCATTGTCGGTCAAACTACCGGCCGTCACGCGGTAAACAGGAAACGGCAGGTGAAGTTCCAGCCATTCTAGCCATTGATAAACGCTCGCCGGCTCGGCCTGAGTGTCAGCAAAGATTGCCGCATCAGGCATCGGCGTGATCTCGCCGTGAGCCGCCATTAAAGCCATTGTCGAGGACTGAACGCCTGCTCCGAGACTGATGATGTGTTTTACGTTTGCCATTTTCTAACAAAGCCCTGTTGCCTTAAAACTCCTCTCTCTTCCAGCCGCCGCCGTCTTTTTTCGACTGCTTTCTGACCGCGATAAACTGGATCGGATAAAGGCTCGCGGCGACCTTGATCTTGACGCGGGCATCGTCGGTCCAAAAGCCCTTGACCTCATGAGCCTCAAGCACGCCATCGGCACGCATCACCATAAAATCCGGCGTGTAAAATGTATTATCGGCAAGGCGAAACTTCATACCCTCGAAGTGATACCAGGCAATTCTGTCGGCATATTTGAGAGCCTCAAGATCGCGAGCATATTCAGCCTCGGTCTTATTCATCTCGCCCGTTTTCAGGCGTCCCAATGCTTGCAAATTGTGGTTCATGCAGCTTCCTCCATCACTTCCGGCCAGTCGCAGCCTATCGGCATCAGGTGTTCGCCTGCGTGATAAATGCGAACTGGCTTTACCTTTCACCGTCGCGGTAAAGAACATATTGTTTGTGTAAGGCGGAAATGGCAGCGTTAGTTTTATCATTGATTTATTCGAAAAAGACATCCGATGCCTTTACGCCTTCTTTGCTTCCGCCCTCAGCAGCTTCGAGACTCCTCAAACGAGCGAGAGCATTATTAAATGAGCCTGTGCCGATCTTGTATTGAGAGGCGGTTCGCTCGGCTATCTGTTCGAGAGACAGTCGGTGCGGATAGCCGAGGACCAAAACATCAAGCACCTCGTTCTCGCATTTGCCAAGTTTCGGACGTAGCCATTCGCGCAGCCCTAGTCCTGACGGTTTTGGCTCGGCATAGGTCGATGCCAGCCCCTCGCCTTCCGGCGTGATCACCCAACCGGCTAACAATCCCTTTGACCGCAGAGAGCTGAGAGCGTTATTGAACGAGCCTGTGCCCGCTCGGTAATCTGCGTAGAATCCGACCTTTGCTGGCGTGATTCCCCTATCGTCTTTCGTCCAATAAAGAGCTTGTAGGATTTGACGCTCGGCTTTTGTTAAGCCTGGTGCATCTTGCGCGACAACCGGCTTCGGTTTACGGATAATCGCCATAGACAACGTGCCAGGGTTACTCCCAACCGGAGTTCGCGGTAGAACGGTGGTTCGCTTCGGAGCGTCCAGCAACAAGTCTCGTATCTCAGCGACTGCCTTATAAACATACGAGCCTTGCTTTCCGATCTCCTCGATATACGCATCAATGGTTCCGACACATTTTTCGATCTTATCGGCCACATCCTGCGGAAACACCGGAACCTCCACTTTTACCTCAACCGGTTCGCCGGACGGTTTTATTGCGACCTGTCGCTCAAGCTCTGCGATTTTTTGTTTAAGCAGCCTGGGGTCATCAGCCTTTACTTTTTCGATCGTCGCGGCCATATCACGCTTGACGGCGGACAGATCAATGTCAGCGAGACTCTTTGGTGTCTGCCTTATCTCCCCAGGCTTCGGCGTTCGCATACTGTCGAACGTCTGGAAAGAGTTAAATGTGATTCGCACCGGCTCGACCAAAAGCTGAGGCGAGTAGACGATTGCCTCGCGCGTCTTGAGCGTCGGCAGAGCTGCTACGATCTCTTTGGCGATCTCTTTTGTGCTGCATACTTCGAGCCATTCGCGGATAGTTGCTATATCCTTCGGGCTGGTCGTCTGCATCGCTATCAAAGTTCCCGAGGCGAAAAGAACGCTCTTGTTGATCATCGCGGAGCGTTGCGTTGCGACGGTGACACCAAAGCCGCGATGCCTGCCTTTGTTTTGGATAAGCTGTATCGCTTCGAGGCATCGTGGATCATAGAACTTCTCACCGGCAACCATGTCCGCCTCGTCAATGAAGATATGCACTACATCGCGATTACGCTGATAGAGGGTCCGGCAAAGGTCGGTAACAAACCTGACCATATCGGCCTTTCCGAAATCGCTGATGTCGAGCACGGTTGACACTCGCTCAGTAACAAGAAACTCTGCAACAACCTTTCCGCCCGTAGCCTCAAGCGGAACATCACCGTGATCTCCGCCCATCACGAGAACAGGCTTTCCTTTCCCAATGCCTGCTCCGCGAATCCCGTGAGCATCGCCTTTCGGATCGATAAAGATACCGAATTGTTCGGCGTCAACCATCTGCTCAAACAGCACACGCATACCACCAGATTTACCGGCACCGGTGCGGGCAAGGAACGCAATTCGCTCGGTAACAAAATCAAGCGGCAGTTCCAGATTGTCGGCTAATTTAAGATTCTTCATATGCAACGTTCCTTTGTACTGTCTCGGTATTCGACTTCTGTATTTGCTGCGTATTGAGACATTATCGTTTCCTCGCATAGACAGCCGAAGGGTTGCCCTGGTTGCGGCTGCGGTAGTTGCCTGTTTTGACGATCTCGCCGGATTTGAGCAGGCGTTGATACAACCCGCCGAGAGCTTTTTTCTGCCGGTCATCGAGCTTGAAATGACGCTTTTCAAATTGCTCGGTAACTTCGCCCGCGATGAAGTCGAAATGCACGTCGGCAAAGACGATCACGAACCGCGTGTATTTTTCGATAAAATCATCGTCCGCGTGAACAAAAGCCAACTCGATCTGTTCGGCTCGCGGATGTGGTTGCTGCTGTGTGTGCATTGATCTTTTGGATAAAAAAGGGCTGCTGTGCCGAGGTGGTTGACTTTCCGCAGCCCTATTCCCTCTCGTTATCCTTTACTCTCCTTTTTAGTATTCCGTCCTTAGACGGGCGTGAAACCACGCAGCAAGAATCACCGTGATGATCTTTGCTTCATCGTTTCCCGCGTCTGCATCTATTTCAATACGGCGGTAATGCCTGTTATCAGCACGCCCACGACGATGCCGAGAATCGTGAGTAAGACTTTATGCTCAATAGCCACTCGTATCGCGGCAAAAAGATAAGAACTGATCGACCGGCGATGTGGACGGCAACGATAAACGGTTGTTCTGATTTGCGTGTCTGTCATTTTATTTCGTTTTCATATCTCCGGTGACTACCTGCCGGAGTTCTCGGCGGTAACTAAGGGGTGATGTCCCTGACATAGCCGCCGAGATATTTCTTACGAGAGCGGCGTGAACAACTAACCGCTCTCGTCTTTACCGGAAAGCCGAGCAGAAAGGGTTGCTTGCCGGTAAACTGATTTTCAAAGTGCGGCATCCGCTGTTTTTAAGACGCGCCCACGGATGCCGCCAGTCCACTACAACTAGGGACGCGAATCTTATTCAACCGACATATCCTCAACCCACTTGTGGATTTCTTCCTCGGTCATAGAGTTGAATTTTGGACGGCCCGCAATAGTCGCTTTCCCTGCAATGAGGTCTTTCTGACGGCTCTTCGGCAATTCGTCAAACATTGCCATTGCGTCTGCTCGAAGTGAATCGAGCGGGTCTGTTTCAACGGCATCAGCCTCGGCCTGTGATGCTTCTGCGTCCGCATCTGTGTCTGCCGGTGGTTCTGTTGGAATGTCGGAAATGACAGGTTCGGCGTCAATGATGTCGCCTTCAGCGGTCTTATCGTCATGCGCCGGAGCGAGCTTCTGCTTCAGATCTTCCACGCGTCCGCGTGTCTTTTCAGCGATGGCCGAGCCATTGCCGTTTACACCGTCGTGAATGTCCTCAAGTTCTTCTTTTGTGAGAAGTCCCATTGCGATTTCCGGTGCGGTTGCGCGGATAAGAAACGCGGCTGATCGATAACGGAACATTTGCTCAGGCATCGTTTTCCATTTCGAGCCGTTCTTGTTTACCCAACCTTCGGCTTTCGCCATCGCCATCGTGATCTTGGTTCCGCTGATTTCTTCGCCGGTTGCAATTTCCGTGCAATATGCCGAGCACCCATAGTCGTCACCCTCGCCCGAAAAACGGTATTTGATAGCCGAGAATCGACCGTTGGCATTGAACGATGCGATCAGATATTGCGACGACCATCCTGGATTGCCGTGGACGACATACAGGTTCTGCATGATCATTAGCAGATCGCCGTTCATTCGTTTCGCCATGTTCTGAGCGATAAGGACGTTGCCGATCTTGCCGCGATAGTGCTGCGGAACAAGGTCTGAGTCCGCATAGACTTTTGCCTGTCGCTGTTGCAGGGCAAATTCACGCTCTCTGATAGCCACTTCCTGCTCTCTTGCTATAAGGTCGGGCGACATGATGGCTAAAGCATTGCCGTTTGCCGGTTGAGTTGGTTCTAGTGTTATTTGTGTCATTTTAGTTCTCCTGTGTGTTTGTGAAATATGCCCTGAATGATGGAAATGGCTGTCCCTGCTTTTCAAATTTGCTTAGGTCGATCTCAGGATGGACGGCGGCAAGCAACTTCTTATCAAAGGTTTTACGTCCGGCTTGCATCGTATATGACAAGCGGAGTCCGCCGCCTTCGTATTTCCCGGGCTGGTTCTCAATAGCTTCGAGAACACGCTTTTTGCCGAGTTCGTGAAGTTCGTTCGCGTCTTTGAGCAGTTGATCGGCCTCGCGTAATAGCATTGCGGCCTCACGGAAAGCATCATCATCGCGTTTTGTGACATCACCGCCGACTTTTTCAAACTCAATGGAACTTGCCGGAGTATCAATATCAGGGGGCGTCTGCGTCAGAATATGCTCGTTCCAAAACTTAGCCGCTGCGGTCATTGCCGCGTTGTAGATTGTTTCGTCAAACTCGCTCTCGAAGCTGATAACCTCGAACTGATCGGGGCAAAAAATTATGAAGATGCCTTTCGGGTATTTACCGAGACCGCAATAGGCTTGTAACTGAATAATGTAGTTCTCTGGCAAGCCTTCGCGTTGCAGTTTGCGGAACATCGCAACCGATACAACCTTGATTTCAGCAACAATGCCTTCACCCTCAACGATGCGATCGACGTGGCCGCGAATAAAATCGTATTCAGGATGAATCAGGTCCCGCGTCATTCGACGGAGTTTGCGTCCCGTTTCCTCGGTGAACAGTTCGGCGGCGATATGTTCGAGTCTGTGGCCTCTGCGAGTGTGAGCATTGCCTTCAAATGGAGCGACCAGGCCCATCTTTTCGTTGTAAACGTCAAGCGGTGTTGTGTAGCGATTCAGTCCGAGCACAGCGGCTATTTCGCTTGCTCCGAGATATGTCTTGCGTTCTGAATGGTCGAACGCCTGAGCGGTCTTTGTCATTGTAAAATTCTCCTCTCGCGTATCAGCCCGCGAATCAGCTTTTTCAGTTCCGATCTATGTCCGACCATTTCCGGCATCGAGAATGGATAGACCGTTGATGCCGCGATGTCGAGATATTCGCGTAAGCTGTCACCGTTCTCAGGGTCATAGCTGTCGGCGAAAGCCTGAGCCGTCTGTCGTGTAAAGGCGTAAGACGGAATCTGCATTGCTATTTCGGGCGTGATGGTCATTTGCTTGTAAATCCCAATACTCCGACCGATGCCCACATCGCAATGATCAAAACCGTTACAGCAACTTCGCTAAAACTCGGCCAACGTCCGGCGACTGCGTATGCACCTTGAGCCGGTGCTTTCTCGTTCACGGTCAAGGCACACGCTTCGCACATCGAACCTTCACCGTCGAGCGTCGGTTGAAATGCTTTTTCACGATGTCCGCAGAAAAGCCGATCTTCCGTATTCGCTCCGAAAAGCAACGTGAGCCACTGATCGAAAGACAACTTCGTGTAGCCGTCCTCTTTCTTGAACTGCCACTCTTTGCGGAGTCCGTGCCATTCGTCCGGCGTAAGATCGTCGTCCGAGAAAACACCGTCGAGAATTTTGTCGATCTTCTGATTTCCGTAATTGATATTCATAGTTGCCTCCTAAAACTGATTTGCTCGCCGCGCTTTATTGCGGACTGTGTTTTGTAAGTTGCTGATGATCGCGTTCGCCTTTATCTGAGCCTTGATTCTTGGCTTTAAGGGCGTGATGTCGATAGCCACTTCCTGCGGCGGTATACAGGCGTCAGAAATGAGTTCCTGAACGTGCTTACTGCTGACCTTAGATCGCTTGCCAATAACCTTGACGGGAAGTGTCTTAACCGCTTGCTCGGCCTCTAACCAAGTCAGCCCTGATTCCGTTTTCAGCATCGCCGTCGCAGCAGTTTGCGAAATGAATGCAGAGTAGCGGTGTTCTGCCACTCTGCGTTTGGCGGGGCGTGTTCCGGTTGGCGTTGTTGGTGAGCTATTCATAATATCTTTCCGGCAGAAATGCGGCTACATCCGTTACCACCGCATCAGGCGTATATCTAACGAGGATTCCAGGCCCCGAACGGATAACCTGTTGCCCCTGCCGGTATTGCCGAAAACGCACGGCAATCTTTGTCAAAATTGGAAGGCAGACTATGAAAGGCGGTCGTCGCTTGCCTCGCTAACCTCGCGGTTTCGCTGTCTGCCATAACTTTTCAATATGTCGCTTATTGAGATTTGGGTTTTTGTGTCTGCTTCCGCCGTGCTTCTCTGCACCGTTTTCTCTAAGCATATTCAGAGTAACACTTTTAGTGGAGTCTGTCAACACTAAAAGTGTAGCCTGAGGGGAAAATTTTTTCGGGGACGTTTTTTCGAGTTTCTCCATTCTTGATTCCACAAATCAGCCTTACCGGAACGTTAAAATGCTTGGCCAAGTCCGTTTGTTTTATGCCTAATCGTAGTAAGCCTTTGATTTGAGAAACCATCTCAACGCTGTGCCGCACGGAGCCTTTGCCGATTTGATGCTTACCTCGTCCACGAGCTTCCCGATCCCTGACGTTATCTGTTGCAGATCCCTCATATAGATGATGCGGGTTACAGCACTGTCGGTTATCGCATGTATGCAACACCCACCCCAAAGGAATATACTCGTAAAATATCTCAAATGCGGCTCGGTGTGCCGTGATTTTCCTTTCTTGCCAATAGGTTTTGCCATACCCTGTTGGCTCGATAGCCTTGAGCCATAGCCAGCACCGACGCGTATCCTGCGTAACCGCGACCTTCGACCAGAAAAGGCGTGAATCGTAGCATTTTTTCATAGACACCGCTTTACTGCGTATCCACCGTTGCGATTTCGTCAGGACTGACGCCATACATTATCATCAGACGCAAAAGACCATTAGCGGACGGACGGCGCTCTCCTTTTCGTAAATGGGCTACCTGACTATCTTTCACGTCTAGTAACTGTTTTAGATCGCTATTCTTTGTGTCTTTAATAAGATTGGCGACCTTCTCTTTATCCACAACAACGTTTTGGAGAATGTTTATGTTACTCATAGAAAACTCTACTAATAGTGTAGCAAATTCCTACTCGGAGTGCAAGAATAATCGTTACACTCTTAGTATGACCTTTGGGAAATGGCTGTCTGGGAAACGGGAAGCCGCCAGACTGACGCAGGTTCAACTTGCAGAACGTGCAGGCATTAGCCCTAATTACGTGAGCGCTCTAGAACGAGACGAACCCAACGCCCGTGATGGGTCGCCGAGACGCCCAAGACTGGAAAAAGTGGATCGTCTAGCTAAAGCGCTACTAACGGAGGTGCTTTATGCCTAAATACGTTCCTGAAATTATCCTGTCGATCGGTGCGGCAGTTCTCGTCGCCGGCGTTGCCGGACTCGCGTATGCCGTGAGCCGTCCTGATGACATTGTTTATTATTGGCTGACGCCTTACTCGGTGCCGACGATCACGATGATCTCCGGTATTGTCGCTGCGATCGGCGGCGGTGTTACGGTGTTTGGCGTATTGATGATGCGCAGGCGTTACTGATAACGCTGTGCCTTATCTCTGAGTTTGTCCCAAAGCTCTATCCGGCGATTCTTTTCTTCCGGCGAAATGTCGGTTCTGGCACTTTCCTCTCTCATCTTCTGCTCGTATTCTGCGGGTTTGGCAAATCTCGTTGTCGATATACCGAAAAACTCCGGTGCCATTTTTAACGCTCCGGTCGTGCCATCGGCTTTGATCGCGTCTTTGAAATTGTCGAGCATAATAGGCGTCATCAGGCCGAATAATTCCTCTTTCTTGCTTGTCGGCTCGCCAATGTAGTTTTTACCTTGAACGCTATTTACGACCGCGGCCGGAATTGGTGCGAGTTTCGCCCTGCCGTAGCGTCCCGTGAGATACATCATTGAATCGAGCGGATCACGTTTGTCTTTACCGGCGGCGGCCATTATCATTCTCGCGGCATATCTGACGTGCCCGATAAGCCCTGCCGTGAAGTCATACGAATAGTTGCCGAGTTTGAGTTTAACGAGATCGGGGTTGCTCTCATCGCCCGTTTCCACCTTAAACCCTGCCGCTTTCAAAATTGCCATCAGTCCGGCCACCGCTCCGACGAATGTCAGCATTTCCTTGATCGCCAACTTTCTCACGCCTCGCGGTAATTTCGCGTAATACACGGGATTCAGCACTTGCAGCCTTGAGGCCCAATACCGCGGCGAAAAGAAGAATGTGTTTAGTACTGGCGTGGCGTCATTCAGTTTTCCAAGATCGCCGCGTCCAGTCGCGTTATTTACCCAAGTGGCCAAAGCCGTATATTTCTCCTGCGTATCAGGAATACCTTTTCTGACATTGTATTGGTGCAATTCCCGGGCAAGTTGTGCGAACTGATTGATCCTGAGATAGTCCAGATACGTCACATACGCCCGTTCAGATGCCCGGACCGGAAACGTCAACAGTTTGCGAATACCTTCGGCCATCCGAGCCGTTTTACCTGTGCCGGTGAAGTACGGATCATCGCCGAGTATTTTTGATAAAAAAGCTTCCTCGCGGTGCGTTGTAGCGCCATCGCCCATTGCTGTCAGATGTAGTCCGCTGGCTTCAGACAGTTCTATGTACGGATGTAGATTCAGATATTGCTTGAATTTCTCAAACGCTTTGGCTCCGCGTCCTGGCGGCAGCATCGACACCTGCTTCACGAATGCGCGGGTAGCAATAACCGGATGGTTGACGCCTGAGATAAGCCCTTGGCGTCCTGCGGCTGACAGGTCCGATGATGCTTTAACTGCTCGGGGTGAATTGGCAACGTCGATCGCAACTTCTTTGCCGATCTTCGCAAGATTGTAGGTCTGGCCGTTTACAGTGACATGTCCGTAGCT
This sequence comes from Pyrinomonadaceae bacterium, assembly GCA_044230475.1. Lineage (GTDB taxonomy): Bacteria > Acidobacteriota > Blastocatellia > Pyrinomonadales > Pyrinomonadaceae > OLB17. Next base: position 2,945 of record JBGARA010000086.1, on the reverse strand, counting down.
TCTGGCGAACAGGACATCGTTTTTGAGCGATTCGGCTTCCGCGCCGCCGGCTCGTTTGTCGATGTAGTTCCGTTCTTTGGTGGTGAGAGATTGAACAGGGTTTTCCGCAGATCGTCCAGTGCCGGCGAACTGATCTTCGGGCCTTTTACGAGTCCGACTAATGGTTCGTCCATTTACATTCTCTCCCTTACTTGTTGTATGAAGTTCTGTTTGTCGAAGTTTGGTGAGGTCGGGTCTATCCCTTCGTCCAAGAGATCGTGGCTCACGTCTATCGACTCGCGCCCCAGCTCCTCCGCGACGCTCAAGACTAATGCTGTCTCTGCTGCCTGCTTCGAGCTCATTTCCGACACGGCCGCTTCTACGAATGAGTCTGGCATATACTTTGGCTCTCCTACGATTAGCATTACTGATATTGCCATACCTGTCAAGCATTTCTTGCGCGGTGACTTTTTCATCAAAGAATTGTTTGTCCCGAATGCGGCGTAATTCTTTGACGGTTTTCTCGGTCGTTTCAAGTTCCGTTGCCGCGTCATCACGCCCTAATTTGGCTATCATTTCGCGGAAAATGGTTCTCGGTCCGTATCGCTGACTGAGGTTTATCCGTATCTTTAGATACTCAGGATGCTCTTCGTAAGGCGTTTCATCCCATAAAGGATTTCGTTCGTCGGCTCGGTGGGAATACTCCTCTTGTAGCGTGTAAGCGCTTGCTTCCGGCGCCTCGGGCGAATCATCTGCCCAAACAAGATCGCCGTACTCAGGATCTATTGCGGCATCGTATGCCTTGAGCATTTTATTAAAGGCTTTGACGAATAATCGATGTCCTGACTTCTCGAACATGCCGCGCGTTTCGTCTATAATCTCGCGGACATACTGCGTCTGATACGGTGTCAGATACACACCTGTTACCGATGTTGTGTGTTCTGCTGGAAATGCCCGTCCGAGTATGGATTGAAAAAATCCAAGTCCGTTCACGTTGGTTGTCAAAAACGCGCCGTGTTCGTGCTTGCCATAGGTCGCGTTGTTGGCGATCTGTGCCGGCGACTGACCGTTTAATTTTTCGGCGGCTTTTTGAATGGCTGCCCGCTCTCTACTAAACGCCGCGTTGTCAGGATGGTTCCGGCTGTACTCGTACAACTTAGCTTTGGCAGAATTGTAGTGCTTGGAGATAGCCGACGGCGACATGCTTAGATATTCGGACATTTCCTTTTGCTGGATCCATCCGCTTGTCTTTCTCATCGCGATAAAGACTTTACGTTCTTTCGGCGTGAGCGTATTCAGGAAGCCTTCATCGGCTATTTGGTTGATGATGCGGTTGAAATGGACTTCCTGTATCTCCACGTCAGCATCGTCGAATATTACATAATTATAAGAGCCTTCGCCTTTACCGCGAGAACTGCCGTCGAGATATTTGATTCCGCGGATGCCGAGGGATTTGAGGTAGTCGGAAGCGGCTTTATCGCGAGTGGACTGCTCACCCGTTGTATGACGCGCGAAAATCGCGGTGTCTTTGGACCCGTGACGCTGTTCAGCAAGTTCGTCGCCAATGCGTCGATACAAATCGGCGCCGGTGATATGTCCCGGCTTTGGCATTGACGGATCGTCGTGCAACGCTTCGATCACCTTCTCGCTCTGTTCGATTAGAGGCTTATCCCAAAGTAAAAATTCATCTTCGGCTGGCTTTAGGTCAACTTTGTATTTTGCACCACTAAATCGTTCCTCAAAAGACGGGTCGAGTTTACGCAGAACTCTTAGTTGATGGAGTTGTCGCTCGGCTCTATCTAAAAAGACTTGTTGGTTTGTGTGGCCGGCTTCAATAGCGGCTTTCCATAAAGGTATTGAAACTTCTAAGCGGCGTTCGTAATCATCTGCAATGTCCTTAAAGTCAGGTGTTGTCGTTTTGGTGCGAGCTTCACGTTCGAGTGCATCAATGACTTCTTGACGCGGAGCGGCATCCACTGGATTGATCCCAGTGATTTTAATTTCTCGGTCGGCTAGACTTTTCTTGTAATGATCGGCAACAGCTTCCTTATCCGTAAAATAAAGCCCGTGTCCATACGCCTGCGTACCTTCGCCCGTGCCTATCTTGGAGATGTCGAACTTATCAAACGTGTGAGGCGAACCGTGCCACGCGACCATGAATAGCGGTTTGTCGACGTCCACTTCCCTGCCAGCGGAACGATAAAGCCGTTCCAGATGCGATTCGCTTGGAACAACAGCAGACACCGAGCCACTATCTTCGGCTTCATTTGTGTAATAAAAGCCACTTCTTGCGTTGCCCTGCCGTAAGGCTCTTTTCATTAGGCCGTTAGCCTGCCAGTCGCCGCGCAAATTATGCCACGGGCGGTTAGTCATTTTGCCCGTGATCTTGACAGGCTCAATAATCGGCACAGCATCAAAAGGCACTTCCTCACCATTGCTGTATGTGGCTCGATGCTTCACATCGGTAGGGTAATAATCGTCATCGGGGGCATCAACATTGTAGCCGCTACGTTTGTAGATGCCGCGTTCAGCTAATTCATCAAGACGCTTTTTGCCCATTAGAAGTGTCTTGCCGTATTCGCGTGTGCCGTCCCATTCGCCTTCGGCGGGCACACCAATACGAGCTTCCAATGCTTGTGTAGCCGCTTTATATGTGCCAACGTGAAGTCCTGTTGTGCCGCCTTGCATATCGGCATTATCCGAACCGTGCCAGAATACGCCGGGAGCGTCTTTTGTAATAACAGGGCGTTTTGATGGGTCGTCAAACCGCCATGCCGCAAACAATGGGTGAGTTCCAACCGCCCCATTAATAACCTTCTCGAAATTACCTTTTTCAAGTGCTTCCAAAAACGTCGTTGCCCGCGGATTCAGCCGTTCGCCCAGCGTCTTACCTTCAAAGTCCTGCTGTGGCAATAATTGCTTCGACGGCGTTTTCAACTGCTGTGCGTGTGCGTAGGCGTCAAGGG
>JBGARA010000085.1:0-15511 GCA_044230475.1 Pyrinomonadaceae bacterium | reverse complement strand
AAACGATTGAATAGCTAAAGTAAGGCACGACAATGCGCAATCCGACTGAGGCCATTTCAAGGCAATTGTGCCATTTGAAACTGTGGCGATATTGGTGCCAAAGTAAATGAGATTAAAGACGTTAGGGCGCTTAATTGCTGTGCGGAAACCAGTCGAACATGTATCATTTTGACTCGGCGACTTGCTTGGCATTCCGATTGTGGCACAATGACACACAGCTTTTCCTTGGTCAGATCACACGCGTAATCACAAGACATAAGGTTTTTCAGTCGGGCTCCTTGTGGTTGTAGGTCGTCTGTACACGAGTACGCGGTAATTAAGCGAAAAAATCTAAAAAATAGGGAATTTTTTAAGCGCCTAAATTATCCAACACTTTAGTGTTCCGTGCTAATTATAGGAAAACACTGGGTTTACGCACATCAAAAATATCTGCACTCTCGCTTTACAGATGTTTAATTCTGTGATAAGCTTTCAAACACTTCAAAGTTTTTGAGCCGGAATTTTGGCTCAGTAGTTCTTCGAGAAGAACATCATTAAAAATAGAAGTTAATGGCAATTCGTTTTGGAACATCGGGTTGGCGGTCGATCATCGCCGATGAATTTACGTTCGATAATGTCCGAAATGTGTCGGAAGCGATTTGCAGCTATTTGACAATTAAGAAGCTGGTGACGGTACGACGATCGTCGGGCATGATTCGCGGTTTATGGGCGAGAAGTTTGCGTCCGTTTCCGCAGAAGTTGCTGCGAAAAAGGATTCCGCGTGCTGTTATGCACCGAGCCAACACCTACGCCCACAATATCGCATGCGATCCGGAATAATAATGCGGCGGGCGGCCTTAATTTTACGGCATCGCACAATCCGCCAGAGTATCAAGGCATTAAGTTCTCGACAGCAGACGGGGCACCGGCATTGCCTGAGATCACAAAGAAGATCGAAGAAGGCATAGCGAGAGGGACAGAGGCGTTGGATGCGTCTGGCGGTTCAGTAATCGCTTTTGACCCGCGGCCAGAGTACCTGGAGGATCTGAAAACTAAGATCCGCTTCGACGTAATCGCGGCAGCATATGGTCGATACGCATACGACGCGATATATGGAACGGGCCGTGGGTATCTCGATAGATGTTTGAAAGATCACAACCTCGAAGTTGAAACGCTTCACGATTGGCGTGATGTGACATTTGGAGGCAAGTCGCCTGAGCCCGGCGAAGATCATCTCGATGAGCTTCGAGATATTGTCAAAACCAAACAGCTAACGCTTGGGCTTGCGACGGACGGTGATGGCGACAGGTTTGGGGTAATTGACAGCAATGGCGAATTTATTACACCGAATCGGCTGATCGCATTATTGACAGATTATTTGGCGGAGAGCAGAGGCTGGACGCTTGGCGTCGCACGCAGCGTTGCAACATCGCACTTTGTCGATCGTGTAGCAAAAGACAGAGGCTTGAAACTTTACGAAACGCCGGTCGGTTTCAAGTTCATAGGCGAATTGATAAATAAAGACGAGATCATTCTTGGCGGAGAAGAATCCGCTGGTCTTTCGATACGCGGGCATTATCCGGAAAAGGACGGCATCTTAGCCTGCCTTTTGGCCGCCGAAGCAGTCGCCGAGCGAGGCACAAGTTTGACAGAGCAATTGAAGGAGCTTGAACAACGCGTCGGTAAGCTCGAATCAGGCCGCATCGGAGTGAAATTGACCGAGGATGTTGCTGCGAAGTTGAAAGAAAAGCTCGCACAGGAGCCGACGGAGATTGGCGGGCGAAAGATTGAAAATATTAACCGCATTGATGGCGTAAAATTCCTTTTCGGGAACGATGCCTGGATGCTGATGAGGCCGTCGGGCACCGAGCCAATGGTAAGAATATACGCCGAGAGCGAAAACAACAACGATCTGGAGGAGTTACTTGAACAAGGCCGCAAATATTTATTGGGATAGCTCGCAGGGAAGTGTTTCACGCCGATCGCAGACAGCACGCCGTCGTGGTGTACGAGCCAAAGCGGGTCAGAAAACGGCACCAGGCTGGTTGCCATACGTGATCGTTGCGTCGATATTTGCAATGTTGATAATCTCGATCAATTTCCGCTCATTCATGGAAATGCGTCAGGAAGTCGAGCAAAATCAGCGGCTTACTACCCAAATACAGAACCTGATGGACGAGAACCTCGCACTTCAGGAAGAGATACACACTTTGAAGAGCGATCCCGCGGCAATCGGACGTGAAGCGAAACGAATCGGGATTGACGTTAAGAATTCTCAGTGACACGATCGTCGTGTTTTGACAACAAGTTTCGTACCTGCGTGCTGATATCCGCGGAGAAGTTGGTTCGTATGGTACATTACCCTGCCCTTTGAAAATCCGCCTTTTGCCTCTACTCCGCGAAGGCCTACAGTCTGCCTTTCTGAAAACCGCGGCTTGGGTTCATTTGAACTCAAGCCGCACTTCTATTTTAAAGTCATTTTTACGTTTCACCGCAAAGCCTCGATCAGGTTGCTGATCCATTCGGCTCTCGCGGCCCACGTGCCTGAGCGGACCGATTCCTGTCTTTTGCGGGCGAGTTTAGGATCGTTTTCGTTGAGGGCTTCTTCGATAAGTGCGATGAATTGGTCGCGGCTGCGGGCGATGCGCAGGACGTCTGCCATCGGTTCGTATTCGGGCAACGGCGAGATCACCACGGGTTTTCCGGTGGCGAGGTATTCGCGCACCTTTATTGCCGAACCGTAGCTAGTGAATGCGTGCTCGGTTTCCCACGGCAAAACGCAGACATCGAAACCGGCGGCATAATGCGGCAAGTCGTTGTAAGGCACGGGCGGGAAGAAATGAACATTCGGCAGGTCGGCGAGGTCGGTGCCGCGCGCGAGATTGCCGATGAAGATCCAGTTCCATTCGGGGCGTTGGACAGAGGCTCGCCTGATCAATTCCTGATCCATCAGCCACGGCTCGATCGCCCCAAAATAGCCGAGACACGGGCGAGGGATCGCCGCAATCTCGTCAGCAGGTGTCAGACTCGCTATTTTTGACCAGTGTTCGAAATCGACAGCCTGTTCCAATAGATAAGATTTTTCGAGGCCAAGCGTTGCTTCCGCGAGCAGCTTGCGGCCGGAGTAGAGTACGATGTCGGCGTTCTCGATCGCGTGGTTGTGCAGGCGGCGGATCTTTTCGGGATTGACCGCGTGGTCTTCGTTGTTGGCATCGTATTTGTCGGAGACTTGGTAGATGACACAGGACTCATTCATTTTGCCGATGAGTTCTGCGGCGGTGGGAATAGCGATCCAGAGTATCGGCGCTGTCATCTTTTTTCTTTTAGCCAAGAGCCCGATCTGCGATACGAGAAGTTTTTGATTCAGTTTTCTTACGGCTGTGCTGCCGTGGAAGGGGACGGTTGCGGGCGAGACGACGGTGATGCCTTCTTTGGTAGTCCTGGCGAGTTTGGCGTAGCTTTTCAACTTGCGACCGATCTTTGGCAGGATGTCTTTGTTAGTGAGCGACGGCAGGCCCATCGAGATCGAGTTGACGAAGATCACTTTGTTGCCCGCACGCGCAAATTGGAGCATGAGATGGTTCTTAGAATGGGGATGGTGATACCACCAATCTTCTCCACCAAAACAAATTATTGAACGATCTTTGAGCACTTTTGTTTGAGTTGAGTGTTACGCCCTTACTAACGTGCGGGCTGCTGCACTTTTGATCACGAATAACGACAAGCCCATGATCAAGTAAAAGATCATCACGACTTCGGAATCGCCCCAGTTGTAATGAACCAACCCACTTGTCAAAAAACCGATCGTGCCGCCGAACGCTCCAAGCAGTATGCCGCGTTCGATCCAATCTAGTTCATTTTCTCTGAGTTTTCGCCAGAGCATTCGCAGGTAAATGAACATCCAAATTATCCACACGATGAGCGTTGGGACACCCCGCTCGAATGCGAATTGTAGCGGCGTCGAATGCATATGGCCGATCGGCTGTCGTCCGTCGTCAAACATGTGCCATTCAAGGTAGTGGTTTTTTACCGAATCCATTCCGACGCCGACAGCAAGATGTCGCGGGTTGCTGATCAGCAGTTGAGTAGCCTCGCGCCATACCATAAGGCGCCAAGTAGTTGAGTCATCTTTGGTGTCGATGAAGCCAACCTGTCGTTTTTGCTGCAAATAGAACAAACCGGCGATGGCTAATGGAATAGCGATAGCCACACATATCAGAATTGTTCGACGGGTTGCCCCGAGCAGGACCATTACCGATGCTGAGATCAAAAACGACAGCCACGAAGCTCGCGTGATCGTTAGAAACAATGCAATTCCATAGGCTGCGAGAGCGATCGCCAGTAAAATCCGGTATCGCGAAGGAGTTTGAACGGACACCGCAATGAACAGTCCCAAGGCAAGCGACGCGATCAGTTGTAGTGCTTCGGCAAATGTTATGAATTGGCCATAAAAACCTGACGCCCGCGTATCGCGTCCGCGCGACCATTCAAGTATTCCGAGGCCGTCGATACCGGACGGTAAAGTTGCAGCCGGCAAGTTATAAGTATTGATAAGTTCGTGACGGTAGATCGTTATAGCGGCAACGCCGTCGCTCGAATGCTGTGAGATCGCAGCGTAGAGGCCTTCAGGAGAATCAATGTTGACGCCGTTTGCCTTTAGGACGGTGTCGCCGGTTTCTATGCCTGCGGATCTTAGCGGACTTTCGGCAGACATGCTTTGGATCTTGAGGTTTTTGCCTATCGCAAGCGTCGCAAAGGCGTAAAGGCACGCTGCGAAACATGAGATCAATACGATGGTAACAAGCCGGTGAAGCATGCGGCTTGTCGCAGTGTATTCGGACACCAAATATACGATCGTTACCAGCGAAACCGGCACCATCTTGCGCAGAGAAATTTCCGGTTCGTAGGAGAAAAACGAAGAAACCAGAGTAAGGCTGACAAACGCGAGAATTGCAATATCAAATCCTTCGCGGCGGAACGCCGGGCGAACAAACACCGATCGGATCAGCCAAAATAGAACCGCCAGCGCCCATGCGGTCTGTGTGGCGGCGATCGATACCGGAGCCGACAGAGCAAGCAGGAGCAAACAGAATTGAATCGCCCGCGCGGTAAACTTGTCACCTTTTGATATCTGAACCATCTGCGGCCTTATTTAACTGCGGTGATGATGACGTTCCATCCGATACTGCGACGCATCAGGCGAAAAAGCCATTCCGGAATAATTTTTCCGACGAAATAAACTTCGGGCCGAATAAGCTGATCGATCTCGACACTTACTTTGCTGAACATCGAAAAAAGGCGGTGGGCGTCGAGGCGACTGTAAACTTTTACCAGCGGGCGGGCGCCGCTGTTGTTGAATTCGACATATTTGCTCATGATATCAGCAGCAGAGAGGCCGCGAAAGAACTCGCCTTTAAGAACACCTTGCCTGAGCATAAGCTCGACCCAGTAGCACCACGAATCACGATGATACAGCATCACCTTTGCGATGCCGCCGGTTTTTAGAATGCGATGTGCTTCGCGGATCGTGGCTTCGGTATCCGGCGTATGATGGAGCACACCGTTCGAGTAGAAAACGTCAAAGCTGTCGTCCGGAAAGGGAAGCCTTTCAGCGTCGGCAAGCATGAAATCGCCGGGCATGCCGTACAGATGAAAGTGATGCCGCGATATCTCGACCGAGCGCGGCGTCAGGTCAACGCCTGTGCATTTTGCTCCGCCTCGGGCGAATTGCAATAGATCGGTTCCCATTCCGCAGCCGATTTCGACGAGCTGTGCCCCGGCAAATTTGTCAAAGCCCATTACCTCGCGCATCCACGGAGCATATTCTTCGTAACGATGGCGTTCGACCTCATCAAAAAACTCGCGCGTGCCGAATTCCTGTTCACTGCCATAAACGGCACCGCACGGGTCGTCCTTCCACTGCTCGCGGGCCCGAAGTTTTTCCTCAACTAATTCTGTTCGCACTATCCTCAACGGTTTACTATAACTATTCACTTTTTAATTTCGCAAAGGACGGCTATGCACTCGCGGCATGTGGCGGAAAGCATAAATGCAAGAGACATCAGCGGATACCTGATGAATAATTTCAGCCGGTTCTTACCCGCCAGAGAATAATTGTAAAGATCTTCGGACACTATGTTCAATCCGCTTAATTTTGCCAAGTCGCGCATTTCACCGATAGTGAACTCATGATGATGGCCGATGAAAGGTGTTTCCGATCTGTAAATGTCAGAAAGCGGAGCCAGAGGAGTTTGCCCTCGGAGCAGACTGATCCGGTGCGGCCAATATGCAATATTTGGGACCTCGAAATATATGTTCCCCTTTTCGGCAGTGATGCTCTTTAAATTCTCGATGAGTGTTTCCAGCGAATGCGGATAGTGTTCCAGCATCGCCATTACAGAAACAAAATCAAATTGCCGCGCAAGACCAGCTTGGGGATCGAACGGGTCATAGTCATAAATATCCACTCCGTTTTTTTTGATCTGGTCAAAGAGAGGTGTAAATGATCTGCCGTAAAATTTCAATGTTTCGGTCATTGCGACCTCGAAGCCAAGCTTCTTAGCGGTCATCGGCCATACACCCCAAAAACCGCCCACGTCGCAGACCGACTTTGCGTTGGTTTTGATGAGCTTACAATAAGTCTTATAAAATCTAACCGAGGATAATTTCAAATACTCAAGAAAATCGAAATTGCCGGGCGCCCAGGCTATGCAATGCCGAGCAATATCGGTTTGCATTTCTTCGTTCCAGTTCGGCCATATCTCAGCAACGGATGACTGATAAAGGGAATTGAATTCAGGAAAAGAGAGTATGGTCATTGATATTTTGAGGATCAAGCATGCAGTTCATTAAACGTTCTAAGAATGACCTCTGCATTTTGCTGCCATGTATGGCGGAATAATGCTGCCTCGCGAGCCGTATTGCCAATGCGTGATGATAGCTCTGGGTCATTTGCCAGTCTTAGTATCGCATCACATAACTCTTTTACATCACCCGGTTCGACAAGAAGGGCCGTTTCATTATGGGCTAGGACGTCGCCGATCTGGCCGAGGCGGCTTGCAACGATCGCTTTTCCGACCGCCATGTATTCAAAGAGCTTTGTCGGTGATCCGAAAAATTCGCTTCCCTCGGCAAGCGGCACATGCGGCGAAACCAGAATGTCGCAGGCGTCGAGCATGACCGGAACGCGCTCGTGGGAAACGGTGCCTGCAAATGTGACCCGACCAAGATCTGACGAGTCACTGAGCTGCTTCTCAACCTCGGAACGCAGACTTCCATCACCAACAAGCAGAAAATGAATGTCAGCGTCCCGGGGTATTGCCGCGATCGCGTCTGTCAGTGTAAGGACACCGTGCCATGGCCCGAATGTGCCGACGAAGCCGACAAGCACTGTTTCGGCTGATATCCCAAGTTCACGCCTCACTTCGGCCCCGCCAACACCCGGACGGAATTGTTGGGTGTCGACGCCGTTAGGATTGATAACTATCTTTTCCGGCGAAATGCCCGCTTCAATAAGGTTGTTCTTTTCAACCTCAGAAACGACAAAGATGCGCGCGGCAGCGGAAAGGTTAAGTTGCTCAAAGCGTTTGAGCAGGCCGAGGTTTGATGTTCCGTCCCAATTCCTGCCCATCCAAACTTCCGACCCGTTATATTCTAAAAAAAGTGGAACGCCGTTACGCAGACCGGCTTCTACACCTGCATATGAAAAACGTGAATAGCGCTGGTAGATGAAAGTGGGACGCTCTGATGCGATGATTGACGCAGCCGCGTCTGAGAACACCATTCCATTGTAAATGTCTGACGCCGAACGCGGCATCATATCGGACAGCGGAGCGATCTTGTAAAAGTTCACGCTATCGGTATCGAGTCCGGCGATCTCGTCATTACTGACGAACGTGACGGACACTTTGAGATCAGTAAGGGCCTTAACGACGCCGTTAATGTGGCTCGCGGCTCCGCCGGGCTGCGTTCCCGGGCCGGGCGTCGCTCTCAGATACGTGACGCGAAGTTCAGCACTCGGCGTATGCGATGGCGGCCGCTGCCCGGATGCGGCTTCGGATGCCAGTTTGGAAAGAGCCCTCTTCGCCTTTCTTGCCGCCGACAGCCCGAGCAAATAGCCGCGTGTGATCCGAAAAGGTGCTGCCAGCAGCAGAGTTGCTTTTTCATCAGAGAGCATCCGGCCGTGAGCATCCATTATCACGGATCGCCCCGCACCGGCGAGTGCCCCGAACAGCATTAGAACTTGTCTGCCATACAGCCATTCGACACTCTCGGTCATGACGGCAAAAACGTCGGGACGTTTTGCCCTGAGGTTTTTTAGACGCTCAAGCAGACTGCCGTTGTCGAGCAGGTCACGTGAGGCGTGTTCAATTTCGGCTCCCGGATAGAGCGAGGTCACTGTATCGACGGCTCGGTCGGAATCGCCGCTGAGCGTTATCAGGACGACCTTCATTTTACGGCCTCCGCGCGGCGTTGCAGGGCAAAGAACCAGCCGCTCGAACACACCAACGGCAATCTGTCGGTCATGCGCGAATTCCAATCGATGAACGTCCGTGAATGTCCGAGCGTGTGAGCTACGAACGGGCCCGACATAAGGGTAGAGCCCTGTTTCCGGATCACATCAAGTCCAACTGATCGAAATATTTCCATGATCCTACGCTGTGTGAAGAATTGGACGTGGCCGTCATCCTGATTTTCGGTGCCCGGGCTGTCGTGCGTTTTTTCCGGCAACGCACCGCGACGATCTTTCGATCTTTTCACCAGTCGTTCCACGCCGAGATTGCGGTATATCCAGGAATCCCATTCGAACTCACCGTAGCCGTTCGGCACTGTCACTATCGCAAGTCCGTTCTGCTGCAGATGTTCGAGCGATCTTCGCAAGAGTTTTTCAGGTTCGCTGACATGTTCGAGCACCTCGGAAAGTATAACGACGGGGAAGGGCGCGGTATCGAGGTCGTCGACACTGCCCAAAACAAAATATGCATTCGGAAGATCTTTCGACATCTCGACTGCCACTTTGATCGAAGGCTCGTGAGTGTCGACGCCGGTCACTTGATAACCAAGGCGGGCGAGCGGCAGACCGAGCTGGGTCGCCGAGCCGCATCCAATATCCAGAATGCAAATTTCGGAGGCAGGTCGATCCGGAAAAACCGACTCGATCGAATCGCACACAAAGCGCAACCGTTTGCGATAACCCCAAAGGTTTTCATTTCTATCAAACTCGTTCATTGCGAGTCAGTGGTGGGCATAACCTGCCGATGTAATTTTAACAGGCTGCCAAACTCGTCACGTCGAAGCACAAACGCCTCGGAAAATGATCTGCCGGTTTTGTTTAGGAAGAAAAACGCTACCATAAAGAACATCAATGAATAACAAACGGTGGAAACAACAGCCGCCGCATAGGCACCGAACATTGGTACGAATATCAGATCGAGAGTTACGAAAATCAGCATTGTAACAACCCAGTATAAAGGTATCGTTTTTGGCAGCCCAAGACTGCTAAAATACTGAACTTGCACAATCTCGATTCCTAACAAATAAACTCCCGGTAGCAATATCATCACCTGAAAAGGAACCTCGGCAAATGCAGAGCCGTAAAGAATGGGCAGTAAAAACGCCGCCGGAATTACAGCCAAACATACGATCAGCATTATAAATGTTGCATGACGGGTGACGCGGCACGTCATTTCGCCGCTCACGTCCTGCGCTTCGGTCACACGTGGAAAAAACACCGCGGATATTACGTTCGGAATTAGAAGCAACAGAGTTCCGATCTGAGTCGCTACTGCGTAAACACCTGCTTCCGTGCCACTGCGAAAATAGTTCACGATGAGCAAGTCGGCACGAAAAACAATGATCGACGATACCATGGCAACGTAGAATTTCATTCCGTAACGAAACATCTCTCGCATCAGCGAAGTGTCAAAGCGAAAACGTTCATTTGCTGCATCGTCGTTAGCTGTTCGATACATGACGTACAGAACGACAAGGCTCAGTATTATCGTCGAGATGGTGTTCAAAAACACGAGTTCATAAAGCTGCATGCCGAGCAGGACCAATGCGATGAGCGGGCTGAGCAGCAAAACTGCCTGCGAAAGCATGTCGAAAAGGTTGTAGCGGCCGATGCTTCCGAGACCAAGAAATACGGAAACTGAAAATTGTGTCAACAACTGAAAGGGCAATGCGAATACGACAATAGTTATCAATTCCGTAGGTATCTTACCAAAAAGTTCGGGTTTCAAACGTGCTAATCCAACAATCAATAACGCAATAATTATTCCGAAGCAAAAAGCAAAAGATAAGGCGGCAGTCAAGATCGCTTTCAATTTGTTCCGGTCGCGCGCCACCAGATAGGTTGCTGCAGATGTAAGACCGAACCCTCCGAAACTGAGAGCAAGCACCGTTATTACATTTAAGGATGCGAGGGTGCCAAAGCTCACTGCTCCGAGCCATCTTGCGACGATGATGCCGGTGAGCATACTGCCGCCTGCAATCAGGAGGCGCGCACCAAGCGTCCACGCGACGTGGCGTGAAAATCGTGCGGTTCCCGTTTCAACCATTGTCGATCCAGCGCTCATACCAAAGACTCAAATTCAGTAACGCCCACAAATGAAAGCTCCATTCTGCTCGGCCGCTGCGATGCTGGCCAAGCATCTGCACGACAAAGTCGCGGTTGAAATAATCGCGATGCCACATCGGCGAGTTCAATAATCGCTCACTATATTCTTCACCCAAACCTGTTCTGAACCATTCCCGTATCGGCGCTCCGAAGCCGCGTTTTTTCGAATAAAGCAGATCGTGCGGAAGTATCGATTCGAGAGAGCGTTTGAGGATGTGTTTGCCTGTCTTTCCGCTCACTTTCATCTCGCGCGGGATGCCCATCGCATATTCAACAAGATGATGATCGAGAAAGGGAACTCGCGCTTCGATCGATGTCGCCATCGTGATCTTGTCGACGCGCATCAGCAGCAATTCGGGCAGGCGAAGTTTCAATTCCAAATAGGTCATTCGCGAAAGCATGTCGGATGCAGGGCGTTCGCGTTCGATGTGGCTTAGATATCGCTCAACTGTTGCGAGCGACGAATGGCCGTTCAATTGCGCTCGCATTCTCGCAGAGAGGACGCTCGGTTTTAACGACTCGTCGTAAACGACCGCTCCGCCCCAGAACATCGGCTCGCCTTTTTCGAGCCTTCGGGCCAACTCGATCACAAGTCTCTTTTTTCCTGTCGCTTTCAGAAGGTTTCGAACCGAGCTGCCGACCGCCTGCTTTAGGATCGACGGCGTGCGTTCGGCATGCCGCCAGAAATTTTCATAGATTCGCAAGTTTCGGACATAATTTTCGTAGCCGGAGAAGATCTCGTCAGCACCTTCGCCAACCTGTACGACCGTTGTTCCTGAGTCGCGGGTGAGCTTTGAAACATAATACAGCGGTACGCAAACCGGATCGGCGATCGGTTCGTCCTGGTGAAATACAAGCTCAGGAAGAAAGTCGTTGAACTCTCTATCGCCGATGATCACTTCGTGATGGTTGGTATTGTAGATCTTGGCGATGCGTCGGGCAGATTCCAGTTCGTTAAGATATTCGTGATCATGAAATCCGACCGTAAAGGTATCGACGGGCCTGTCCATCAGTTCGGACATCAACGCAACATTTGCGCTCGAATCGACGCCTCCCGAAAGAAAAACACCAAAAGGGACGTCCGACATCATCCGCTTTTTTATCGACGCACGCAGGAGCCGCAGTATCTCATCAATATGTTCCTGTTCGGTTCGTTCGGTGACACCTTTCGGCGGCAAAGCGTCCCAATATTGATCGATCTTTACGTCACCTTTGCGGTTTATCACAAGGCGGTGGCCGGCGGGAAGTTTTTGAATGTCCTTAAATAAAGTTTGCGGCGCCGGTGTTGTTAAAAAGGTCACGTAGTCGGACAGAGCCGTTTCGTCAACGTCGCGTTCCACCTGTGGATGTGCAAGGATCGCTTTGATCTCCGAAGCGAAAATTATTCGGCCATCCTTTATGCAGAAATACAGCGGCTTAACGCCCATTCGGTCCCGACAGAGGACGAGCTGATCATTTTGCTCGTCCCACAAAGCAATGCCAAAATCGCCTTCGATATCGTGAACAAAATCGACGCCTTTTTCTTCGAAAAGGTGAATGATCGTTTCGGAATCAGCCTTTGATTTATAAACGTGGCCGCGCTTTTCGAGCTCTATCCGCAGGTCGGCGTGGTTGTATATTTCACCATTAAAGACAAGCCAGACATCTTTAGACTCACAGCCTCTCATTGGCTGGTGCCCGGCCTGAGAAAGATCAATGATCGAAAGCCGCCGGAAGCCGAACGCTCCTTTGCCGTTATCAAAAATATGTGAGCCTGTGTCGTCTGGTCCGCGGTGCGGCATCGTATCGCGCATCGCTTCGATGAGCGGCAATTTGATCCGTCCCTCGCTCGCTCCGTATTCCCAGATGCCGACAATTCCGCACATAGTATTTATATTGTAGTCAATTTCCTTTAGCCGGCATTTAGCTTCCAGCCTTAATAATAAAACGTGCGTGAAAGGGTACGGTGGCAATGACCTCCCATTTTAAGATTGACGAATTTTCCTTATGGCCATAATTGCGTGATGCAAACGCGGGAACGATCTCATGTCTTGGTTCGATTCCGATCGCATTTATTAATAGGTATCTCCCGTTCTTATCACCTATTTTTACGGTTCCTTGCTCAAAATCAATTACATCAATTCCTGGCGCGAGATGAAATGAAAATGTAAATGTATGCCGGCCTCTACCCGTGAAACTGTCCTCGATCATCCAGTGCCCATTTTCTTTATGAAATTCGACTGTCCTGCGATGAGTCACAGGTTCTGTCAGACGAGTGTAGCCGAAATGCCGTGCGGAAACGCGATCGCACTCAGGTGCAGTTTGCCATTCGTCAACGATGGGATGAGCTTCATTGCCCATAATAAATGGAAACTCGACATTAGTTGTATTCTGATCGACATCGTCAACCATCACAGTCGAATGATAAACAGTCGAACGAAAAACGTGTCTTGCTTCGCGGTCGAGGTTGTAAACATAACTGCCCGGATCGATAATGAACGGCCTGCCAAATGCGGAAACCTCGATGCTGAGCGCATCATTGTGGCCATGCGAGCCGCGGCCGTTCAGGCCGCAATCGTTGGCGTTGAAATGAAGATAGAGATCGCCGTCGCGCATGACATACGCTCCCGCATCCCGCAGTCTGCCTGAACGCAACGGTTCCTCGTCACCCATTTTCTTTAAGTCTGCCAAGCCAGTCTCGCCAAACAGCCATAAGACTTCCGGTTCGATCTCGGCGAGCTTTAGCTCCTCATCATTCAGAAGCACAGCACCCAATGATAATAGATAGGCAGTGTCGTCAGCGTTGCGTTTTACCATCGGAGTGATTTGCGAGCCGTCGGCATCGCCGATCAATGGCATACCGCCATCGGGCCGTACTATGCTCCGCAGGTATTGCAGCATCGCTCGTAGCTTTTCCAAGTGAAAAGTCTCGTCCATGCTGATCGACGCTAATGGTTTTTTTCGGTCGATCAGGATCAATAACGAATACAGAAACAGTTCGGTTACAAATCGGTGATATCCGGTCGATGCCTCAAAATCAGTTCCGTCCGGTTGGATTTGCTTGTCCATCTCGCTGAACATTTCGCGCGATCCGAACTCGAGCCACTTTTCCGCCTGTTCCAATTCCGGCATCAAAGCGCCGATCCAAAACAGGCCGACGACGTCTGACAAGTAATGGTTGCTGGTCGCGATATATGAGAATTCGTTGTTGTCGAGAATGAACCGGCCGTGCTGGTCAAAGAGTCTTGAGATTATAAAAAGCCTTTCTTCGGTTAAGGCTTTTGATCGACGAAATATATCAAAAGCGGCGAGCAGATTGATCGAACGCAGAGCGACTTCCATTGCGCAGTTCCAGTTAGCACCGCGTCCGTAAGGGTTTTGCTCCATCCAACTTCCTACATGAGTGAAAAAAGTTTCGGCATAAGATTCGTCCTTGGTTACGGCATATGCACAAGCAAGCGTGACGGTGTGGCCGAAGCGGTTCAGTTCCCAGAGGATGCGAATGTCCGCACCGTCGTTGCCGTACGTGACAACATCGGCGTGATAGTCGAGTCCCCAGTCTTTTCCGGTTATCGGATCGCGCCGCCAAAAGTTCTCAGATTTGAAATCAAACGAGCCGAGACCGGCAAGTTCCCAGCGAGATTCGTTTACTATCGCGTCGGCGTTTGAGATCAGACGTGCCGTTTCGACGGGGAAGTGCTCTAATTGCAGCTTTGCGATCTGATCGAGCTCTTTTACGGGAAAAAACGAAACATTTCGTTCACGAAGATGTGATAGCAGTTCGGATGAGGAAAGCTGAGCGAACTCAGGCAAGAGCCTTGCGGGTGCATTTTGCAAGTTCTCAAGGTCGCGGCGTTCTTGTTTTTGATGCGACGCGACTCTTTTCCGACGCAGAAATTCGCGCGGCAGATCAGCCAGATTAATGTCGCCGCGAAAGATCGTTCTAATTTTGCTCGAAAGGGCCATTATGCGGACACGATTTTACTTGTGTGCGGACAACAAAAGTATAATAATCGCATCTTACAGACAGGCTTCGCAAAATGTCCATGATAATTGGGAAATAAGAATGAAGAGATCTCTTTCAGCCATCGCGCTTTGTGTCTCGTTGCTCGTGCTTTTGTCGCTGTTTCTTTTTCCGTCGTCCTTTGTGTCAGCGGCAAAGGAAAATGTCCTGATTAAACTTCTAAACCTGCCCGCCCCGCCGCCGCCTAATCCGCTGGTCAAGGCGGGAGCGGCAAAACGGGACGAAAAGTTCTACGATAAAAACAATCCTCCACCCGATAACGCCCCTATCGAAGACCTGATCGATTACTGGAAACATCAAGCTGACAATTATGGCCCGACCTTGTCCGGCAGGTCGCTTGGACGGGTGTTGGATGAGATGGCGAAAAACCCTGATCTCGCGACGCAGATCCTCGACATCTTACCCAACGACAGATCGACGGTAGATGCTGTAAAAGCTATGTACGACAGAGCCGATACCGAGGATGGCGGCGGTCCGGAGCAGCGAAAGGGACTGCACGACTGGCTTAAATACAACAGCTCATATTTCACCCGCGACCTTGAACGTGTTTCGCAGCAGATCAAGGACGAAAACAACTATGTCAGCCAAAATAATGAAAACAACCTTTTGGCGTTGACGCGGCACGATTTTGATAAGGCAAGCCCGATCATCAATCAGCTCTACAATGATCCATCGCAGCCTGTATCGCGCGTGTTGGCAACGTGGGCTCTTTACAGGCACGCTCTTGAAACAGATTCGCTTGGTGACATCGAGCGTTACCGCAGCGACCTGATGAGCATGGTCGAGAATCGCAATTTGCCCGAGGGCGTTCGTGATAAGGCCAACGATGCCCTGATGATCGAACGCGATTTTCCGGGACGTGAGGATTGGGCGTTTTCGCTGTTTGAGGACGAAACCCTAGTAAAGATCAC
>JBGARA010000084.1:0-15600 GCA_044230475.1 Pyrinomonadaceae bacterium | reverse complement strand
ACCTTCTGCACCGTCCATGTCTGGCCTGCAGGCACAACGAAATCATCAGCCCCTCGGGCGTCGAACGAGTCGTTCGCCGTCTCGAAATCCTGCGAACTCGTTGCGTTCGTTCCCGCACTATTGTTCTGGTCGTACAACACTACCGTGCTGCCCCCAGGCGTACACGTCGCTGCTGCCGTAGCTGTTGATGTCGCAGCCACTGTCGATGTTGAGGTTGCTGTCGCTGCTACGGTTGACGTTGCAGTCGGGGTGCCGCATCCAGAGCCAGAGTTAAATACAAGCGAGAAGCGTCTCATCGAACCTGTGTCAATGCCCGCATTATCGCTGACATTGAGCACCCATGTGCCGTCTGCGTTCGTTCCGTCGAATGCCGACAGCGGCCCGGTCGTCTCAGGCGAGAAGTTGCCTGACTCGAACTGCCCTGTAACGCTTGTCAATGTCGATACGTTCGGGAATCCGCCTTCATCGTCGATGTTCGTCAGACAGATGTTCTCTCTCGTTCCGCCGCGTCTTGCCTGGAACGTCGTTGTCGTCGTTCCGTTCGGTGCCGTCAGCTTGAACGTCAGGTCTCCGATGAATGTGTGATCCATCGCAGCGTTTGCGTTACCCACCGTTGCATCGCAGGTTCCTGCCGTGTCGAACCTGAAGTTCAGGTCGCTGACAGTTCCTACTCCGCTCACAGGGATATTTATGTTAACGCCTGCTGCCACGTTGTCAGGGATAGCTACCGCCGGGCCGGTGTAGCTTGCCGTCACTGCATTGCAGCTAGGTGAGCCGGTTGGAGTTGGCGTCGCAGTATTCGTTTGCGTTGCAGTATTGGTCGGAGTGCCTGTGAACGTCGGCGACGGTGAAGCTGTCGCTGTCGGCGTCGGAGAGCCACCGCATGTGGACGATCCGCTCAAAAGCAGCGAGAACCGCCTCATTGAACCGGTGTCGATTCCGGCGTTGTCGCTCACATTGAGCGTCCACGTGCCATCACCATTCTCACCGTCGAGCAACGACAACATTCCCGTTGTTTCCGGAGCAAAGTTACCCGATTCAAACTGACCAGTTGCACTTGTCAGAGTCGAAATATTCGGGAATCCGCCATCGTCATCCAGAAGCGTCAAACAAATGTTCTCACGGGTTCCGCCGCGGCGCGCCTGGAATGAAACTGTCGGCGAACCATCTGGCGGCGTTAGTTTAAATGTCAGATCGCCAATGAACGTATGATCCATGGCGGCGTTTGCATTTCCAGCGGTAGCATCGCAAGTGCCGGCGGTATCAAATCGGAAATCGAGATCGGATACTGTTCCCACTCCACTAACTGTGAGAGGAATGTTGACACCAGCAGCTACGTTATCAGGTATAGCCACAGCCGGACCTGTGTAGCTTGCAGTTACGATACAAGCGGTTGTGAAGCTAAATGCTGACGAAAATGCTCCGTTACCGCATGGGTTAACAGATCTCACACGCCAAAAATACTGCGTGTTTGTGCCGAGGTTAACATTAGACGTCCAGTTAGTAACTGTCAGTCCGGTTCCCGAGGCAACGATATTCGTAAAGGCCGCGTCGGTGGCAACCTGAATATCATAGGTTGCAGCTCCAGCTGCAGTTGCCCAAGTGAAACTCGGCGAAGTTGCAACGCCGATAGCCGCATTTGCCGGCGTGGTCAATGAAGGAGCTGCAGAGGCTCCGTTTGAAACGTTCAATGTCACGTTCTGATTACGAACCAGTGCTCCTGATGTACCGGCCACATTGATCGTATAAGACCCAGCGGCAACCCCGGCTGTGTTCGAAACCGTCATAGTTGAACTGCTTCCAGGTGTAACAGGATTTGGCGAAAACGTAACTGTCGTGCCAGCCGGATTGCCCGTTGCACTCATAGTGATCGGATCCGTAAAATTAAGAATCGATGTAGTGTTAATTGTGTAGGTAGCATTTGCCGGAACGCAAATAGCCTGCGTTGCTGGCGTTGCTCCAACCGAAAAGTCAGGATTCCACCCAACAAATGACTCGGTAACCGCCGTTGCGGACTGCACACTAGCATTCAATCCCATTCCGCGACGTCGGAATCCTTCACGAACATCATCGGCATCACCGCTTGTCAAAGACGGAATAGCTGAGGCCGCGGTGATGATCGCATCACGCTCCTGAAGCATATTCGGGTTAATAGGCGACAATTTCATGCCGTCGGTAACCACTTGGAGCACTGTCGTCGTTCCAGAAGCAAATCCGCGACGGGCGATCATAAGAGCCCTAACCTCCCACAAAGCGCTTTTCCAGATCTCGCCGGCATTGTGCACTTGCGAGCAGTTGCCCGAGGTCGCGATCGCCGGATTTCTTGGGAAGGCGCTAGTTACTGCTGTAGTTGTTGTTCCGAGAGTTGTGTCGCAACCCGTGTTGATATGACCAAAAGTCAGAGGATTGTAGGGACAAGGGCCGTTGTTGCAAGCCGGACGATTCGGTCCGCCTGTGACCGATATCAATGCCGTCGGAAAACGCCGGATCCCATAAAAATAGTTGGAAGTAAAACCAGCGGCCAGGTTAAGGAGCGGGTGTCCGCCTAGTCCATAAATACCGTTAGGATCGTCAGTTGGCTCGGCGAGCATCGTGGCACCATAGAAATCGCTCCAGCCTTCGCCCATCATTCCGCCCTGGTTGCCGAGGCCGCTCCCGTTGCCGTGAAGACGGTTTGACGTTCCGTGCGTGACCTCATGGAGGACGATGTCAGCATCCGCGGTGCCGTCGCGATCAGGATTGGCGCCGGTCCAGAGAAACATTTGCATGCGTCCTCGTCCGCCGTCGGCTGGAGTATTAAAGTTTGCGTTATTGGTTCCGCTGGAGTCCTGTCCCTCGGAGCTGATCCGGTCATTCTCTAAGCCGCCGCGTCCGAAATTTGAAGCTTGGAAGTTGCGAGCCTGTTCGTTAAAGCCTCGCAGATACAATTCATCGTGATAGAGGTTCATCAGATAAAACATCTGAATGACAGCGCCTCGCTGAGCCTGAGCTGTCAGCGGTTCGTCACCCGGTGGAGGCAATCCGGGCGGAGGGTTCCATGTTGAAGAGAATACACGATTCGGCGTGCCGACCTGAGGAGCATCAACGCCGTTTGTACCATCACGGTCAATTCCGGCCTCGTTAGCATTTCCGTCGGTGCTATTGGCTCCATCGGTTACCCAACCGTTGTTATTAAAGATATAAGGGGCTTCATTACCGACCCGAGTCACATCATTTCGCGTGATAATTGCGCCTTGGGCTCCAACTGTCGGATCATTGGGCGGCGTAGAAACATAGGGAGACATAGGAGCCGCACTATCGGCCGCGTTTATGTACGCAGTGGGATTCGTGTAAACGTTATAGGTAGCCGACTGCGTTTGATCGTCGGAAATATTTTTGTGCCAAAGAACCGTTCCAGTTCGTGCGTCAACAATAACGTAATAAGCATTAACAGGCCGCCAGAAAAGAACTCTCCACGACGGAACTGTAACGCCCGGCTCCGTCGGAAAATAAATTTTCTGCTGTCGTCGCCCAATCACCGTGGCCGAAAACAACTTTAAGATCCGTCGACTCAGCGTTGTTACGTGTTACGTCAAATGAGCGAAGTTCATGTTTGATGTGTCCGGCAGCTATTCTAACTGCCGCCAAAGGGTCACCGAAATTGGCCGATACACTGCTGTAATCTACCCCTGGAGCCAGATTGTTGATGACTCGCATAAGTTGGCCATTTCTCGTAAATCCAGC
Source organism: Pyrinomonadaceae bacterium (assembly GCA_044230475.1). Lineage (GTDB taxonomy): Bacteria > Acidobacteriota > Blastocatellia > Pyrinomonadales > Pyrinomonadaceae > OLB17. The sequence continues at coordinate 11,877 of JBGARA010000084.1, read as the reverse complement.
GTTCACCTCACCACGGAAAACGGGAACACCATTTATCTCCTGCTCCAGACGAACATAGGAAATGTTTCCATCGGGGTTTGTATAATCTGCTCCGACCTTGAGCATATCGATCTGAGCCTGATTGACGCCGGTCAACTCCTGGTTGCCCTTAAGGAAGGTTCTGAGAAGCTCAGGGCGACTTACCGCGGAGGGCTTAGTCAGCCATTGGATCTTGCGTTGATTAACGTCTGGGGTAAATACTTCAGGAATTCTGATATCCAGATTGTATTCGATCTTTGCCGTCGGGTGGGCTCTTTTGAAGGCAGCCTCGCCACGAACGAATCCGTCACGAATATCAGCAACCTCAGAGGCATTTTTGACGGCCGACTGTCGGATCGCGGACAAAGCATCAGTAAACTCGCTACCCTGCTCCTCGCGAATATCCCACATTTTCGGAATCCCTTCGTCAAGGCTGATGGTGCGTTTAATGACTCCTTCGCCCTTTTCGGCCGCGGCCTTGGTACCGAACTGATAAGGCACCACGAAAATCGCGGTTATCACCCCTAGTACAAACAAACACAATAGAAGACTCCAACGAGCTTCCGCTTTCGATCGTTTCAACATTCCTTAAGACCCTCCTGAGGTATTCCCTGAGCAGTTTTCTGCCCTTCCTTTCTAATGACTTCCCCGCTATCGCTGGTCGGGCGAATCGCGCAAACGAATTTGCTGGTCCATCCCCAAGAGCTAATCTCAGGGCGGACTCAAAGAAAGATGCTAATTGTAAACAACAGTAACTAGAATGAGTTATAGCAGGTTTATCGGTTGGCGTCAATCAAACCCGGGCGGCGAAGTACGGCATGATCATTGGAACCTGTGCTTCAAATCCCCAGACAACTAAAATCTGATTCTGGAAAATGACGGGCCAAAGCAGCTATTTTTCCCTTTTGTTCTGCCGACAATACGTTTCCCCGACCTACGATGCCTTTGTTAAATCGATTTTTCTCTCCATTCTCTTCGGCGAGGCGTATGTGTTTCTGGATCTACGTCAGGCCCAATATGAAGCATAAAGCTCCAATACCTGCTCTATGACACCAGCTTTGTCTTTAACCATTTCTTCATATGTAAGCCAATAGACCTCAAGACGCTTGTCCCTTTCAACGTGGCGCCATGACGCAACAAACTGAAAATACCAAGGGACGACGAAGTCGATCAGCAGATCGACCTGCTGTTGTTCTTCGAAACCAAGAAACTCCTGCAAAATGAAAAAAAGTGCTGAACGTGAAGCCCTGGCGGTAAAAATCCAAAAGACTAACGACCGTGTCAAAGATATTTCTAACAAGTACAACCGGCCTTATTCCGAATGCCTGCATAAGTTGGATATTTGCCTCAGAGGCTCGGGCGTGCTGCTGGGTCACCGTATTTATGTTTCCGAATCTTACGAGCTGAGGCAGGTAAAGGTCGTGCTCGTTTTGAAGTGCAGCATAAACAGTGAAAAGGTCGTAATAACCCGTAATTCCGACCAGTGCATTCTTGAGAAAAGTCGAACCGCTTTTTGGAGCACACGTAATAAAAATGTGACGGCCTAGTTCAGTTGACGAATAGGCTCTCGTATAATCCCGCAGATCAGCTCGCTTTTTGGTAAAAGCCAAAGCATTTGTCAGATCGACGTAATACGATGGGCAAGGTTGGATCGATATCGCTTTTCGGAAACATACAAGTGCTGCCTCGTACTGCCGCTTTTCATAAAAGACCATCCCAAGCTGTCGAAAGGCGTCCGAGAAACCACCCCTGAATTTTGCATCTTTTGACAGATCACCTTTCAATGAGAGCGCAAACACCTCAGGCAGATAACGGTTAATCGGAGTAACGTCTTCGAGTTCCAGGATCTCTTCAATGCGCTGCTTATAGGCCGTAAGCAAGTTGTGCTGAAGCACATCGTGTGTCGGAGAACTGACATCGACCTTCGGTACAAGCTGTTTGAAGATCAACAGCGCACGATCATACTCGCCGCTGTTCATAAAACTAATCCCTCGATCAATCTCGCTTTTTAAGTATTCGAGAAATTTCTGGTCGTGGGTTCCCGCCTCAAGATTGATCAACTGCGTCTTGGACATACGAAATTATGTTTAACTATTGTCTGAATTTTCCGATACAAGCCCAAGCTCAGCAAGATGATCCAAGATCAAGCGGGCATTGTGCTCTGCGTCATTCCTGACCGTGTCGAGAACGATCTCCGCTTTGTCGGGCGATTCATATGGATCGTCGATGCCTGTCACATTCGCTATCTCGCCACGGCGTGCCTTCTCGTATATTCCTTTTACATCGCGTTTTTCGCAAACCGAGAGGGGTGTATCGACAAACACTTCGATAAATTGCCCGGGCTCGAAGATCTGGCGAACCTCATTCCGCGTTGTCTTGTAGGGGCTTACCGCGGCGCAGACAGCTATGCCACAGTGCCTTACAACCTCACCCGCTACAAAACCGATTCGCATAATATTTGTGTCGCGATCAGATTTTGTGAAACCGAGTCCTTTTGACAAATGGGTTCGCACGACGTCACCGTCTAATAATGTTACGTTTCTTCCTTTCTCATTTAGTAAGGTGGTTAGGATCTCCGCGATCGTCGATTTCCCCGCGCCGCTAAGACCGGTAAACCACACGCATGCCCCACGCCTATCTACGGGCGGAAATGTTCGTTTTAACATGTCGGCAACTTCCGGACGAACAAACCAATCGGGAATATTCTTGCCGGGTTTTAGATATTCTTCACGCAGCTTGGTTCCTGAAAGGTCAGAGATGTTTTTTGAACTTTCTACTTTCGATATCTCCTCATATATTTCTTCGTCGGGAAGATAAACCATTTCATCGTAAGTAAGAACCTTGACGCCGAGATCTTCGCTAAACTCTAGTGCCAATTCCTGCGCTGCCGCAGTAGCGTAGAAAGGCCGCCCGTTTGAATCGTTGCCGGGACTCGCATGATCCCGACCGACAATAAAATGATTAGCACCGTAATTGCGTCTGATCATCATGTGCCAAACGGCCTCGCGGGGCCCCGCCATCCGCATCGCCAAAGGGATCAGGGCGAGTAAAGAAGTGCCCCCATCGAAATAGTTATCTACAAGTGCCCTGTAACTACGGATACGCGTAAAAGCATCAACGTCACCCGAACGCGTCATTCCGACTGCAGGGTGCAATAGAAGTGGACCATTGATCGATCGCATAGCCCTTTGACACATTTCCTCGTGTCCGCGGTGCAGCGGATTTCGTGTTTGAAAAGCAACGACGTTAGACTGGCCTAATTCTTCGAGCCGGAAGCGTGTTTGTTGCGGCGTAAGACGCAGATCCTGAAAATCGAAATGGGCCGGAAGCGACAGCACGCGAAGTCTGCCGGATAGATTCAGATTCCCACGATTTTGAATCTCCGAATTGAGAGGATGGCGAAGGTCGCAGGTGCCTAGAACAGAGCGCGAAAAGTCGTCATGATCCCATTCGTAGATTTCCTCAACCGTCATCACGGCCAAGATGTTGTTTCGACTGTCGCGAAGTGTAATATCAGAGTCGAGTTTGACTTTGATTCCGTCAGAAACTGTCAGCGAAATTGGAATTGGAAAGATCGCTCCGTTGCTTAATCGCATGTCGCGAACCGCACTTTCAAAATCTTCTTTTCCCATGAACCTGTCCAACGGAGAAAACGCCCCTGTGGCAAGTAGTTCCAAATCGCACACTTCTCGCAATGGAAGTTGAACGGTCGGCAGGTTGGTTGCATAAGAACGCAGTGCCGCAAGTTCATCGTCCTTGACCGTAAGGTCCACTAACTGGCCGCAGTAAGGTTCGATCAATTTTGAAGTCTGACTCATCGTAAGAATAGATCTCAATTCTAACAAAAAGCCCGCTCTCATAATGAGAACGGGCTTTATTTAGTGATCTAAAACTGTCTTTATTGCTGGGGGTCGGCAATAAAGTCTGCGTCAACCACGTTGTCCACTAAGCTGATCACGCGGCTCGGCGTTGAGAACGTGTAACGCTGTGAGTTGACCGTTACAACGTAAGTCTCGCCGGTTCGCAGACCGTCGAACGCAAACCATCCGAATGAACCCGTTGACGTAACAAGCGGCTCAGCAAGTGAGTTACCTGTTACCACGATCTTCGCATTGCGTATGCCTGTTCCATCCGCAGTGGTCACACGACCGGAGATCGTAGAACTTGCAGCGGTTGATCCAAGGAATTCGATTCCCCATCCACCCGCGACGCTGCCGATCTGAGCACCGGCCGCACCGTCGTCTCTAAGATAGAGGCTCCAGGTTCCATTTGAGTTCGTTCCGCCAAAGTTACCGAACAGAGTCTGTGTTCCTGTTCCTCCAACCGTACTTCCCGGAAGGTTGTAAGGCGAAGCAGGCGCCGGTGCCGGGAAATTTGCAACCGTACCGAAGAGACGGATTAAAATCCGCCGGTCGCAAACGGTCAGGGTATCCGGCACGATCGCCCCGGCTGTATCTGTAAAGTTCAGCGTAACGGGTCCGCCAGACGCTGAGCCCCCGGCATTGGCGAGAAGTATGAACTTCTGGCCGCCCGGGCCGACCAACAGGAAGTCGACATTGTCCGGATTTGTTGTCGAGTAATCATAGATCGTTACACGCATCGAACCGACAATTGGAGGGCCGCCTGCGACTATAACTGTCGATGGGAATGGTGCCCCGGAGCCACCCTGGAAGACCGAAATCGGTGAGGTATTTCGGTACGTAGTTGCTGTGTCATTGATCGTCAATACTGCCGTTGACTGTGCACCTACACTGCTGCCGGTCAACGCAAGATTGACCGTTTGATCCGGCTCCGTAATGGAATCGCCGCAGATTGTCACGTTGACCGTCTTCGACGTATCGCCCGGATTGAACGTCACGGCTTGATTGGTCACGCTGACGTAATCGACGCCGCTGTTTGCCACACAAGCCGCTCCACCGGTTGCAGTTCCATTAGAGGTCGAGAACAAAGCGGAGTCAGTACCTGCAGTGTTGCCGCTTCGCGATATAGTGATCGCAGCGGTCTGAGATTCGTCCTCTGTGTATGTCGCCGAACTAAATTGAATTACAGCTCCCGAAGGTGTTCCGCCAGGCGTCGCGGTTGCAGTAGCGGAAGCCGTTGGGGTTGCTGTCGCTGCTACAGTCGACGTCGATGTCGGTGTCGCGCTTGGTGAACCGCATGCACCCTGTGAGTTGAAGATCAGCGAGAAGCGTCTCATCGAACCTGTATCAATGCCCGCATTATCGCTGACATTGAGCACCCATGTGCCGTTTGCATTCGTTCCGTCGAATGCCGACAGCGGCCCTGTCGTCTCAGGCGAGAAGTTGCCTGACTCGAACTGCCCTGTAACGCTTGTCAATGTCGAGACGTTCGGGAATCCGCCTTCATCGTCGATGTTTGTCAGACAGATGTTCTCTCTCGTTCCGCCTCTGCGTGCCTGGAATATCGTAGACGTCGTTCCATTTGGTGCCGTCAGCTTGAACGTCAAGTCCCCAATGAATGTGTGATCCATTGCAGCGTTTGCGTTACCCACCGTTGCATCGCAGGTTCCTGCCGTGTCGAACCGGAAGTTCAGATCGCTGACAGTTCCTACTCCGCTCACAGGTATGCTGATATCCACGCCTGCTGCCACGTTGTCAGGGATAGCTACTGCCGGGCCTGTGTAGCTAGCCACCACAGTTCCCGCACAAGGTGTCGCCGTCGCTGTCGCTGTCGCAGTGTTCGTGTTCGTCGGCGTTCCGCTCGGGCTTGCCGTCGCCGTATTCGTTGCCGTCGGTGCCGGTCCGCAGCCCGTCGCTATCGATACGTTGTCCACCGTGAAGTTCGAATTGCCGTCAGGGCTCGTGTAGCTGAACAACAACGCATGCGATCCGCCGTTGGCAAACGCACTGATATCGTATGTCCTCAACGTGTACGCTCCCTCTGCAGTCGCCGGCTCAGTGAACGTTGCGATCGTTGTATTATCCACCTTCACAGTCAAGGTGTCTGTGAACGGCGTTGTTACCGATCCGATCCTCATCTGGAACGTCAGTGTAGCTGTTCCTCCCGACGGGATCGTTACAGTCTGGCCAAGTGTTGCGTTCTCGGCCAATCCGCCTGCTCCGCCGAACCATGCCCAGTTGTCTCCTGCAAATGGCGGTGCCGTACCGTTGCCGGTGCCGCACAGAGCCGTGTTGCAGTTCGGCGAGCCAAAGTTCGTCGATGTCTGTACAGTCCACAACGGCCAGGGTGTTCCCGCCTCAAATGTACCGTCTGCGACCCTCTCTGAAGGCGTGCATGACGGGCTCGCTGTCGGCGTTGCCGTGTTTGTTGCCGTCGCCGTATTTGTCGATGTCGGGGGCGGCGTTCCCGTCGATGTCGCCGTCGGGGTACCCGCGCAGGCACTGCCGATGATCAAAGAGAATCTTCTCATTGATCCGGTATCAATGCCTGCATTGTCGCTTACATTGAGCACCCATGTGCCGTTTGCATTTAGTCCATCAAAAACATTGAATTTTCCTGTCGTCTCAGGCGAGAAGTTGCCCGATTCGAACTGGCCTGTAACGCTCGTCAACGTCGATACGTTCGGGAATCCGCCTTCGTCGTCGAGAGTCGTCAGGCAGATGTTCTCTCTCGTTCCGCCGCGTCTCGCCTGGAATATCGCCGATGTCGTTCCGTTCGGTGCCGTCAGCTTGAACGTCAGGTCTCCGATGAATGTGTGGTCCATCGCAGCGTTTGCGTTACCCACCGTTGCGTCGCATGTTCCTGCCGTATCGAACTGGAAGTTCAGATCGCTTATATTTCCTCCAACACCGCTCACCGGAAGATTGATGTTAACTCCAGCCGCGACGTTATCAGGGATAGCTACCGCAGGACCGGTGTAGCTGACTGTAGTGACGTTACAAGGTGTTTGCTCTGCCGTCGGGGTATTGGTAGGAGTGTTTGTATTTGTATTCGTCGGACTCGGACTCGGTGTTCCGGTGTTCGTTGCTGTCGCCGTATTTGTCGGCGTAGATGTATTAGTCACGGTTGGCGTAGGAGTTGGGCCTGTGATCGAAAACACTGAATCGGAAATGTCAAAGAAGATATTGCCGATAGCCTCGATCTTCACGCGTCCTGTCGTTGTACCCGTATTTGGGATCGTGACCGTTTCAGTTCCGTCATTCGCCGTGTTTGCCGCCAGGACGATCGGGAATGTCACACCATTATCAAACGAAAGCGAGATTTTAACGTTTGCAACACTAACGGGTGCCGCCGTTGTATTGGCAACATCCCAAGTGATAGTCTGCGACGAACCGCCCGCCCATGAAACATTAGTGTTAGGCGCAGTAACCTTGAATGGCCCAGCCGTGCTAGTTACGTTTACAACCGTATCCGCAACCACAACATTCGTTTGGCCGATCTTTACTCCCGGAACATAAGGAACATTGTCACGAACGGTCAATCTGAAGTTGAGCGCTCTCGAGACTGAACTCAATGCTTCTATGTTGCAGACCGCGTCGCCACCAGGAAACGGAGGCGTAACGAATAGTCCGGCCAGGATCGTGGACAATCTCGGAAAGCTTCTCGTCGGAGATACGGTCGAGGGGAATGACAGCCAGTTCGGTCCAGTAGCTTTTGTCGGTGACGCAACACTGGCATTACCTGAAGTCGTTGAATTATCGTTTTGCTCCCAGTTATAGGTCAATGGATCATTCTCAGGATCTGTCGCCTGGCCCGTAAGGGCAAACGCAGTACTGATCGGGATCGTAAACGGGCCGATCGGCGTAACGACAGGCGGATGATTGGCGGTCATGACCGTTGTTACCGGGCAGGTCTTTGTCGCCATATTCGTCTGGATCTGTTGGATCGAAGCTTGATGGAAAATATCGATCGAGTGAGGCGCCGGGTCTTGCGAAGTAATACCGGCATACCCCATGATCGTAATACCGGCTCCCACTTCTTTATTGACGCCTGTGCCTTCCAAAGTATGAGAAAACGTGTGATTGGCTCCCATCTGGTGGCCGACCTCATGCACCACGTAATCGATATCGAAATTGTCGCCCTGCGGAATGCCATCCGCCGGCGAAGTAATGCCGCTTCCTTTTGAGCCGTCAACACAGACACAGCCGATGCAGCCTGCATTGCCGCCACCGCCGGACGCTCCGAACATGTGGCCGATGTCATAGTTCGCTTCGCCAATGACCGAGGTCAGAGTCGTCTGTAGCTGGCCATTCCATGATCCCAGAGTCGTATAGGGGTCGGTCGCCGGGTCATAATAAATAACTGCCGTTGTATTTGCGATAAGGTTGAGGTGTATCGCGAGGTCTTTCTCGTAAACGCCGTTTGACCTGGTTAATGTTGCATTAAATGCTGCAAGAACAAGGCCGACTTGTGATGAATTAAACGCACCAAAGAAATTTGAATACTCGCCGTTGCACGACTGTGCAAGGCGCATCGTTTTTACCTGTCCGGCACTGCTATCAGGGACAAAGTTCTCAGGAATTTGCGAACTCATGCCCGCAAACATGCTCTTCTCTTCCGTCGAGCATGACCACGGCAATTGTCCCTTGTCCCTGCGAGATTTGAAAACTGCGTAAACGGTGCGATCCTGCGAGAACGCCTCGATTGCTTCATCCTCTTTATCCGTTCTGAAAACGATCGTCTGGATTCCCTGCGGTGAATAGCTCAATTTCAACAATGCATAGGGATCAGTGATGCCGCGGCCCGAAAAAGCCCGTATCTCAGGAAATCTTGCCTGAAGATCGGGCTCGAAGTTAGAGGCTTCGTATATCTCAAACCTCTCCATAAGCCCATCGGCATTTGGCAGGGAGATCACCGTGGAATCGTGCCTTGCGCTGTCGGTTATCGACATTAATTGCTGGCGCAGAGGCCCGACATTCAAATTGAATAATTTGAAATCCTTTGGAAATGAAGTCCTCATAACGGCCTTGTCTTTGGCAAAGCTGTTCGGGCTCTCATAGTTAGCAGACCAAATATTTTCCTGGGCCGACACTTTGAAAGAAATGCCAAAGACCAGAGCAACGATCAAAAAAAGTTTCCACGATGTTTTCATATTCATAATTTTTTTTGGCTTATTTGAAAATAAACCTCACCCCTAGGCAGTTTTAGTCGGAAGACAGCCGTTGTTCCATCTCAGTTGTTACACAACGAGATGCAACAGTCGATTGAAAATTAAAAGATTCTGATTGAGTAATATCAGTTTTACGAGCAGTAGTCAACCGAATCCGATACAGACTCAGGGATTTGCTCGAAATACTTTACGCGGTCGTAGCTTTCCGGCGATCTATTTTTCTTTCGCGATGAGGCGATCTCCCGCTGCGTCGGTAGTGACATCGCCGCTTTGGACGGCATACTTCGTATCGGGCTGCTCAGACGCAGATGGCTCCAAGGCCGCGTTCAAAACATCACTGATCCTTGCCGCAGGAATGATCTCTAACTCCTTCCGAACATCTTCAGGGATCTCTTCAATATCTGACTCATTCCTGTCGGGAAGGATTATCCTGCGAATTCCGGCGCGATGCGCAGCGAGCACTTTCTCTTTTATGCCGCCGACAGGAAACACAAGCCCCGATAGCGTGATCTCGCCCGTCATTGCGGTATCTGAACGCACTTTTCGGCCTGAAAATGCCGACGCCATCGCCGAAACCATTGTCACTCCAGCGCTCGGGCCGTCTTTGGGAATCGCTCCCGCGGGTACATGAATGTGGACACCATTGTCTTTAATTTGTTGCAGGTCAATGCCAAGTTCGACGGCATGGGCCCATAGGTAGCTGCGAGCAGCCTGAGCAGATTCCTTCATTACATCGCCAAGCTGGCCCGTAAGATTGAGACCGCTGCTGCCAGGTAGAAGTGTGGCCTCGATAAACAGAACCTCGCCTCCCATTTCGGTCCAAGCCATACCGGTCGCGACGCCTGCGGGCAATTCTTTGCGAGCTTCTTCAGGGTAAAATCGCGGCGAGCCGAGATAACCTTTGATCTCTTCGGCGGTGATCGTCACTTTTTCTTTAAGCCCTTCGGCGATCTTGAGAGCAACTTTTCGCGCAAGATTTCCTATCGAACGTTCAAGCTGACGCACACCAGCCTCGCGTGTGTATCGCGCTGTCAAAAGGTTTACAGCGTTGTCACTTATCTCTAGCTGCTCTTCAGTCAGGCCGTTTTCCTTGATCTGACGCGGAATAAGATATTGCCTGGCAATGTTCAATTTCTCACGGTCGCTGTAACCGGCAAGCTGGATTATCTCCATACGGTCGCGAAGCGGCATCGGTATCGGCGCAAGCTGGTTAGCGGTCGCTATGAAGAAAACCTTTGACAGATCGAACGGCAGATCGATGTAGTTGTCACGAAACGTATTGTTTTGAGCCGGGTCAAGAATTTCGAGCAGTGCCGACGCCGGATCACCGCGAAAATCGTTGCCGAGTTTATCGACCTCGTCGAGCATCATAACCGGATTGTTAAAACCAACTCGTCGCAGCGACTGAATGATCCGTCCCGGCATCGCTCCGACGTAAGTGCGTCGATGGCCGCGAAGTTCCGCCTCGTCACGCATGCCGCCAAGGCTCAACCGGTCAAATTCCCTTCCCAAAGCACGCGCTATCGACCGCCCAAGCGAAGTTTTACCGACCCCTGGCGGGCCGACAAACAAGAGTATCGGGCTTTTTGAATCAGGCCGAAGCTTTACAACCGCTAAAGATTCGAGGATGCGTTCCTTTATGTCTTCGAGGCCGTAATGGTCCTCGTCGAGTATCTTGCGGGCTTCGTTGAGATCAAGTTTTTCCTCGCTAGACTTTCGCCAAGGCAATTCGAGAATATATTCGAGATATGTGCGAATAACGTGATAATCGGGCGCGGCCTGCGGCAACTGCTCCATGCGTTTGAGTTCGCGGGTCGCTTCCTTGCGAACGTCATCTGGCAAGTCCGCCTTTTCGAGACGCTCCCGCAACTGCTCAGCCTCGGCTTTCTCACCGCCCTCTTCGTCACCAAGTTCCTTTTGGATGGCCTTCATCTGCTGACGAAGCACATAATCGCGCTGCGATTTGTCCATTTCGTGCTGCGCCTCGTTGGCAATCTTAGAACGGATCTGCATGATCTCGAGCTCGCGAGCCAAGGCAGCATGCGTCAGCGTCAAAAGGCCGTCGACCGTAGTCGATTCAAGCATTTTTTGTTCAGTCTCTATGCCGAGATCGAGAACTGACGCAAGAAAGTAAGCGAGCTGAACCGGATTTTCCTGAGTAGTCACCGCCATGCGCACTTCCATTGGAACCTGAGGCATCAGCGTTAGGGCTTCCTGGATCATTCCGTTAATGTTGCGTTTCAGGGCTTCGATCTCTTCTTCATCGACACGGCGAAGTTCAGGAAGGATCTGAACCGTAGCTTTCAGATAAGGCTGCTCGGCATTCCATTCCAATATCTCAAAGCGATCCATGCCCTGAACGATCAACTGCATCACGCCCTCGTTACGCATCATGCGCTTGATGTTGACGATCGTCCCGATCTTATAAAGATCGTTCGGCGTAGCGTCGTCACCCGTAACGTTCTCGGTCTTTGTCGTAAGGCACGCAAGAAGTTTTTCTTCGGTCGCCAACGCGGCCTCAACGGCGCGAGTCGAGCGCTCCCTTCCAACCGCAAGCGGGATCACCGTCTCAGGAAAGATCGCAGTGTTCTGTACAGGCAACACCGCTATCTCAAACTGCTGCGGCAGTTTCATTCTCGCAGTTGCAAATGGATCTAAAGTCTCTTTATCGGCCATAAAAATAATACCCCTTGTCCAAATCAGGCCTTTCGCAAAGTGATTATCAAAAGTCCGTTCTCAAAAATATGTTCGATCTTTGCCCCGTCAATAGGAGACGGGAACCGCAAAGTTTTTTCAAAGTTGCTGTAAGTGATCTCCATCTGCTGATA
>JBGARA010000083.1:0-16622 GCA_044230475.1 Pyrinomonadaceae bacterium | reverse complement strand
CTGCACCGTTTACATGCCAACTGTCCCAGTGTCCCACTGTCCCAGCGTTTTTTTTCGTCCACAGAACGCAAGAGGACATGCCAAAACTTCCACTCTGAACTGATTTTCAAATAGCCTGATCGCATCCGATCAAACGATCCCGCATCAACCTAGCACGAGTCCTCTCAAATTGAAATACCAATTTTCCCGATATGACGTGGTTTTCTCGATATGAGGTAACTTTCCAGCTGATAAACAGATACCAACACGAAGCTCGCACTCACATCCCAAAAATGACGCGGATGCACAGACAGCACTTTAGCTTGATCTGCATCATCCGCGTCAGTTGCGAACAATTACTGGAGGGTGATCTCGGGCTATTTAGCTGTTGAGATCATTATTCGTCCGTCCGAAAGGTTTACCTGCGGATCGCCTTCGTTGAACATCAGGCGGTCCCAATGCAGCAGCGATGACGAATCCGGAGCTCCAACGACTGCGAATCTCAGGTTCAGAAGCAAGCCGTCTTCAGCGATGGGATATGCACCGTAAACAACCACTCGCAAGAGTCCGGGCGACTTGTCATTGATCACAAACGTCAGGCCGCGACTAACGGATCTGGCAGCATCGACCGGTTCGGCAGCAGGCTGTATGACCGCTGGATCGTACCTGAGATCAAACTCGTACGAGATCACGTTCTTATCCGCAACCCCCTGGACTCTCACAGGCAGAACGAACTCTTTATCAGCCGGTGTCACCACATTTGGCAACGTAACCGTCGCTGTACGCTCAGGCGCATCGCCTCTTGCCTTACGCTCACCGGATATCAGTCTCGCGGCGCTGGGTGACCAATTGCCTGTGACCTCCCCCATCAGCAGGCCGATATAATCCTCGCCTGCAATATTCGAAGTAACTGACGAATATGTCCTACTCGTAGGTGATGCACCGATAGGAAATGTCAGCCCCGGAGTTACAAAGAACCTCCACTGATTCGTCAGGCCAACAGGCCCAACACCGGCCACGTAGCGGGCGATCTGTGCCGCGTCATTAGAGGAAAGTGCTCCGTTATCAGTAACGTCCGCCGCTACTTTCTGGCTGTTGGTGGTCAATGGAGCCACACCGGCGACATGCTGAGCGACTCTTGCTGCATCGTTTGAGGTTATTCCGTTTTGCCCCGTGGTTTTAGACAAAGAAACTGTATAAGATCCGGAACCAAATCCGGTCAGCGTATATTGTCCCTCACTAACTCCCGGAGCCGCGGTCGTCGTCGACACCACTGGCGAACCCGTACCGGTTACCGAAACATTGGAAATGTATTTTGGCGGAGCCGCGGCGTTGCCGTATGCAACCGTTCCACTGATCGAGGGCATTGGCGCAGTTGAACAAGTATATGCTCCTGCGACCTGTATCGAATCAACCCACCAGCCAACGGCCGCAGTATTATTGTCGGCGCCAAATCGCCATTTCAACACAACGTTCTGTCCTGCTGCTGCAGCAGGCAAGCGCGCAATGGTTGTAATGAATCCCCCCGAGTCGCCGGTCCATGCAGCACGTCCTTCTATTGGATTGTTAGAACCTGAGTAAGCACCGAGCGTGCCGTTGTAGCCATTTTGAACAAATGCTCCGCCTGCGGCCACGATATCCTGAAACGCTCCACCCGCGATACTTATCTCCAGGGCGCCTCCATCCCAGCCTGATTCGGTGTTGTAGTTGTTGCGAAACGTAACGGTTGCGGCGGCCGCAGTAATAGCGATCGGCGGCGATGTAAGATCGCTGCCGCCTCCTGTTGCCGCCGGATCCTGTGCAAATGCCGAATTAGGAGCGGTGTCTGACGCCGACGCCACCGTAACAAAATTGATCCCGCTTTGAACAGCTGTCGCAGTCCACCCATCGGGGAATGCCGGAGCCGTGACGCCGTCAAAATTCTCGGTAAAAGTAACGTTCGGTTGCCCGATAATAAGCGTACGCGAAAAGCTCGTCGCTCCAAGGCTGCTGTTTACATTCAGAGTCAAAGTGACCGTTGTTCCACAACCCGTGCCGGCCGGAACGGTGTACGAGATCTGGCGGGACACAGTCGCCCCGTTAGCGATCGTGCCGTAGTTTGCCGATCCGCCGCCCACGATCTGCAGAGTCGTGCCGGTAGCATCGTTACCGGTCGAATTGCTGAGCGGAATGGTGAGAGTTATGGTTTCGCCAGGCTCCGGATACCCATTGCCGTTACCCGTTCCGGTATCGGAGAGGGTCAGATTCGGCGACTGGAAAAGGTTCGGCAGATCAAACGCCTCGGTAACGCGAGTATCACCGCTGCCGCTGCCGGGATTTTGAATTGATGCGCTGGCGCCCATGCCACGCAGAGCGAAACCGCCCCAGACGTCTGCAACATCTGCTGCGGCCTCAGGAGCAAATGAACTTGCCTGTGCGGCGGCAATGATCGCGTCACGTTCGGTTAGAAAAGTTGGACCGAGCGGGGCGAGTTTCATTCCGTCCGTTACGAGTTGAAGTGTTTTTTTGTTGCCGACTGCCCACCCGAGCCGCGTGATGAGTTTCGCACGCACTTCCCATAAGGCGCTGCTCCAAATTTCGCCAAGATTGTGAACCGCATCCGCCGTCGCAGAGCCAAACGGCCCGCGCGGATAAGCACAATCTGAAATATTAATTTGCGAAGAATCCGTGTCAGCAAAGGTCATGCAATTATGCGGACGATTGTTCGGGCCGCCGGTGAACGCGATCACTGCTTTTGGAAAACGTCGGATCCCGTAATAGTAATTATTAAAAAATGTTCCCGACTGTGCTCCGTACGTAGCGTAGCTGCCAGTCGTATAAATGCCCATGATCGGATCGGTCGGTTCAGAAAGCAGGGAGTGGGCGTAAAAATCAGACCATCCTTCGCCCATGCCGCCGGACATGTTTGTCGAAAGCCCGCTGCTGTTTCCGTGCAAACGATTAGACAAGCCATGCGTAAATTCGTGAACGATGACATCTGCGTCAAGATCGCCGTCAAAATCAGGCGTCGGGCCGGTCCACAGATACATCTGCATACGACCGCGGCCTCCGTCAGCCGGCGTTCCGAAATTAGCGTTGTTAGAACCGGAACAATCCTGAGCTTCAGCCGAGACGCGATCGGCAGCAACACCTCCGCGTCCAAAATTGTCCTGTTGAAAGTTACGGGCCTGCTCGGTAAATCCTAAAAGGTAAGTTTCATCATGATAGCGATTCGTGACATAGAAAAGCTGCGTCACCGCCGCGCGCTGATAATCGATGACACTCGGGGCGGTTGCGACGCAGGGCGATGGAACCGATCCCGCAGGCAGGGGTGAATCTCCGCCATTTTGCGCCGGATTGGTCGGAATGCCGGGAGTGAACGGATAGTCAAAAATCCTATCAGGAGCGCCCGTCGGCGAACCGCTGGTATCCACTCCGTTTACCGAATCACGATCCAACCCAGCCTGTACAGCATTGCCGTCGGTCGTATTACTTCCGTCATTGATCCATCCATTATTGTTGAATGTATATGGAGCTTCATTGCCGATGAGCGTCTTCATGGTTCGTGGGATGCCTGTTCCCTGCACACCGTTTGTCGAAGTCGGTCCGGGCGTTAATGGAAAGGGGTTATCCGAGACGTCTATCATCGCATTCGGATTTGCATAGACATTGTATGTCGCGCTTTGCGTTTGATCCTGGACAATGTTTTTGCGCCAAAGCATCGTTCCCGTCTCTGCATCGACGATGACGTAATAAGCATTCACCGGCTGCCATATCAACACTCGCCACGCGGGAACGGCAACACTTGGTTCAGTCGGAAAGTACATTTTCTCAGCAGTTACAGCAAAATCACCCGTTCCAAAAACGGCCTTGATATCCGTCGATTCTTTTGAATTCTTTCTCAGATCGAGCTTTGACATGTCATTGTGGATGAACGTTGCAGCAGCCCGCACAGCGTCGAGCGGATCACGAAAATCGGTTGATAACGATGCATAATCCAAAGCAGGTGCAAGGTTATTGATGACGCGGATCATTTCGCCCTGTTTTGTAAAACCTGCCTTGACCTCACCGCGAAAGACCGGAATGCCGTTGATCTCCTGATTGAGCTCGACATAAGAAAGATTTCCGTCAGGATTCGTATAGTCCGCGACGACTTTTAAGCCCTCGATCTGCGCGGCACTTGCTCCGACGAGTTCGGTATTTTGTTTGAGGAAATTGATCAGGACATCTGCGTGGCTCGTACCGGCAGGCGTCGTCCGCGACGTCAGGAATGCTCTTCCTTGTTGAACGTCCGGGCCGATGACCTCCGGAATTCTGATGTCGCTGTTGTATTCGATCTTAAGTGTGGGAACGTGCTGACGCAGAGCATTTTCACCGCGGACAAACGACTCACGTGCATCAGCGACAAGCGAGGCATTTTTCCCCTGGGCAGTCCGAAAAACAACTATCTTGTCGATGGCAGTTTTGTCAGCGCGAATGTCGTAATTCGGCAGATCGGCATCGTGGCTTTCCGTTCTCTGGAACATTCCCTTTGCCGCATTAGATCGCATTTGAAATGGCAAAGCGAAAACCGCAGTAAGGACAGCTAAAACAAAAAGGCAGAACAAGGTCCTGCGGCGTGATTCAAACTTAAGAAACCTGGTCATTGATAATCTCCAAATATCGGCAGTATTGCGGACGTGAAAAATGTGAAAGACGGCATCCCGTTCGAAATAGATGCTCAAAAACACTAATATAAGTGTTTGGGCATCTTCGGAAAGTCGAAAGCTGCGTTATCGAAAATGATTTTCGCTGCAAAGCTTGTTTGTAACAAAAACCGGTTGATAAGTCAATAAAAATGGGCGGACAGAACGCACAAACTGAGCATGATAGCAGCCTCGTCGAGATATTCGGCAATGGCGGCCTGATCTCGCGCTTTCACGACAATTACGAGTATCGCGAAGGCCAGATCAAAATGGCCGAGGCTATCGCGTCCGCATTTAATGAGAAAAAACACCTTGTTGTCGAGGCCGGAACCGGTACGGGCAAAACGCTCGCTTATCTGATGCCCGCGATCGCCGAATCCCTAAAGAAAAATAAGCGAATAATCATTTCGACCGGCACGAAAAATTTGCAGGAACAACTTATGGACAAGGACATTCCTTTCCTGCAAAAGATCTTGCCAAAGACTAAGAATTTTTCGGCAGCCTATATGAAAGGCCGATCGAATTACGCATGCATTTATCGCATTCATAAGAACGGCGACCAGCCGATACTTGACGGCATGGGACAGATCGACCATTTTCGGCATGTCGTTGAATGGTCGCGTGAGACGAAAACTGGCGACCGTGCGGAACTCACTTACCTGCCCGAAAATCTTTCATTCTGGAATCGCATAAACGCCAAAGGCGAGACGTGTATCGGACAGAAGTGTCCTGATTTCGAGCCGTGTTTTATCACGCGTATGCGTGCCCGTGCCAACGACGCCGACATCGTTATCGTCAATCACCATCTTTTCTTTGCCGATCTCAACGTTCGCGGAAATCAATTTGGCAAAGTCCTGCCTGATTATGGCGCAGTGATCTTTGACGAAGCACATCTGATCGAGGACATAGCCGCAGATTATTTTGGTTTTCAGGTGTCAAATTTCCGTATTGACGAGATCGTCCGTGATGCAAATGAGTTGCCGATAACCGACGCGATCGCGACCGCCGGAATAATGAAAACCTCAACCCGAATCAACGGATTTTCCGAGCAGTTCTGGGTAAGATTTACACAAGCTCGCGGACAAGAGGGCCGCTTTCCTTTACTCCCTGACGCATTTGCTTCACGTACCAGCGGAGGCGAGACCAAACCGACGCCGCTCGGCGAAACCTATCAGGCACTTGACGAATCACTTAAACGCCTAGAAACGGAGGTCGATGTTTATTCGGAAAAGATGCCCGAGGCTGAAAGTGTGGTTCGGCGCATCAGACAAACGCGATTTGACCTGGAATTTATTACAAAACAGGCCGACCGCAATTTTGTTTACTGGCTCGAACGTCGTGGTCGCGGAGTGTTTTTGCAGGCTTCGCCGGTCGATGTTTCCGAGCTTCTTCAGGAAAAGCTGTTCAGCAAGGTTGAGACCTGCATTCTGACCTCCGCAACGCTCTCGACAAACGGCAGTTTTAATTTCATCCGCGACCGATTGGGCTTAGCCGCAGGAAAGACAAGTACTTTAGTGGCGCCTTCGTCATTCGATCACGAAAAACAAGCGATTCTTTATTTGCCAAAAGCGATGCCCGACCCGCGCTCGCCGGAATTTCTGCAGGTCGCCGCAAACGAGATCATCAAAATATTACAGGTCACTCGTGGCCATGCCTTCGTCCTTTGCACCAGCAATCAATCGATGGCCGCATTGTTTGAACTCGTTTCGTCACGTATCGGTTATCCGTGTTTTTTGCAGGGCTCGATGTCGAAAACCGGCTTGCTCGACAAGTTTCGTTCGACTCCGAACGCTGTGCTGTTTGCCACTTCGAGCTTTTGGCAAGGCGTCGACGTTCGCGGCGAACAGCTTTCGTGTGTCATCATCGACAAACTTCCCTTCGCCGTGCCGTCCGACCCGATCGTTCAAGCCCGCAGCAAATTCATCGACGAGAACGGCGGCCGATCGTTCAGCGATTACAGCGTGCCGCAAGCGATCATCTCACTAAAACAAGGCATCGGAAGATTGATAAGAAGCAAGACGGATCGCGGCGTGATCGCCATCCTCGATCCGAGATTAAGAACGAAAGGCTATGGCCGAGATTTTCTTCAAAGCCTGCCGAGGATGAGAATAACGAGTGATTTGATTGAGGTAGATACGTTATTTCAGTGACACACATTGTGTGCGATATAATTCGTTCCGTATGCCGTCATTTTACGAAGTAATGATCGAACGCAATTTCTCATCTGCGCATCAGTTGCGCGGGTACAAGGGAAAGTGTGAAAACCTGCATGGTCACAATTATAAGATAGAGATCTATGCCCGCGGCGAAGAGTTGAACAATATTGGCTTGTTGATCGATTTTGGTGATCTGAAATCGGCGGCGGATGAGATCGTAAAATATCTGGACCACCGCAATATCAACGAGCTTCCGCCGTTTGACGAAGAGCTAAACCCCTCGGCCGAAAACCTCGCACGCTACTTCCTTGAGTATCTCAATACTCGCATCACCGACGACCGTGTAAAGGTCTATAAGGTCCGCTGTTTTGAAACTCCAACCAGCGTTGCAACATATCAGGTTGATAACTAACACCTTTTTGGGCAGATGAGAGACTCTACTTGCGTTGGTAGTAATTGCTGCTGGCAATTAAGATACTCGTACATCCGTCTGCGCGGAAAATAAAACCAACTAACTTCAGCATAAATCAGATACCGGTCCACGTAGGATCATACTGAGCGTTTACAAACATATGAAAAGAATTCTGTTTATATTTTTAGCCGCATTAATGCTTGTCGTCGCAATCAGCGCACAATCAAATGCTCAAAGCTCGGTAGCCGGCACGGTTAAGGATCAGAATGGTGATGCCATCTCAGGCGCTACTGTGACCTTGCAGGGTTCACAGCCTCGGGTCGGTCTGACCACCGCGACTGATCGCGAAGGAGCTTTTTCGTTTAGTGGGGTACCGTCCGGTGACTATACCCTGCGGGTTTTGGCACACGGCTTCGCTGTTTCCGAGCAGAGAGTTGCACCCGGAAACTCGAACGCATCAAATATGACAATTACGCTTTCCGTTGGCGAGAGCCGCGTAACGGTTTCCGCCGAGATCGGCCGTGGCGAGGACGCTAAAAATGTCCCGCAAGCCGTCAGTGTCGTCAGCAATGAGATGATCCAGCAGCGAGCGACAACTGTCCTTGCTCAAGCAGCTGAAGAGGAAGCCGGGCTTAACTTTCAGCGAACAAGTCCGACCATCGGAGCCATTGTAATACGCGGCCTCACCGGAAAAAATGTCGTCAATTTTGTCGATGGCGTTCGCTACACGAACGGCTCACAGCGAGGCGGCATTAACACATTCTTTAATCTCAATGATCAAGCGTTCATCGATTCGATCGAAGTTTTGCGTGGTTCGAACGGTGCACAGTACGGCTCTGATTCACTGGCAGGAACGGTGAATCTGCTCACAAAATCCGGAACCTTCGGCGGCGATACATCCGAGCTTCACGGCGACTTCACGGTCGGTGGCAACACTGCCGACCGCAGCTACGGTTCGAACACTTTGTTCAGTTACGGAAATCGCAGGCTAGGCGGCTACATAAACATCGTTGGCCGACGCGTCGGCGAGCTTCGCACGGCGGACGGGCTTGATTCGCATTCGGCGATCACACGATTTTTAGGCCTGCCTTCAGACATTCTTTATGATCGCAGCACCGACACCGACTTCAAACAATACGGCGGCGCTTTTCGGCTCAATTACGCACCGCGGGCCGATCAGCAGCTCATCTTTCATTACCATCGCAGCCAACAGGATGACGGAAAACGCTTTGACCAGCTTTTGGGTGGAGACGGTAACCTGATCGCCGACCTGCGAAACCTGATGCTTGATTTTGGATATGTGCGTTATGTAAAGCAAGGCTTAGGGTTCTTTGACAACGGATCGTTTACGGGTTCCTACAACAGCCAGCGCGAAGAGCGTGTCAATCAAGGCGGCCAGGGAAATCCTTTTGGCGACATCACGCACCAATACGAACGCACCTCGACCTATGGAGCGAGTTTTTTCCTCGACAAGCAGACCGGGCGGAACAACATGTTCCTTGTAGGAGCAGATTACTATCACGAGAAAATTAACTCGCCGGCATATATTGACAATCCGGTGTCGAATGCGATCACACTTTCACGTCCCCGTATTCCAGACGAAGCCAGATTTAACAGCGGCGGCGTATTTTTTCAGGATCAATGGGATGCGATCCCCGGCCGACTGCGTATCACCGGAGCCTTGCGTTACAGTGGAGCGGACTACAAAGTAAAGGCTTCAGATTCACCGATCGTATCGGGCCAGCCACTGTGGGGCAACGATAGTCTGACCACGTCAAATGCCTCGGGACGCATCGGTGCGGTGGTTTGCATTGCCGACGAATTGAGATTTGCGTTTAATTACAGCCGCGGATTCAGGTATCCAAGTATGACCGATCTCGGTACTTTGGGATTGACCGGCGACGGATTTGAGGTTGACCACATCACCGCGGGAGCACTTGGCGGAACGATCGGCACAACTGCCGGCAGCAACGCCGTTTCGACAGGTTTACCCGTTGAAAAACAAAAATCAGAGTTCAGTAACAATTACGATTTTAGCCTGCGGTATAGCCATAAGCGGTTCGACAGTGACTTTACAGTTTTTCGTCTCGACATTGTTGACGCGATCACAAAACAGGCGTTGATCCTCCCTGCTGGTGCAGTAGGCCAATCGCTTGGCGGACAAACGATCACCAGCCAACTATCGAATGGCGTTGTCTTTGTTGCGGCATCCACATCACCCGTGTTAGTGCGTGCAAACTTTACGTCGGCAAAGCTCTGGGGCATCGAATACGAGAACGAGACTAGGCTGCATGACAATCTTTTGTTCAAAGGAAACTTCACCTACATTCGAGCCGAAGACAAGGACACCGGCCTGCCGCCAAACATTGAAGGCGGAACACCGCCACCGACGGGATTTCTAAGTCTGCGTTATCATCGCTCGCGTTTTTGGATCGAGCCTTATACGACTCTTGCTTATCGACAGGAGCGTTTATCAAGTCTTGACTTGTCAGACCGCCGAACCGGAGCAACGCGTTCGCGAACTCAGATCGAGAACTTTTTCCGCCGCGGAGCATGTGTACAAGGCCTGACATTCAACGCTGCCGGTACCTGTAATGGATCAGTTTCAGGCTATACGCTCCGTGCAACGGGCGAGAATATTACGCAAGTTCTGACGCGTGTGCTCGGCCCGAGTTTTGTTACGGCACCGATGTTCACCCATCTGCCGGGTTATGGACTTGCAAACATCCGCGGTGGAATAACTATTAACGAAAATGCCAATTTCTTCTGGGCATTTGAAAATATGCTCGATCAGTTTTATCGAAATCCGAGCTGGGGTATCGACGGCAGCGGACGCACTTTCTCCGCCCAATTTCGACTTAAATTCTGAGCTCACTTGCATGATAGAAAGGCTGTCCCAACGAGAGTTTACGGACAGCCTTTTTCTTATTCGTTAACCTGCGTTTACTGGTCTGCGATCATATCGACATTAAGCAACTGCCCGGTAACGCTTACGGTCAGCGGTGTGAACTTTAGATCCTTTGATCCGACGCTGATCGTATAAGTCTGCCCAACCTGCAATTTGCCAAAACGATAAAATCCAAAACCGTTCGAAATGATCGACCTGCTCCGACCGGTCATATCGACAAGGGCAACCCGAGTATTTGGAATGCCCTGTCCTATTGGATCGACCAGTCGCCCCGTGATCTCTGCACTGTTCGGGGCTGCAGCCGACAAGTCGATTTGTCCATCAGCCGGCGTGACAGCGGGATCACCTTCGTTGAACATCAGTCTTTCCCATGTCAACGGTGACACCGCACCAGGTGCTCCGACTGCGTCGAATTTGAGATTTAACAACAGTCCATTCTCATCGAGTGGCAGCGTACCGTACACTGCAACTCTCAGAATTCCCGCTTCCTTTGCATTGACGGCAATGGACATACCTCTGCTCGCGGTTCCTGCGACACCGACCGGATCGGCCTGCGGTTGTATTACGGTCGGATCGTACCGAAGATCGAATTCATAGGCGATGACCCCTTTGTTCATTGCTCCTTGTACAGTTACAGGAATGATCACCTCATCGTCCGCCGGTGTCGCAAGATCTGGTGCTGAAACAACAATGCCGCGTTCAGGCCCAGTCGCTGGACGGGCGGCAGAATTGGTCCAGTTACCTGAGACTTCGCCCATCAGCAGTGCGCTGTAGTTTTCGTCAGTCAGGATCGAATTTACGGACGAATACGCCCTGTTCACCGGCAAGAATTTCCAGCTGCCGGCCAGACCGTATGGCGGGCTTGCAACCGTGTACAATGCAACTTGTGCTGCATCAAAGGACGAGATATTCCCGTTGTTACTCGTGTCCGCGACCAGCAGTTGATTGCCCGTCAAAAGGACCGTTGCAGAAGCGTGTTGTGCGATCTTTGCAGCATCGAACGATGATATCGCACCGTTTACCGCTCCCGTCTTGGTGGGCGTGACTGTGTACGAACCCGCTCCAAACCCGCTAAGCGAATATGTCCCTCCCGGAAAACTTGTAGTTGTCGAAACATTCGGCGAACCGACGCCGGTCATAAGCACGTTTGAAACGAACCGCGTTGCCGCCGGGATCGCATTGCCGTAAGTAACCACGCCGGAGATAACGGGTGAGGCCGTCGGTGTTGGTGTAGATGTATTTGTCGCCGTGCTCGTAGGAGTATTCGTTGATGTGTTCGACGGTGTAAATGTCGCAGTTGGAGTAAATGTGGGCGTGTTTGTAGCTGTATTTGTAGCCGTACTTGTGGCTGTATTCGTGGCTGTGTTCGTCGGTGTAAATGTGTTTGTCGAAGTCGGTGTCGGCGTATCATCATTGAGGATCGTGAGCAAAGCCACGGCTGGTGTTCCCAAAGTCGCTCCGATCGGTAACGACAGTGTTAGATTTATGGTTTCATCGCTCTTGAACAATGAATCGGGACAGAGTGTTACCGTAAAAGTCTGACTCAGGTCTCCGCCGTTAAAGGTCAATGTTCCCGATGCACTCTGGTAATCAACATCACCGCCGCAAACAGCTCCACCGGTTGCGGTGCCATCGCTTGTTGCATAGTTAATGGAATCAACGCCCTCGCTTCCATTTATGCGGGCGACCGTTATGGTTGCTGTTCCGCCGTCCTCAGAAACAGAATATGTTGCTGAGCTAAACTGCAAGATCGGTTGTATCTCATAAGCTCCAATATCCGCTCCGTCACCGCCGGCGGCATTTGTTATCGCCAGATCGTCCACAAAGCGCGTCTGCTGCCGCTGATCGCTCGTTAACGAACCGGCTATTCCCTTGTCAATAGCCGGACTGGCGGGCAGTAATGCGTGTGTAAATGTCACGCCGCCATTGTCCTGAAGAGGGCCAAGGTTCGGATCCTGGCCGGTAATATTGGTGGCCGTGTCGCCTGTGATCGTTGCTCCGGTTGTTACTTCGATCAGATTGTACCCTTGCGACACGACCGCACCCTGCACGTTGGGAGCCGTTCCATTGTCGGTGTTATTCGCAAAAATGCTGTTCTTAAGATTTACCGGATTCGTAGTGGAGGCACGAACAACTCCGCCTCCTGCTCCAGTAGAGATATTCTCAACAAGGGTGCAACTATCGACGTTAGTGATAGCCCCGGCTGTTCCCGTAAGATACAAAGCGCCACCGAGTTGTCCCGCTGTATTTCCGCTAACAGTTGAGTTAGTCAAAGTCAGCGTCCCACCTGCACCGTAGATCGCCCCAGCGATTCCACGCGTTGATGCGGTTCCCTGTGCCTGATTACCCCGAATAGTCGATTCTGCGACCGTCATTGCTGCTTCGTTATAGATTGCTCCGCCGCGGCCGCTCCCGGTTGCTCCATTGTCAGCGTTGGCAATGTTGTTGGAGAGCGTTGAGTTAATGACATCGGTACTGGATCCGGAATTCGTAAATATGGCTCCGCCGTCCGTACCCGCCGTATTCGCATCCATCAGTGTTGAGGTGATCGCCAATGTGATACCGCTTGTATAAATAGCGCCTCCGGTACCTGTCGCGGCATTGCCGGAAAATGTCGAGCCTGAAATGGTCATCGTCTCGGAATTCACTATCGCACCGCCGCTCACAACGGTATTGTTACCTATAAAAGTTGTGTTCGAAATATTCATGGTTCCGGTTCGATTTCTTATCGCACCACCGCCACCGCTGCCACCGACCTCGGAATTATTCGTGAATGTCGAATCTGAGATAGTTGTTACCGCACCCGTTGCGCTTTGATAGATCGCTCCGCCTCCGAGTCCCGTCGCGCTGCCGCTGGTCGCGGTATTCCCGCTAAACGTGCAATTTGTGATGGTTAACGATGCTCCGCCGGTAGCGATAGCTCCACCGTTGCCGTTTGTATTATTCGGAAACGCCATATCGGTTACTGTCAGCAACCCGCTGTTATCGATCGCACCATCTCCACCATTCGTAAGCGTCATCCCGCTTATCGACACCGTGTCACCACTGCTGACAGTAAAGATCCTGACGTTTGTTGAAACGCCGTCGTTACCGTCAACGGTCAATAAGTTTACGCCTGGACCGATTATCGTGAGGCTGTCACCTGTCGCCGGATTTAGTGTAATTACCGATGCGAGGGCGATCGTCTGCGGAGTGCTGAACACGACAGCGTCAAACACTATCGTGTCCGATCCGGCCGCTGCGTTTGAGTCGGTAACGGCTTGTCTCAGGCTTCCTGCTCCCGTATTTAGGTTGTTTGTAACAGTAAATGTCGCTGCCGCAGTGTCAATGGCCGTAGCAGCAATTGCCATAACCACAAAAAGCATCAGCCGAGATAGTTTGGTATTCAGGTTCCGCATAGTGTCCTCCATAAACTTCAGAAAGTTCTTCTTGCCTTAATATGCGTGAAAACTGTAGGAACTCTGCCACCACCCGGAAAAAATTTATTCCAGGCGAAAGAAAATGTTAGAATTTCCGTATTGTTTCAGTGTTTCACTTAATTTATGGCTGAGGTTGAATCTCGTGAGATCACGCAGATACTGCATGATTGGAACAACGGTGACGAACAGGCTAAGGAGCGGCTGCTTGCATTTGTCTATGACGAACTAAAGCGGCAGGCTCGTTACCTGATGTCGCGCGAGCGCGTCGGACACACACTCCAGCCAACAGCTTTGGTTCACGAGGCATATCTAAAAATGGGCGATGCGGCAAACGTGATCTGGAAGGATCGCTCGCATTTTTATGGTTTTGCGTCACATATGATGCGGCAAATTCTGGTCGATCATGCCCGCCTTCATGCCGCAGCGAAGCGCGGCAGCAATCCCGTTCTCATTTCAACCGATGACATTGAAATTCCCTCCTATGAACGTGCCGATTCCATCGTTGCCATTGACGATGTGTTAAATCGCCTTGCCGCTATCGATCCGCGTCAGGCAAGTATCGTAGAAATGCGCTTCTTTGGGGGAATGACGAACGGCGAGATCGCAGAAATACTCGATGTCGGGGAACGAACCGTCAGCCGTGAATGGCAGGCCGCGAAACTGTGGCTCTATCGTGAACTGCAAAGCGGCTAATTTATTTTGGCTCGATCTTGCGCTTTTTTACGCATTTCTTATCGGAGAATAGTGCTTAACGGACCTAACGGATCAGCTCAGAGCAAAAAGTGGAATGAGGTAAAAATTCTGCTTATGGACGCGCTTGCCCTCGACCCCGCATCAAGGGCCTCATTTCTCGACAACCAATCGATAAGCAGTGAGATCCGTGCCGAGGTTGAATCGTTCCTCGAGATGGAGGAAGCCGCCGATCTTGTATTCAACTCCTCAGCGCTTGACCTCTCCAAAGAATTCCTTTCAGAAGAATTCGATCTGCCAGATGCTGTTATGGGGCAGAAGATCGGCCCTTACCGGCTCGTTTCGGAGCTTGGTTTGGGCGGCATGGGGGCCGTCTATCTCGCCGAGCGCGACGATGACAGGTTTAACCAGCGTGTCGCCATCAAATTACTCAAACGGGAGTTTAATGTCGACAGGCTTCGACGATCGTTCAAACGTGAGATCGCTATTTTGGCGAAGCTGTCCCACCCAAACATCGCAACGATCTACGATACCGGCACTACCGATGATGGTATTCCGTACATCGTAATGGAATACATCGAAGGTCTGCCGATCGATAGATTCTGCGACGACCGAAATCTAGATCTCATCGAAAGGCTAAAACTCTTTAACAAAACGTGTGAGGCGGTTGGCTACGCTCATCAACACCTGATCGTTCATCGCGACATAAAACCGTCAAACATACTTGTAACGGCCGACGGTGTTCCAAAGCTACTCGATTTCGGCATTTCGAAGCCCCTCGACACCGAAGACAGCATTGGCTTTGGGACCACGATTATCGGCGCGATGACACCGGAATATGCGAGTCCCGAACAGATCGATGGTGGCAGGATCACGACAGCAACCGATATCTACAGTTTGGGAATCGTTCTATTCAAGCTCTTGACCGGAACATATCCGTATGACTTTAAGAAAAGAACAAGTGGCGATATTCTGCGTGAGATCACGGCGGAAGACCCGATCCAACCAAGCAATACTCGAGCAACTGATTCGCCAATAGACAAGAGTAATCTAAAAGGCGATATCGACAACATCGTCCTAATGGCGATAAGCAAGGAACCGGAGAATCGCTATTCCACCGTCAAGCAACTATCCGAAGATATTTGGCGCTACATTGACGGCGAGCCTGTCATAGCCCGCCCTGCAACCCTTTCCTACAGACTTAATAAATTCTATAACCGCAACAAGCTTGCCGTTACCGCCGGAGTGTTGATCATCGCCGCTTTGATCGCCGGAATTTCGATAGCTTTGTGGCAGGCCCGCGTCGCGCGCGCTCACGCGGCCGTGGCCCTCGCGGAATCCGACAATGCAAAAGCCGAACAAAAAAAGGCCGAAAGGGTAAGCAACTTCATGATGAAGATCATCCGCTATGCCAATCCCCGCTGGTATGCCGAGGGATATAAGTTCGGCGGCGAGGCTCGAGTGATAGACGCTCTCGACGACATGGCCTCAAAGATCGATACCGAATTTGCCGACCAACCCGACGTGCTTGCCGAACTTCATCATCATTTTGGCGATGCGTACATGACTAGAAATGAACCCGGCGGACGCGAAAAAGCAAAAGTGCATTTCCAGCGAGCATATGAACTGCGAAGGTCGTACTACGGAAACTGGCATGAGCTTTTGGCAAAGGACATGGCATACCTTTATTGGATCCAAGGTCCGCCTCGCTCCGAGGAGTCGGTGCAGATACTATCCGACGCCATCGTCATGATGCGTGCGACGAACCCGAAAAATCTCAACCTACCTTTCATGCTCGAAGACTATTTTCATCGACTGGCCGATCCGGAACGAGCAGAATTTCACGACATGTATTTGCGCCATGTTCCGCAACCAGCACCAAATGACAAGTATCTCGCCGCAGACCAGTTATTTGACGAAATGCTCAGCCTCCTTAGGCTGCATTTTGATGAGGACAGCGAACCGATCTTTAATCAGAAATGTGCGGGCATGGCCCTCAAGCTCAAAGTAAATAAGATCGACGAGAGCGAGGCATTTTATCAAGCGTGCAAAGTAGGTTCGGAGCACACTTTTTCCGATGAAAAGACAAATGCAAAGTGGGAAAAACTGCTCAATGATCATAAAAATGCTCGGGGTGATGGCCTATAGAAAAAGCTGCCTCGATACAAGACAGCTTTAAGGAAATGGTCGGGGCAAGAGGATTTGAAACGCCAACGAGTGTCGCAACTTACCAAATTGAATTGACTATCGCTCTATGTTTTTCGGCTCTCGCGTACGTCTTTAGCGAACTTATCCATAAGTTTCTCGACGGATTTCTTTATGGTCCTTTCCGATTTTCTGTCAACGGTTCGCCTATCATAGCCTCGCCATACCAACTCCTTGGTACGCGCATCT
>JBGARA010000082.1:0-17516 GCA_044230475.1 Pyrinomonadaceae bacterium | reverse complement strand
CGCAGCCACTCCAATAGCAGTCAAGAATGTCGCAAAGCTCGAAAACGTCCTTTGCAACATAGACTTCGGTTTTGCCCCGCTTTATCGGCTTGATATTTCCCATAATCTTTACCTATTTCGGTGAGATCTCCTGTCGCAGATAGAAGAGCAGGTCGGTTGGCGGCGGTTCGAGGCCGAGTTGGCGGATCATGCCGACGACTTGGCCGCGGTGGAGCGTTGCGTGGTTGGTGACGTGCTGCATTTGGTCGATCAGCGGCATCGAACTCGCGTCGCCGCTGAGCAGCTTGAACGGCAGTTCGGCTTGTAATCGAGCTTCATCCACGGATGAAAGAAAACTCCGGCGGTTTTCGATCACAGCGTTCCAACGCTCTTTCAACGCCGAAAGGTTCGAGCATGATTCAACTGTCCACTGTGACCAAGCTTCATCTTTTGCCGGAGAGCGTCCATTCCAGCGTTCCAGCCAGATCCATTCCGCACCCGCCATGTGAAGCAGCGTCCCAAAGATCGACCGATGACTGATGCCGAAATCGCGGCGAAGATCTTCGTCCGTCAACGCCGCCGCCGCGTCCATCGCCTTGGCATTTGCCCACTCAGTGTATTCAAAAGATCGTTTTATGTCGGTCAGGTTCATTTTTGCCCTCGACTTTCACCCTAGCGCCATTCAACGGAAATTGGAATACCAACTTTCCCGATTTGACATGACTTTCGCGATATGACATGACTTTCCAGAAACGACATGGTTTTCCAGATATGACATGGTTTTCCAGCTGATAAAATTTGTTTAAATTTTTGCTGCGATCTTCTCGACTCGATTATAAACTGTGTCTCTTTCGACGGCTTCAAAACCTGCCCGTTCGATCATTTCGATGATCTCCTGCTTGGTCATTTTTACCTCGTTATTGGACTCCACGGAGTAAGTGTGGGTGAGCTCGCCGCCGTCGGTGATGGTGCCGTCGAGGTCGTTGGCGCCGAAATGGAGAGCGGTCTGGGCGGTCGCTTTGCCGAGCATGACCCAGTAGGCCTTGATGTGGTCGAAATTATCGAGCATCAGCCGCGAAACGGCGATGGTCTTGAGATTGTCGATCGCGTCAGGGCCGGGAAGGTTTGAGAGTGCTGTTCCCGCTGGATAAAAAGCGAGCGGGATGAAACATTGGAAGCCGCCGGTCTTGTCCTGTTGTTCTCGCAAACGCACAAGATGATCGATGCGGTCTTCGATAGATTCGATATGGCCGTATAGCATTGTAGCATTTGTCTTTAGGCCGGCTTTGTGAACTTTGCCGGCGAGTTCAAGCCAGCGGTCAGCGTTGCATTTGTGATCGCATATACGCGAGCGCGTCGGCTCGGCAAAAATTTCCGCTCCGCCGCCCGGACACGAGTCCATTCCTGCGGCTTTGAGTTTCTCGATAACATCTTCGTCCGACATTTTGTAGAAGCTTGCAAAGAAATCAAGCTCGACCATCGTCAGCGCTTTGAGATGCAGTTTTGGAAACTCTCGCTTCAACGACGAGAAAAGATCGGTGTAATACTCGAACGGCAATTTTGTGTTGAGGCCGCCGACGATGTGCAGCTCGGTCGCGCCTTCGGCGACGGCTTTGCGTGCGATCTCGACTCCTTCCTCCACCGAATGCGTGTATGCGCCTTCCTGACGCGCACGTTTATAAAAGCCGCAAAATTTACAATCAGCAACGCAGATGTTCGTGTGGTTAAAGTGGCGATTGACGTTGTAGTAAGTCGTCAAACCGTGCTTGCTTCGGCGCACGGTGTCGGCCAGTTTGCCAAGCGCATTTAGGTCGCTCGTCGCATAAAGCGACATTCCTTCTTCGAACGATAAACGCTCGCCATCCTCAACCTTGTTGGAAATGTCTCTGAGATTCGAATCAAATGAAAACTGCATAGCTTTATGTTACGATTTTACCAAAACAACGCGTGAAAGTCGTTTGTCAGGAGGTTGCCGTATGTCCGCCGAGGCCGCGAAACAGCGAAATGTTATCACCGATAAAGTTGTCGTCGCAAAAACCAGAAAGACGATGGCCGAGTGGTTTGATGTGCTCGACAAAAAGGGTGCGAAAAAGCTCGATTCGCACGGGATATATGAGTTGGTCATGAGTATCGATGGCTTGAAGCCTTTGGGTGAATGGAATTGCGGATTGCTTTCGACCAGCTATCAATGGGATCGCGGTTTGCGTGGACGCGGCGAGAAGAAGGACGGTTTTGAGATCGGTGTCAGCAAAACGATCGCCGTGCCGGTCGAGGTACTTTACACTGCATGGCTTGATGTTAGTTTGCGGAAGAAATGGTTGAATGAGAAGATCACGATAACAAAGTCTACAGAGAACAAATCGGTTCGTGTGTTATGGAGTGATGATTCGACTCGATTAAGCATCGATCTTTATACAAAGGGTGACGGTAGATCGCAGATGGTCGTTCAGCATCTGAAGATCCCAAATTCTGAGATAGCTGCGCAAATGAAAGAATTTTGGGCCGAGCGGCTTAACGCGTTGAAAAGAATACTCGAAAGCATATGAAATTTGGACAAGTTACTAATCCTGAAGAGGTCGACTTTGCGATACCGCCGGATAATGCGGATACAAAGCGTGTCCTCAGCAAGTCGAAAGCAAAAGAACTCGATATACACGTTGGTTGTGCAAAGTGGAATAAGACCGATCTGAAGGGATTTTATCCGAAGGGCGTTAAGGATGAGCTTGGGTATTACTCGACGCAATTCAATTGCATTGAACTGAATGCAACATTTTACAGGCTTTTTCCGCCTTCGACCTTTGAAAAGTGGTATGCGACAGCGCCGGAGAATTTCCTCTTCTTTCCAAAGTTAGAACAGACGATCTCGCATTTTCGCAGGCTAAAAGAGGTTGAGCAGGTTGTCGAAAATAATGTCACCAATATGTCGCATCTCAAGGAAAAACTGGGGATGCCGTTCCTCCAGATGCATAATAATTTTGGACCGAAGGATTTTGACCGCGTGAGGACGTTTGTTGACAACTGGCAATATGACATTCCGTTGGCGATGGAGTTTCGTCATACGGATTGGTATAACGATCCGGTAGTTTCATCCGAGCTTTACGACTTGCTTGAAAAGAACAAGATAACGAATGTCCTTGTTGATACGGCAGGTCGCCGCGACTTGATGCACATGCGGTTGACAACCCCCGATGCGTTTGTTCGGTGGGTCGGTGCGAATCACGAATCAGACAAAACGAGGCTTGATGGATGGGTCGAGCGTATCGCTGAATGGAAGGCTCAAGGTTTACGAAAACTCAATTTTTTCGTGCATCAAAATGTC
This sequence comes from Pyrinomonadaceae bacterium, assembly GCA_044230475.1. GTDB lineage: Bacteria > Acidobacteriota > Blastocatellia > Pyrinomonadales > Pyrinomonadaceae > OLB17. Next base: position 14,218 of record JBGARA010000082.1, on the reverse strand, counting down.
GAAAAGGAATCACCATTGTTGTCTGCATATTTCATAGAGAAATTAAACAAAAAGATCGGCACCGATCTGCAGATCCCAAAACTTGCGTCCTGATCAATACTCTGGATAGTGCCTAAATCCGAGCTGTTCGGCAAATTCTTCGTGTTTGCGATAGATATTTCGACAAATGATGCGTGGGCTGCGATATGCTGCGAACTGTTGAAATAGAAGCAGTTCAAAGGCAGTAGCCTCAAGCCATGCGACCTCACGGGTGTAGCCGGTAATAAGGGCGGCCTGGGTTGCTTCAGCAAAACGCTCGACCGCGGTCGGCTTTCGGAATATGCTGCATGAACCAAGGTGAATTATCCAGTTCCTGAACCTTTCACCCATCATATCGGCAAGATCGTCTATCTTGAGCTTTGTTTTTCCGACATGTATCACTCCGGGAGAGCCGTGAAATGAGAGATACAAGATCCCGGCCCGCCTGCGGCCGACTAAGCGAAGATTATACTCAAGCTCCGCCACTGTGTTGCATGACAAATGAACGTATTTACACGTTTCGGTCTTATCCAAAAGCTCAAGCATCGGTAGGACGTTGAGTCGGTCAGTCAAACGCGAATCCCAAAAGGATTCCATACAAACGATGCCGCGTTTTCGATAGGTCATTAGTTGATAATAACCGACGTGCCAAATGTCAGCAAAAGGATGACGCTGACGAAGGCGTTTGTCGTGAAAAATGCTGCATTCATTCGACTTAGGTCGTTAGGCTTGATAAGTAAGTGTTGGTAAACAAAGAGTGAGCCGACTGTAATGACCCCTACAAGACCCAGCCAGTACATGCCAGTGGCAAAATAAAGCAGTGCCAGGACGATGAACGCTTGGAAGTGAAATAAACGGGCGATCCAAAGCGCATTTTTTATGCCGAAGCGAGCCGGTATTGACCGAAGGCCATGTTTTCGGTCGTATTCGAAATCCTGACAGGCATATAGAACGTCAAAACCGGCTGTCCAAATCATGACGAATACTGAAAGCAAGATCGGCACCTCATCCATGAGGTCGCCGCGAACTGCGATCCAAGCTGCCGAAGGTGAAATAGCAAGAGCGGAACCTAACAGCAAATGAGAAAATGCCGTGAAACGCTTTGCATACGAATAACCAAGAACAAAGATCAGCGCGACTGGGGATAATGCGAACGTTAGCCAATTAAGTGAGTACGACGCAAGTTCAAAAACGCCGATCGATACATAAAGAAATGTCCATGCGAAGGGAATTGAGAGTTTTCCAGAGGGAATCTCGCGATTTGCCGTTCTTGGGTTAGCCGCATCTATGTCACGGTCGATTATTCGATTAAACGTCATCGCGGCTGATCGTGCGCCGACCATTGCAATAGTTATCCAAATTATCGTTCGCCATTCAGGCAGGCCGTCAGCCGCGAGAATCGCTCCGAGAAAAGCAAACGGCAACGCAAAAAGCGTATGCTCGAACTTGATCATCGCGAGCGTCGTTTTCAGTTTTTGCCAAACGGATGCCATCAATTGCGGAATCCCGATTCTAGCATAATTACACACCGGACAGTGTTCCACGTTAGAATAAAGCGATGCCGAGCGGAAAATTTCATGATGCGATCACTATTGTTCTTGCTGCTCCGGCCTTTGCCGCCGCGTATTCAGTTACAAATAGTCTTGCAATGTCGACAATGTTTGCCATTTCTTTCGTTTTTGGCGGAGTAATGTTCGGCCCCGATCTTGACACGGTTTCACGACAATATTCGCGATGGACGATCTTTCGATTTATCTGGTTTCCATATCGCAGCTTTTTCAAGCATCGCTCGCGATTTTCACATGGGCTGATCTTCGGAGCCTTTGGCAGAGTCGTATATTTTATGGGTGTTTTGACGCTACTGACGTTTATGATTGCTTATGCTTATCTAACCTATACGGGGGGACGATTGCCGCATCTGGTTGAGTTTACACGAGTTTGGGATACAGTCGGCGAATTTACACACTCGTATTTCGGCGCGCATTTTTTGATCGTTGTTTTTGCAGGACTATGGTTCGGGGCGGCGAGCCATACTTTTACAGACATGGCCGGTACTTTCATCAAGACCGGACGAAAAGAAAAACTGTTCTAGGACGACGATTTACCGCCCGTCCGAGCGGTATGCAGCCGCAGAGCTTGACGACGAACGGCATCGGAGACGTTTCGATTTTTTGACAAGGCGATCAGATCGCGAAGTTGTAGGCGCGACATGATCGTAACAGCATTTGCCATTGGAGTGCGTGGATTTCGCGCAAGAGCGTGCATAACGCCATAGCTTCTTGACCATTGTCTATTAGTCGCGATTTGTCGCAGAATTTCCTCAGTGATCGAACGCATTGCGGCGATCGTTTCGACTTCCTGTTCGGTAATTCTCGGGTTATTTACGACCGCAGAAGAGACCAGACGGTTTGGATCGCGTATCAAAATATTTCGAGCCTCGCGGTCGCCTTTCATGCCTAGTTTGACGCGGTCCTTGACGCCCATCTTCATAATGCGGTTGAGCATTGAGACTCGTTCGTTCGAGATCTCTTCACCTTCTTCAGCCTGCAGCTCACCGAGTATCTTGCCGATGGCGGCTTTTCGCTGCTCCTCGGTTTCCTCGTAAATTTCTTCGATGTACTCAAGGCTGAGCCACGAGTCGTCGGTTTCGTGATCGGGAACTTCGATATGTTCGGCCAGCAGTATCGCGTCATCGACGGTCAATCCCGAGGCGTCCATATCTACGGTAAATTCAGCCTGTTCCAGGAACTGTGCCGCGGCTTCCTTACCCTGAGCCCGAAGCTCATTAGCGATCTGTTGTGCACCGCGTTCTTTTTCAAAGAACTCACGCTTTGTTTCAGCGGCCCGGCGTTCGGCTTCGGCGGTACGGTATTGGTTGCCAATGATCGCGTCGATGATAGACGGATGTTGGATCAGCAGTTGCTGATTGAGTGAGATCAGCTCGATCAAGCTGCCGTTTATCGTAACCGCCGCGAATTTCGCGATCGCACTAGGCGGCGTTCGAGCGTTGAGTATTATCGCCTCGTGTACGGCGGCGGGCAGTTCGCTGCGAGCGGCAAAGTGTGCCAAAACGCGAGGTGCGATCTCGCTTGAACGCATTGTTGCGTCAAGCCCTTCCGTATTTTGCGAAGCCAAAGCGGCAACAGCGTTATCGCGTAATTCAGTGTCGCTGCCCTCGGACAAAGTAACCAATATTTCAAGCAGGTCAGTTTGCGGGAGCGGCAGAATGCCACGCGACGCTGCCACCTGTGCCGGACGCGGAGCTGAGCCTTCCAAAACGGCTTTTACAACAGGATTTGTCGAGGTTACCTCCAAATTCATAATTCAGCGGAGAACGAGTATAATTGGGAGTTTAATTATCGAGGTGTATCAGTGCGCGACTGCGATAATATATTAGCACATTACCAATATAATATTGACTAATGTTGAGGCCTGACATAGTTTAGGAGTCGGGGAAACTGCCAAATCACGTGCTCTGCACCCAAAAATAAATAACGATCATCCAACGAAATAATAATGATAAAAAACGAATTAGAAACGCTAATCAAGGACAAGGGAGCGCGTATCGGCGTTATTGGCCTCGGCTACGTTGGCCTACCGCTGATAGTCGAATTTTGCCTCAAGGGATTTAAATCGATCGGCTTTGAGGTCGATGAAACAAAAACGAACGAGATCAATGCCGGTCGCTCGTACATTGTTGACGTTACAAGTGAAAACGTTAAGAAGTGTGTTGATGACGGCAATTTGACGGCTACTACAGATTTCAGCAAGCTCGGCGAGTGTGACGTGATCATAATCTGCGTCCCGACCCCTTTGCGAAAAACCAAGGACCCGGATATGTCGTATATTTTGACCGCCGGCGGTGAGATCCAAAAATATATGCGGCGAGGCCAGTTGATCATTCTCGAATCGACGACCTATCCGGGTACTACTGACGAAGTTCTCCAGCCGATGTTCGAAAAACATGGATTCAAGCTCGACGAGGACTTTCTACTGGCTTTTTCGCCTGAACGCGTCGATCCGGGCAATCCGCAGTTTCAAACACACAACATTCCAAAGGTTGTTGGCGGAGTTTCGACGGATTCAACCGAAGTGGCGGCGATGCTTTATGGGCAGATCGTCGGCCAGGTTCATGCTGTTTCGTCCGCACGTGTTGCCGAGGCTGCGAAACTATGGGAAAACACTTTTCGCGCCATCAATATCGGGATGGCGAACGAGATGGCGAAGCTCTGCAACGCTCTCGGCATCGACACTTGGGAGGTAGTCGGCGCGGCTGCGACTAAACCTTTTGGTTTTATGCCGTTTTATCCCGGCCCGGGCATTGGCGGTCACTGCATCCCGCTCGACCCGCACTATTTGTCGTGGAAGGCTCGCCAGCACGGTTTCGATTCAAAATTCATATCGCTTGCCGAGCAAGTTAATTCGAACATGCCAGCTTATGTTGTCGAACTCGCTACCAACGCCCTGAATGACAACAAAAAAGCTGTCAATGGTTCAAAAATTCTTATTCTCGGCGTCGCATATAAAAAAGACATTGACGACATGCGCGAATCGCCGGCTCTTTCGATCATTGATCTGCTGCGTGCGGACGGGGCTGAAGTTTATTACCACGACCCGTTCGTTCCCGAGGTAACCTTCGATCACGCCTATACTATCGGCGACGGCGAGCCGCTCTATAATCAAGAGTTGACGGACGATCTGATCAGCCGATCGGATTGCGTAATAATTTGTACCGAGCATTCCCCGATAAACTATGGCCGCGTTTGTGAACTTGCCCCGGTCGTTGTCGATACAAGGAACGCATTATCGAACGATCTGCGAAATGGCAGTAAGGCGAAGATCGTACGGCTTTGACATGGCTTCATCGAAGTCAACAGCCCCATTTTGTGCGTAAATCAACCTTATGAAAAAGGTTTTGCTTATCGCGGGCGCGCGGCCAAATTTTATGAAGGTCGCACCGATCTATGCCGAGATGAAGCGGCGTTCGGCGGAGTTTGCGCCAAAGATCGTTCACACCGGACAGCATTACGACGCAGCGATGTCGGATGCATTCTTTGACGATCTCGGGATGCCGAAACCGGACATTCATCTGGGTGTTGGTTCCGGTTCACATGCAGTTCAAACAGCAAAGATAATGACGGAATTTGAGCCGGTCGTTCTTGCGGAAAAACCGGATTGGGTACTTGTTGTTGGCGATGTGAATTCGACCATCGCATGTGCATTAGTTTGCTCGAAACTTGGGATAAAGGTTGCGCACATCGAAGCTGGACTTCGTTCCCGCGACCGTTCGATGCCCGAAGAGATCAACCGCATACTGACCGATTCGATCTCCGATCTATTATTCACAACATCACAGGACGCAGATGAAAATCTCAAACAGGAGGGAATTCCGGCGGAGAACATTGTCTTTGTCGGCAATGTGATGATCGACTCCTTGCTTGAGCATCTAAAGCTTGCTGAGAAGTCGAATGTGCGGCAAGACCTTGGCGTTAACGATATAGACTACGCTGTCGTCACGCTGCATCGCCCGTCGAATGTTGATGATAAACCGACATTCTCCGGTATTCTGGATGCTTTGTTAGCAATCTCAGAAAAACTGCCGATCATCTTTCCGGTTCATCCGCGAACAAAAGCAAAGCTAGAAGAATTTGGTTTTGCCGAACGTATCGCAAGCTCAAACATCCGTCTGATCGAGCCGCTTGGGTATTTGGATTTTATGCGGCTTTACAGCGGAGCGAAATTGGTTTTGACTGATTCCGGCGGGTTACAGGAAGAGACGACCGTTCTCACCATTCCGTGCTTAACGCTGCGGCATAATACTGAGCGTCCGATCACGATCGAGATGGGTACAAATGTTTTGGTCGGAACTGAGCCTGAGGCGATAAAGGTTGGTGCAGGAAAAGCCCTCGGCAACGATCGAAATTCAGACACAAAAATACCGCCGCTTTGGGATGGCAAAGCGGCGGGGCGTATTTGTGATGCGTTGTCGAAGGTTTGAGTTAACTGCGTCTGTTAGAAATATCCGTCAAGAATTAGTGAGTCGCCGTATCAACTTTACCGCTCTCCGCCGGCTGAACAGGGCTCTTACTCGACTCCATCGGATAACCGGCGTTCTTCCATGCAACAGTCCCGCCTAGCAGAGCAAACGTTCCGGGAAAACCATGTTGATTTAGTTGGAATGCCAAACTGGCACTCGAATGCTCGTTTGGTCAGGAACAGTAGACGATTATTTTTTTCCCTTTTGGTATGTTCGGGTAATTTTCCTCAACCGGACCAAGATCTGCGATACCGATCGACCCGGCGATATGTTCCTGTTTATATTGAGGTTCGCCTCGGCTGTCAATTATGACCGCCGTCCCTGCATCATAATCTTTCTTAGCATCCTCAAGCGAGATCCTTGGGACTTCGGCATCGCTGGTGTATTTCGTGTACGGGGCAAGCTGCGCTGTCTGGCAGCCGACCATAACCAAAAGAGCCAGGGCGAGTAGCGGTAAGTGCAATGTAATACTTCTATTTTTCACCAAAAGCCTCCAATACCTCATCGGCGTGTGCCGCAACGTTTACCTTATCAAATATCTTTACTATCTTGCCTTTTTCGTCGATCAAAAAGGTCTTACGGATCGTGCCCATGTACTTTTTGCCGTACATGCTCTTTTCGCCCCAAACGCCGTAGGCTTCAACGATCTTTTTATCGGTGTCGGCGAGCAGGTCGAAGGGCAGCTGAAATTTCGAAATGAATTTCTGATGTGATTTTTCGTCATCGGTCGAAACGCCAAGTACACGAATATTTTTTTTGCGATAAACGTCGTCAGCATCACGAAATGAACACGCCTCTTTTGTGCAGCCCGGCGTATCGTCCTTCGGATAAAAATACAAAACTACTCGTTGGCCTTTTAGGTCAGCCAGTTTTACGGTATTCCCGTCTTGGTCTTTTGCATTAAAACTCGGTGCCTTATCGCCTTCTTTCAGCATAAAATTTCCTCAGTTGCGTTATCTCAATTTACTAGATAGTATCACGCAATATAGAATTAAGCGCAAGCAAATGCTGAGCGTGTTACTTTAATGAGATTTCTTAGTGAATCAAAGGCGATTGAGCGTCTTGATGCAATTATCTCTGACCTGAAAGGCGTGATTTCAGAGAAATATGAACATCGTGCAAAGAGTTGCCACACGTGTGAGACTCAGGGGGCGTGCTGCCTCGATGCTCATTTCGTGAACGTGCATATTTCGAGGCTTGAAGCCATTGCCATCGAAAGATCATTAAGACATTTGTCGCCCGAACGTCAAAACCAGATAAGTGCGAGAGTTGGTGAGACAATTCAAAAATATTCGTTAAGTGCAGAAGGCGATACGTTCACGCAAACTTTTGCGTGTCCTTTGTTTGAGAAGGGCATCGGGTGTCTTGTTCATGAAAGCGGCAAGCCAGTACCGTGTATTATGCATGCCTGTTACGAATTTGAGGAAGATCTGCCGCCTGATGACTTACAAACAAGTGCAGAGAATAAGATTGCAGAACTCAATAATCGGACTTACAGCATTATGCAACCGCCTTTACCAATTCCGCTTGCCTTGCGCAATTATGCTAAGGTTTCTGTTTCAGAATAAATCCAAGAACAAAACCTGCAAGCAGCCAGCCAATGATCTGATCGATCAAACCGCCGGTTGTGAAATCTGTTGGGAAGCGATACCAGTTCCAATATGGAACGTTGATCGAAAGCCAACCCGCTAACCCTACAAGAGTTGAGATCGTCACGCCTCGACTGAAACCAACAGCTGCAAGTGACAAGATCATTCCGACGACCAGTGCGGCGGCGATATTCGATCCCAGTTGGATACCGAACCGTTTTGGCGAGAAAGCATAGTCGCCGTTGGGTTGATAGACTAATATCGCCGTTGGCCCCTGCTTGTATTTTGCGTCCCAGGCAGTTTTTTCTTCTTCGGTCGACTTTTTCATGTCTAATCCGGGCAAAGCGTAGAATCCGGGTTCGGTGAGATTCGATCTCATCGCCGACATTATGGCGGCTTCGTTTGGAGCGGGTTTTACGCCTGCATCACCGATACCAAGGATCATGTGAGAAACCGCTCCCCACATAAACATCACTATGCCGGCGAGTATAGCAGCAATTATCAAACGCATAGAACCTCTCAAGCAGTCTTTTTGAGTTTTCCACCGGCGATCGTCATTGGTATCAGCATTATTAGAAAGATGAGGTGATACCATATCGGCAGCAAGCTCCAAACGCTCATTTGAACCGCTATCCCGACCGCGAGCAACAGGATGCCAAGAATCAGGGTCGTCCTGCCGTTTTCGTTTGCAATAAAGGCCGCAAGATAACCGGAGATCAGCGACGCAACGATGCTATGGAATATCTTGAAAAGCAAAAATGAAGAACTCGCCTCAAACGCAGTCTTATTGAACGCTGCTTTTTCGAACGCCAGCTTTTGAGCTCCGTACCAGTCAGACAAAAGACTTCCAAATGCTTCGTCACCGCCGACCCATAAGATCGACCAGACGATAAACCCGATGATGACTCCCAGAATAATACGACCCATAAATTTTGATTCTCCTTAGTCGAACAGGTTGATTGACAACCGCACCACGCGAGGCGGACGGAAAAACTGAATTTAGCGATTTGGAAAAATGCGCGAGAAAAAAGCGCCCGATTAGACACTTTATTCGCGCTTGCAATTATTGTCAACGATTATTTGATCTCGAGGTCAAATGGCAGCAGCAGCATTGCCTCGCCACGCTGCATTTGATCGAACAAAGCGGCGTATCGAAATGCCCGTCGCAGGTCGGCAGGTAACGATTCAAGCAAAGCCTGCTGAGCTTGTTCAGTTTTTGAATCGGAAGCTTCGGTCGAAGCGTCATCGCCAAATAAAGTTTGTAAAAATGGTTTCGGCGCAGGCAGAACAATGCGTCTAACGTCTTTGTCCTCAGGCAGCTTTGCTAATTCTTTTGCGACAGAAATTGCCTTTTCCAATCCGCCAAACTCATCTACAAGCCCGCGTTCTTTGGCCTGTGTTCCGGTCCAGACTCGTCCCTGGCCGAGCATATTTACTTCCTCAGTGCTCTTGCCGCGCCCCTTGCTGACTTTTGGGACAAAGTTGTCGTAATAGATAGTGTTCGTTTGCTGCACCATCTTTTCGCGCTCCTCAGGAGTCCATTTTTCAGTTTCGCGAAAGATGCCTGAATTTTTCCCGCGCATCACATATTCATTCGTGACGCCGAGCCAATCATAAAGCCCCTTGACGACAGGCTTGCCCATAAAGACACCGATAGAACCAGTGATCGTCGAAGGCTCGGCGACGATCTTGTCGGCGTTGCAGGCGATGTAATATCCGCCGGAAGCCGCAACATCCGACATCGATACGACAAAGGGTTTCTTTGTTTTTGCATTCTCGATCGCATGCCAGATCAGATCGGATGCGAGTGCCGAGCCGCCCGGTGAATCGACGCGCATGACGATCGCCTTGATCGATTTGTCTTCGGCAGCGTCGTCGATCGCTTCGACCAGAGTGTCCGAACCGACCATCTCACCGTTCAACGCACCGTTGCTCGATTTGCCGACGTTGATGCCGCCTGAAGCGTATATCACGGCTACCTTCTCGCCGTTGTTCAAGCCCAATGAATCTGAAGGAACTTCACGATACGCGCCTCCTGTGACGGTTCGCAATTTTGCATCTTCCTTGTATCCGAGAACTGTTTTCAACTGCGCATCAATCTGCTCCCGATACAGAGCGTCGTCGATCAGCCCGAGCGATTTTGCCTGATTTGCATTGTAAGGGGCATTGTCGATAAGGGCCCTTACATCTTCGGGAGATTTCTTGCGGGAATCCGCAATAGCAGTCGTAAACCTGGCAAAATACTCGTCGAGAACGGAATTGATAACTTCCCGCTGGCCATCGGACATCTCCTTTCGCGTGTAACGATCCGGCGCGTTCTTATATTTCGGCCCGATCTGGATCACGTCGGCCTCGATGCCGAGCTTGTCGAGCGAGCCTTTGTAAAACATCGCTTCGGCGGCAAATCCGTTTATGTAAATGTCACCAGACGGCGGCAGATAAATCTTGTCGGCGGCGGTCGCAATGTAATACTCGCGGTTGGTGCCGATCTCCATGTAGGCGTAAACCGGTTTGCCGGATGACTTGAGATCGGCGATGGTTTCTCGCAGTTCGTAAGCTTTACCCCAACCGATCGCAGGAAAATTGATATCCAGCAGAATCGCGCCGATACGTTTATCAACCTTCGCCTTTCGCAGTTGCGTCAAAAGACTTGTGAATGATTGCTTCTGGCTGATTCCAAACGCCTTGGCGAGCGGCTCTTCGGGGACATAATCCGGCAGGTCCCCCGAAACATTTAGAACCAGAACGCTGTTGTCCGCCACCTCGGGCCGCCCCATTGTTTTTGCTGCATAGATCACACCGATCAACACAACAACAAAGAGAATCGCAGCAATGCCGCCTACCAATAAAATTACTTTTCCCGTTTTTGAAAGTGCCATTACTTTTTGCCTGTCTAATATTACGTCAAACTACCGCTGAAAGTTTAATGCGAAGCTTTGAATGTTCCAACCCCCGAAATTTGCTATATTCAAATCTTATGGCTAAAAAAGGCTCGATCCTTATTTGCGATGACGAAGAGATAATGCGCGACGTGCTCGAAACAATACTTTCGGGCGCGGGCTATAAGGTTGAGCTTGCAAAAACAGGCGAAGAAGCCATCGAGCTTTACACGCAAAAGCCATTTGATGTCGTGCTTATGGACGTTTCGATGCCCGGCATCGGCGGGCTGACGGCCCTTGAGGAGTTGATCAAGATCGACGCTGAGGCGGTTGTTTTGATCGTAACTGCATTTGCTACGTTCGACACGGCAATATCGGCCTGGGAAAAAGGTGCGACAAGCGTTATCCGCAAGCCATTCCAAAACGAACAGATACTGGCTCTCGTTTCGAAAGGCATCAAGAAGAAACAAAAGGAAGAAGAGCGCCACAACCTCCGTCAGGCAATGGTGCGCGCGGTCAAGCGCGATGGCTTTATCGGCCGCAGCGAAGTGATGGAAAATGTCTTTCGCCTTGTCGAGAGAGTTGCTCCTGCGCGCTCGACGGTTTTGATCACAGGCGAGAGCGGTACCGGAAAAGAGTTGGTCGCAAAAGCCATCCACGAAGCCAGCCCGCGCTCCGGCGATCCTTTTGTCGTCGTAAACTGCTCGAACATTCCGTCCGAGCTTCTTGAATCTGAACTATTCGGTCATACAAAAGGAGCGTTTACCGGAGCCGTCGCGGCGAAGAAAGGTTTATTCGAGGTTGCCGATACGGGTTCAATATTTTTGGATGAAATAGGTGATCTGCGGCCTGAAATTCAGGTTCGTCTTTTACGTGTAATTCAGGAACGCGAGTTTACGCCGATCGGTGAAACGGCGCCCACCAAGGTAGATGTTCGCATCATCGCTGCGACAAATGTTGACCTTAAGGAGGCCGTAAAGAATGGCACGTTTCGTGAAGATCTCTATTATCGTTTGTCAGTAGTTCCGATAGAACTTCCGCCGCTGCGCGAACGCCGCGAAGACATCTTGCCGCTGGCTCAGCATTTTATACGCAAATATTCCGAAGAAAACGGTCGCGAGATATCAGAACAGCTGAAGCCTGATGTGTTGTCCTTGCTCGAAAGCTACAACTATCCCGGCAACGTCCGCGAGCTTGAGAACATAATTGAACGCGCGATCGTGATCGCTCCCGGCAACGAGATCACCGTCGAGTGTCTGCGTGCCGAGGTTCGTGATCCTGACCTCGCTCTCGAAATGATGGCAAGAGCCGAAGGCCTCTCGCACGATATTGACATCGCGCACGGCGTCAATTTTTATGATGAAGTAAAGAAATTTGAGATCGATCTGATCCGACGTTCGCTTGACCAAACTGCGGGTCACCAATCCCGCGCCGCTCGCCTGTTAGGCCTAAACGCGACGACCCTCAATTCCAAGATCAAGAATTACAACATCCACCCACGCAGCTGAGCTACTCTATGGGCTCCGCGATAAAGTCGGCTTCAGCCACGCTGTCAAGGAGACTGATCACATGGCTCGGCGTCGGAAATGTGTAACGCCTGGAATTGACCGTCACGACATAAGTCTCACCGGTTGCCAGGCCATCAAAGGAGTAATACCCGAACGAGCCAGTCGAGACTACACGGCGTTCAGCCAGCGAGTTGCCCGTGATAACGATCTTCGCATTTCGGACGCCGATGCCGTTTGCCGTCAGCACTCGGCCCGAGATCGAGCCTTGGGCGGTCGGCCTAAAGAATTCCAGTCCCCAGCCGCTGACATTGCCGACGACCGTGTGAATTAGTGGCGGCGGAGCCTGTTCCCGGACATAAAGACTCCATGTTCCGATGGTACCCGTCGTACCGAACGTGCTTGTCGGGTTGCCGCCCATCATTTGTGGACCGGTGCCGCCGATCGTGCTGCCCGGCAGATTGTACGGCCCGAGAGGCGCCGGCGCAGGGAAGTTTGCCACCATCCCGTATGAAGTCGGTTCAAAGTCGCGTGTCGTCAGCGGGCCATTGAACGGCACGATCTGTCCGGCGGTATCTTCAAATGTTAATGTTGCCGGGCCACCGGGAGTCAGTCCGCCTGCATTGGCCAGGAGGACAAATTTTTGTCCGCCAGGGCTCACTAACAGGAAACTGACATCGACGGGGGTCGCGACCGCGTAATCATAAATTGTCACACGCATTGAGCTGACAAAGGGTACCGGATAGTTTGCTACGTTAATAGTTGAGGGATATAGATCCGCCGCTCCGCCGCTATTGATCGCAATGTTCGCAGGATTCACAAACTGCGTCGCAGTATCGTTGATAGCTAGAAACGACGTGTCAGGCGACCCGGCATTTGCCCCTGTCAGCAGCAGATTAAGAGTCTCATCCCGTTCACCGGCAATGCCGTCACCGCAAAGCACCACGTTGACGGACTTCGACGTTTCGTTCGGACCAAATATCACAGGTTGAGCGACGCTTAAATAATCGGGACCATCACCACCCGAGCTGCTGCATACGGTACCACCGATCGCCAAGCCATTTGAAGTCGAGAAGTTCACCGTTGCCGTCCCCGAAAGATCGCCCGTCCGATTCAAAGTGATCATCGCTGCTTGTGATTCATCCTCGAAATATGTCGTGGAACTAAATTGAACTGTCGATGCCGGAATGGTAGGCGTTGCCGTTGCTGTCGGCGTGAATGTAGCTGTATTTGTCGCGGTCGCCGTCGGCGTAAATGTCGGGGTTCGAGTATCTAGCGGCGTACCGTTTGGGTTGACGAGGGTATGGATCGTCGCCGCTGTGTTGTTAGTTTCATCGTTTTCGGCCCAGTTATTTTCAGGATCGACGATAACGTTCTCGCCCAGACTCGTAATGCGGGTCAAAAAGGTGGTGCTAGGTACTACCACTACCGTCAATGTTGCGGTGCGGACAACTCCGCCTTGTGAAGAAACGCAGCCACCGGTAAATGTTATGCCGTTACCGTCTGTCGTTGCGACGTAACCGTTTGTACCGGATGCAGAAGAGAAACTGTACGGCCCCAATATCGGCCAGCCAAACCGAACATTGGGACACGCTCCCCCGCCTAAAGCTGCCGGGGAATTAGTTACGGTCAATGTATAAGTCAGCGGCTGGTTGAAAAATACGGAATCGGGCGTAGCCGACTGATTGATCGTCAGATCATATTCAGGAAAAGGACTTGGCAAAGGCGTCGGCGTAAAAGTTGCAGTTGCCGTCGGGGTATTTGTGAAGGTCGTGGTGTTTGTTGCCATGCTTGTTTGACTATTCTGAGTCAACGGCGGCAAAGCGATCAAATAACCAACAAGCGCAAAGGTAATTAGCAAGGCAATTGTCTTGGGACTGAGAAGCGCCGATCGGGATGTACGGTCGTTTTGAGACATTTTTGCGGTCCTCCCGAACCGCCCGGTGTTTTTACCGCTTGTTCTTGCATTATATGCCCTTACTATTGTTTGTCAACAAAACAACGCTTAAGGGGAGTAGTTGCCCATACTGGGACACGGGACACTTTTTAGGCATATTCATGGCTAAAATAGTGCGGAATTGCTAAACTCTTCGGCAATGGCCGGTGTCGATTCTTTTGATTCAACGCAGTCGCTTTCACCTCTGGGCGCGGGTGACCTTATCGACAGGGCGATCCGCTTTTACCGCAAGA